>NZ_BSTB01000006.1:0-322486 GCF_030269285.1 Micromonospora sp. NBRC 101691
CCCGGTTGGTGATCGGTCATTCGCAGGGTGAGATCGCGGCGGCGTGTGTGGCGGGTGTGCTGTCGTTGGAGGATGCGGCGAAGGCGGTGATTCTGCGGGCTCGTGCGTTGGCGGGGCTTGCCGGTACCGGGGCGATGGCGGCGGTCGACCTACCGGCCGAGGAGGTCGCCGCCCGGCTGGCCGACCGGCCCGAGGTGGTCGTGGCGGTGCGCAACGGTCCGGCGACGGTGGTGGTCTCCGGTCCGCCGCAGCTGGTGGCGGAGCTGGTGGAGGAGTTCCAGGCCGATGGGGTGCGGGCGCGGCCGATCCGGTTCAACTACGCGTCGCACTCCCCGGCCGTCGAACAGATCCGCGAGCGGATGCTCTCCGACCTGGCGGGCCTCGCCCCCCGGACCGGGCACACGCCGCTGGTGTCCACCCTGACCGGTGAGTGGGCGGATCCGACCGTGATGGACGGGTCGTACTGGTACGAGAACCTGCGCAACCCGGTGCGCTTCGACGCTGCCGTGCGGACGGCCATCGAGGCGGGGCACACCACGTTCGTGGAGGTGTCGGCGCATCCGGTGTTGACGCTGCCGGTCACCGCGATCCTCGAGGACGCCGGGGCCACCGGCCACACGTTGGGCACGCTGCGTCGGGGGGAGGACGATCCGGCGCGGCTGCTGACGAACCTGGCGACGGCCCACGTGCTGGGGCTGCCCGTCGACTGGACGAAGGTCCTCACCCCGGCAGCCACCGTCGACCTGCCCACGTACGCCTTCGACCGGGAACGGTACTGGTTGCAGGCCCCGGCCAACCGGGTACGCGACGTCGGCTCGGCCGGCCTCCAGGACGCCGGGCACCCGCTGCTCGCCGCCGCCGTACCGGTCGCCGACGACCAGACCGTGGTGCTCACCGGCCGGCTCTCCGTGCACACCCACCCGTGGCTGGCCGACCACGTCGTCGGGAAGACCGTGATCGTGCCCGGCACCGCCCTCGTCGACATGGTGGTCCGGGCGGGCGACGAGGTCGACGCCGGCCAGGTGGGCGACCTGGCGCTGATCAGCCCGCTCGTGCTGCCGTCCACCGGCGCCGTTCAGGTGCAGGTGCGTCTCGGGGCGCCCGGGGCGACCGGCGAGCGCGGCGTCACCGTCCACTCGCGCCCCGAGGAGGAGGGTGGCGACGGGGAGTGGATCCGGCACGCCGAGGGACTGCTGCTGCCGGAACTTCCGACGCCTTCGGGGGAGTCGGGGGAGTGGCCGCCGGCCGGCGCCGTCGAGGTCGACACCGACCTGGACACCTGGTACGCCCGGTCGGCCGAGGACGGCCTCACCTACGGCCCCGCGTTCCGTGGACTGCGCCGGGTGTGGCGGCGCGACGACGAGGTGTACGCCGAGGTGGCCCTGCCCGACGCGGTGGTCGCCGACGCACCCCTCTTCGGCCTGCACCCGGCCCTGTTCGACGCGGCGCTCCAGGCCACCGGCCCCAGCCGCCTGCTCGGCAACCCGACCGACCCCGCCGGCACCGGCTGGCTGCCGTTCGCCGTCCGCTCGGCCAGCCTGCACGCCCACGGCGCGACCCGGCTGCGGGTGCGGCTGCGCTCGCTCGGCCCGGACACGATCGCCGTCACCCTGACCGATCCGGCCGGGCAGCCGGTCGCCTCGGTGGAGTCGCTGACCTTCCGCCCGGTCGGCGCCGACCGGGCCGACGAGAGCGCCGCGCTGCGCCGCAACGCCCTGTTCCACCTGGACTGGGCGCCCCTGCCGGCGACCGACGTGCCCGTCGGGGACACGGCGCGCTGGGCGCTGCTCGGCACCGACCCGCTCGGGCTGGCCGGCGCCCTGACCGCCGCCGGACACCCGGTGACGGGCCACACCGACCTGGCGGCGCTGATCGCCGCGCTCGACGGCGGCGACGACGTACCGGAGATCGTGGTCGACCTGCGGACCGACGCGGAGACCGACCCGGTGCGGGCCGACGTGGACGCGCACGACGCGGCCCGCGACGTCCTGACGCTGCTCCAGAGTTGGCTCGCCGAGCCCCGGCTGGAGCAGACCCGACTGGTCCTGCACACCCGGGGCGCGGTCGCCGCCGCGCCCGGCGAGTCTCCCCGCGACCTCGCCCGCGCAGCCCTGTGGGGACTGGTCCGCTCGGCGCAGTCCGAGAACCCCGGCCGGTTCACGCTGCTCGACACCGACGCCGCAGACTCCTCCCTCGCCGCGGTCCTGACCGCGGTCGGATCCGGCGAGCCGCAGCTCGCGGTACGCGACGGTGCCGTCCTGGTGCCCCGGCTCGTCCGGGCCCGGGACGCCGGGGCGCTGGCGCTGCCCGCGGACGGGACGCCGTGGCGGCTCGACGTCACCGAGACGGGCACCCTGGAGAACCTCGCCCTGCTGCCCGTGACGGCGGAGGGCGGCGAGGTGCCGGAGGGGCACGTCGTCGTCGGCATGCGCGCCTCGGGGCTCAACTTCCGGGACGTGGTGCTGGCCCTCGGCATGGTGCCCGACCAGGAGGTGCTGGGCAGCGAGGGAGCCGGCGTGGTGCTCGAAGTCGGTCCGGGCGTCACCGGCCTGGCTCCCGGTGACCGGGTCATGGGCATCATCGCCGGTTCGTTCTCCACCGTCGCGGTCACCGACCACCGCATGCTCACCCGCATCCCCGACGGCTGGTCGTACGCGGAGGCGGCGGCCGTGCCGGTGGTCTTCCTGACCGCCTGGTACGGGCTGGTCGAACTGGGCCGGCTGACGGCCGGCGAGTCGGTGCTGGTGCACTCGGCCGCCGGTGGTGTCGGCATGGCCGCCGTGCAGATCGCCCGCCACCTCGGCGCGGAGGTCTACGGCACGGCCAGCCCCGGCAAGTGGCCGGCGCTGCGGGACACCGGCTTCGACGACGCCCACATCGCGTCCTCGCGCACCCTCGACTTCGTCGACGAGTTCCTCGCCCGCACCGGCGGGCGCGGCATGGACGTGGTGCTCAACGCGCTCAGCGGAGAGTTCGTGGACGCGTCGCTGCGGCTGCTGCCCCGGGGTGGCCGGTTCGTCGAGATGGGCAAGACCGACAAGCGGGACCCGGAGCGGATCGCGGCCGACCACCCCGGCGTCGGCTACCAGGTCTTCGACCTCATGGTGGCCGGCCCGGACACCATCGCGCGGATGCTCGACGAGCTGATGACGCTCTTTGCCAGCGGCGCGCTGCGGCCACTGCCCCGGCGCACCTGGGACGTCCGGCGTGCCCCCGAGGCGTTCCGTTTCCTCAGCCAGGCCCGCCACGTCGGCAAGCTGACCGTGAGCATCCCGCAGCCGCCGCTGCGCGACGGCACGGTGCTGGTCTCCGGTGCCACCGGGACCCTCGGCGGGCTGCTCTGCCGGCACCTGGTCACCGCGCACGGGGCCCGGAACCTGCTGCTGGTCAGCCGGCGCGGCCCGGACGCCGCCGGCGCGGACGAGTTGCTCGCCGACCTCAAGGCGCTCGGCGCGGACGTGTCGATCGTCGCCGCCGACCTGGCCGACCCGGACGCGGTCGACCACGTGCTGTCCCTGGTGGACACGCGGCATCCGCTGCGCGCGGTCGTGCACACCGCCGGTGTCGTCTCCGACGCCACCGTCGAGTCGCTCACCCCGGACAGTCTCGCCTCGGTGCTGCGGCCGAAGGTCGACGCGGCCTGGAACCTGCACCGGGCCACACTCGACCACGAGTTGACCGCGTTCGTGCTCTATTCCGCCGCCGCCGGCCTGATGGGCGGGCCGGGACAGGGCAACTACGCCGCCGGCAACGCGTTCCTCGACGCCCTCGCCGAGCACCGGCGGGCGCTGGGCCTGCCGGCGGTCTCCCTCATCTGGGGCCTGTGGGGGCAGGCCAGCGGCATCACCGGGCACCTCGACGCGGTCGACCTGCGGCGGCTGGAGCGCAGCGGCCTGGTGGCGCTCGGCAACGACGAGGCCCTCGCCCTCTTCGACGCGGCCTGGCGCTCCGAGCGGGCGGTACTGATGCCTGCGAAGATCAACACGGCGATGGCGTCCTCCGGCGCTCCGGTCCACCCGCTGTTGGCGGCCCTGGTCCGTCCCGCCAACCGGCGGGCCGCCGCCGCCGAGGCCGCCGGTGGGCAGGCGTTCGTCGACACCCTGCGTACCCTGCCCGTCGAGAAGCGGGAACGCGCCCTGCGTGACCTGGTGCTGTCCCACGTCGCCGTGGTGCTCGGCCGGGGCGACGCGGCCGGCATGGAACCCACCCGGGCGTTCCGGGAACTCGGCTTCGACTCGCTCACCGCGGTCGAGCTGCGCAACCGGATCGGGGCGGCCACCGCGCTGCGCCTGCCGGCGACGCTGGTCTTCGACAACCCCACGCCGGCGGCGCTCGCCGCGTACCTGGGGACCCAGTTCGACCTCGCCGACACGGCCGCCCCCGAGGCGTCCACGGGCGCCGGCCGGGAACTCGACCGGCTGGAAGTGGCGCTCGACGGGCTCGACCCGACCGGCGACGAGTTCCGCCGGATCACCGACCGGCTGCACGGCCTGCTGGACCGGCTGGCCGACCGGCGGGCCGACGCCGACGGCGACGACGACCTGGAGTCGGCCACCGCCGAGAACATCTTCGACCTGATCGACCGCGAGCTGGAGACATCGTGACCGCCAGCCGCAACGACCACGGCATGCCGAGTGAGGTGGGTCCACGGTGAGCAACGAGGACGAGAAGTACGTCGAGTACCTGAAGCGTACGACCTCGGAACTCCGGCGCACCCGGCGGCGGCTGCGGGAGCTGGAGGCGCGGGAGTCCGAGCCCATCGCCATCGTCGCGATGAGCTGCCGGTACCCGGGCGGGGTCGACTCGCCCGAGCGGCTGTGGCAGCTCGTCCGCGACGGCGGTGACGGCATCGGCCCGTTCCCCGCCGACCGGGGCTGGGACCTCGACCGGCTCTTCCACCCCGACCCCGACCACCCCGGCACCAGCTACGTCTCCGAGGGCGGCTTCGTCTACGACGCCGGGGAGTTCGACGCCGACCTGTTCGGCATCAGCCCCCGCGAGGCGCTCGCCATGGACCCGCAGCAGCGGCTGCTGTTGGAGGCGTGCTGGGAGGCGTTCGAGCGGGCCGGGCTGCCCATGCCGACCGTGCGGGGCAGCCGTACCGGGGTGTTCGTCGGGGCGGCCTCGCACGGCTACGAGGCGGTCGTCGCCCAGTCCGAGAACGGTGAGGGGCACATGCTCACCGGCAACGCCACGAGCGTCGTCTCCGGGCGGGTGGCGTACACCCTCGGCCTGGAGGGGCCGGCGGTCACCATCGACACCGCCTGCTCGGCCTCCCTGGTGGCGATCCACCTCGCCGCCCAGGGGCTGCGCAACGGCGACTGCGAACTGGCCCTCGCCGGTGGCGTGACCGTCATGCCCACCCCGGCGGTCTTCGTCGGCTTCAGCCGGCAGCGCGGCCTCGCCCCCGACGGCCGGTGCAAGGCGTTCGCCGCCGGCGCGGACGGCACCTCCTGGTCCGAGGGCGCCGGCATGCTGCTGCTCGCCCGACTCTCCGACGCCCAGCGCCACGGGTACCCGGTCCTCGCCGTGATCCGGGGCAGCGCGGTGAACCAGGACGGCGCGTCCAACGGCCTGAGCGCCCCGCACGGCCCCTCCCAGGTCCGGGTGATCCGGCAGGCCCTCGCCAACGCCCGGCTCACC
This sequence comes from Micromonospora sp. NBRC 101691, assembly GCF_030269285.1. Lineage (NCBI taxonomy): Bacteria > Bacillati > Actinomycetota > Actinomycetes > Micromonosporales > Micromonosporaceae > Micromonospora > Micromonospora sp. NBRC 101691. Next base: position 5,644 of record NZ_BSTB01000006.1, read on the forward strand.
GCCGCCGACGTGGACGCCGTCGAGGCGCACGCCACCGGCACCCGTCTCGGTGACCCGATCGAGGCGCAGGCGCTGCTGGCCACGTACGGGCAGGACCGGGGCGAGGCCGCCCCGCTGCTGCTCGGCTCGATCAAGTCCAACCTCGGTCACACCCAGGCCGCCGCCGGGGTCGCCGGGGTCATCAAGATGGTGCTGGCCATCCAGCACGGCGTGGTCCCGCCCACCCTGCACGTCGACGAGCCGTCCCCGCACGTCGACTGGACGGCCGGGGCGGTCGCGCTCGCCACCGAGGCGACGCCGTGGCCGGCGGTGGACCGGCCGCGCCGGGCGGCGGTGTCGTCGTTCGGGGTGTCCGGCACCAACGCGCACGCCATCATCGAGCAGGCCCCGGTCCCGGAGACCACCGCCGACGAGGCGGCCCCCGTCGTCGACCGTCCGGTCGTCCCGGTCCTGCTCTCCGCCCGCTCCACCGCGGCCGTCGCCGCCCAGGCCGGCCGCTGGGCCGCCTGGCTCGCCGACACCGACCACGACCTGCGTCCGCTCGACGTGGCGTACTCGTCGGTGGTGTCCCGCTCGGTGCTGGACCACCGGGCCGTGGTCGCCGCCACCAGCCGGGACGACCTGCTGGCCGGGCTGCGCGCGCTGGCCGCCGGCTCGCCGGCCGGCACCGTCCTCACCGGTACGGGCACCACGCGCGGCCAGCTCGCGGTGCTCTTCTCCGGTCAGGGCGCGCAGCGCGCCGGCATGGGCCGGGAGCTGTACGCGGCGTTCCCCGTCTTCGCGTCCGCCGTGGACGAGGTGTGCGGGCATCTGGACCGGGCGTTGCCGAAACCGTTGCGGGAGGTGCTGTTCGCCGAGGCGGGCACGCCCGAGGCGGAGTTGCTGGACCAGACGGTGTTCACCCAGGCGGGCCTGTTCGCGGTCGAGGTGGCGCTGTTCCGTCTGGTGGAGTCGTTCGGGATCGCCCCGGACTTCGTGGGCGGGCACTCGATCGGCGAGATCGTCGCGGCGCACGTGGCCGGGGTGCTGTCCCTGGAGCACGCGTGCGCGCTGGTCGCGGCGCGGGGCCGGTTGATGCAGGCGTTGCCGGCCGGTGGTGGGATGCTCGCGGTCAACGCGGCCGAGGCGGACGTGCTGGCCTCCCTGGCCGGGCTGACCGACCGGGTCGGGATCGCCGCCGTCAACGGGCCGACCGCCGTGGTGGTCTCCGGCGACGCCGCGACCCTCGACCAGGTCGAGCGGGCCTGGCGGGACCGGGACGTGCGCACGCGGCGGCTGACGGTCAGTCACGCCTTCCACAGTCCGCTGATGGAGCCGATGCTGGCGAAGTTCCGGGCCGTGCTCGGCCGGCTGACCTTCTCCGCTCCGGTGCTGCCGGTGGTGTCGAACGTGTCCGGGGCGCTCGCCGACGGCGAGGAGATCCGGACGGTCGAGTACTGGGTGCGGCATGTGCGGGAGGCGGTGCGGTACGGCGACGGGGTGGCCGCGTTGCGGGCGGCCGGGGTGGACACGTTCCTGGAGGTCGGTCCGCAGAGTGTGCTGACCGCGATGGCGGCGGACCTCCTGCCGGGCGACGACGGCGTGCTCGCCGTTGCCGCCCAGCGCAAGGACCGGCCGGAGGTGCCGGCGTTGTTGGCGGCCCTGGCCGAGTTGCACGTGCACGGCGTGCCGGTGACCTGGCAGCCCTGGTTCGCCGACACCGGCGCGACCCGGGTCGACCTGCCCACGTACGCCTTCCAGCACGAGCGCTACTGGCCGGAGGGTGACGGCATGACCGCCCCGTCGGGCGAGCGCGCCGACGGCGCCGAGGGCGACTTCTGGGCCGCCGTCGAACGCGGCGACCTGCCCGCCGTGGCGTCCCACCTGGCCGTACAGGACGACCCGGACGCCGTGGCGGCCCTCGCCCCGGCCGTACCGGTGCTCTCCTCGTGGCGGCGGGCCCGACTGCGTGACGCCGTCGTGGACGCCTGGTCGTACCGGATCACGTGGGACCCGATCCGTCCCAACCCGGTCCCGGCCCTGCCGGGCCGCTGGCTCCTCGTCACCCCCACCCTCACCCCCCGTCGCGTCGATCATGGAGTCGGGGCGCCCGAGTCGGGCGGTGTGTGGCTTTCGGCGGAGCCACAAGACCATGATCGACAAGAGTGGGGTGGGATCGCCGACCTGCTCCGGCGCGGCGGAGGGGACGTCGACGTCCTCCGGGTCGCGGCCGGGGTGGGTCGCGAGGCGCTCGGTGGGCTGCTGCGGGAACGCGGCGAGCAGGGCTGGGCCGGCGTGCTCTGCCTGCTGCCCGAGCGGGACGAACCGCTGCCCGACACGCCCGCCGTGCCCGCCGGAACGGCGCTGCTGCTCACCCTCGTCCAGGCCCTCGCCGACACCGGTCTGCCCGGCCGGCTGTGGTGCCTCACCCGGGGCGCGGTGGCCGTCGGCGGCGGGGAGACCGTCGCCGACCCGTACGCGGCGGCGGCCTGGGGCCTCGGCCGCGTCGTCGCCCTCGAACAGCCGGACCGTTGGGGCGGTCTGGTCGACCTGCCCGCCGGCACCGGCGCGACCCCCACCGGTCGCCTCGACCCGACCGCCGGGGACGCGCTGCTCGCCGTCCTCGCCGACGCCGGGCACGACCAGGTGGCGATCCGTGCGCAGGGCGTGTTCGAACGGCGGCTCGTCCCCGCCGCCCCGACCGCCGGGGCGGCCTGGCGTCCCTCCGGCACCGTGCTCGTCACCGGTGGCACCGGCGCGCTGGGCCGTCAGGTGGCCCGGTGGCTGCTCACCAACGGCGCCGCCGAGGTGGTGCTCGCCTCCCGCCGTGGCCCGGACGCCCCCGGCACGGCCGACCTGCTCGACGAGCTGACCGGGACCGGCACGGCCCGGGTGGTCGCCTGCGACGTCACCGACGTCGACGCGGTGGCCGCCCTCGTCGCCACCCTGCCCACGCTGACCGCCGTCGTGCACACCGCCGGAGTCGTCGACGACGGTGTCCTCGACGGCCTCGACCCGGCCCGGATGCAGACCGTCCTCGACGGCAAGGTACGCGCCGCGCGGGTGCTGCACGAGGCCACCGCCGGGCGGGACCTCGACGCGTTCGTGCTCTTCTCCTCCCTCGCCGGTGTCATCGGCAGCGCCGGGCAGGGCAACTACGCGGCGGCCAACGCCTACCTCGACGCGTTCGCCGCCTGGCGGCACGGCCAGGGGCTCCCCGCCACCGCCATCGGCTGGGGCGCCTGGGCCGCCGCGGGTATGGCGGCGGCGACCGCCGAGCTCACCGCCCGCCTGACCCGGGGCGGCGTCAACCCGCTGCCCGCCGCCGAGGCGGTCACCGCGCTCGGCCGGCTGGTCAACGCCGGCGAGCCGGCGGTGACCGTCGCCGACGTCGACTGGGGACGCCTCGCCACCGCCTGGGGCGGGCCGACCCCGCTGATCGCCGGCCTGCCCGGGGTGCCCGTCGGGCAGACCGGTCCGGTCCGCGCCGTCGTCGTCGGCCGGTCCCTGCCGCAGCTCACCGAGCTGGTCCGCACCCAGGTCGCCGCCGTGCTCGGCTACCCGGCCGGACAGCCGCTGCCCGACCGGACGTTCCGCGACCTCGGCTTCGACTCGCTCACCGCCGTCGAGCTGCGCAACCGGCTGACCGCCGAGACCGGCATGACGCTGCCCGCCACCCTCGCCTTCGACCACCCCACGGTCGCCGAACTCGCCGCCCACCTGCACGGCCTGGCCGCCGGCCACACCCTGAGCGAGGTGGTCGCCGACGGTGCCGGCCTGCACCGGGAGCCCATCGCGATCGTGGCGATGAGCTGCCGGTTCCCCGGCGGCGTGTCCTCGCCCGAGCAGCTCTGGGACCTCGTCGCCGCCGGCACCGACGCGATGACCCTGATGCCCGGCGAGCGCGGCTGGAACCTCGCCGAGCTGTACCACCCCGACCCCGAGCACCTCGGCACCAGCTACGTCCGGGAGGGCGGCTTCGTCGCCGGGGCGGGTGAGTTCGACCCCGCCTTCTTCGGCATCAGCCCCCGCGAGGCCGTGGCCATGGACCCGCAGCAGCGGTTGCTGCTGGAGTCCACGTGGGAGGCGTTCGAGCGGGCCCGGATCGACCCGACCGCGCTGCGCGGCAGCCGTACCGGCGTGTACGTCGGCACCAACGGGCAGGACTACGGCTCGCTGCTGATGGCCGCCGGGGACGTCGACGAGAACTACCTCGCCACCGGCGTCTCGGCCAGCGTCCTCGCCGGGCGACTGTCGTACACGTTCGGGCTGCACGGCCCGGCCGTCACCGTCGACACCGCCTGCTCGTCGTCGCTGGTCGCGCTGCACCTCGCCGCGCAGGCCCTCCAGGCGGGGGAGTGCGACCTGGCCCTGGCCGGCGGCGCCACCGTGATGGCCACCCCCGGCATCTTCGTCGGCTTCTCCCGGCAGCGCGGACTCGCCGCCGACGGACGGTGCAAACCCTTCGCCGGCGCGGCCGACGGCACCGGGTGGGGCGAGGGCGTCGGCCTGCTGGTGCTCCAGCGGCTCTCCGACGCCCGCCGCGACGGCAACCCGGTCCTCGCGATCGTGCGGGGCAGCGCCGTCAACCAGGACGGCGCGTCCAACGGGCTCACCGCCCCGAACGGTCCCGCCCAGCAGCGGGTCATCCGGCAGGCCCTGGCCAACGCGCGACTCACCCCCGACCTGGTCGACGTGGTCGAGGCGCACGGCACCGGCACCACGCTCGGCGACCCGATCGAGGCGCAGGCGCTGCTCGCCACGTACGGGCAGGACCGCCCCGCCGACCGTCCGCTCTGGCTGGGCTCGATCAAGTCGAACATCGGGCACACCCAGGCCGCCGCCGGCGTCGCCGGGGTCATCAAGATGGTGCTCGCCATGCGACACGGTGTGCTGCCGCCCACCCTGCACGTCGACGAGCCCACCCCGCACGTCGACTGGTCCGCCGGCCACGTCGAACTGCTCACCGAGGCCCGCCCGTGGGAGCCCGTCGACGGCGTACGCCGCGTCGGGGTGTCCTCCTTCGGGATCAGCGGTACCAACGTGCACACCATCCTCGAATCGGCCCCCGCCGAGGAGCCCACGCCGCAGCCGGCGACCGACGGGCCGGCCGGCGAGCTGCCCTGGGTGCTCTCCGGGCGTACCGCCGACGCCCTCGCCGCCCGTGCACGCGACCTGCGGGACCACCTGGCGGAGCTGCCGGACACCGCGCTCGGCGACGTCGGCTGGTCCCTTGTCGCCAGCCGCGCCGCCCACGACCACCGCGCCGTGGTCTTCGCCGACACCCGCGACGAGGTGACCGCCGCGCTGGACGCGCTCGCCGACGGCCGTCCCGGCCCCGAGGCGGTCACCCGGGCCGCCGGTACGCCCGGCGAGGTCGCCTTCGTCTTCCCCGGCCAGGGTTCGCAGTGGGTGGGCATGGCCGCCGAGCTGCTGGACACCGCTCCGGTGTTCGCCGAGAAGCTGACCGCGTGCGCGGAGGCGTTGCGCCCGTACGTGGACTGGTCCCTGCTGGACGTCGTCCGTGGCACCCCGGACGCGCCGTCCCTGGAGCGGGTCGACGTCGTCCAACCCGCCCTGTTCGCGGTGGGTGTGTCGTTGGCGGCCCTGTGGGAGTCGTACGGGGTTCGTCCGTCGGCGGTGGTGGGTCACTCGCAGGGTGAGATCGCCGCCGCCTGCGTTGCCGGGGCGTTGACGCTGGAGGACGCGGCGGCGGTGGTGGCGCTGCGCAGCCGGGTCATCGCGGGGATGGCCGGTGCTGGTGGGATGGTGTCCGTCGCGACGACGGCCGACGAGGCGACGGCGACGATCGCCCGGTGGGACGGTCGGGTCGCCCTCGCCGCCGTCAACGGGCCGACCTCCGTGGTGGTCTCCGGTGACGTGGCCGCCCTCGACGAACTGTTCGCGGAGTACGAGTCCCGGGACATCCGGGTCCGTCGGGTGCCGGTGGACTACGCCTCCCACTCGGCGCACGTGGAGCCGTTGCGGGAGCAGCTGCTGGAGTTGCTGGCCGGGTTGTCTCCGCGTTCGGGTGCGGTGCGGTTCTGGTCGACGGTGGTGGGGGAGTGGCTGGACACCACCGGTCTGGACGCGGAGTACTGGTACCGCAACCTGCGGCAGACGGTGCGTTTCGAGGAGGCGGTGCGCAGCCTCGCCGCTACCGGCTACTCGACGTTCGTGGAGGTCAGCGCCCACCCTGTGTTGACCATGGCGATGCAGGAGACCGTCGAGGCTGCCGACGCCGCCGCCACGGTGACCGGGAGCCTGCGTCGGGGTGAGGGCGGACTCGACCGTTTCCACCGCGCCTTGGCCGAGGTCTACACCGCAGGCGTGCCGGTCGACTGGCGGCCCGCCTTCGCCGGTCGGCCGGGACGCCGGGTCGACCTGCCCACCTACCCGTTCCAGCGCCAGCACTACTGGCCGCAGCCGTCCGCCGTGGCCGCCGCCGGCCCGGCCGCCGCGCCGACGGCCGACGACGGGGTCGACGCCCGGTTCTGGGCCGCCGTCGAGGCGGAGGACCTGACCGCGCTCACCACCGAACTCGCCGACACCACCGACACGGTGCCCGAGGCGGCCTTCGCCGACGTGCTGCCCGTGCTCGCCGCCTGGCGACGCCGGCACCGCGACCAGGCCACCGTCGACTCGTGGCGGTACCGGGACGCCTGGCTGCCCGTCGCGGACGGCGGCGAACCCGCCGTCACCGGCACCTGGTGGCTCGTCACCGGCCCCGCCGACACCGCCGCCGAGCAGGCCGCGTTCTGCCGGGACGCGCTCGTCCGGCACGGCGCCACGGTCGTCCCCGTCGAGCTGGACGACGAACGGACCGACCGCGCCGCCCTCGCCGCGCGGGTCCGGGACCTCACCGGGGCCGGACCGGTCGCCGGGATCGTCTCCCTGCTCGCGCTCGACGAGACGCCGGCCGCCGACCACCCGGCGGTGCCCGTCGGCTTCGCCGGCACCGTCACGTTGACGCAGGCCCTCGGCGACGCCGGGGTCCGCGCGCCGCTGTGGTGCCTCACCCGGGGCGCCGTCTCCACCGACGCCGGCGAACCACTGCCGCACCCGGTGCAGCAACTCGCCTGGGGCTTCGGCCGGATCGCCGCCCTCGAACACCCCGACCGCTGGGGCGGCCTGCTCGACCTGCCCGACACGCCGGACGACGCCGCCGGCCGGCGGCTCGTGCAGATCCTCGCCGGCAGCGACGACGAGGACCAGGTGGCGCTGCGGCGGACCGGCGCCTTCGCCCGCCGGCTGCTGCGCGCCCCGCTGGGCGACGCCCCGCCCGCCCGCACCTGGCGGCCCACCGGCACCGCCCTGGTCACCGGCGGCACCGGCGCCCTCGGCGGGCACGTGGCCCGCTGGCTCGCCGCCCACGGCGTGCCCCACCTGGTGCTGCTCAGCCGCCGGGGCCGGCAGGCCGAGGGCATCGCCGAGCTGGAGGCCGAGCTGGTCGCCCTCGGCACGCGCGTCACCGTCGCCGCCTGCGACGCCGCCGACCGGGCGGCCCTCGCCGCCGTCATCGACGACCTGCCGGCCGAGCACCCGCTGACCACCGTCGTGCACACCGCCGCCGTGCTGGACGACTCCGTGATCAGCACGCTCACCCTCGACCAGGTCGACCACGCGCTCAACGCCAAGGTCACCGCAGCGGTCAACCTGCACGAACTCACCCGGGACCGGGACCTCGACGCGTTCATCCTCTTCTCGGCCATGGCCGGCACCGTGGGCAGTTCCGGCGTCGGCAACTACGCCCCCGGGAACGCGTTCCTCAACGCCCTCGCCGAACACCGGCGCGGCCTCGGACTGCCCGCCACGTCGATCGGCTGGGGCGCCTGGGGTGGCGGCGGCATGGCCGAGGGGGAGTTCGGGCGGATGCTGCACCGCCACGGCGCGCCCGAGATGCACCCCAGGCTCGCCGTCGCCGCGCTGCACCAGGCCGTCGAGCACGACGAGACGTTCCTGACCATCTCGAACATCGCCTGGGACCGGTTCTACGTCGCCTTCACCGCGACCCGGCCCGGCCCGCTGATCGCCGAGATCCCCGAGGCACGGGCACTCGCGGCCACCAAGGGCCACCCCGAGGCGAAGGAGGCCGACGAGGTCGGCCCCGCCGCCACCCTCGCCCGGATGGACACCGCCGAGCGACAGCAGGTTCTGCTCGACCTGGTCCGCGACCAGGCGGCCACGGTCCTCAAGTACGCCGGCGGCGAGGCCGTCGACCCGCACCACGCCTTCCGGGACCTCGGCTTCGACTCGGTGACGGCGGTGGAGCTGCGTAACCGGCTCGCCACCGCCACCGGGCTGCGGCTGCCGGTGACCCTCGTCTTCGACTACCCGACCCCGACCGTGCTCGCCCGGCACCTGCACGAGGAGTTGGGCGGCGGAGTGGAGACGGCGGTCGTCGCCGCCCCGGTGACCCTGGCCGACGACGAGCCCGTCGCCATCGTCGCCATGTCCTGCCGGTTCCCCGGCGGCGCAGGCGACCCCGAGCGGTTCTGGCAGATGCTGCGCGACGGCCGTGACGCCATCTCCGACCTGCCGGGCGACCGGGGCTGGGACATCGACGGGCTGTACGACCCCGACCCCTATTCCACCGGCACCTCCTACGTCCGCAGTGGCGCCTTCCTGTACGACGTGGCGGACTTCGACCCCGCCTTCTTCGGGATCTCACCGCGTGAGTCGGTCGCGATGGACCCCCAGCAGCGGTTGCTGCTGGAGACCTCGTGGGAGGCGATCGAGCGGGCAGGGGTTGACCCGGGGACCTTGCGGGGTTCACGAACAGGGGTGTTCGTGGGCACGAACGGCCAGGACTATGGGGCCCTGTTGATGACGTCCACGGACGAGGTGGAGGGATTCGGGGCGACGGGGAACGCCGCGAGTGTCTTGTCGGGTCGGGTGGCGTACGCGTTGGGGTTGGAGGGGCCTGCGGTGTCGGTGGACACGGCGTGTTCGTCGTCCCTCGTCGCGCTGCACCTGGCGGTGGAGGCGCTGCGGCGGGGCGAGTGTGATCTCGCTCTGGCCGGCGGTGTGACCGTCATGGCGACGCCGGGCCTGTTCGTGGAGTTCTCCCGGCAGCGCGGGCTGGCCGCCGACGGGCGGTGCAAGGCGTTCGCCGCGGCGGCCGACGGCACCGGTTGGGGCGAGGGCGCCGGCATCCTGCTGGTGGAGCGGCTGTCGGACGCCCGGCGGCTGGGACACCCGGTGCTGGCGGTGGTGCGCGGCTCGGCAGTGAACCAGGACGGCGCGTCGAACGGGTTGACCGCGCCGAACGGCCCCTCCCAGCAGCGGGTCATCCGGGCGGCCCTCGCCAGCGCCCGGCTCTCGACCGCCGACGTGGACGTGGTGGAGGCGCACGGCACCGGCACCACCCTCGGTGACCCGATCGAGGCGCAGGCGCTGCTGGCGACGTACGGGCAGGACCGGGACACCCCGCTGCTGCTCGGCTCGGTGAAGTCGAACATCGGGCACACCCAGGCGGCGGCCGGGGTGGCCGGTGTGATCAAGATGGTCCTCGCCATGCGGGCGGGTGTGGTCCCGGCGACGCTGCACGTGGACGCCCCCTCGCCGCACATCGACTGGTCGGCCGGCGACGTGGAACTGGCCACCGAGGCCCGGCCCTGGCCGGCGGTGGACCGGCCGCGCCGGGCGGCGGTGTCCTCGTTCGGCATCTCCGGCACCAACTCGCACGTGATCATCGAGCAGGCCGACGAGGTCGAACCGTCGGTGCACACCGCGCCGGGGCTGGTGGACGCGGACGTGACGGTGTGGCCGGTGTCGGCGCGGTCGAGGGCCGCCCTGGCGGGCCAGGCGTCGCGGCTGGCGCGGCAGGTCCGCGCGCACGGGCTCGACCCGGCGGTGGTCGGCTGGTCCCTGGCCACGACCCGCGCGGTCTTCGACCAGCGCGCCGCCGTGGTCGGGGCGAGCGTCGAGGAGTTGCTGTCCGGGCTGGACGCGCTGGCCGCCGGCGCGCCCGCCGGCAACACGGTGACGGGCACGGCGTCCGGTCACGGCGCCGGCGCGGTGTTCGTGTTCCCCGGCCAGGGCGCGCAGTCCGCGCGGATGGCCGCCGGCCTGGTCGGTCGTACGCCGGTGTTCGACGACCGTCTCGCCGAGTGCCAGCGGGCCCTCGCGCCCCACCTGGACGTGGACCTGGTGGCGGTGCTCACCGGGGACGACGAGTCGTGGCTGGAGCGGGTCGAGGTCGTCCAGCCGGTGCTGTGGGCGGTCGGTGTCGCCCTGGCGGCGGTGTGGCGACACGCCGGTGTGGTCCCCCAGGCGGTGATCGGCCACTCACAGGGCGAGATCGGCGCGGCGTGCGTCGCCGGGATCCTGTCGCTGGAGGACGCGGCGAAGACCGTCGCGCTGCGGTCGCGTGCTCTCGCCGTGCTGCGGGGCACGGGCGCGATGGCGTCGGTGGATCTCTCCGCCGAGGCGGTCGCCGGGCGGCTCCCGGCGTTCCCCGGGGTCGGGGTGGCGGCCGTCAACGGTCCGTCGACCGTGGTCGTCTCCGGGCCGCCACAGCCGGTGGCCGACCTGGTCGAGGCGTGCCAGGCCGACGGTGTCCGCGCCCGGCTGATCCCGGTGGACTACGCGTCGCACTCCCCGGCGGTGCAGGAGGTCGCCGAACAGCTCCGCACCGACCTGGCCGACGTCACCCCGCAGCCCGGACACACCCGCCTCGTGTCGACCCTGACCGGGGACTGGGTGGAGCCGGAGACCATGGACGCCGGCTACTGGTACGACAACCTGCGTCAGACGGTGCTGTTCGACAGCGCCGTGCGCGTCGCGGTCGACGCCGGCCACACCACGTTCGTCGAGATCTCCCCGCACCCGGTGCTGACCATGCCGGTCACCGCCATCCTCGACGACACCGGCACGACCGGGCACACGCTGGGCAGCCTGCGGCGGGGCGACGACGACCCCACCCGCCTGCTCACCAACCTGGCCGCCGCGCACGCCGTCGGCCTGCCCGTCGACCTGACCCGGGTCCTCGCCCGGACGGCGACGGTCGACCTGCCCACGTACGCCTTCGACCGGAGCCGGTTCTGGCCCAACCGGGCCGACGGGCCGAGGGCGGCGGACCCGACGTCGAGCGGCGTCGACGCCGCGTTCTGGGCGGCCGTCGAATCCGAGGACCTGGCGACGCTCGCGGAACTCACCGCGAACGACGCCACCGAGTCGCGGGAACGGCTGGGCGGCGCCCTGCCGCTGCTCGCCTCCTGGCGACGCCAGCAGCGGACCCGTTCCGCCCTGGACGACCTGTACTACCGCAGCGTCTGGCAGCCGTACCCGGGCACGCCCGTCAGCTTCCTCCCCGGCGCCTGGTGGGTCGTCGCCGACGAGCCCCGCGCGGCCGAGGGCGAGGCCGCGGTGGCCGAGCTGACCCGGCGCGGCGCGGACGCCCGGCTGGTGCTGCTGCCGGAGGCGCTGACCGACCGGACGGCGGTCGCCGAACACGTGGCCGCCGCGACCCGGGCCGGCGACGGCGGGCGCGCGCCGGTCGACGGCGTGCTCTCCCTGCTCGCCCTCGCCGACGCCCCGGTCGACGACACCCAGCCGGTGCCGCCCTTCCTGGCCCGCTCCCTCGCCCTGGCGCAGGCCCTCGGCGACCTCGACGTGGCCGCCCCGCTGTGGTGCGTCACCCGGGGCGCCGCCGGCACCACGCGTGGCGGCACCCCGGCCCGACCGGAGCAGTCGCTGCTCTGGGGCCTGGGCCGGGTCGTCGCCCTCGAACACCCGGAGCGCTGGGGTGGGCTGGTGGACGTGCCGGCCACCCTCGACGACCACGGCTGGGACCTGCTCTGCGCCGCCCTGGCCGGTCTCGACGGCGAGGACCAGCTCGCCGTCGACGGCACCACGATCCTGGTCCGCCGGCTGGTGCGGGCCCCCGGCAGCACCGCCGCCCCCGAGGAGCCCGACCACGCCGGTACGACGCTGGTCACCGGCGGCACCGGCGCGCTCGGCGCGGAGGTGGCCCGCTGGCTGGCCGCCCGGGGCGCCGAGCACCTGCTGCTGGCCAGCCGCCGGGGCCCCGACGCTCCCGGCGCGGCCGAGCTCGTCCGGGAGCTGACCGAGGCCGGCGCTCGGGTCACCGTCGCCGCCTGCGACGTGGCCGACCGGGCCGCGCTGGCGAAGCTCCTCGCCGAGGTGCCCGCCGACGCGCCCCTGACCGGGGTGGTGCACGCCGCCGGGGTCCTCGACGACGGCGTCCTCGACGGCCTCACCGCCGACCGGCTCGCCGCCGTGCTGCGGCCCAAGGTGCTCGGCGCGCTGCACCTGCACGAGCTGACCGCCGACCTGCCGCTGCGCGCGTTCGTGCTGTTCTCCGCGATGGTCGGCCAGCTCGGCGCCGCCGGGCAGGGCAGCTACGCCGCCGCCAACGCGTACCTCGACGCGCTCGCCGAGCAGCGGCACCGGCAGGGCCTGGCGGCCACCTCGATCGCCTGGGGACCCTGGGCCGCCGGTGGGATGGCCGCCGCCGACCAGGCCGTGGAGGAACGCCGCCGGCGCACCGGGGTCGCCCGGCTCGACACCGGGACGGCGTTCGCCGCGCTCGCCCGGTGCGTGGCGCGCCGCGAGCCGGCGACGCTGGTGGCCGGCATCGACTGGGCCCGGTACGTGCCGGGGTTCGTCGCCGTCCGGCCCAGCCCGCTGCTCACCGGGGTCGCCGAGGCACAGCGGGCCGTCGCCGAACGGGCCGAGGAAGCCGGGTCGTCGGCGGAGTCCCTCGCCGCGCTGCTCGCCGGGCAGACCGACGCCGAGCGGCGCCGGACCCTGCTCGACCTGGTACGCGGCCAGGCCGCCGCCGTGCTCGGGCACGCCTCGGTGGACGCCGTCGAGCCGGACCGGGCCTTCCGGGAACTCGGCTTCGACTCGCTCACCGCGGTCGAGCTGCGCAACCGGCTGACGGCGGCGACCGGCGTACGGCTGCCCGCCACGGTCGTCTTCGACTACCCGACCGCCGCCGGCCTCGCCGAGTACGTCCGGGCGGCGATCGTCGACGGCGGCGTGGTCGGCGTCGCACCGGTCTTCGGAGAGCTGGACAGGTTGGAAGCGGCGCTGGCCGGCTCGGCACCGGACCGCAGCGCCCGGATCAGGATCACGGAGCGGCTGCGGGCGCTGCTGGCCTCCCTCAACGAGGCCGACGCCCCGGCGGGCGGCGGGGACGCCGTCGCCGAGAAACTCCAGGACGCCACGCCCGATGAGGTCTTCGACTTCATCGACCGGGAGCTGGGGGTGTCCTGACGTGATCGCTGCGTGCACGGCTCAACACAAGGAGTGGGCGGTCCATGGCTAACGAGGCGAAGCTTCTCGACTACCTCAAGCGGGTCACCGCCGACCTGCACCAGGTGCGGCAGCGGCTGCGCGAGGTGGAGGCCGGCGAGCAGGAACCGGTCGCCATCGTCTCCATGAGCTGCCGCTTCCCGGGCGGTGTCCGGACGCCGGAGGACCTGTGGGAGGTGGTCGCGTCCGGACGGGACGTGATCTCCGACTTCCCGGAGGACCGGGGCTGGGACCTCGCCTCCCTGTACGACGGTGACCAGGAGCAGGGCGGTCCCGGCACGACGTACACGGCGCGGGGCGGCTTCGTCCACGACCTGCCCGACTTCGACCCGGGCTTCTTCGCCATCTCGCCCCGCGAGGCCCTGGCCATGGACCCGCAGCAGCGGTGGCTGCTGGAGACCTCCTGGGAGGTCCTGGAACGGGCCGGCATCGACCCACACTCGCTGAAGGGCAGCCGGACCGGTGTCTTCGCCGGCAGCACCGGCCAGGACTACGGCAGCGTGCTGATGGGCGCCGCGCAGGGCCTGGAGGGGCACCTGATGACCGGCAACGCCGGCAGCGTCGTCTCCGGCCGGATCGCCTACACGTTCGGCCTGGAAGGGCCGGCCGTCACCATCGACACCGCCTGCTCGTCCTCGCTGGTCGCCCTGCACCTCGCCGCCCAGGCGCTGCGCCAGCAGGAGTGCACCCTGGCCATCGTCGCCGGAGTCACCGCCATGTGCACCCCGGCCGCGTTCGTCGAGTTCTCCCGGCAGCGCGGTCTCGCCGCCGACGGCCGGTGCAAGGCGTTCGCCGCCGCCGCCGACGGCACCGGCTGGTCCGAGGGCGTCGGTGTCCTGCTGCTGGAGCGGCTCTCCGACGCCCAGCGCAACGGCCACCCGATCCTCGCCGTCGTCCGGGGCAGCGCGGTCAACCAGGACGGCGCGTCGAACGGCCTGAGCGCCCCGAACGGCCCCTCCCAGCAGCGCGCCATCCAGCAGGCCCTCGCCAACGCCGGCCTCGCCGCGGGCGGCGTCGACGTCGTGGAGGCGCACGGCACGGGCACCCGGCTCGGTGACCCGATCGAGGCGCAGGCGCTGCTGGCCACGTACGGGCAGGACCGGGGCGAGGCCGCCCCGCTGCTGCTCGGCTCGGTCAAGTCGAACATCGGGCACGCGCAGGCCGCCGCCGGGGTCGCCGGGGTCATCAAGATGGTGATGGCGATGCGGCACGGCGTGGTCCCGCCCACCCTGCACGTCGACGAGCCGTCCCCGCAGGTCGACTGGTCCGCCGGTGCCGTCGAACTGGTCACCGAGGCGACGCCGTGGCCGGCGGTGGACCGGCCGCGCCGGGCGGCGGTGTCGTCGTTCGGGGTGTCCGGCACCAACGCGCACACCATCCTGGAGCAGGCCCCCGCCCCCGCCCAGGTCGACGCCGCGCCGACCACGGTGGAGCGGCCGGTCGTGCCGGTGACGGTGTCGGCCCGCGACGCCGCCGCGCTCGCCGCCCAGGCCGGCAACTGGGCCGCCCGGGTCGCCGCCGACGAAACCCTGCGTCCCCTCGACGTGGCCTACTCGTCCGTGGTCTCCCGGTCCACCCTCGACCACCGGGCCGTGGTCGCCGCCACCAGCCGGGACGACCTGCTGGCCGGGCTGCGCGCCCTGGCGGCGGGGGAGCCGTCCGGCGCGGTGGTCGCCGGCCAGGTCGGGGGCCGGGGACAGCTCGCGGTGCTGTTCTCCGGTCAGGGCGCGCAGCGCGCCGGCATGGGCCGGGAGCTGTACGGCGCGTTCCCGGTGTTCGCGTCCGCGCTGGACGAGGTGTGCGGGCTGCTCGACCCGCTGCTGCCGCGTCCGCTGCGGGAGGTGCTGTTCGCCGGGGCGGGCACGCCCGAGGCCGAGTCGCTGGACCAGACCGTGTTCACCCAGGCCGGGTTGTTCGCGGTCGAGGTGGCGTTGTTCCGGCTGCTGGAGTCGTTCGGTGTCGCCCCGGACCTCGTGGGCGGCCACTCGATCGGCGAGGTCACCGCCGCGCACGTCGCGGGGGTGCTGTCCCTCGCCGACGCGTGCGCGCTGGTCGCGGCGCGGGGCCGGTTGATGCAGGCGTTGCCGGCCGGTGGTGGGATGCTCGCCGTCAACGCGGCCGAGGCGGACGTGCTGGCCTCCCTGGCCGGGCTGACCGACCGGGTCGGGATCGCCGCCGTCAACGGGCCGACGTCCGTCGTCGTGTCCGGCGCGGTCGAGGCGCTGGACGAGGTGGAGAGCGTCTGGACAGCGCGCGGGGCCCGCACCCGCCGGCTCGCCGTCAGCCACGCGTTCCACAGCCCGCTGATGGAGCCGATGCTCGCCGAGTTCCGCACCGTCCTGGCCGGGCTGACCTTCGCCGCTCCGGTGCTGCCGGTGGTGTCGAACGTGACCGGGGCGCTCGCCGACGGCGAGGAGATCCGGACGGTCGACTACTGGGTGCGGCATGTGCGGGAGGCGGTGCGGTACGGCGACGGGGTCACCGCGTTGCGGGCGGCCGGGGTGGACGTGTTCCTGGAGGTCGGTCCGCAGAGTGTGCTGACCGCGATGGCCGCCGACATCCTGCCCGGCGACGACGGCGTGGTCGCTGTTCCCACCCAGCGCAAGGACCGGCCCGAGGCCCACGCGCTCCTCGCCGCCCTGGCCGACCTGCACGTGCACGGCGTGCCGGTGACCTGGCAGCCCTGGTTCGCCGACACCGGCGCCACCCGGGTCGACCTGCCGACGTACGCCTTCCAGCGACAGCGCTACTGGCCGGAGGCCGGCGCCGGGTGGGCCGGGGACGTCACCGCGTTCGGCCTGCGCCCCGCCCACCACCCGCTGCTCGGCGCGGCCGTCGGGGTCGCCGACGCCGAAGGCTTCCTGTTCACCGGCCGGCTGGCCCGGCGTACCCACCCGTGGATCAGCGACCACGTCGTGTTCGACACCGTGCTGCTGCCCGGCACCGGCTTCGTCGAACTCGCCCTCCAGGCCGGCGCGCACGTCGGCGCGGACCACGTCCGGGAACTCACCCTGGAGTCGCCGCTGATCCTGCCCGAGACCGGCGGGGTCGACATCCAGTTGTGGATCGGCCCGGCCGACGAGACCGGCTGCCGGTCGGTGTCCCTGCACTCCGCCCCGGACGGCGAGCCCGCCGACGGCGCTCCCGGCGAGCGTGCCTGGACCCGCAACGCCAGCGGCGTACTCGCCAGCGGGCCGGCCGTGTCCGGCGGCCCCGCCGGCTGGTCCGACCTGACCGCCTGGCCGCCCGCCGGCGCCACCGAGGTGGCCACCGACGACCTGTACCTGAACCTCGCCGCCCAGGGCTACGACTACGGCCCGTCCTTCATCGCGCTGCGCTCGGCCTGGCGGCGCGGCGAGGACCTCTTCGCCGAACTGGTCCTCCCGGAGACGCCCGCCGCCGAGGCCGGCGGCTACGGTCTGCACCCGGCGCTGCTCGACGCGGCCCTGCACACCCTCGGCCTCACCCCGCCCGGCGGCGCTCCGACCGGGGCGGACATCCCGCCCGGCTACGGCCGGCTGCCGTTCTCCTGGAACGACGTCGCCCTGCACGCCGCCGGCGCGGCGGCGGCCCGGGTCCGCGTCACGCACACTGGCACCGACAGCATCTCCCTGCTGCTGGCCGACGTCACCGGCACCCCGATCATCTCCGTCGGCTCTCTCGTGCTGCGGCCGGTCTCCGCCGACCAGCTCCGCACCGCCGGTGGTGGCGGGGCCGAGTCGCTGTACCGGATCGACTGGACCCCGCTGGCCGCACCCGCCGGGCCGTCCACCGCCGCGTGGGCGGTCCTCGGCGACACCGACCTCGTCGGGGCCGTCGCCGCCACCGGTACCGCTGTGGCGGCGTACCCCGACATGGCCGCCCTGTGCGACGCCATGGACGACGGGTCGGACGCCCCCGACGTGCTGGTCGTGCCGTTCCCCGCGCCGGCAGCCGGCACGGACGTGCCGCGGGCGGTCGCCGAGGCCACCCACCGGGCGCTCGCCGTGCTCCAGCAGTTCCTCGCCGACGACCGGCTCGACGCGGCCAGACTGGTCGTGCTGACCCGGGGCGCGGTCGCCACCGACCGGGACACCGACCTGACCGACCTGGCCGGCGCGGCGATCATCGGTCTGGTCCGCTCCGCGCAGTCGGAGAATCCGGGCCGGTTCGTGCTCGTCGACGTCGACGACGTCGCCGGCTGCGCCGCCGCCCTGGTGCCGGCGGTCGCCGACACCGACGAACCGCAGGTGGTCATCCGCTCCGGCGTCGCGGCCGGGGCCCGGCTCACCCGCGTACCTGCCCCGGCCGAGCCGCCCGTCGCGCCGTTCGACGGCGACGGGACCGTCCTGATCACCGGCGCCACCGGCACCCTCGGCCAGCTCATGAGCCGGCACCTGGTGACCGTCCACGGCGTCCGGCACCTGATCCTCACCAGCCGGCGCGGCCGGGCCGCCAGCGGCGTCGCCGAACTCTGCGCCGACCTGGAGGCGCTCGGCGCCACCGTCACCGTCGCCGCCTGCGACGTCGCCGACCGCGACGCGGTGGCCGAACTGCTCGCCGGCATCCCCGACGCACACCCGCTCACCGCCGTCATCCACGCCGCCGGCGTCCGCGACGACGGCGTCATCTCCTCGCTCACCCCCGAGCGGATGGACGGCGTCCTGCGGCCCAAGGTCGACGCGGCATGGAACCTGCACGAGCTGACCGCCGACCTCGACCTGAAGGCGTTCGTCTCGTACTCGTCGCTCGCCGCCACCGCCGGTGGCCCCGGCCAGGGCAACTACGCCGCCGCCAACGCCTTCCTCGACGGCCTCGCCCACCACCGCAGGGCACACGGCCGCGCCGCGCTCACCCTCGCCTGGGGCCTCTGGGCCGACCGCAGCGGCATGACCACCGAGCTGGACGACGTCCACCTCAACCGGATCTCCCGCTCCGGTGTCGCCGCGATGGAGGCCGAGGAGGGGCTCGCCCTCTTCGACGCCGCCTGCCGCACCTCCGACGCCGCGCTCGTCCCCGCCCGCCTCGACCTGGCCGCCATGAAGGTCCAGTTCGCCGGCGGCACCGTCCCGCCGCTGTACCGGGCCCTGATCCGGTTGCCCCGCAGCGCGGCGGCCAGCACCGGCGCGTCGCTGGTGCAGCAGCTCGCCGCGCTCGGCGACGACGACCGGGTCACCGCGCTCGTCGAGATCGTCCGGGGCCAGGCCGCCGCCGTGCTCGGCTACCCCGACCCGGCCGCCATCGAACCGCGCCGGGCGTTCAACGAGTTCGGCTTCGACTCGCTCACCGCCGTCGAGATGCGCAACCGGCTCAACAACGCCTTCGGCATGCGGCTGCCGGCCACGCTGGTCTTCGACTACCCCAGCCCCTACGACCTGGCCGTCCACCTCGGCACCGAGATCGCCGGGACGCCCGTGCCGGTCCGGTCGGCGACCACCACCACGCCGGTACGCGACGACGAACCGCTGGCGATCATCGGCATGGCCTGCCGGCTGCCCGGCGGAGTGCGGTCCCCGGAGGACCTGTGGCGCCTCGTCGCCGACGGCGTCGACGCCATCTCCGACCTGCCCACCGACCGTGGCTGGGACCTCGACTCGCTCTACAGTCCCGACCCGGACACCCCCGGCACCTTCTACGCCCGGGGCGGCGGTTTCCTCGACGACGTCGACCGGTTCGACTCGGCGTTCTTCGGCATCTCACCGCGTGAGGCCCTGGCCATGGACCCGCAGCAGCGGCTGCTGCTGGAGACCACCTGGGAGACCTTCGAGTCCGCCGGCCTCGACCCGGCCACCATGCGCGGCACCAGCACCGGTGTCTTCGTCGGCACCAGCGGCCAGGACTACAGCAACCTGGTCGCGTACGCGGGGGAGGGCACCGAGGGGTACGCGCTGACCGGCCTCACCAGCAGCGTCATCTCCGGCCGGGTCGCTTACACGTTCGGGCTGGAGGGGCCGGCGGTCTCGCTCGACACCGCCTGCTCGTCGTCCCTGGTCGCCCTGCACTGGGCCGGCCAGGCGCTGCGCAGCGGCGAGTGCGACATGGCGCTCGCCGGTGGCGTGATGGTGATGACCACGCCGACCGCGTTCGTCGAGTTCTCCCGGCAGCGGGGTCTGGCCGCCGACGGACGGTGCAAGTCGTTCGCCGCGTCGGCGGACGGGACCGGCTGGTCCGAGGGCGTGGGCATGCTGCTGGTGGAGCGCCTCTCCGACGCCCGTCGCAACGGCCACCGCGTCCTCGCCGTCCTCCGCGGCTCGGCGATCAACCAGGACGGTGCCTCCAACGGCCTCACCGCCCCGAACGGCCCGTCGCAGCAGCGGGTGATCCGGGCGGCCCTCGCCTCGGCCCGGCTCTCCACCGCCGACGTGGACCTCATCGAGGCGCACGGTACGGGTACCACCCTGGGCGACCCGATCGAGGCGCAGGCGTTGTTGGCGACGTACGGGCAGGACCGGCCGGGGGATCGGCCGTTGCTGCTGGGGTCGATCAAGTCGAACATCGGGCACGCGCAGGCGGCTGCCGGTGTGGCGGGTGTGATCAAGGTGGTGCAGGCGATGCGGCATGGTGTGGTGCCGGCGTCGTTGCACGTGGACGAGCCGTCGCCGCACATCGACTGGTCGGCGGGTGCGGTGGAGCTGGTCACCGAGGCGCGGGCGTGGCCGGTGGTGGATCGGCCGCGTCGGGCGGCGGTGTCGTCGTTCGGTATCTCCGGGACGAACGCGCACGTGATCATCGAGCAGGCCGACGAGTCCGTCGAGGCGACCGAGACCCGTGACCCGGTACCGGGCCTGGCCCCCGACGGGGGCGTGACCGTCTGGCCGCTCTCCGCCCGGACGAAGACTTCCCTGGCCGGTCAGGCCGCCCGGCTCGCCGAGCACGTCCGCGTGTACGGCGACCTGGACCCGGCGGCGGTCGGCTGGTCCCTGGCGACCACCCGTGCCGTCCTCGACCAGCGTGCCGCCGTCGTCGGCACCGACACCGACGCGCTTCTCGCGGGCCTGGACGCCCTGGCGTCGGGCCTGCCGGCGGGGAACGTCGTCACGGGGCTGGCGGGCTCGTCCGCTGGTCCGGTGTTCGTGTTCCCGGGTCAGGGTGCGCAGTCGGCGGGGATGGCGGCCGGTCTGGTGGGCCGGGTGCCGGTGTTCGACGCGCGGTTGGCCGAGTGTCAGCAGGCGCTCGCCCCGTACCTGGACGTGGACCTGGTCTCCGTGTTGACCGGCGACGACGAGTCGTGGTTGGAGCGGGTGGAGGTCGTCCAGCCGGTGCTGTGGGCGGTGGGTGTCGCCCTGGCGGAGGTGTGGAAGCACGTCGGCGTCAGCCCGGCGGCCGTGATCGGTCACTCGCAGGGTGAGATCGGTGCGGCGTGTGTCGCCGGCATTCTGTCGCTGGAGGATGCGGCGAAGACGGTCGCCTTGCGTTCCCGGGCTCTGGCGGTGTTGCGGGGTACGGGCGCGATGGCGTCGGTGGACCTGTCCGCCGGGGCGGTCGCGGAGCGTCTGCCGTTGTTCCCCGGGGTCGGGGTGGCGGCGGTGAACGGTCCGTCGACGGTGGTCGTCTCCGGTCCGCCGCAGCCGGTGGCCGACCTGGTGGCGGCGTGTCAGGCCGACGGGGTGCGGGCCCGGGTGATCCCGGTGGACTACGCGTCCCACTCGGCGGCGGTGCAGGAGGTCGCCGAGCAGTTGCGCACGGATCTGGCCGACGTCACGCCCCGGGCTGGCCATGTCCGGCTGGTCTCCACGCTGACCGGGGAGTGGGTGGTCCCGGAGTCGATGGGGGCCGACTACTGGTACGAGAACCTGCGGCGGACCGTGCTGTTCGACCCGGCCGTGCGGGTGGCGGTGGCCGCCGGTCACACGACGTTCGTGGAGATCTCCCCGCATCCGGTGCTGACCATGCCGGTCACCGCGATCCTCGACGACGCCGGTGTCACCGGGCACACCCTCGGCACGTTGCGGCGGGGCGAGGACGACGCGACCCGGCTGCTGACCAGCCTGGCCACCGCGTACACGATCGGCCTGCCGGTCGACCTCGAGCAGGTGCTGGCGGAGACGGCGACCGTCGACCTGCCCACCTACGCGTTCGAGCACCAGCGCTACTGGGTCGACCTGCCCGTCGGCCCGGCCGGCGACGTCGCCTCCGCCGGACTTCAGGAGGCCGGTCACCCGCTGCTCAGCGCCACGGTGACCTTCCCGGACAACGAGCGGATGGTGTTCACCGGCCGCCTGTCGGTGCGCACCCACCCGTGGCTCGGCGAGCACCGGGTGATGAACGCGATCCTGCTGCCCGGCACCGCCTTCGTGGAACTCGCCGCCTACGCCGGTGAGCAGGCCGGCACGCCAACGGTGGAGGAGCTGACCCTGCTCGCCCCGCTCGTCCTGCCCGAACTCGGCTCCCTCCAGGTGCAGCTCACCGTCGGTGACCGGGACACGGACGGCCGCCGTACGGTGCAGTTCCACTCCCGCCCGTACCGGGACGGCTCCGACGAGATCCTCGCCGACGTGGCCTGGACCTGCCACGCCACCGGCCTGCTCGCCCCTCGCCCGGCCGAGCCGCCCGCGTTCGACCTGGGGGTCTGGCCGCCGCCCGGCGCGACCGCCGTCGACTCCAGCGTCTTCTACTCCGGGATCGAGGCGACCGTCTTCGGCTACGGCCCGGTCTTCCGGGGCCTGCGCGCCGCCTGGACCCGGGGCGACGAGGTCTTCGCCGAGGTCGAGCTGCCCGCCGCCCACCACGCCGAGGCCGGCCGCTTCGGGGTCCACCCGGCGCTGCTGGACGGCGCGTTGCAGGCCATGTCCATCGGCGGCTTCCTCGCCCGGATGGGCGACGGCGCCGACCCCGACGCCCCCCGGCTGCCGTTCGCCTGGACCGGGGTGACCCTGCTCGCCGCCGGGGCCACCGCCCTGCGGGTCCGGGTCGCCTCGGCCGGTGAGGTCGGGGTCTCCTTCCAGGTGGCCGACGCCACCGGCGCGCCGGTCCTGCACGCCGAGTCGCTGATCATGCGACGGGTCACCGGTGACGCCCTCGGCGCCGCGCGCTCCGGACGGCACGAGTCGCTGTTCCAGGTCGACTGGCCGGCGCTGCCCGTGCCCGCCGGCCCGGTGCCCGCCGCCACCGGCTGGGTGGTGGTCGGCGACGACCTGCCGCTCAGCGCCGCCTGCGAGTCGGCGGGCGTCCGGGTCCGCGCCGACCTCGACCCGGACACCCTCGGGGACCTGCTCGCCGGCGGTGAGCCGGCACCCGGGGCGGTGATCGTCCCGGTCGGCGGGGACGGGAACGAGACGGATCCCGCGCTCGCCGCGCAGGCGCGGGCCACCACCCACCGCGTGCTCGGCGCGGTGCGGGCCTGGCTCGCCGACGACCGGTTCGCCGACGCCCGGCTGGTGCTGGTCACCCGCGACGCCGTCGCCACCGGCGACCAGAGCGTGGTGAACCTGCGCCAGGCACCGGTCTGGGGTCTGCTGCGCGCCGCCCAACTGGAACACCCGGACCGGCTGCAACTGGTCGACCTCGACGCGGACCCGGACAGCGCCGCCGTGCTGGCCGCCGCGATCGGGTCCGGCGAGCCGCAGGTCGCGGTACGGGCCGGCCAGGTGCGCGTCCCCCGCCTCGGACGGGTGCCGGCCGGCGTGGAACTGCTGCCCGGCGGCATCGACCCGGACGGCACGGTGCTCGTCACCGGCGGCACCGGCGTGCTGGGTCGCCTCCTGGCCCGGCACCTCGCCACCACGCACGGCGTCCGGCACCTGCTGCTCGCCGGCCGGCGCGGTCCGGCCGCGGAGGGGATCGACGACCTGGTCGCCGAACTGGCTGCCCACGGTACGGAGGTGACCGTCGCCGCCTGCGACGCCGCCGACCCCGACGCGCTGACCGCGCTGCTCGCCGGGATCCCCGCCGCGCGCCCGCTCACCGCGGTGGTCCACGCGGCCGGCGTCCTCGACGACGGGGTGTTCGAGTCGATGACGCCGGAACGCCTCGACGCGGTGGCCGTACCGAAGACCGACGCGGCGTGGCACCTGCACCGGCTCACCGCCGACCGGGACCTCGCCGCCTTCGTGCTCTTCTCCTCGGCGGCGGCCACCCTGGGCAGTGCCGGACAGTCCAACTACGCCGCCGCGAACGCGTTCCTCGACGCGCTCGCCGCACACCGGCGGGCCCGGGGACTGGCCGGCATCTCGCTGGCCTGGGGCCTCTGGGAGCAGGCCAGCGGCATGACCGGTCACCTCGGTGACGCCGACGTGCGGCGGATGGCCGAACAGGGGGCGGCCGGACTCCCCACCGAGCAGGCGCTGCACCTCTTCGACGCCGCCTGGCGGCTGGACGCGGCCGCCGTCGCACCGATGCGGCTCGACGTCGGGACGTTGCGCGGACAGGCGGAGTCCGGGACCCTCGCCCCGATGCTCCGGGCCCTGGTCCGGGTGCCGCTGCGGCGTTCCGTCGACGGCACCGGCGCCGGTCCCGGCGGGGTGTCCCTCGGGCAGCGCCTGGCCGGCCTGGCCGAGCCGGAACGGCGCAAGGTGGTCCTCGACGTGGTCCGGGCGAACATCGCCGCCGTCCTCGGCCACGCCGGGGCCGACGCCATCGACCCGGGCCGGCTCTTCACCGAACTCGGTTTCGACTCGCTCACCGCCGTCGACCTCCGTAACCGGCTGAACGGCCTGTCCGGCCTCCGGCTGCCCGCCACGCTGGTCTTCGACTACCCGACGCCGACCGCGCTCGCCGAGAAGCTGGCCAGCGAGATCACCGCCGGGGAGGCCCCCTCCACCCAGCCCCTCTTCCAGGGCATCGACACGGTGGAGAGCCTGCTCACCACCATTCCGCTCGATTCGGCGACCCGGGAGCGGTTCACCACCCGGATGCGGGACCTACTGGCCAAGGCGACCGGCCTGGCCGACGGCCCCGCCGCCGAGGAGGAGCGGCCCGACCTCGAGTCGGCCAGCGACGACGAGATCTTCGACTTCATCAGCAAAGAGTTTGGAATCTCCTGAGATGACCGACCCCCGGATCGAGGCAGGTGCGGCCCGATGAGCGACGACGACAAGCTGCGGTACTTCCTCAAGCGGGTGACCGCCGATCTGCACGACACGAAGCGCAAGCTGCAGACCGTCGAGGCCCGCGACCAGGAACCCCTCGCCATCGTGTCGATGAGCTGCCGGTTCCCTGGCGGCGTCCGCTCGCCCGAGGACCTGTGGGACCTCGTCGCCGACAGCCAGGACGCCCTCACCGAGTTCCCCGACGACCGGGGCTGGGACCTGGAGTCGCTCTACGACCCCGACCCCGACAAGCCGGGCAAGAGCTACACCCGGGTGGGTGGGTTCCTCGACGGTGCCGGTGACTTCGACGCCTCCCTGTTCGGGATCTCCCCGCGCGAGGCCCTCGCGATGGACCCGCAGCAGCGACTGCTGATGGAGACGTCCTGGGAAGCGGTCGAGCGGGCCGGCATCGACCCGCTGTCCCTGCGGGGCAGCCAGACCGGCGTCTTCGTCGGGGTCACCACCTCCAACTACGGGATGGGTCTGCCGAACGTTCCCGAGGGCGTCGACATGTACCTCGGCACCGGCAACACCACAAGCGTCGCCTCCGGCCGGATCTCGTTCACCCTCGGCCTGAACGGCCCGGCGGTCACCGTCGACACCGCATGCTCGTCCTCCCTGGTCGCCCTGCACCTGGCGGCCACCGCGCTGCGCCGCCGGGAGTGCGACCTGGCCATCGCCGGTGGCGTCACCGTGATGGCCGCCCCCGGCGTCTTCGTCGTCTTCTCCCGGCAGCGTGGCATGTCCGTCGACGGGCGGTGCAAGGCGTTCGCGGCCGGCGCGGACGGCACCGGCTGGGGCGAGGGCGGCGGCGTGCTCGTCCTGGAGCGGCTCGCCGACGCGGAACGCAACGGCCACCCGATCCTCGCCGTGATCCGGGGCAGCGCCCTCAACCAGGACGGCGCGTCCAACGGCCTCACCGCCCCCAACGGCCCGTCGCAGCAGCGGGTCATCCGGCAGGCCCTCGCCAACGCCCGGCTCGGCACCGCCGACGTCGACATGGTGGAGGCGCACGGCACGGGCACCACCCTCGGTGACCCGATCGAGGCGCAGGCGCTCATCGCCACATACGGGCAGGACCGTCCCGCCGACCAGCCACTCTGGCTCGGCTCGGTGAAGTCGAACATCGGCCACACCCAGAGTGCCGCCGGAGTCGCCGGCATGGTGAAGATGGTGATGGCCCTGCGTAACGGCGTGATGCCGGAGACCCTGCACGTCGACGAGCCGTCCCCGCACGTGGACTGGTCCGCCGGGGCGGTCTCGCTGCTCACCGAACGCCGGCCGTGGCCGGAGCTGGACCGGCCCCGCCGGGGCGGGGTGTCCTCGTTCGGCGTGAGCGGCACCAACGCCCACGTGATCGTCGAGGAGTACCGGCCGTCCGCCACCGCCGCCCCCGAGCAGGCGGACAGGGACGACGCCGGAGCCACCGGGTCCGCGTACCGGCCCGGCCTGGTCGCGTCGGAGGTGACCGTGTGGCCGGTGTCCGCGCGGTCCCGGAGCGCGCTCGCCGGGCAGGCCGGCCGGCTGGCCGGGTACGTGCGCGCGAACGGTGACCTGGATCCGGCGGCGGTCGGCTGGTCCCTGCTGACCACCCGGTCGACCTTCGACCAGCGGGCCGTGGTCGTCGGCTCGGGTGTCGAGGAGCTGCTGTCGGGTCTGGACGCGGTGGCGTCGGGCCTGCCGGCGGGGAACGTGGTGCTGGGCACCGCCGCGGGCTCGTCCGCTGGTCCGGTCTTCGTGTTCCCCGGTCAGGGTGCGCAGTCGGCGGGGATGGCGGCCGGTCTGGTGGGCCGGGTGCCGGTGTTCGACGCGCGGTTGGCCGAGTGTCAGCGGGCGTTGTCGCCGTACCTGGACGTGGATCTCGTGTCGGTGTTGACCGGTGACGACGAGTCGTGGTTGGAGCGGGTCGAGGTCGTGCAGCCGGTGCTGTGGGCGGTGGGTGTCGCCCTGGCGGCGGTGTGGGAGCACGTCGGCGTCGCTCCGGCGGCGGTGCTCGGTCACTCGCAGGGTGAGATCGGTGCCGCGTGTGTGGCGGGGATCCTGAGTTTGGAGGATGCGGCGAAGACGGTCGCGCTGCGTTCCCGTGCTCTGGCGGTGTTGCGGGGTACGGGTGCGATGGCGTCGGTGGATCTCTCCGCCGACGGCATCGCGCAGCGGTTGCCGGCTTTCCCGGGTGTGGGTGTGGCGGCGGTGAACGGTCCGTCGACGGTGGTCGTCTCCGGTCCGCCGCAGCCGGTGGCGGACCTGGTCGAGGCGTGCCAGGCCGACGGGGTGCGGGCCCGGGTGATCCCGGTGGACTACGCGTCCCACTCGGCGGCGGTGCAGGAGGTCGCCGAGCGGCTTCGGACCGACCTGGCCGACGTCACGCCCCGGGCCGGGCATGTCCGGTTGGTGTCCACCCTCACCGGGGACTGGGTGGAACCGGAGAGCATGGGCGCCGACTACTGGTACGAGAACCTGCGGCGGACGGTGTTGTTCGATCCGGCCGTCCGGGTCGCGGTGGCCGCCGGTCACACCACGTTCGTGGAGATCTCCCCGCATCCGGTGCTGACCATGCCGGTCACCGCGATCCTCGACGACGCCGGTGTCACCGGGCACACCCTGGGGACGCTGCGGCGGGGTGAGGACGACGCGACCCGGCTGTTGACCAGTCTGGCCACCGCGTACACCGCCGGCCTGCCGGTCGACCTGCGGCAGGTGCTCGCCGAGACGGCGGCCGTCGACCTGCCCACCTACGCCTTCGACCACCAGCGCTACTGGCTGGACGGTAGCGGCGGGCCCGACCTGGAGAGCCTGAGCCAGGGTGCCGTGGACCCCGGCGACGCCGGCTTCTGGGCGGCCGTGGAACGCGGCGACCTGGCTGCGCTCGCCAACGTGGTCACCCCCGCCGACACCCCCGCCGAGCAGACCGCCGACGCGCTGCGGCCCGTCCTGCCGCTGCTCACCTCGTGGCGGCGGCAGCGACGCCGGCAGTCCGACATCGACAGCTGGCGCTACCAGGACACCTGGCGGCCACTGACCGGCGTCGCCAACCGGGGCATGCGCGGCACCTGGGTCGTGGTGATGCCGACCGGAGAGTTCGTCGAACCCTGGCAGGACGCCTCCGTCGAGGCGATCACCGCAGCCGGCGCGGACGTGGTGCCGATCCCGGTCAGCACCAGCGACGTCGACCGCGACCAGCTCGGCAAGCTCCTGCGGGAGGCCCTCGCCACCCGTGCCGGCGCCGACGACGGGCCCGCCGAGGTGGCCGGCGTGGTGTCGCTGCTCGCCTTCGACGAACTGGTCCACCCGCTGTACCTCTCCGTGCCCGGCGGCTACGCCGCCACCGTCGCGCTCTTCCAGGCCCTCGGCGACATCGGCCTGACCGCCCCGATGTGGAGCATCACCTCGGGTGCCGTCTCCGTCGGTCGCGCCGACCAGTTGCGCGCGCCGATGCAGGCGCTGGTCTGGGGATTCGGCCGGGTCGCCGCGCTGGAGCACCCGGAACGCTGGGGCGGCCTCGTCGACCTGCCCGAGGCGGTCGAGGGACGCTACGCCGACCTGCTCGTCGCGGCCCTCACCACCGCCGGCGAGGAGGACCAGATCGCCGTCCGCCCCAGCGGACTGCTCGGCCGCCGCCTCACCCGCGTCCCGCTCGGCGACAGCCAGCCCGCCAACCCGTGGGAGCCCTCCGGGACGGCCCTGGTCACCGGTGGTACCGGTGCCCTCGGTGGGCACGCCGCCCGCTGGTTGGCCCGCAGCGGCGTGGAGAACATCATCATCGCCAGCCGGCGCGGGATGGCCGCCCCGGGCGCCCAGCAGCTGGTCGACGACATCACCGCCCTCGGGGCCCGCGCCACCGTGGTCGCCTGCGACGCGTCCGACCGGGAGGCCCTGGCGGAGCTGATCGACGGCATCCCCGACGAGCAGCCCCTCACCACCGTCGTGCACGCCTGCGCGGTGCTGGACGACGCCCTGATCAACGACATCCGGATCGACCAGATCGAACGGGTCCTCAAGGCCAAGGTCGACGTCGCGTACCACCTGCACGAGCTGACGCTGGGCCTGGACCTCTCCGCGTTCGTCATGTTCTCGTCCTTCGCCGGCACCGTGGCCAGCTCGGGCGTCGGCAACTACGCGCCGAGCAACGCCTTCCTCGACGCGCTCGCCCAGCACCGGCGTGCCCTCGGCATGCCCGCCACCTCCATCGCCTGGGGCGCCTGGGCCGGCGGCGGCATGGCCGACGGCCCGTTCGGTGAGCTGCTGCACCGGCACGGCGTCCCGGAGATGCCTCCGGAGGCCGCGATCACCGCGCTGCACCAGGCGGTGGACCACGGGGAGCCGGCCCTCACCATCGCCGACATCGCCTGGGACCGGTTCGCCGTCGCCTTCACCGCGACCCGTCCCGGCCCGCTGATCAGCGACCTGCCGGACGTCCGCCGGCTCAAGGCCACCGAACACGTCGCCGCCGGCGTCGAGGTGCCCGACGGCCCCGACTCGTTGCGGGACCGGCTCGCCGGGCTGCCCGCCGCCGACCGGATGGCCGTGCTGCTCGGGCTGGTCCGGGGCCAGGTCGCCGCCGTGCTCAACTACGCCTCGGCGGAGTCGGTCGACGAGCACCGGGCGTTCCGGGAACTGGGCTTCGACTCGGTGACCGCGGTCGAGCTGCGTAACCGGCTCGGCACGGCGACCGGAGTGGCCCTCCCGGTCACGCTGGTCTTCGACTACCCGACCCCGACCACGCTGGCGGAGTACCTCTTCGCCGAGGTGGCCCAGGAGGACGTGGTGACCCCGACCGTGCTCCTCGACGACCTCGACCGCATCGCCGACAGCCTCGACGTGGTGGCGGGTGACGAGGCGGCGCGGATCCGGGCCACCGTCCGCCTCCAGGCGATGCTCTCGCGGCTCGGTCAGGGCGGGGGCGGTGACATCGGCCGGCACCTCGACGACGCCACCGACGACGAACTGTTCGCCATGGTCGACAAGGACCTCGGGATCTCCTGACCGCACCCGGCTCTCCCCGCCACCCACCCCGGCTCTCTCCGTCCCCTGCGAGGAAGCGGCTCCGACATGGGCAATGAAGACAAGCTCCGCGACTACCTCAAGCGGGTCATGGCTGATCTCCACGACACCCGCCGACGGCTCAG
The DNA here is from genome assembly GCF_030269285.1 of Micromonospora sp. NBRC 101691. Lineage (NCBI taxonomy): Bacteria > Bacillati > Actinomycetota > Actinomycetes > Micromonosporales > Micromonosporaceae > Micromonospora > Micromonospora sp. NBRC 101691. The sequence continues at coordinate 35,039 of NZ_BSTB01000006.1, forward strand.
CGAGGTCCAGTCCCAGGAACTGGAGCCGGTGGCGATCGTGGCGATGAGCTGTCGGCTGCCCGGCGGGGTGCGCAACCCGGACGAGCTGTGGGAGCTGCTGCGGGTGGGCCGGGACGCCGTCACGTTGTTCCCCGACGACCGGGGCTGGGACCTGGAGCGGCTCTACCACCCCGACCCGGACAACCCGGGCACCTCCTACGCCCGGGAGGGCGGGTTCATCGACGGGGCCGGGGACTTCGACGCCCGCTTCTTCGGCATCTCGCCCCGCGAGGCCCTCACCATGGACCCGCAGCAGCGGCTCCTGCTGGAGACGGCCTGGGAGGCGGTCGAGTCCGCCGGCATCGACCCCGCCTCGCTGCGCGGCAGCCGGACCGGAGTCTTCGTCGGCACCAACGGGCAGGACTACGGCACCCTGCTGATGATGTCGCCCGACGGGGACGAGGGCCACTCGATGACCGGAGGCGCGGCGGCCGTCGCGTCCGGGCGGGTGTCGTACACGCTGGGACTGGAGGGGCCGGCGGTGTCGATCGACACGGCCTGCTCCTCCTCCCTCGTGGCGTTGCACCTCGCCGTGCAGGCGCTCCGGGCGGGGGAGTGCGAGCTGGCCCTCGCCGGTGGCGTCACCGTGATGGCGACGCCCGGTCTCCTGGTCGGCTCCAGCCGGCAGCGTGCCCTGTCACCCGACGGCCGGTGCAAGTCGTTCTCCGCCACCGCCGACGGGGCCGGCTTCTCCGAGGGCGTCGGCTGGCTGCTGGTGGAGCGGCTGTCGGACGCCCGTCGCAACGGCCACCGGGTCCTGGCGGTCGTCCGGGGCAGCGCGGTCAACCAGGACGGCGCGTCGAACGGGCTGACCGCCCCCAACGGGCCGGCGCAGCAGCGGGTGATCAGCCAGGCCCTCGCCTCGGCCCGGCTCTCCACCGCCGACGTGGACCTGATCGAGGCCCACGGCACCGGTACCCGCCTCGGTGACCCGATCGAGGCGCAGGCCCTCCTCGCCACGTACGGGCAGGACCGGGACGACGCCAACCCGGTGCTGCTGGGCTCGGTGAAGTCGAACCTCGGGCACACCCAGGCCGCAGCCGGTGTGGCGGGTGTGATCAAGGTGGTGCAGGCGATGCGGCATGGTGTGGTGCCGGCGTCGTTGCACGTGGACGAGCCGTCGCCGCACATCGACTGGTCGGCGGGTGCGGTGGAGCTGGTCACCGAGGCGCGGGCGTGGCCGGTGGTGGATCGGCCGCGTCGGGCGGCGGTGTCGTCGTTCGGTATCTCCGGGACGAACGCGCACGTGATCATCGAGCAGGCCGACGAGTCCGTCGAGGCGACCGAGACCCGCGACCCGGCTCCGGGACTGGTCGGCGCGGACGTGACCGTCTGGCCCGTGTCGGCTCGGACGACGAACGCCCTCGCTGGTCAGGCCGCCCGCCTCGCCGCGCACGTACGCGCGCAGGACCACGTGGACGTCGCGGCGCTGGCCTGGTCCCTGGCGACCACCCGCGCCAGCCTCGACCAGCGGGCGGTGGTCGTCGGTACGGGCGAGGCGGACCTCCTCGCGGGTCTGGACGCGCTGGCGTCGGGCCTGCCGGCGGGGAACGTGGTCCGGGGTACCGCCTCGAACTCCGGTCCGGTGTTCGTGTTCCCCGGTCAGGGTGCGCAGTCGGCGGGGATGGCGGCCGGTCTGGTGGGCCGGGTGCCGGTGTTCGACGCGCGGTTGGCCGAGTGTCAGCGGGCGTTGTCGCCGTACCTGGACGTGGACCTGGTGTCGGTGTTGACCGGTGACGACGAGTCCTGGTTGGAGCGGGTCGAGGTCGTCCAGCCGGTGCTCTGGGCGGTCGGTGTCGCCCTGGCGGCGGTGTGGGAGCACGCGGGTGTGGCTCCCCAGGCGGTGCTCGGTCACTCGCAGGGTGAGATCGGCGCGGCGTGTGTGGCGGGGATCCTGTCGCTGGAGGACGCGGCGAAGACGGTCGCGCTGCGGTCGCGTGCCCTGGCGGTGCTGCGCGGGACGGGTGCGATGGCGTCGGTGGACCTCTCCGCCGAGGGGATCGCGGAGCGTCTGCCGGCGTTCCCGGGTGTGGGTGTGGCGGCGGTGAACGGTCCGTCGACCGTCGTCGTGTCGGGTCCGCCGCAGCCGGTCGCGGACCTGGTGGCGGCGTGTCAGGCCGACGGGGTGCGGGCCCGGGTGATCCCGGTGGACTACGCGTCGCATTCGCCTGCGGTGCAGGAGGTCGCCGAGCGGTTGCGCACGGATCTGGCCGACGTCGCGCCCCAGGCGGGTCACGTGCGTCTCGTCTCCACGTTGACCGGGGAGTGGGTTGTCCCGGAGAGCATGGGTGCGGACTACTGGTACGAGAACCTGCGGCGGACGGTGCTGTTCGATCCGGCCGTGCGGGTGGCGGTGGCCGCCGGTCACACGACGTTCGTGGAGATCTCCCCGCATCCGGTGCTGACGATGCCGGTGACCGGGATCCTCGACGACGCCGGTGTCACCGGCCACACCATCGGCACGTTGCGGCGGGGTGAGGACGACGCGACCCGGCTGTTGACCAGTCTGGCCACCGCGTACACGATCGGCCTGCCGGTCGACCTGCGGCGGGTGCTGGCCGGCACGGCGACGGTCGACCTGCCCACCTACGCCTTCGACCACCAGCGCTACTGGCCGGCACCGCCGATCTTCGACCACCAGGACGACGGGGAGCCGGACCTCGACCGGTGGCGCTACCGGGTCACCTGGGCGGCGCTGCCCGACCTGCCGCTGACCCGGCTCTCCGGCACCTGGCTCATCCCGATCCCCGCCGCGCTGGCCGAGGACCCGTTGGTCGCCGGCGTGCTGGGCGCGCTCGGCAACGTCGGCGCGGACGTCGTACCGGTGCGGCTGGACGTGACCGACGAGCAGCCGGTGTTCGCCGAGCGGCTGCGCGCGGCCCTCCCCACCGACGGGCCCGCCGCCGTGCTCTCCCTGCTCGGCCTCGACGAACGGGCCCACCCGGAGCACCCGGCGACCCCGCTCGGCGTCACCGGGACCGCCCACCTGGTGCAGGCGCTCGGCACGCTGGGCGTGGAGGCCCCGCTGTGGTGCGCCACCCGGCAGGCCGTCACCGTCGGTGCCGGAGACGGGCCGCCCACCCCGGCAGGCGCCGCCGTCTGGGGACTCGGCCGGGCGGTCGCGCTGGAACACCCCGGTCGTTGGGGCGGACTGGTCGACCTGCCGGCCGACCTCGACCCGGGAACGGGCGCGCGCCTCTGCGCGGTCCTCGGCGACAGCGGCGGCGAGGACCAGATCGCCGTCCGGGACACCGGCGTCCTCGTCCGCCGCCTCACCCGGATCACCGAGCCCGAGCCGGCCACCACCGACGCCGAGGACGGCGGCTGGCGGATGCGCGGCACCGTGCTGATCACCGGCGGGACCGGCGGTCTCGGTGGACACATGGCCCGCTGGGCGGCCCGCTCCGGCGCGGCGCACGTCCTGCTGGCCAGCCGACGCGGCCCGGACGCGCCGGGCGCCGCCGACCTCGCGGCGGAGCTGACCGACCTCGGGGTCCGCGTCACCGTGGCACCCTGCGACGTCACCGACCGGGCGCAGCTCGCCGCCCTGCTGGCGGCCACGCCCGAGGACGCCCCGCTCACCGCCGTGCTGCACACCGCCGCCGTCCTCGACGACGGCATCGTCGACACCGCCACCCCGGCCCGGCTGCACACCGTCGCCGCGCCCAAGTCCGCCGCCGCCGAGCACCTCGACGAGCTGACCCGGGACCTCGACCTCGACGCCTTCGTGCTGTTCTCCTCCGTCGCCGGCACCACCGGCAACGCCGGGCAGGGCGCCTACGGGGCGGCGAACGCCCACCTCGACGCCCTGGCCGAGCGGCGTCGTGCCGAGGGGCTTCCCGCGCTCTCCGTCGCCTGGGGCGCATGGAGCGGGGCGGGCCTGCCCGCCGAGAACGAGCGCGCCCGGCAGCGGCTCCAGCGCGGCGGCATGACCGCCATGGACCCCGACCTCGCCGTGGAGGCGCTGGCCCGGGCCCTGCGTCGCGGCGAGACCACCACGGTGATCGCCGACATCGACTGGGCCCGGTTCGCCCCGGCGTTCGCCCTGGTCCGGCCCAGCCCGCTGATCGGCGACCTGCCCGAGGTGCGGCAGCTCGTCCGGCCGGCGGACCAGCCGGCCGAGGCGACCGAGCAGACGCCGTCGTCGGCGCTCGCCCAGCGGCTCGCCGGACTCGACCCGGCCGAGCGGAACGCGGAACTGCGGGACCTGGTCCGGCAGTGCGCGGCAACCGCCCTCGGCTACGGGGCGGCCGACGACGTCCCCGCCACCCGTCCGTTCCGCGATCTCGGCCTGGACTCGCTGACCGCGGTGGACATGCGCAACCTTCTCGCCACCGCGACCGGTCTGCGGCTGCCGGCCACCCTCGCCTTCGACTACCCGAACCCGACGGTGCTCGCCGCGCATCTCGACGAGCTGCTCACCGGGAACACCGTCGACACCACCGCGCCCGTCACGGCGGCCGTGTCCGACGAACCCATCGCCATCGTCGCGATGAGCTGCCGTTTCCCGGGCGGGGCGGACACCCCCGAGCGGCTGTGGCAGCTGCTCGCGGCCGGGGGCGACGCGGTCGGGGAGTTCCCCACCGACCGGGGCTGGGACCTGGACCGGCTCTTCGACGCCGACCCCGCCAACGAGGGCACCAGCTACGCCCATGAGGGCGCCTTCGTGCCCGGGGCCGCCGAGTTCGACCCCGGCTTCTTCGGCATCAGCCCGCGTGAGGCCCTCGCCATGGACCCGCAGCAGCGGCTGCTGCTGGAGACCTCCTGGGAGGCGATCGAGCGGGCCGGCATCGACCCGCAGGGCCTGCGGGGCAGCCTGACCGGCGTCTTCGTCGGCACCAACTACCAGGACTACCGCAACCTGATGATCGGGGCCGAGGGCGCCGAGGGCCACCTGATGACCGGCAACGCCGGCAGCGTGCTCTCCGGTCGGGTGTCCTACACCCTGGGGCTGGAGGGTCCGGCCGTCTCGGTGGACACCGCCTGCTCCTCGTCGCTGGTGGCGCTGCACTGGGCCTGCCAGGCGCTCCGCTCCGCCGAGTGCTCGCTCGCGCTGGTCGGCGGCGTCACCGTGATGGCCACTCCCGGCGTGTTCGTCGGCTTCAGCCGGCAGCGGGGGCTGGCCCCGGACGGTCGGGTCAAGGCGTTCGCCTCGGCCGCCGACGGGACGAGCTGGGGTGAGGGCGCCGGCATGCTCCTGGTGGAGCGGCTCAGCGACGCCCGCCGCAACGGCCACCCCGTGCTCGCGGTGATCCGGGGCAGCGCGGTCAACCAGGACGGCGCGTCCAACGGGCTCACCGCCCCGAACGGTCCCGCCCAGCAGCGGGTCATCCGGCAGGCCCTGGCCAACGCCCGGCTCACCGCGGCCGACGTGGACGCCGTCGAGGCGCACGGCACCGGCACCCGGCTCGGCGACCCGATCGAGGCGCAGGCGCTGCTCGCCACGTACGGGCAGGACCGGCCGGACGACCGTCCGCTCTGGCTCGGCTCGGTCAAGTCGAACATCGGGCACACCCAGGCCGCCGCCGGGGTCGCCGGGATCATCAAGATGGTCCTGTCCCTGCGCAACGGCTACCTGCCGCCGACCCTGCACGTCGACGAACCCACCGACCAGGTGGACTGGGAAGCCGGCGCGGTCGAACTGCTCACCGAGGGCCGGCCCTGGCCGCTGACCGGCCGACCGCGTCGGGCCGCCGTGTCCTCCTTCGGGATCAGCGGCACCAACGCCCACACCATCCTCGAACACGTCCCGGAACCGGCGGTGCCCGTCGTGTCCCCGGCCGAGCTGCCGGTGGTGCCGGTGCTGCTGTCCGCGCGGACCGCCGGGGCGCTGGCCGCGCAGGCCGACCCGTGGGCCGACCGGCTCACCGGGCCGGAGGCCGCGCCGCTGGTCGACGTCGGCTGGTCGTCCGTGGTGTCCCGGGCGGTCCTGGACCACCGGGCCGTCGTCCTCGCCGCCGACCGGCGGGAGCTGCGGGCCGGGCTGCGGGCGTTGGCACACGGCGACGACTCCCCGCTGCTGGTCACCGGGGTGGCCACCGGGACGCCGAAGGTGGCGTACCTCTTCTCCGGGCAGGGGGCGCAGCGTCCCGGGATGGGCCGGGAGCTGGCCGGGGCGTACCCGGTCTTCGCCGCCGCCCTGGACGAGGTCTGCGCGGTCCTCGACCCGCATCTGCCGCGACCGCTGCGCGAGGTGATGTTCGCCGAGGCCGGCACGGCCGAGGCCGACCTGCTGGACCGGACCGAGTTCACCCAACCGGCGATCTTCGCCGTCGAGGTGGCGCTGTTCCGGCTGCTCACCGACTGGGGCCTGCGCCCCGACGCGGTCGCCGGCCACTCCATCGGGGAGTTCGCCGCCGCTCACGCCGCCGGGGTGCTCACCCTGGCCGACGCCGCCGAACTGGTCGCCGCCCGGGGACGGCTCATGCAGGCGCTCCCGGACGGTGGGGCGATGTTCGCCGTCGCCGCCGGTGAGGCCGACGTGCTCGCCAGCCTCGGGGACCGCGCCGACCGGGTCTGCGTGGCCGCCGTGAACGGTCCCCGCGCGGTGGTGCTCTCCGGAGCGGCCGACGCCGTCGACGAGGTGGCCGCCGAGTGGGCAGCGCGGGGCGTCCGGACCCGCCGGCTGGCGGTCAGTCACGCCTTCCACAGTGCGCTGATGGACCCGGTGCTCGACGACCTCGCCGCCGTCGCCGCGCGACTGTCCCACCACGCGCCGACCGTGCCGCTGGTCTCCACGGTCACCGGCGCGCCGGTCGACGCGACGGAGCTGGGCACGCCGGGATACTGGGTGCGGCACGCCCGGGGCGCGGTGCGCTTCGCCGACGCGGTCACCGCCCTGCGCCGGCAGGGCTGCACCGGGTTCCTGGAGGTCGGTCCGGACGGGGTGCTGACCGCCCTCACCCAGGCCGTCCTCGCCGACGGCGGGTCGGCCGACGACCGGTCCGCCCTGGTGGTGCCGACCCTGCGCCGGGACCGGCCCGAACCGGTCGCCCTGCTGCGGGCGGTCGCCACGCTGCACGTGCACGGCTGGTCGCCGCAGTGGCCGGCCCTCTATGCCGACGCCGCGCCGCAGCTCGCCGACCTGCCCACGTACGTCTTCGACCGGCAGCGGTTCTGGCCCGAGCCGCCCGCCTGGCTCACCGCCGCGCTCGACGACCGCACCGAGACCGACAGCCGGTTCTGGGCGGCGGTGGAGGCCGAGGACTTCGACTCGCTCCTGCGTGAGCTGGACGTGGAGCGGGACCAGCCGTTCGGCACGGTGCTGCCGGCCCTGTCCGCCTGGCGGCGGCGCGGGCGGGAACGCTCCCTGGTGGACGGTGCCCGCTACCGGGAGGTCTGGCAGCCGCTGGCCGCACCGACCACACCTCCGGCGACGTCGACGGAGCGGTGGCTGGTGCTGCTGCCCGCGGCCCTGGCCGCCGACCCCGGGCTGGACGCCTGTGTCCGGGCGCTCGGCGCGGACGTGACGACCGTGTCCGTGGACACCGCCGCCGAGCCGGACGAGCTGGCCGGTTTCCTGTCCGACGCGCTCGCCGCCACCGACCGGCCCCGGTCGATCCTGTCCTTCCTCGGCCTGGACGACGCGGCGCACGCCGAGCATCCGGCGCTGCCGCGCGGCCTCGCCGCCACCGTGCAGCTCCTCCAGACGATGACCGACCTCGACGTGGCGGCCCGGCTCTGGTGCGCCACCCGGGGCGCGGTCGGCGTCGCCGACGGCGACGCGCCGGCCAGCCCCCGGCAGGCCGCGCTCTGGGGACTCGGCCGGGTGGCGGCGCTGGAGCAGTCCACCCGCTGGGCCGGCCTGGTCGACCTGCCCGCCACGGTCGACGACCCGACGGCGGACCGGATCGCCGCCCTCATCGGCGACGGGGCCACCGAGGACCAGGTGGCCGTCCGCGCCGACGGGGTGTTCGTGCGCCGCCTCGCCCCCGCCGTCACCGCCGGGGAACCCGAGCCGTGGCAGCCCCGGGGCACCGTGCTGGTCACCGGCGGCACCGGCGCGCTCGGCGGGCACGTGGCCCGCTGGGTGGCCACCGCCGGAGCCGAACGGGTCGTGCTGACCAGCCGGCGTGGCACCGACACGCCCGGCGCCGCCGAGCTGCTGGCCGAACTGGCGGCGCTCGGCACCGACTGCCGGGTGGTCCGCGCCGACGCCGCCGACCGGGCCGCGATGACCGCGATCCTCGCCGACCTGCGTCGGGAGGGTCCGCCGCTGCGGGCGGTGGTGCACGCCGCCGGGGTCAGCGAGGTGGTGCCGCTGGCCGAGACCACCCTGGAGGACCTGGCGTACGTCATCGGCCCGAAGCTGGTCGGCGCGGAGCTGCTCGACGAACTGCTCGACGGCGTCGAGCTGGACGCGTTCGTGCTCTTCTCGTCGATCGCGGCGGTGTGGGGCAGCGGCGGGCAGGGCGCGTACGCGGCCGGCAACGCCTACCTGGACGCGTTCGCCCTCCGGCGGCGGGCCCGGGGACTCCCCGCCACGTCGGTGGCGTGGGGCCCGTGGACCGAGTCGGGCATGTTCGACGACACCGCGCCGGAGCAGCTGCGCCGCCGGGGCCTGCGGGTGATGCCGCCCGGTGTGGCGATGGCCGGGCTGCGGCACGCCCTCGACGCCGGGGACACCTGCGTCACCGTCGCCGACGTCGACTGGGCCACCTTCCACCCGCTGTTCACCGCGCTGCGGCCCAGCCCGCTCCTGGCCGACCTGCCGGCCGTCCGGGAGCTGACCGCCGGTCCCGCCGAGCCGGTCGGCGCACCCGCGACCGTCGGCCGGGACCTGCTCGCCGAGCTGCGCCCGCTGCCCGCTGCCGAGCGGCGTGGCACCCTGCTGGAGATGGTCCGGGTGGCCGCCGCGAAGGTCCTCGGCCACGCCACGGCGGACGCCGTCGACACCGAGCGGGGGTTCCTGGACCTCGGGTTCGACTCGCTGACCGCCGTGGAGCTGCGCAACCTGCTCGGCGCGGAGACCGGGCACGAGCTGTCCACCACGGTCGTCTTCGACTACCCGACCCCGGCCGACCTCGCCGGCCACCTGTACGAGGAGCTCTTCGGCGACGAGGAAGCGCCGATCGACGGCGGCGACGAGGAGACGGTCCGGCGGGTCCTCACCGCGATCCCGCTGGACCAGCTGCGCCAGGCCGGCCTGCTCGACGCGTTGCTGCGGCTCGGCCGGGACACCGCCGCCCCGGAGCCGGCCGTCGCCGTGCCGGCCGCCGCGGAGACCGAGATCCGTGACCTCGACGTCGCCGATCTGGTCCGGCTGGCCCTCGAAGGCTCCGACTCGTGAACCGGCCGGCGGCAAGGAGGCCCCGATGAGCGTCTCACTGGACGAGGTGGTCAGCGCGCTGCGCGCGTCGCTGCTCGACAACCAGAAGCTCAAGCAGCAGAACCAGCAGCTCACCGCCACGCTCACCGAGCCGGTGGCGATCATCGGCATGAGCTGCCGGTTCCCCGGTGGGGTCCGGTCCCCGGAACAGTTGTGGGACCTGGTCACCGCCGGTACGGACGCGATGGCGCCGTTCCCCGCCGACCGGGGCTGGGACCTCGACGCGCTCTACGACACCGACCCGGACAGCCGGGGCACCTCCTACGTGCGGGACGGGGGGTTCCTGCACGACGCCGGGGACTTCGACCCCGCCTTCTTCGGCATCTCCCCGCGTGAGGCGCTCGCCATGGACCCGCAGCAGCGGCTGCTGCTGGAGACCGCCTGGGAGGCGTTCGAGCGGGCCGGCATCGACCCCACCACGCTGCGCGGCACACCCACCGGCGTGTACGCGGCCACCAGCAGCCAGGGCGACTACGCGGCCCTGCTCACCGGCGTCGGCGGCGGCGTCGAGGGCTACCTCGGCACCGGCAGCGCGGCCGCCGTCGCCAGCGGTCGGATCGCGTACGCCCTGGGGCTGGAGGGGCCGGCGGTCACCGTCGACACCGCCTGCTCGTCGTCCCTGGTCGCGCTCCACCTGGCCGCCCAGGCGCTGCGGCTGGGGGAGTGCACCCTCGCCCTCGCCGGGGGCGTGTCGGTGATGGCCACCCCGACGGTGTTCGTCGAGTTCTCCCGCCAGCGTGGTCTCTCCACCGACGGTCGGTGCAAGTCCTTCGCCGCCGCCGCCGACGGCACCGGCTGGTCCGAGGGGGTCGGCATGCTCCTCGTCGAGCGGCTCTCCGACGCCCGCCGCAACGGGCACCCGATCCTCGCCGTGGTGCGGGGCAGCGCGGTCAACCAGGACGGCGCGAGCAGTGGGCTGACCGCCCCGAACGGCCCCTCCCAGCGGCGGGTCATCGCCCGGGCCCTGGCCAACGCGCAGCTGACCGCCGACCAGGTCGACGTGGTCGAGGCGCACGGCACCGGCACCACCCTCGGCGACCCGATCGAGGCGCAGGCGTTGCTGGCCACCTACGGGCAGGGGCGGCCGGCGGACCGTCCGCTGTGGCTCGGGTCGGTGAAGTCGAACATCGGGCACACCCAGGCCGCGGCGGGCGTCGCCGGGGTGATCAAGATGGTGCTCGCGATGCGCCACGGCGTGCTCCCCGCCACCCTGCACGTCGACCGGCCCACCCCGCACGTCGACTGGTCCGCCGGCGCGGTCCGCCTGGCCACCGAACGGATGCCCTGGCCGGACGGCGACGGTCCGCGCCGGGCCGGGGTCTCCGCCTTCGGGGTCAGCGGCACCAACGCGCACGCCATCGTCGAGCAGGCCGCCCCGCAGGACACCGCCGGGGACGCCCCCGCCGGTCGCCCCGCCCCGCCCGCCCCGTGGCTGGTCACCGCCCGCTCCGCCCCAGCGCTGGCCGGGCAGGCCCGCAGGCTGCTGGAACACCTGGCCGCCCACCCCGGGCTGCGGCCGGGTGACGTGGCGTACTCGCTGGTCACCACCCGGGCGGCGATGCCGCACCGGGCCGTGGTGACCGGGGACGACTCCGACGCGCTCGTCGAGGGCCTGCGGGCGGTCGCCGAGGACCGCCCGGCCCCCGGGGTGCTGCGCGGCGTGGCCCGTCCGGCCGGCAAGCTCGCCGTCCTCTTCACCGGCCAGGGCGCCCAACGCGTGGGCATGGGCGCCGACCTGCACCGCCGGTTCCCCGCTTTCGCCGCCGCCTTCGACGAGGTCGCCGCCGAACTCGACCAGCACCTCAGTCACCCGTTACACGAAGTGGTGTTCGCCGCCCCGGACTCCCCGCAGGCCGCGCTGTTGGACCGCACCGAGTTCACCCAGCCGGCGCTGTTCGCCTACGAGGTGGCCGCGTACCGCCTGGTCACCTCCTGGGGGGTACGGCCGGCGCACCTGCTCGGCCACTCGGTCGGCGAACTCGCGGCGGCGCACGTGGCCGGGGTGCTGTCCCTGCCCGACGCGGCGGCCCTGGTCGCCGCGCGGGCCCGGCTGATGCAGGCGCTGCCCGCCGGTGGGGCGATGCTCGCCGTCCGGGCCACCGAGGCCGAGGTGGCCCCGCTGCTCGACCACCGGGTGGCCCTGGCCGCGGTGAACGGTCCCGCGTCGGTGGTCCTCTCCGGCGACGAGGACGCGGTGCTCGCCGCCGCCGAACGCCTCGCCGCCGAGGGCCGGCAGGTCCGCCGGCTGCGGGTCAGCCACGCGTTCCACTCCGCCCGGATGGACGCCATGCTGGACGACTTCCGGGTGGTCGCCGAGAAGGTCACCTGGCATCCGCCGACCGTGCCGCTGGTCTCCGACCGCACCGGCGAGGTGCTCACCGCCGCCCAGGCCACCGACCCCGGCTACTGGGTCGCGCACGTCCGGGACACCGTCCGGTTCCACCGGGGGGTCACCACCCTGGCCGGCGCGGGAACCGGGACGTTCCTGGAGATCGGCCCGGACGCCGCGCTCACCCCGATGGCCCGCGAGTGCCTGCCCGACCTGGAGCCGGCGGCGTTCGTGCCGCTGGCCCGCCGGGACGCCGCCGAGGTGTCCGGCCTGCTCGCCGCCGTCGCCGCGGTGGACCTGCGCGGCGGCGGGGTGCGGTGGGTCGAGCTCTTCGCCGGCACCGACGCCGTCCGGGTCGACCTGCCTACGTACGCCTTCCAGCACGAGCGGTACTGGCCGGACCCGATCACCCTCGACCTCGGCCCCCGGCCGGCGGACACCGGGGCGGACGGGGAGTTCTGGGCGGCCGCCGAGAGCGGGGACACCACCGCGCTGGCGGCCGTGCTCGGGATCGACACCGACCGGGGAGAGACGCTCCGGACGGTGCTGCCGGCCCTGGCCGAGTACCGGGACCGGCGTCGGCGCGGGTCCCGGGTGGACGCCCTGCGGTACCGCACCGGATGGGTGCCCGTCGAGCCGCCGGCCGGGCCGGTCCCGGCCGGGTCCTGCCTGGTGGTCGTGCCGGCCGGCGCGCCGATCGAACCGGTGCTGGCGGCGCTGCGCGCCGAGGGACTGTCCCCGGTGACCGTGCTGGTCCGCCCCGACGGTGACCCGGCCGACGCGGTACGGGCGGCGCTCGCCGCCGACACCGACGCCCCGGCACGGGTGCTCTCCCTGCTCGACGCGTTCGACGACCGTCCGGGCGTCGCCGTGCTGGCCGACACCGCCGGCCTGGTCCGCGTCCTCGCCGACGCCGGGACCGCCACCTCGCTGTGGTACGTCACCCGTGGCGCGGTCGCCGTCGCCGCCGACGATCCCGCGCCCCGCCCCGCCGGGGCCTCCGTCTGGGGACTGGGCCGGGTACTGGCGCTGGAGCAGCCGCGCCTCTGGGGTGGCCTGCTGGACCTGCCCGCCGCCCCGGACCGGGCGGACCTCGACGCGCTGGCCCGGGTCGTCGCCCGCGCCGGGGACGAGGACCAGGTCGCCGTCCGCTCCGGCGCGTTGCACGCCCGGCGGCTGGAGCGCGTCCCGGCCGGGCCGGCCACCACGGGTACGGCATGGCAACCCCGGGGGACGGTGCTGGTGCACGGCGGCGCGGCGGTGCGCGCTCCGCACGTGCTGCGCTGGCTGGCCGGGCGGGGCGCGACCCACCTGCTGCTGGCCGGGGTTCCGGTCCCGACCGAGCTGACCGCCGAACTGGTCGCCGACGGCGTCGAGATCACCACCGTCGCCGATCCCGCCGGGGTGGCGACGGCGCTGGACCGGTGCGACGCGGCGGGGACACCGGTACGCACCGTGCTGCACCTGGTCGACTCCACCGGGCCGGGTGTCCCGGTCGCCGCCGTCGAACCGGCCGACCTCGCCACCGAGGTCGGCACGGGGATCGCCGCCGTGGCCGACCTGGACGCCGTCTGCGCCGACCGCCCGGTCGACGAGTTCGTCGTCTTCGCCTCCACCGCCGCCACCTGGGGCGGAGGCGGTGCGGCCGTGGCCGCCGCCACCGGCGCCGCCCTGGAGGCGGTGGCCGCCGGTCGCCGGGCCGCCGGCCGACCGGCCACCGTGGTGGCCTGGACGCCCTGGGCCGACGAGGTCGCCGAGCCGGGCCCGCTGCGCCGGCGGGGCATCCTGCCGCTCGACCCGGAACTGGCCGCCGACGCCCTGGCCCGGGCGGTCGACGGACGCGACGACGCCGTCGCCGTGGCCGACGTCGACTGGTCCACGTTCGTGCCGGCCTTCACCGCCGTACGCCCCGCGCCGCTGCTGCGCGGCGTGCCCGAGGCGGCGGAGGTCGACGGCACGGGCGACCGGACCGGCGGGACGGTGAGCGACCCGGCCCGTGCCCTGCGGGACCGGCTGGCCGCCGCCCCGGCCGCCGACCGGCACCGCGTCCTGCTCGACCTGGTCCGGGCGCACGTCGCCACCGTGCTCGGGCACGCCTCGCCGGGGGCGATCGAGGCCGACCGGGACTTCCTCGAACTGGGCTTCGACTCGCTGACCGCGCTGGAGCTGCGGGACGCCCTGCGTCAGGACACCGGGGCGGAGCTCTCCGCCACCCTGCTCTTCGACCATCCCAGCCCGGCCGACCTGGCCCGGCACCTGCTCGGCCGGATCCTCGGCGACACGGCCGGGGACGCGCCGGCCGGGGGAGCCACCCCGGAGGGCGCGGGCGGGATCCTCGGCGGGCTGTTCCGCCAGCCGAAGGCGCGCGAGGACGCGGCCGGGTACGCCGAACTGCTGGTGAAGCTCGCCCAGTTCCGGCCCAGCTTCACCGAGCCGGGGCAGCTCACCCGTCCGGCCGGGATCCTGCGGCTCGCCGAGGGACCGGGCACCCCGGTGGTCTGCTGCTGCACGATGTCGTTGCTCTCCGGCGCCCACGAGTACGCCCGGTTCGCCGCCGGGCTGCGGGGCCGGCGGGACGTGTGGGCCCTGCCCAACCCGGGCTTCGGGGTCGGCGAGGAGCTTCCCGCCGACCTCGACGCACTGCTGCGGGTGCACGCCGACACCGTGCTGCGCACCGTTGGCGACGGCCGGTTCGTGCTGGCCGGGCACTCCGGTGGCGCGATGGTTGCCAATGTGCTCGCCCGGGAGTTGGAGCGCCAGGGTCGCCCACCGGCGGCGGTGGTGCTGATGGACACCTACCCGGCCGACAGCGAGGTCCTCGGCGGCTGGACGAACCAGCTGCTCGACGGGATGGTCGAGCGGGACAGCGCGTACACCCCGATGGACGACCACCGGGCGACCGCGTGGGCCGGCTACATCCCCCTGTTCTTCGACTGGCGGCCCGCTCCGATGGAGTCGGACACGCTGCTGGTCCGGGCCAGCGAGCCGCTGGGGGAGTGGTCCGGCGAACCGGACGGGTGGCGCTCCCGGTGGCCCTACCCGCACGAGGCGGTGGACGCGGCGGGTGACCACTTCACGATGGTCGGCGAGCGGGGTCCGGACCTCGGCGCGACCGTGCACGAATGGCTGACCGGGCGGGACCTCTGAGGCCGGCCGGGTGGCGTGCCCCTGGCATGCCCCTAACACCCCCTATCGGAGTGACGAACAACTGTCCCACCGGGACCCAGGACGGGAGCATGACGACGTGAACGACGCAGTGGTGGTCGAGGAGCTGGTCAAGAAGTACCGGCCCGACATGCCGCCGGCGGTGGACGGGCTGAGCTTCTCCGTCACCGAGGGCGAGGTCTTCGGTCTGCTCGGGCCCAACGGCGCCGGCAAGACCACGACGATCGGGGTGCTGACGACCCGGGTCCGGGCCACCTCCGGCCGGGCCGTGGTGGGCGGGGCGGACGTGCTGCGCGCACCGGCCGTGGCGCGGAAGCTGCTGGCGGTCGTCCCGCAGCGGGTGAACCTGGACCGGTCGCTCACCGTCCGGGAGAACCTGCTCTTCCACTCGGCGTACCACCGGATGCCCCGGTCGCAGCGACTCCGCCGCGCCGACGAGCTGTTGGAGCAGATGGGGCTCGCCGAGCACGCCAAGTCCCGGACCGACTTCCTCTCCGGTGGCCTGGCGCAGCGCACCATGATCGCACGCGCGCTCATGCACGAACCCCGGGTGCTCTTCCTCGACGAGCCCTCCGGCGGCCTCGACCCGCAGTCGCGGCTGTTCGTGCACGACCGGATCGCCGAGCTGAAGCGGGCCGGCGTGACGGTCGTGGTGACCACCCACGACATGGACGAGGCGGAGAAGCTCTGCGACCGGGTCGGCATCGTCGACCACGGCAAGCTGCTCACCCTCGGCACCCCGGCCGCGTTGACCCGGACCCTGCCGGGCAGCAGCACGCTGACCCTGGTGGTCGCCGCCGGCGCCCCCGCCGAGGAGGTGCAGGCCGCCCTGGACGCCATCCCGGACGTGGAACGGGTGGAGCGGCTGCGTCCCGGCGGTGGCCCCACCGCGCCGACCGCCCCCATGCCGATGATGCCGGGCATGCCGCCGATGCCGATGCCGGCTCCGGTGGCCACCACCGACCCGGACGCCTCACTGTCGTTCCGGCTCTACACCTCCGGGGCCCCGGCCAACGCCGTACCGATGGCGTTGAAGATCCTCACCGACCTGAACTGCGCGGTCAGTGACCTCAGCATCGGCCAGCCCAGCCTGGAGGACGTGTTCATCCACCTGACCGGAAGGGAACTTCGGTGAGCGTCACCGCCCCCGCCACACCGTCCGCGCCGACGTCGGGCGGGGCGGCGCCCCCGCCGGTGCGCTGGTCGGACCAGTTCGCCAGCTTCCGGGCGGTGCTCTGGCGCGACCTCTTCGTCACCAGCCGGGGCGAACTGGTCGGCTTCGTCGCCCAGGTCCTCATCCAGCCGCTGTTCATGCTGCTGATCTTCGGCAAGGTCCTCGGCGACCTCGGTTACGCCAACGACAACTTCGCCCAGGTGCTGCTGCCCGGCGTGATCGCGCTCAACGCGTTCCTGATCGGCCTGGAGAACACCGCCCTGCCCATGGTGATGGACTTCTCCTTCACCCGGGAGATCGAGGACCGGCTGCTGGCCCCGATGGCGATCCCGCTGGTGGCCATCGAGAAGATCGTCTTCGGCGCGATCCGGGGTCTGATCGCCGGCGTGCTGCTCATCCCGATCGGCATGCTGATGCTCGGCGTGAGCTGGCCGATGTCGACGGTCCTGCCGGTGCTCGGCGTGCTGGTGCTCGGTGCGCTGGTCGGCGCGGCGATGGGGCTGACCTTCGGCACCCTGGTCCCGCCGCACCTGATCCAGATCATGTTCACCGTGATCATGACGCCGCTGATGTTCACCGGCGCCACCCAGTTCCCGCTGCGCGGCCTGGACTCGATGCGCTGGTTCCAGGTGATCTGCTCGCTCAACCCGCTCACCTACGTCAGCGAGGCCACCCGGGCGATCGTCGGCCCGCCCGGGGTCCAGTCGGTGCCGCTCTGGCTGGACCTGCTGGTCCTGACCGGGGTGCTCGTGTTCTTCACCCTCGTCGGCATCCGGGGCTTCATGCGTCGGGCGATGGACTAGGGGGCGACGGTGACGACGTCCGACGACCTTCCGCTGCTGATCGTCAGTTCGGGCAGTGCCGGGCTGTTCAACCCGCTGCTCACCCTCGCCGGTGAGCTGAAGCGCCGGGGCGTCGGGCGGGTCTGGTTCGCCTGCACCGACGAGCGTCGGGCCGACATCGAGGCGCTGCCCGGTGACGGTGACGTGCGGTTCCTGTCGCTGGGGCCGGCCCGGCCGGAGATGCGCCCCGAGCACTGGGACGACGAGACCCACCGGCGGATGTCCACCGGGTCGCGGGCGGAGAACTTCGTCAGCTACGTCGACGCCACGACCGACCACGACCAGCTGCACCGGCTCTACGAGCGGTGCCTGGACCTGGTCGACGAGGTGGAACCGGCGCTGGCCGTGGTGGACTCGTTCGCCACCTACGGGATGGACGCGACGACCACCCGGGGCGTGCCGTTCGTCGTCAGCGTCTCGGTGCCGCCGTCGAACTTCCTCCAGGACAGCCTGCCGTCGGCGTATCCGACCCCGCTGTCCGGCCTGCCGCTGCACATGAACCCGAGCCAGCGGGCCGCGAACGACCGGCACCGGGCGGCGCTGCTGAGTGGCCTCACGGAGCCGGAACGGCTGGCCGGCAGCACCGCCGCCGCCGAGCGCCGGCGGGCCGCCGGGATCAGCAACGCCGAGCTGAGCCCCAGCCGGTACGCGGACGCGGCAGCGGCCCTGCTGGCGTACACGGTGTTCGGTCTGGAGTACCCGTTCGACACCGCCCCGGCGAACCTGCGCCTGGTCGGCTCGATGGTCCCGCCGGACGTCCCGGCGAGCCCCGAGGGCGCGGAGCTGCGCGGCTGGCTCGACGCCCACCCGTCGGTGGTCTACATCGGTTTCGGCACCATCATGCGGCCGTCGGCGGACCAGGTGGCCGCGCTGGTCGAGGTGGCCGCCCGGCTCGCGCCCGAACACCACGTGCTCTGGAAGCTGCCGGCACAGCGGCAACACCTTCTCCCGCCGGCCGGGGAACTGCCGGCCAACCTGCGCGTCGAGTCGTGGCTGCCGTCGCAGGTCGAGGTGCTGGCCCACCCGCACGTGCGGGTGTTCTTCAACCACGCCGCCGCCAACGCGATCCACGAGGCGGCCTGGTTCGGCGTGCCGCAACTGGTGATGCCGTTCTGGCTCGACTGCCACGACGGCGCGGTCCGGGTCGTCGACGCCGGGATCGGGCTCGCCGCCGAGATGGAGGAGCCGCTGGACGTCGAGGACATCGTCGCCAAGCTGCGCCGGCTGCTGGCCGACCCGGTCATCCGCGGCCGTGCCGAGCTGTGGCGCGGGCGGCTGCGGCAGGCGGGCGGCGTCACCGCCGCCGCCGACCTGGTGCTGCGGCTGCGGGACACGACGACCGACCGGACCCCCGCCCCGGTCGCGGGCTGACCGTTCGGCGGGGACCCCGGCGAGGACGGCTCCCGCCGGGACCGTGACCGCCACGACGGACTGTCGTACCACCGGGACGGGCGCGGGCGATCCTCTGCCCGCGCCCCGTCCCGGTGTCAGGTCGCCGCGCCCTGCACCTCCTCGACCAGCGGCTCCGCGTACGCGACGAGCCGGGCCGGCAGGTCGGTGCGGCGCTTGACGTCCAGCTTCCGGTAGACCCGGGTGAGATGCTGCTCCACCGTGCTCACCGTGATGAACAGCTTGCTGGAGATCTGCCGGTTGGTGTGCCCCTGCGCGGCGAGCGCGGCCACCCGCCGCTCGGCCTCGCTGAGCCCGTCCTCCGGCTCCGGCGTCTCAACCGGCGGGTACGCCGGCAACCCGCCCGGCTCGCGCCGGACCAGTCGTTGGGCCAGCACCGGCGCGCCGCAGTCCTGCGCGAGGTGGTACGCCCGGCGGACCAGCAGCCGGGCCTGGGCCCAGTCACCGGCGCGTTGCAGCGTCTGGCCGGTGTCGCCCAGCGCCCGCACCAGCTCCAGCCGGTCGCCGCTGTTCTGCAGCAGGTTGACCGCCTCGGAGAGCAGCTTGCGCCGGTGGTCCGGGGCGGCGGTGGAGGCGAGCAGCCGGAGCGTGCGGCCCCGGGTCCGGTCGTCCACGCCGTGCGGCACGCGTAGCTGCTCCTGGAGCAGTTGGGTGGCGTGCGCCTTGTTGCCGACGCTGAGCTGCACCCGGGCCAGCTCCAGCCGCCAGGGAACCAGGCCGGCGACGTCGATGCCCCAGGTGCGCATCAACTCCCCGCAGCGGCGCAGGTCGGCCGTTGCCGCGTGGGCGCGGCCCATCGCCAGGTGGTGCCGGCCCCGCGCCGCGAGGTAGTGCACGCCCAGCGGGGTCCGGAACGCGCCGGGCGGCACCGGCTGGGCCAGCCACTGGTCCGCCTCGCCGTGCCGGCCGGACTCCGTCGCGCAGGCGATCAGGGTGGCCAGCGGGCCGGCCACGGCCACCCCCCACGCCGCGACCGGCAGGTCCTCCAGGGCCGCCCGGGCGTGGTGCTCGGCGCCGGACAGGTCGCCCAGGCGCAGGGCAGCCTCGGCGCGCAGCGCGCGGATCACCGCCCGCCACACCGGGTTGTGCCGTACCACCGGGCGCTCCAGCAGCGCCGCGCTCCAGACCGCCACCCGGTCGGAGCGGCCCGACCAGAGCAGCGCCAGCAGCGGGGCGGTCAGCACCGGGAGGACGCCGTCGTCGGTGTGGTGCCGGTGCAGCAGTTGCTCGGCGGTGGCCACCGCGTCCTGCTCGGCGGCGGGCGTCAACGCCGAGCCGAGCACGGTCAGGGCGTGCAGCTGCAGGTAGCCGACGGCGGGCAGGACCGGCATCCGGCCCCCGGCGGCGACCGCCTCCCGGACCGCCGGCAGGTGGTCGGGGTGGGAGAGGGAGAGCAGCAGACGCATCGCCCGGAGCCGGCCGGCGTCGGTGGAGTGGGCCTGGTCGTCGTCCGTGGCGCAGCCGGCGATCGCCTCGCCGGCCTCCTCCGCCCGGCCCTGCCAGAGCAGGTACGGCACGGTGGACAGGGCCGTGTCGGCGGGCCACCCGGCGTTGCGGGCCGTCCGCACCAGCTGCGTGAGGTGCCCGTTGACGGTCAGCGGGTTGACCTGCCACCGGGCGTTGACCAGCATGGCCGTGGTGGTGACGCGCTGCTGGTCGTCCACGTCGGCCCGGCTGACCAGCCGCAGGCAGGCGGCGGCCTCGTCCGGGCGTCCGGAGGCCAGGGCGTGCGCGGCGGCGTCCTGGAGCACCGGCACGGTCCAGGCGGCGTCCGCCCAACCCGCGGCGACCAGGTGCTCGGCCACCGTGCGCGGGTCCACGCCGTGCTCGTGCAGCACCTCGGCGGTGCGCTGGTGCATCGCCCGGCGTTCCTCGGGGGACATGTCGGCCAGGATCGACCGGCGGATGCGCGGGTGACGCAGTTGGTCGCAGTTCATCAGGCCGGAGGTGCGCAGCACCCGGACGGTCGGCGCGACCGACTCGGGCACCATGTCGAGCAGGTGGCCCAGCAGCTCCGTCGACGCCGGCCGGCTGAGCACCGCCAGCGCCTGCGCGACCCGACGGACCCCCGGCTCGTGCCGGTAGAGGCAACCGAGCACCGCCTGGTCGAAGGCGGTGTCCGGGGCGGGGTCCTCGTCGGACTCCTCACGGAGCCGTTCGTCGATGAGCGCCCGGGTGAGCAGCGGGTTTCCGCCGGTGACGCTCAGGCAGCGTTCGGCGGTCTCCCGGGCGGCGGCCTCGGCGCCGCCGTCGACCAGCTGGGCGATCGCCTCGACGGTCAGCGGTGGCAGGTTGATCCGGGTGAAGTGCGGCTGGCTGAACAACTCGGCCCGGAAGTGCGGGTGCGGCGGACGGAGCATCCTGGCCTCGGTGAGCACCACGACGATCGGGGCGTGCCGCAGCCGGCGGGTGACGTAGAGCAGGCAGTGCAGGGTCGCCGGGTCGGCGTGGTGGACGTCGTCGACGGTCAGCACCAGTGGTCCGGGCCCGGCGAGGTCGAGCAGCGCGTTGAACAGGCCGTGCAGCACCGGCGCCCACGCCCGGTTGGCCGCCGAGGACTCGTCCGTCGTCTCCAGACTCGCCTCGAGCAGCGGAACGACCGACGGGGCCTCCCGCATCAGGGTCTCGACCTGGGCCGCCGTCTCCGGGGCCAGCCGTGCGCTGTGGAACAGTTGCCCCAGCACTCCCAGGTGGAGTCCGCGTTCCGCCCGGGAGCCGGCGGCGCTGAGCACCCGCCCTCCGGCGTCGGCCGCCCACTCGCCGAACGCCTCCAGCACACTCGTCTTGCCGCCGCCCACCGCGCCCGTCACGAGCGAGACATGCCCCCGCTGCTGCTTCTCGCACATCCGGAAGGCTTCCCGCAGCCGGGTGATCTGTTCATCTCGCTGCACCAGCACCGTTCGTGTCAGCCTCTCTCATTACGCGGTGCCGCGCGGGTCACGTCGACCGGCACCGCCCCTCCCGATGCCGACGAGGGGCCCCTTACCACCCGTACCCCGTGATTTCCGGGTAGGGGCGGAAGTGCACCGGGCCGCGCCGCCGGGTGGACCTGGATCCTGCCCTCCGGAAAACGCCGCCGACAGCGGACGGTGATCCGGTTGCAGGGAGTCTGGCATCGACGCAGATGTGCGACAACGGTGGCGAGACCCCACCGTTGGGTCGGTAAACCTGTGGTCCGAATGGGCCGTTAGGGGTTGCGCTGCTGGCCGTCAGGGGTAATGCGGGAAGCCGGATGAACATCCGGCGACGCCGGGATGGACGGGCAGGGCGGCGCTATGGGCGGCCGGCGCGAACGTTACGGACGGTCAACGCGGCGGCACGGACATCAAATGGTAGCCGTACTACTCATGGTCCCACCACCCCTTTGTGGCGTGCGACTCGCGCGAACGGGTGCGACCGCCGACGCCGGACGGGGTCGACGGTCGTTCGTTCGGGGGAGGGTCAGCGGTCGAGCCGGAGGCGGGCGGCCAGTTCGCTGCGGGAGGTGACATCGAGCTTGCGGTAGATGCGGGTCAGCCGCTGTTCGATGGCGCTGACCGTGAGGAACATCTTCTCGGCTATCTCGCGGTTGGTATGCCCCTGCGCGGCCAGCGTGGCCACCCGGGACTCGGTGTCGTTGAGCCCGGTGAGCAGCACGATCGCCTCGTCGCCGGGGTCGGTGGCGCCGTTGCGGTGGGCACGCGACGTGGGACGCAGGACCGGAATGCCGCACTCGTCGGCGACCTCCCGGGCACGCCGGGACACGTCACGCGCCTGTCGCAGGTCGCCGGCCTGCTGGTACGCGTGACCGAGGTCGGTGAGCGCGTGCGCCAGCTCCACCCGGTCGCCGGACTGCCGTAGCAGCCGTACGGCGCTGCGCAGGTGTCCGATGCGGTCGTTGCCCTCCTCGACGGTGGCGAGCACCCGCAGCGCCGCCCCCCGGTGTCGGACCTGGTCCGGACGCAGTCGGTCCAGTTCCTCCCGCACGAGCTTCTCGGCCTGCTGACGGCGGCCCATGTGCCGCAGCGCGCGGGCCGCCTCGGTCCGCCAGGGCACCAGGGACGACAGGTCCAGCCGCCACGACGTCATCAGCTGACCGCAGAGCTGGAAGTCGGCCAGCGCGACCTCGGGACTGCCGGTGGCCAGCGCGTGCAGTCCGCGGGCGTGCAGGTAGTGCAGGCCGAACGGGGTCTCGAAGAGGGCCGGCGGCACCGGTGTCCGCAGGCAGGCGGCGGCCTCGTCCCATTCCTGGAGGCAGGTCAGCGCCCGCAGCCGAACGGCGAGCGGCATGCCGATCATGACGCCCCACCCCTTCGGGGAGAGCCGGCTCAGAGCCACCTCGGCCAGTTCCCGCGCCCGGACCAGGTCGCCGCGGCGACCGGCCACCGCGGCGGCGAGGGCGGCGAGCAGCGCACGCGGGGTGCGATGCCGGCCGGTGGCCCCGTGGTCCAGCCGTTCGCACCACTCACCGGCGAGGTCGAGCCGGTCGGCGTAGATCAGCGCGATCACCGCGCAGACGGCGTTCCAGATGCTCGTCTCGTCGTCCAGTCGGAGCGTGGCGAGGACGTGGTCGGCATCCTCGGCCGCGCTGGCATCCCCACGTTCCAGCACCGCGCCGAGCAGGGCGACACCCCGGAGCTGACCCTTGACCCGGGCGAGGGTCAGTGGATCCCGGCCCGCCGGGCGGGCCGGGGGACCGTCGACCGGAGTTCCCGGGTAGAGGGTGGTCAGCCAGCTCCTCATCACGATCAGGTCGGTGGCGGACTGGGGGTCGTGCCGGTCGGCGCGTTCCTCGAGGTGCCGGACGAGTTCGCGGGCCCGGTCGGTCTGCCCGTGCCAGAGCAGGTACTGGATGGGCCCGGCGGCCTGTCGGCTGCTGAGATGCCCGGCCCGGACGGCGGTCGCGACGCCGAGCAGGTGCGGGACCGCGGCCTGCGGATCGAGCCGCCACTCCGCGCGGGCGAGGGCGGACCGGACACGCGCCCGCAGGCAGTCGTCGGTGGTGTCCCGGTTGGCCCGGCGCAGGTACTGTCGCGCCGCGTCGGCGTCACCGTCGGTCAGGGCCTGTTCTCCGGCGTCCAGCAGCACCTGGACCATCCAGGTCTCGTCGAGTTCGTCGGTCTTGAGCAGGTGCGGGGCGATCCGCGCGGGGGGCGCGCCGTCGTCGTGCAACAGGCAGGCGGTGGCCCGCTGCAACCGGCCGTGTTCCTCCACGGTCATGCTGTCCAGCACCGCCCGGACGACGGCCGGATGCCGGAGTCCCTCCTCGGTGACCAGGCCCGCGCTGGTCGACGCGTCGACCGCACGGACGTCCATGCCGCCGGGGAGGTCGAGGAGCAGGGGAACCAGCGGGCTGTCCCCCGGCCCACCGGTCACCGCGAGCACCCGGGCGGCCTTCAGGACGAGGTGCTCGCACCGGTAGAGGCAGCTCAACACGGCCTCGCGGAAGGCCTCCCCGGTCACCGGCCGGTCGCCGGGCGCGCCGGTGAGGTGGTCGTCGGCCAGGGCGTGCAGCAGCAGGGGGTTGCCCCCGCTGATCCGGTGCGCCTCGTCGGTGATGCGGCGGGCCACCGGAACACCGAGCCGGTCGGCCAGGAGGCGGTAGGTCCCGTCGGGGGAGAGCAGGGGCAGCCGTACCCGGTGCGCCCGCGCCGGCTGCATCAGTTCGGCGTGGATGGTGGGATGCCACGGCCGGGTGCGGTGCGCCTCGGTGAGGACGATCAGCACGGCCAGGCCGGTCCCGCGTCGCGCCAGGTAGGCCAGGCAGCGCAGGGACGGAGCGTCGGCGTGGTGCACGTCGTCGACCGCGACGACCAGGGGACCCTGTGCGGCGATCGCCACCAGCTCACCGCCGATCGCGGCGGTGAGCGGAGCGAGGGCCTCGTCGTCGTGCGTCTCCGACCAGTCGAGGGCGCCCCGGTCGAGCAGGCGCCCGAGCCGGTCGCGGGTGGGGTCGGTAAGGGGGGCCCGGCGGACGAGCTGGCGGACGATCTCCAGGGGTACGGTGCGCTCGCTGCGGGAGGCGCTCGCGCCCAGGAAACTGACACCGGCCTCGGCGCACCGTCGGGCGAACGCCTGCAACAGGCTGGTCTTACCGGTCCCGACCGGTCCGGTCACCACCGTCACCGGAGCTGACGTGACGGACGGGTTGTCGGCGCGCAGGAGGTCGTTGAGCCGGTGCGTCAGGATGTCGAGCTGCCGGTCCCGCTCGGTCAGCGTCATCGGGCGGGTCCCGTGGCGGGCACGGTGACCGAGGTCGCCTGGTTGTCCATCCGCTGTGGTCTCCCATGTCACTCAACGAAGTCAGAGACCCACAAATCCTTGACCAATTCTGCTGCGAAGGCCGATGACGTTCGTGCGGCCCACGCCGGAGCATTCCCTAATTCGGGAGCTGCTCCAAGTGCCCCCGGCTATCGATCTCAGTGCATGGTGTGGAGTATGGCAGTCCAGCAATTGAGCGGCAAGTCGGACGATGTAAAGGATAGACAAACCTGGTCTGTCGCGCCACTGGCCGTGCGGGGTGACACCCGGTTGGCAGCGTAACGTCATAGTGGCGATTCGGAGCGTGACATCGAGCATCCTCGTCTGCCTGGTCGGGGCGGTTTGGCGGCTGTCCACCAATGTGTTTTCAGGGTACCGGCAATGCGTTTCGCGAACGGCTATGCCATGCCTCGGAGCGCCGGGAGCGCTACCGGTCGGCAACCGCCCCCGTCGGGGTGCGCGTCCCGGACCGGCGGGCGTCGGTGGGCGTGCCGGTACGCGCGCTCCGTGGGGCCGGGGTTGCCGGACGTGAGGGTGTTGGCTGGTGCGGGGAGGGGTGGGAAGCTGCCCGGCCCTCCCGGTGTCGCTGCGGTGCGCCGTTGTCACCGACGGTCCCGTGGCGCTCACCGAGCGGGGCGGGTGGCCTGCCGGGTCGTCCGACCGCGGGAGGGTGGTGACCATCCTCGCTCCGTGCGCCCTGCCCGGGTCGCTCCGGATCCGCCCCGCCGCTGTTGCCGGGGTCCGGTGTGCGGTATTGTTTCGGCGCGTCGATTCCGAGCCGAATTCGCGTTCCGATATCCGCCCTCCACGATCCTCGGGCGAACCGTTCACGAACCGGATCGGCATTATGGTTGCCAAACCGTAATCAATGCCGATCGCACGGGTCCGGCAACCGGATTGTCGGATCGGCGGCGACGGCCGCGGCGTGCCATTGTTTCCGCCCGGACTGTCCGAACCGTCGCTTCCCCTTCCGGGTAAACCAGGAACCTATTGGTGGAAATAGGCGCACATCCGTATGATTATCCGCCCGCGGCGACTTGCCCCCTCGCCTGCGAAGGGAGGCGCCGGCCAGCGCCGGACCGTCGGCCCACCGCCCCGTCGTCGACCGGTGCGCCGCCGTGTCGCTGGCCGGGCGTCCGGCCTGCCGGGAGGCGTTCCGACGCCGGTCAGGAACGTCCTCCCCGCACGTCCCGCCGGTCGCTGCCGGCATGCCGTCGGACGACAGCCGCTGCCGGGGGAGCGGGCCGACCTGGTCACGGACCGCGTCGGCGCCGGACGCGGACGGACCGGGCACCGCTCGCCCACCCCGAACCGGAGGTGCGACCGCTGACGAGGCTAGGGGTTGTCGGCGACCCGGACGCAGCCTAATTTCGGGGCATCCGCTCCGATCGGGAGACGACCGGCCACCACGAGACCCCGCACACCCGGAGTACGAAGGGTTCCCTGGCGCGATGCTCCAGCCACTGCCGAGACTCGTCGACGCCGCCGACAGGGGTTAATCCGGATGACTCTGTTGCCGGCGCTCCACGGGTCCGGCGTCGACCGGGCGGACGCGCTTCGGGTCGCCGGCAGAACCCTCTCCAGCGAGCACCTCCAGGGCTGCGCCAACGCCGTCGCCGACCGGATCCGGGGCGCCCGGGCGGTGGCGGTCGAGGCCACGCCGAGCATCGAGGCGCTGGTCGGCATGGTGGGAGCCCTCCAGGCGGGGGTGCCGCTGGTGCCGGTGCCGCCGCTGGCCCCGGTCGAGGAGCGCCGACGCATCCTGCGCGAGTCGGGCGCGAGCCTGTGCCTCGGTGCCGCCGTCGACGGCACGACCCTACCCGTGATCCCCGTCGACCTGCGACAACGCTCCTGGACCACCCAGCCCGAGGCGGACCCGACCGCCGACGCGGTCATCCTGTACACCGGCGGAGCCGGCGGAACGTCACGCGGCGTCCGGATCTCCCGTCGGGCGATCGCGACCGGACTGGACCTGCTCGCCGACGCGTGGCGGTGGAACGCCGAGGACGTCCTCGTCCAGCGGGCGCCGCTCTTCCGGGCCTACGGCCTCGTCGCCGGCCTGCTCGGCGCACTGCGGGTGGGCGGCCGCTTCGTCCACCTTGACCGGTTCCCGGCCACCGGTCCGGTCGGCACCATCCACCTCGCCGCACCCCACCAGTGGGCCCGGATCGCCCGGGACCTCCCGGCCGCCCGGGCCCTGGCCGGGGCGCGGATCCTCGTCTCCGGCGACGCGCCGCTGGCACCGGCGGTGAACGAGCGGATCCGGCTGCTCACCTCGCACAACCTGATCCAGGGCTACGGCACCACCGAGACGCTCATCGCGGTGACCGGCCGCGCGGGAGCGCGGGGTACCCCCGGCACGGCCGGGACCCCCCTGCCCGGCGTGCAGACCCGCCTGCTCGGCCGGGACGGGCGGCCGGTGCCCACCGACGGCGAGTCCGTCGGCGAACTGAGCATCCGGGGGCCGACGCTGTTCAGCGGATACCTCGGCCAACCGGACCAGACGACCCCCGGCGAGGGGTGGCACGACACCGGCGACCTGGCCACCGTCACGCCGGACGGCTGCCACCGGATCATCGGTCGACGCCGGGCCGACGTGGTGCACTGCCGCGACCGGCCGGTGCCCGCGCGTCAGGTCGAGGAGGTCCTGCTCACCCATCCCGGGGTCCACGACGCCGCCGTGGTGGGCATGCCCCACCGTGCCCTCGGTGAGATGATCGTGGCGTACGTCGTGGCGGCGGACGGACTCACCGCGCAGATGCTCATCGACCACGTCGGACGGATGCTGTCGGCCGCGCACCGGCCCCGCCGCGTGCACTTCGTCGCCGAACTGCCCCGCAGCGCCCAGGGCCGGGTCAGGAAGTCGCTGCTGATCGCCCCGGGATGAGTTCCCGGCGCACCCACGCCGACCCGGCCGTCCGGCCGCCGGTGCGGCGCGCGATCCCACGCCACCCGTAGCCGACCCCTACGGCACCTGACGTACCCATCGCTTCCGGGGTCGGCGCCGGACGGCGCGGCGCCTAGCATGCCGGATGTGATCGAGCGGATCCTTCCCCCGGCCGTCGTGGTGGTCGAGTCCTTCACCGACCCCGCCGACCTGACCCTCCACCCCGACGAGGAGCCGCTGGTCGCGAACGCGGTGGAGAAACGTCGCCGGGAGTTCACCACGGTGCGGGACTGTGCCCGCCGCGCGATGGCCCGGATGGGTCTTCCGCCGGTGGCGATCATCTCCGGCGCGCGGGGCGCTCCCGTCTGGCCGACCGGAGTGGTGGGCAGCATGACCCACTGCGACGGCTACCGGGGGGCGGCACTCGCGCCCGCGACGTCGGTCGCCTCCGTGGGGGTCGACGCCGAACCGCACGCGGCGCTGCCCGACGGGGTGCTCGACGCGATCGCGCTGCCCGCCGAGCGGACCCGCACGGCCGCCCTGCGCGCCACCCACCCGACGGTGTGCTGGGACCGGCTGCTCTTCAGCGCCAAGGAGTCGGTCTACAAGGCCTGGTTCCCGCTCACCGGCCGCTGGCTGGACTTCTCCGAGGCCGACATCGTGGTCGAGCCGGACGGGACGTTCGCCGCCCGGCTGCTCGTGCCCGGCCCGGTGCTGGGCGGTACGGAGGTGACCACCTTCCCCGGCCGGTTCCTCGTCGACGGTGGACTGGTCCTCACCGCCGTCACGCTCCCGCCGGCCGCCTGACGACACCCGTCCGCCGCTCGGCCGGGGTGGTTGCAGGGGGCCCTTCCTCATCACCAGGTGGTAGCAGGGGACCCCTGCTACCACCTCAGCCGCCCGCCCCACGACCGTCCGGCGGGGGCCAGGGCTCGGTCAGCAGGTTCTTCTGCACCTTGCCCATCGCGTTGCGCGGGAGGTCGTCGACCAGGCGCACCTGCCGGGGCCGCTTGTGCACCGACAGGTCCCGGGCCACGAACTCGATCAGCTCGTCCTCCCGCACCCCGTCGCCCACCACGAAGGCGGTCACCTGCTGCCCCAGGTCCGGGTGGGGGGTGCCCACCACCGCGACCTCCCGGACACCGGGGTGGGCCAGGAGCGCGTCCTCCACCTCACCGGCGCCGATCCGGTAACCGCCGCTCTTGATCAGGTCGGTGGCGGCCCGGCCGACGATCCGGTGCCAGCCGTCCGGCCCGATCGTGGCCACGTCGCCGGTACGGAACCAGCCGTCCGGCGTACGGCTCGCCGCGTCGGCGTCCGGCCGGTGCAGGTACCCGTCGAAGAGGGTGGCCCCCCGGACCTGGAGTTCGCCCATCGCCACCCCGTCGGTAGGCACGGCGCCGCCCGACTCGTCCACCACGCGGGTGTGCACACCCGGCAACGGCAGCCCCACGGTGCCGGCCCGGCGCGGTCCGTCCGCCCGGGCGCTGACCGTGATCAGGGTCTCGGTCATGCCGTACCGCTCGACGACCCGGTGACCGGTCAGCGCGGCGAGGCCCCCGAAGACGCTCTCCGGCAGCGCGGCGCTGCCCGACACCAGCAGCCGCGCCGGGCGCAACGCCCGGGCCGCCGCCGGCTCCGCCGCGATCCGGGACCAGATGGTGGGTACGCCGAAGTAGAGCGAGCCGGCCGCCGCCGCGTACCGCTCGGGGCGGGGACGGCCGACGTGGTGCAGCCGGCTGCCCAGCCGGAGCGGGCCCAGCACACCGAGCACGAGACCGTGCACGTGGAACAGCGGCAGGCCGTGCACAACCCGGTCGTCCGGCGTCCAGGCCCAGGCGGCGGCGAGCCCGTCGAGGCAGGCGGCGACGGCCTGCCGGGAGAGCACCACGCCCTTGGGCGCGCCCGTGGTGCCGCTGGTGTAGAGGATCAGCGCGGTGTCCTCCGGCGCCGGCTCCGGGTGCCGGGTCTCCGAACGACGTCCGAGGTCGACCGGCACGGCCGGGGGACCGGACGCGTCCGCCGGAGCCGCGCCGACCGGCCCGAGCAGGACCTCGGCCGCCGAGTCCCGCAGGATGTGGTCGCGTTCCCGGGGCCCGGCGTCCGGCGGCACCGGCACCACCGCCGCGCCGGCCAGCAACCCGCCCACCACGGCGACCACGGTCTCCAGGCTCGGGGTGGCCGTCACCGCCACCCGCCGCACGCCGCGCAGGTCGTCGGCGACCGCCGCGGCCTGTCGGCGCAGGTCTACCCAGGACACCGAGCGGTCGTCGACGCGGACCGCGTCCGGCCGCTCGTCGGTGGACTCGGACAGCCAGCTCAGCAGCGGCACGTTGGCGCTCCTTCTGCGCGGTCCACCCGGCGGCGTGCCGCCGGTCGGCGGGGGAACGGACCCCGGTACGGTCGGTGGGCGGCCGGGACGCCCCTACGCGCGCCCGACCGGACGTCTGCGACCGTAGTCGGACCCGCACGGGGCCGGCCACCCCTACCGGGCGTCGTGGCGGGGCCGTGGTGAGGGAGGTGGCACCGGTGTCCGGAACCGGAGACCCGGTGGGAGCCGGCGTGGCGGGAGACACCCTCGTTCCCGGTGGGGTGCGCGCGGTCGTGCTCGACCTCGACGGTGTGCTCGTCGACAGTCTCGCGGTGGCCCGCACCGCGTTCACCCTCGCCTACCGGGAGGTGGTCGGCGAGGGTGTCGTCCCGGTCGACGAGTACTGCCGGCATCCGGGTCGCTACCTGCCGGAGGTGCTGCGGCTGATGGGTCTGCCGGCGGCGATGGTGGAGCCCTTCGTGCGCGAGAGCAACCGCCTGGCGCACCTGGTCACGCCGGTGCCCGGCGGGCCGGAGCTCCTCGCCGAGCTGCGCGCTCGCGGCATCGGGCTGGCCGTGGCGACCGGCCGCAGCGGGGAACGGGCCCGGCTCGTCCTGGACCGGGTCGGACTGCTGCCCCTGCTCGACCACGTGGTCGGCGCCGACGAGGTGCCCCGGCCCAAGCCCGCCCCGGACATCGTCCGCCGGGCCCTGGAACTGCTGGACGTGCCACCCGGACGCGCGCTGATGGTCGGCGACGCGCCGGCCGACCTGGTCAGCGCGCGCAGCGCCGGGGTGGTGGCGGTGGCCGCCCTGTGGGGCGAGTCGGACGCGGAGACCCTGCGGGCCGCCGCCCCGGACGTCACGCTGACCCGGATCGGGGAGTTGGCGCCTCTCTGCCTCGGCGGCTGACCGCGAGGACGGACACTCTGCGTGAACCCGTGGAACCCCTGACGGGCCGGTGGTTAACGGGTCTACACCCCCAATTCATCGCCTGACGGGTTGATCAACGCCTGGGTTACCCGGATGATGGGCGGCGTCGACCCCGAGGGGTCGACTTCGGATCGTTTCCACTCACCGACGCCGCGACATCCCGAGGGTCCCGCCCTCACGACGGCAGCCGCACGTGACGGAGGACCCATGCCGGTCATCGAAGTCGAGCACCTGCACAAACGATACGGCGACAAGGTCGCGGTCGAGGACGTCTCCTTCACGGTGGAGCAGGGCGAGATCTTCGGAGTGCTCGGCCCGAACGGCGCCGGGAAGACCACCACCGTCGAGTGCGTGCAGGGGCTGCGCCGCGCCGACGGCGGGCAGGTCCGCGTGCTCGGTCTCGACCCGGTGCGGGACCGCACGGAGGTGCGCCAGCGGGTCGGTGCCCAGTTGCAGGAGAGCCAGCTCCCCGACAAGCTGCGTGTGCGTGAGGCGCTGGACCTGTACCGGTCGTTCTACCGCAACAAGGCCGACATCGACGAACTCCTGGCGGACCTGGGCCTGACCAGTCAGCGCGACACCGCCTTCCACAAACTCTCCGGCGGCCAGAAGCAGCGGCTGTCGGTGGCCCTCGCGCTGGTCGGCCAGCCGGAGATCGCGATCCTGGACGAGCTGACCACCGGGCTGGACCCGCAGGGCCGGCGGGACACCTGGGACCTGGTCGACCGGATCCGGGACCGGGGTGTGACGGTCGTGCTGGTCACGCACTTCATGGAGGAGGCGGAGCGGCTCTGCGACCGGCTCGCCGTGATCGACGCGGGTCGGGTCGTCGCCATCGACACCCCGTCCGGTCTGCTCGCCCGCGTCGGCTCGGCCCACCAGGTGCACTTCCGTCCCCTAGACCCGCTCGACGAGGCCGTGCTCGACGCGTTGCCGGAGGTGACCGGTGTGCGTCGCAACGGCGACGAGGTGACCGTGACCGGCCCCGAAGGCGTGGCCCAGGCGGTGCTCTCGGCGCTGGCCGACCGGAAGGTCCGGTACGGCGGCCTCCGCGTGGAGCAGCCCACCCTGGACGACGCCTTCGTCTCCCTGACCGGTCGGTCCGCCCAGACCGGTACCCCCCGGACGATCGACGAGAGGTCATCGTGAACGCCCTGTCCAAGCTCGTCGCGGTCGAGGCCAAGCTGTTCCTGCGCGAGCCGGTGTCGTTGTTCTTCGTCTTCGCCCTGCCGCTGGGCTTGATGCTCGTGTTCGGGCTGCCCTCGCGCGGCTCGACCGAGGGCGGCACCGGTCAGCACGGCGAGCTGACCTTCCTGCCGGCCCTCGCGCTCTCCCTGACCATCGGGATGCTCGCCCTGTTCACCCTGCCGATGGCGCTGGGTATCTACCGGGAGCGACGGGTGCTGCGGCGGCTCGCCACCACGCCGGTCAACCCGGCCCTGCTGCTCGTCGCGCAGGTGGTGGTCAACCTGGCGATGGGCGTCGCCGGTGCGGTGGTGACCGCGATCGGCGTCCGGTTCCTGCTGGACCAGCCGGCACCGGCCAACGTGCCGGGCTTCGTCCTCGCCTTCCTGCTCGGGGTGGCCTGCCTGTTCGGGTTGGGTCTGCTCATCGCCGCGCTCGCCCCGTCGGCCCGCTCGGCCCAGTCCATCGGCCCGACGCTCTTCTTCCCGTTGCTCTTCCTCGCCGGGGCCTGGCTGCCGCGTGACCAGATGCCGACCGTGCTGGCGAAGATCGGCGACTACTCGCCGCTGGGGGCCACCGTGGACACCGTCGCCGCGGCGTGGGCGGGAGACGCTCCGGCCGTACCGCAGCTGGTGGCCCTGGCGGTGACCGCCGTGCTCGGTTGCCTGCTGGCGGTCCGCTTCTTCCGCTGGGAGTGAGGCGGTTCGGCGCCGAGCCCGTCGCCGTGGTGGAACCCACGCTAGGGGGCGACTAAGGGTTCTTGCCAAGTGTGACCTGGATTACGTTCGTGACGGACGAGGGGCCGTCTCACCTGCGGCGGGACCAATCGGTCCCGCCGTACGTGTTCCCCGGTCACGGGAACGCGCGGCCCCTCCCGCCGGTACACGCGGCCCGGCCCGGCCCGGCGCACGGCGAGGCGGAACGACGAGCGACGGAGGTCGTGCGATGACAGGTTCTTTCGATCCCGCCCCGACAGTCCGGACGGTGGATCCCGTCGTCAACGGTGACGACCGGACCGCCCTCGCAGCACAGGTACGGAACGACATCGGCCGAGAGGCCGGCGGTATCGTCGACGCGGTTCTGGAGGGTGGGCCGACCACCCTGCCGGCCGAACAGCGCAGCCACCGGGTCGCCCTGCGGGAACACAAGATCAAGGTTCCCCACCACGGCGGGTACGAGCACTTCGAACGGGACGCCGCAGGCGTCGCCGACGGCGTGCCACTGGTCTTCCGATGGAGCGGTCGGACCCGGATCGCCGAGTAGCCGTCGTGATCCGGTGCCGGGCGCGGGCCGGTGCCGGGCACCGGATCGCGGGTACTCACGGGGAGCGGGACCGCCGCTCCGGCGTCTCAGCCCGCTTTCGTGGTGGCGCGGGCCACCGTCGCGCGGATCACGGGAACCACCACCACGCCGAACCGGAGGGGGACCACACCTGGGGGCTCCTGGTCCATCGGTGGTCCTCCCGGGTGGTGGTCACGGACGGCCGCCCCCGGTACGACCGGCGGTCACCGGCTGAAGGTCCGGGTCAGGCCGCCGCTGCGCCGGTGCCGCCAGTACATGTCCCGACGGGCGCCCTTGGGAAAGCCGGGCTGCCAGGGCTTGACCGGTCCGGCCATGTGCAGGATGGCCGAATCGCTGAGCTTGCCGCCGAACTCCGGCTCCAGCCGCCAGGCCATCAGGTCGTTCCAGCGGTGGGGCAGGCGCAGCCAGTTGTCGTAGGTGGCGAAGTTCAGGGCGTCCTGGTCCGGGTAGCGCGACTCGTGCGCGTGACGGACGAGGTAGGCCAACGACTGCTCGGAGACCTCGCACTCCTTCCACCGGGGCACGTCGATCAGCAGCACCCCGGAGTTGAAGTAGTTGCCCCGGGGGTCGAGGTGCTCGTACGTCGACAGGCCCGGGACACCACCCATGTCGTAGAGCCGGCGGTTGAACGGGTCGCGGACCGCCGCGAGCGGAACGCCCCCCATGTCCAGCTCGAACAGGGGTTGGAGGCTGTTCGTGCACAGGGTGTCGCAGTCGATGTAGAGGAGCCGCTCCACCTCCGGTGGAAGCGCGGCGGGCACCAGCAGACGCAGGTACATCGCCGGGGAGAGGTACGCCATCACCGGGTCGTTTCCCTTGGGCAGGTCCACCAGGGAGGTGTCCACCTTCAGGTACTCGATCGAGGCGTGCGGCCCCGCCGCCCGGGCGAGAGCGGCCCGGGAGGAGGCCGGCACGTCGTCCGCGGCGATCAGCCAGTACCGGAGCGGCTGGCCCGGGTTCGACTCGGCGACGGTCGACACGACGACCGCGGCGTGCGCCGCGTACGCGGCGTCAAAGGTCAGGGTGAGGTCCACGGGCGCTCTCCTCCGCACAGGTTGCGCAAAACCCGGAGAAATTAACTTGACAATTGCGGGAGAAGCAAGGCCTCGCGATTGTTCTAGGGGTTCGGAAATCGGCCCCGAAGGGGTCCGGCAATTCGGCTCCATCACTGGACACCGCCGCGTCGGGCGTGGTGGCGTGGCTGCGGTCGCAGGGCGGACGCCACGTACGCGGTCATGCCGGACGCGTTCCCCGTCCGGACAGCGTCCCCAGCACCGCGGCCGCCGCGTTCGCCCCGGTGACCCGCTCGGCCATGGTCCGGCGGATCCGTTCGGCGGCGGCGAAGGCAGCCGACGGATCGCGCAGGACCCGGGCGGTGTGGGCGGCCCAGAGCCGGGTGGTGACCGCGTCGTCGGTGTCGATCGGCAGCACCGCCAGCGCCGCGTCGTCCGGCGGCAGGACCTCGCACAGCAGCATCCCCAGCCCGCTGTTCGCGCTGACCAGCAGCGGGGTGCCGGCGACGACGGCTTCGAGCCCGACCAGGCCGAAGCCCTCGACCCGGGAGGGCATGAGCACCAGGCTCGCCCGGCGCAGGTCGTCGCGGACGTCGGCGGTGTCGGTGGAGTAGGTCCGGGGGGTGACCTGCAACCCGGGCCGGCCCGCCCAGCGCAGGACCGTCTCCCGCAGCCGGCCGTGTTCGGTCGGCGGCACCCCGCGCAGCAGCAGTTCGAGTTCCGTGCCGCCCGGACTGAGCAGCTCCACGGCGGCCCCCACCGCGCCGGCCGCCAGATCGAGGCCCTTGACCTGCCAGTCGTCGAGTCGCCCGGAGAGCATGACCTGGCGTTGGTGCCAGCGGGGCGGGGTCCGCACGGCGTCGCCGTCGAGGTCGAAGCCCGGGTCGATCCGTCCCGGGGCGCTGGCGTCCGGACAGGCGGACAGGTCCCGGTCGAGCAGACCGTGCAGCAGCGGGCCCACCCCGAAGGCCCGCGTCGCGGTGCGGGCCAGCTCGATGTCCTCCTTCCAGCGCCGCTCGGCGATGGCGCCGGCGTCCGGACGGTCACCGCGTTGCCACTCGATGTGGTCCGACCAGGTGTGCACGACGTGCGCGCGGGCAGCCGAGGGGAAATGGTCCTCGACCAGGATCCGGGCGTGCGCGCCGGTGATCCGGCCGTGTCCGACGACGAGGTCCGGCTCCCAGCCGTCGGGCAGGGGCGGACGGCGGAGCAGCCCGTCCCGTTCGGCGCTGTCGGCGGCGGCCGGGGGAGCGGCCACCAGGGTGACCCCGGCCGCCCGGGCGTGGGCGGTCTCCTCCGGTGACGGCCGGAGCACGACGCAGACGACGTCCGCGCCGGCGCGGGCGAGCGCGGCGCACAGGGCGCGGTTGAACGTGCTCAGCCCGCCCTTCGCGGAGAACCAGTGGGTGTCAAGCGTCAGCACCCGTGGCGACGGGCCACCGGCGGGTCCGGCCGTCCCGGTCGGTTCCGGGCCCCAGCCGGTCCCGGTCCATCCCACCGGGCCGGTGGCGGCGGTGGACAGAACGGTGGCGAGCAGTCGGGCCGCCGCCTCGGGGTCGCGTGCCCGGACCCGGAACACCTGGTCGGTGGCGCGTACCTCCACCTCGACGAAACCCGGATCGGCCGTGGCGACCAGCCAGCCCCGGGCGATCCGGGCGACCCCGGCGACGAGGTCCGAGCCCGTCGCGGTGAGGTCGTCGAGGAGGGTGACCACCGCCACCGGGTCGAACCGCCCCCGGAGGGGACCCCGGTCGCCGAGGTCGAACCCGGTCCGCGCCGACAGCCCCAGGTGCTCCAGCCGGGACGTGAGCTGCGCCCGGGTGGAATCATCGACGTCCTCGGCGAACTTGACGACCGTCCGCCCGGGGGCTGAGTGTGTCATGGGCACCATGATGACAGTCCACAGTCGATGGTGGGAGTGGATGGTGACCTGGTGAGCCTTCCCGGGCGGACGGAGTTCCTCGACCACCTCGCCGATCCCGTGGCCGCGATGCCGTCGGACCATCCCCACCGGCCCGAGGCGGTGCGTCTGCACGCGCAGGGCAGCTGGCGACTCCTGGCCGACCTCTACCAGCAGCAGTCGGAGGTGGCCTGGCGGGAACACCGTCCGGCCCTGGCGCTCCGGCTCCTGCTGGCCGAGAGCCGGGTGGCGCTGCGGACGGGCGACCGGCAGCGGTTCGGTGAGACGCTCCTCATCCTCGGCCAGCGGCACCGGCTGAACGGGGGGCCTACCGCGGCCGAGGTGTGGAACCTCGTCCTGCTGCGGGAACCGCTCGGCGCCGACACGGCCCGGTTCCACGCCCACGCGTGGCGGGAGCTGGCGGCCCTGCGCGAGGTGACCCGCCGCTACGACGAGGGCCTGTCCTGCTGCGAGCGGGCCCTGGCGGTGTGCCGCCGGTACCCCGACGCGCCCGGGGTCGCCGGGCGACACGTGCGGGCCCTGATGCAGACGGCGACGATCCGACGCCTCCGGGGCGAGTTGGTGACCGCCCGGGACCTCCTGCGCGAGGCCCGCGAGCTCGCCGAGGCCCGGGACGTCGACGCGTTCACCCGGGGGCTGGTCGCGCTCCGGGAGGGTGGCCTGGAGATCGTCCTCGGGCGGCCGGAGGTGGCGCTCACCGCGTACCGGCGTGCCGCGACGGCGTTCGAGCGGGTGAGCGAGAACAACTTCCTGTACACCCGCCTACGCGAGGTCGCGGCGTTGCGCGAGCTGGGGCGGTTCGACGACGCACTGCGGATCACCGACGACCTGGCGGACCGGTTCCGGGCGCGGGGCGACGCGTACCGGCTCGGTCAGGTCCTGCTGGAGCGGGCCGAGGTCCTGCAGAGCCGGGGGGACATGGCGGCCGTCGCGGCCACCCTGAAGGAGACGAGGTCGTACTACGAGGGGGCCGACACGCTGGAGGCGCTGCGCTGGCACCGGCACGTCGCCCGCGCCCTGATCGTCTCGGGTGGCGACGGGGCGACCGCCGCCCGGCATCTGGCCGTGGTGCTCGACCGGGCCGGCCGCCCGGGCGGCCGGGACCTCAACCGGACCATGCTCGCACTCCACGACCTGCACCGGATCCCGGAGACCGACGTCCTGTCACCGTCGCTGCGGCACGCGGCGGGGCGGGGCGCGCTGCTCGCCGCCGACCTGCAACGCGACTCGCTGCACGAACCGGGCGTGCGCTGGGCCAACCACGCCCACCGGGAGGAGGTGTACCAGGCGGCGGTGCTGGCCCACACCGTCCTGGACGATCCGGAGAGCACCGTGCGGGTGGCCGAGACGGGCCGTGCCGACCTGCTGAACCAGCTGCTGGTGACCCGCTCCGGTGGGGCCGTCGGCACCATCGCCGAGTCCCGGATCGACGCGCCACCCGGCGATCCCGGCCTGGCCGACGAGGTCTTCGCGGTGGCCCGGCTCGCCGCCGGGGCGATCCGCTCCGGACGGGCCCCCGACCGGTTGGCGGTGCCACCGCTGCCGGGTCGCCTGCCGTCCCCGGCCGCCCTCGACACGATGGCCGACGTCGTGGTGGTCGTCAACCTGGGTCGGGGCCCCGACGGCTGGTGGTCGTCGGTGCTGACCCGGCCCCGGCACGGCGCGTGGCGGGCGGCGTTGCGGACCGCCTCCACGGAGTTGGCCGCCCGGCTCGACATCCTGGTCGCCGGCGTCCAACTGCCGCCCCGGGGCGTGTCCCGGGCGGTGTGGGCGGAACTCGGCGCGTTCCTGCTGCCCGATCCGGCCGTCTGGGCCGGAACACCGGAGCGACCCCGGTCGGTGGCGATCACCCCGGACCCCCGGTTGTGGCACCTGCCGCACGCGGCGCTGATCCGGGACGGCAGGTACCTCTGCGACGTGGCCGAGGTGAGTCTGACGCCGAGCCTGCGGACGCTGGAACTGCTGCTGGCCCGTACGGTGTCCACCGGTCCCGGCCGGACGCCGGGCGGCCCGGCGGTGAGCCTGCTCGACCGTGGCCTGGGCGGTCACCGGGTGGAGCGGGCCGCCCTCGACGACTGGCCGGGCGACCACCGGACGGTCGCCCGGCTGCCGCAGGTCGACGAGGTGGTGGATCCCGCGCTGCTGTATGTCTCCGGGCACGGCGACCGTGCCGGAGCCGACACCCGGCTGGGGCCGGACGGTGTCACGATGGACGCCCTCGCCCCCCGGCGGCTGCCGCCGCTGGTCGTCCTGAACGGCTGTTGGAGCGGTACGGCGTCCAGCCGGTACGGGTACGACCCGTTGAGCCTGGCCGTGGGCGCGTTGCTCGGCGGCGCCGACACGGTGGTCGCCGGCGTCGGGCGGATCGGCAGCGTGGCGTCGGCGCACGTCGGCGCGAGCCTCGTCCGACAGGTCGGCCGGGGCGTTCCGGTGATCACGGCATTGCGGCACGCGCAACGGGAGATCCGTACCGAGCATCCCGACCTCGGACCGTTCGAGTGGGCCGGGCTGTGCGGCGTGGGTGCCGGCCGGTGACCCGCCGGACGCCGTGCCAGGCGGTTTCCCCGGTGTTTCCTCGCCGGTCCGAACTGGATACGACGGTCCGTGGTGATCGCGTCACGCCGGCGGGAAACTGGACGTGTGGAATGGATCCCGGTTGTCGGTGTGGTCTGTGGGGCGGTCATCGCTCTCGCCAGCGCGTTGATGGTGGAGGCGCAGCACAGTCGCGCCCAGCGTCGCCAGCATCGTGAGGCGGAGCGGGTCCGCTACTGCCTGGAGTTCGCCCTGGCGCTCGACTCGGCGCACAGCGCCTTGCGTGAGGTCGCCCAGGACCACGACGGCTCCCGGGACCGGATCCGGCCCGCGAACCGGGCGGTCCACCGGGCGGGCGTCTTCGCCACCCGGGAGCGGTTGCTCGTGGCCGGAACGGTGGAGCTGGTCAAGGCCGGGGAACTGGCCTACGACCGGTTGATCGCCGTCCGCAACGCGGTACGCGCCGGCGCGACCCTCCAGTCGAGGGAGTACCACCTGGCCTACCACGCGTTCACCGAGGCGGTCTGGCAGCTCAGGATGGCGGCGCGGGCGGACCTCGACCAGGCCGTGCTGGAACCGGCGGACCTGGACCGGCGGAGCTGGTCGGAGCGGGAGGGCTGCCGCTGGTGCCGCGAACCGGCGTCCCGTGAGCCCGATCCGGCACCGGCCTGAGGCCGCCGAGCGGGGGCGACGCCAGCACTCCGCCCGGGTGCTGGCGTCGTGTCGGCGGGGACGTCGGTCAGCCCCGGGCCTCCCGCTTGGCCATCTGCGGTTCGGCACCCCGGCTGACCTTGCGCAGGGCCTCGCGCAGCTGGCTCTCGGTCATCTTGGAGTTCCCCTCGATGCCGGCCTGGTGGGCCTGGCGGCGCAGGTCGTGGATCTGCTCCCGGTCTGCCATGTCGGCCTCCCCATGTCCCGTTTCCGGCCCGAGTGACTCGGGCCGTCCATGCCGCTGGCTTCCCGGCGTCGGGACCGGCAAACACCCGGAGGCAGGGGCGGCCGAGGCCGGTACCGGCGACCACCCGTCACTGCTCGTCGTCGTCGACGACGTCGGTCTGCTCGTCGTGGGTGACCGTGGCCGGGAGGTGCTCGTCCGGCTGGGGCGCCTGTGCCGTGGTGTGGTGGGGATCCCCGTCCGGGGAGTACAGCACCCGGTCGGTCTTCGGGGTCTTCTCCTGGTCTTCCTCCGGTGCGGTCATCTCCAGGTTCCTTCCGTCGTCCGCTGGTGACGCCGGTGCTGATGACCCCACCGTAAGGTGACGGCCCCGCTCCTCTCCCGGGTTCCGGCAAACGGGACCGCCCCGGGGTGCCCGTCGGGCTCGCGGAACCCACCGGTCCTGCTCGGGGTGCGAACTCCGTCGGATGGCGGTGCGGTCATCCTGCCGATGGGCCGGGGAGCCACCGGCGAGCATGACGGGTATGGGGCTGCGCCGGACCGGGAAGTGGGGGCAGGACCTGCTGCACCGCCGGGAGGACGTGCGGCAGGCGAACTTCCTGGAGCTCTTCGTCGACCTGGTGCTGGTCTTCGCCCTCTCCGGGGTGGTCAACCGGGTGGTCCGGGACATCACCGCCGACGAGGCGCTCGTGCGGATCCGGTCGCTGGGCTACCTGCTCGTCCTGGCCCTGCCGTTGATCTGGCTGTGGATCACCACCGCGCACATCACCAGCTGGTTCGACCCCCGTCGCCGCAGGATCCAGTGGATGGTGCTGGCCAGCGCCTTCGGCCTGCTGGTCATGTCGTCGTCCCTGCCGGCCGCGTTCACCGGGCGGGCGTGGGCGTTCGTCCTGCCGTACGTGCTCCTGCGTGTCGTACGGCCGCTCGTCCTGATTCCCGCCCTGCGCGGGCACGCGCTGCGGGACCTCTACGTGCGCTCGGTGGTGTGGTCCGGGATGTCCGGGACGATCTGGCTGGCCGGTGTGTTCGTCAGCGGTGGGGCACGGGCCGCCGCCTGGGGGCTCGCCATCACGGTGGACCTGGTCGCGGCACAGCTGCGCTGGCCGTTGCCCGGGATGCGGCGCCCGCCGGTCAGCGCGTGGGCGATGGACAGCGGCCACCACCTTCCCGAGCGCTACCAGCAGCTGCTGCTGATCGCCCTCGGTGAGAGCGTGCTGGCCGCCGGTATCACCTTCACCGACCAGCGTCTCGACCTCGCGACCTGGACGGCGCTGGTGGTGGCCTTCCTGTCGACGGTGCTGTTGTGGCGGATCTACTTCTACCGCTCCGGGCAGGTGCTCGCCGAGGCGGTCACCGCGTCCGGTGACCGCCTCGCGGCCGGTCGGGCGACCGGGGTGGCACATCTGGTGATGGTGGTGGGCATCGTCGCCATCGCGGTCGGCTTCGAGATCGCCCTCAAGTATCCGGGGGGTCGGCCCGAGCCGTCCTGGCTGGGGGTGATCCTCGGCGGGCCCGCCCTCTTCCTCTACGGCCGCATCCGGCTGGAACGCGTCGTGTTCGACCGGCTGTCCCGGCGGCGGGTCGTCGCCATCGTCGCCCTGGCGGTGGTGGCCCTGCCCCTCGCGTTCGCCCCGCCGTTGGCCGCCTCGGTGGTCGCGGCGGTCGTGCTGCTCGGCGTCGCGCTCGCCGACGCCCGGCACGCCGCCGGTCGTCCCGCCGAGGAGCCCTCGCCGGCCCACTGACCACCGGAGTCCGTACGACGTCCGGACGCGTCACCCGGTGCGGACGTCGGTCGACTCCCGGGCGGACGACCGGTCCTCCGTCCGGGGACGCGGTCGCCTCCGGCCCACGTCCTACCGGTCGTGGTCGTCGGCGGGGCCCTCGATACGGGTGACCGGGGCGACCACCAGGTCGTGGATCCGCCAGTCGAGGTCGCGGACCCAGGCGCCCAGGTCCTCCAGCCGTTCGACCAGCCGGTCGGTGCCGGGCACCGGGACGACGAGCAGCTCGCCGACGAAGACGTGGCCCTCCTCGCGCAGCCGAAGCCAGGCGTCGGCGATCCGGTCGTGGTCGCGGACGGCGGTGAGCAGGTCGTCGGGCAGGGGGTGCGGCCGGCTGCCGTCGACCACGCGGGGCCGGCTGTCCATGAGGGCGATGACCGGCCCGGTCGCCGAGGGCGGCCAGGAAGTGGTCGTCGAGGAGCGGGTGCACCAGCCGTACCCGGTGGTCGGCGGCGATCCCGGCCAGACCCGCGCGGGTCAGCCGCAGGTCCCGGCGACCGGTGTGCCAGGCGATCCGTTCGGCGAGCCGGCGCGGTTCGGCACGCCGTTCCGCGCGCAGCTGCCGGTGGACCTCGGCGGCGACCTCGGGGCGCAGCCAGGGGAACAGGTCCCGGGCCGACGGCCGCCGACGGGCGTTGCGGCACCACCGGTGGGCGGCGGCCCGGAGCCGGCGGTACGGGGGCCCCGGATGGCGCCGTCGCCAGCCGGCGAGGATCTGGTCCCCACCGGCGCCGGTGAGCACGGAGCCGCCCGACGCCAGCTCCACGACGGGCAGGTGCAGGTGGGCGTTCGCCGGGTGCATTAGCCCGTGTCGCAGCAGCATGCGTCGCGCGACCGGGCCGGTCGGGTCGAGGTCGTCGTCGGCCCGCAGAACCTGCCAGGACGGGCAGCCGAGGGCGGCGACCACCCGGTCCTGCCAGTCGGACTCGTCCGCCCGGGGCGCGCCGGTGAACCGCCAGGTGGCGGGTATCGGCTCCGGCAGTCCCGCCCGGCGGGCGACCCGGACCGCGACGGCGAGGACGAGGGACGAGTCGAGCCCTCCGGAGAAGCTGACCAGGCACGGTGGACGTCGCAGCGCCGGCAGGACCGCCTCTTCCAACGCGGCCAGGGGAGAGGCGGGACGGGCCTCCGTGCCGCCACCGCGTGGTCCGGTGTGGACCGGCCGGGCCGGGCCCTCGGGTGGGGACACGTGGCCGAGGACGACCCCGGAGCAGACGTCCCACCCGGCGCGACCCGGGTCGGCAGGGCGGCGCTCACCCACTCCAGGCCGGCCGGCAGCACGGTGACCGGGAAGTACGTGCCGGAGACGAAGGACAGGGCCACGACCAGCAGTCGGGCGGCCGCGTCGCCGTGGCCGGTCAGCACCGTGACGGCCATCAGGGCGATGCCGACGCCCGCCATCGCCGCGCAGGCGGCGACGAGGACCACGGCCACCCCGATCCAGCTGGCGCCACCGGTGTCCAGGTCCAGGAACAGGGCGAGGACCGTCAGGTAGACGGCGACGCGG
Source organism: Micromonospora sp. NBRC 101691 (assembly GCF_030269285.1). NCBI lineage: Bacteria > Bacillati > Actinomycetota > Actinomycetes > Micromonosporales > Micromonosporaceae > Micromonospora > Micromonospora sp. NBRC 101691. Next base: position 77,832 of record NZ_BSTB01000006.1, read on the forward strand.
AGCAGGGCGAACAGCATCGGGTATCCGGTCAGGCCGAGCGCGAGTGCCCAGGCCGGCACCGGTTGGGCGACGAGCATCTCCAGGGTTCCCGCACGCTGCTCCCGGCTGATCCTGGCGGTCAGTTGGGTGCTGGCCGCATGGAGGACGAGCATGAAGACGAGCCCGGCCGCGACGAAGTCGAAGTAGCTCGGTGAGCCGGCGAAGCCGGGGTCGGGGGCGAGCAGCCGCGAGATGACCAGGAAGACCACGAGGTTGACCAGCCCGAAGCCCAGATCGAGCAGGAGCGGCGGGCGTAACGGATGCCGGCCGGCGAGGTCCCGGACGACCAGTGCCCGGACGGCACGCCAACGGGCCGACGCGCACGGCCGCGTCGACGGCGCCGCCCCGAGGTCGGGCCGGTGGGACGGGTCGCCCGGCAGTGCCGGTGGCGGCCCCGGGGCGGTGGCGGCCCGTCCATCGGTCGGGACAGGGTCACCGCTGGACCGGAAGCGTGAGGACCTGGTGGCAGTTCCGCGCGTCGGTGGCGTGGTGGGAGGCCAGGACACAGGCGAGCCCCGGGCGGCGTTCCAGTGCCGCCCACACGCGGGCCCGGCCGTCGTCGTCGAGCGCCCGGGTGGGCTCGTCGAGCAGGACGAGCGCCGGATCGTCGAGGAACGCCCGGGCCACGGCCACCCGGGCGCGCATCCCCGCCGAGCAGACACTCACCGGCACCGTCGCGACGTCACCGAAGCCCAGTTCGTCCTCGAGTCCGTCGACCGCCCGGGACGCGTCGCGGGCCGGTAGCCGGAGACGGGCCACGAGCAGCAGGTTGTCCCGCGCGCTGAGCTGTTCGTAGAGACTCCGTTCCGGTGCCAGGCAGACGCCGACCATGCGCCGGGCGTCGAGCGTGCCGACCGCCCGGCCGGCGATCTCGGCGGTGCCGTCGGAGAGCGCGAGGGTGCCCGCGAGGCAGCGGAGCAGCGTCGTCTTGCCCGCGCCGTTGCCTCCGGCGAGCAGGAGTCGCCCACCGGCCGGGACCTCGAAGCTGACGTCGGTGAAGGCGGGGCGCCGGCCGAACGTCCGGGTCGCGTGGCGGACCCGCAGCAGTGCGGACGTGCGGGGCGACGCGGGCCGGTCACACCGACCCATCGTCGCCCGCGCCGCCGAGCCCGTCGTCGGGTCCTGCGGTGCCGCCCCTGGTCAGCTCCGCGAGTGTGCCCAGCCGTCGTACGGTGGGCGGCCGGTATTCCGCCGGGCGCGGGGCAGGGCGGTTCGGCTCGGACGCGACACCCTCGGCCGCGAATCTTCTCGAATGGGACAAATTCACCCAAGATATAAAGCATCTGCCGAGCGCCTGCCCGGCCAGAGCCGCCGATGTCGGTTGGTTTGTGCGCGCGGACGGCCTATGGTGGGCCGATGCGTCCGCCCGTCCGCCCGGCCCGTACCGTAACCACCCCGGTGGCGCGTCCGGTGCTGCGCGGAGGAGTGGGGCGGAGCGCCGGGGTCACTCCCGCAGCGGGCCCCAGCGGGCTGCCGAGCCCGGTGCCGGCCGGTCGTGGCCCTCCCGGAGATGACGATCCAGTAGTCCACATGGTCATCTCCCCAGGGCGAAGCGGCATACCGCTTCGGCCCTTTTTCTTTTTCCCGGACAAGAGGGCATCGACATGAGCATCCAGACTTCCGGCACCACCCAACCGCAGTGGCTGACCGCGCTGCACGCCACGCTGGTCTCCCAGTTCGAGGAGCAGAGCGCCAGACTGACCCAACTGACCGCGGACACCGGCGACCCGCAGCAGGCCCACACCCAGGCGGCCCTGGTGGCCGCCACCCGGCAGAGCCTGGAGCAGATCACCGGCGCGCTGCGGCGGATCGCCGAGGGGCGCTACGAGGTGTGCGAAAAGTGTGGCGGGGCGATCCCCGTCGAGCGTCTGCAGGCACTACCGCACGCCCGGTTCTGCGTGCCGTGCCAGCAGAAGCACGGCTACTGACCACAGTTCGCCGACGGTGGCGGGGCGTCGACGCCCCGCCACCCGCTGCCGTCCGGACCGCTGCCGTCCGGACCGCTGCCGTCCGCCCCGGTGTCGAGGTGACCGGGAACATCCGGCGGCGCTGGTCGCCGCGCCGTCTCGGCGTCGCCCCGGCCACGGGTTTGACATTGGTTTGTCATGGTTGTCGCCCGGCCGGCCCGGCTATGGTGGCCCCATGTGGACCCGGCCAGCCCGTTCCGACGTCGCCCAGCGCAAGCCGCTGTCGACGTTGGCCGTGCTGGCCGTGCTGGTGATGGTGCTCTGCGCCACCCGGGCGGTCGGCCTGTGCATCGTGTTCCGGCTGACCCGGCGGGCCGTTCCCGGCTGTGTGCCGGCCTGGTCCGCGGACCGGGCCCCGCCCGTCCTGCCGGCCCGCGTCTGAGACGTCGTCCACCCGACCGGATCGCGCCGCGTGTCGAGCCTCCCCGCCGGAACCCCGGTCACCGGCGCGGGCGGACGGGGCCGCGTGCCCGTCCGGTGGATCGCGTGCGGGCCGGTCGGGTGCGTGGCGTGCCGCCGCATCCGCCCGCCCCGTCCGGATCACCCGGCGGCCGGGTCGACGCCGACCGGCGCGACTGACGTGGGCGGGCCGTCCGCCCTGGCACACCCCTGTCGTCGTCACCGCTGTGAGGTTGTCATGGACCTGGAGTCGACCCCGCTGCCCGGCATCGGGCTCCGGCACTCGTTCGTCACCGAGGAGGGCCGTCGGATCGGCGTGGTGGTCCACCACGTCGGTGGCCGTCGGGACCTCGTACACGACGACGGCGCCGACCCGGACAGCACGTGCAGCCTGGCCCTGACCCGCGCCGAGGCGATCGCCCTGGCCCGCCTGCTCGGCGTCCTCGACGTCGTGGCGGGCGCCGGTGCCGGGTGTGCCGCCGGCGGGCACCTTCGGGGGGCGTGACCGGCGGAGACCGTGGTGGTCCGCCCCGGCGGCGTCGCGCGTTCCGGTCACCCCGGCCACGGACCGCCCGGCGCGGGTCCGACCCGGGCAATGGCGGGAACGGTTACCGTACGAGGTGCGGACGTCACTGCCGTGGTGCTTTTCCGTCGACTGGCCGTTCGCATTACCGGTCCGACGTCGATGCGCGATCAGTCAATATTAGACAATCGATCGGATGGGTCGGCGTCACCGATCGGTCAACTGTGACCGGTCGTATTGGACGGTAGAGTCGCGCTCTAATTCGTGGGCATCACCGCACCGGGAGAGTGGCGATGGAAGAATCCGAGGACCGGCGCTCGTACCAGGTCGTCGTCAACGACGAGGAGCAGTACTCGATCTGGCCGGACGGGTCGGACATTCCGGTCGGCTGGCGGCCGGTCGGGGTCAGCGGCGACCGGGCCAGCTGCCTGGCCCACATCGACGAGGTCTGGACCGACATGCGTCCACGCAGCCTGCGGAACTGGCTGGCCGACCAGGAGCGGGTCGGCTGACGGTCCGGTCGCCGGACGGGGCGTGCCGGAGCTCCGGCACGCCCCGGGTCGCCAGTGGCCGACCGCGGATCCCCGCCGCCCGCGACGCGGCCGGCGAGCCTCGTCCACCTAAATCCATTGTGGAATAAACACTTCCGGTCCTTCCGGGAATCGTGTCGGTTTCCCTCCTGTCGGACGGACCGGTGACGGTCCGTCCGATGTTGACCGGGAGCCGGCGAACCTGGATCGTGACTGTTGACAGACCTGAATCGCCCTCGTAGCTTCTTGTCTGCCGTGGCCACCGCCGGAAAGCCTGCTGGGCAAGGCGGATAACGGACGTCAGAATTCCGCATTCCCCAAGGTCATCTCTGGTTTCTAGGGTGTTTCTTGTCCGGTTCGCCGGATGTGAAGGAGTACAGGTGCCGGCAATGTCCTCCGACGCAGACACCGACGGCCGGTACGGCACGGTCACGTTGCAACCGGGCATGCTCTTCAGCCAGGCGCACCAGCCCGGGTCGGGTATCGACATCCTCCAGGTGGTCGTCGACTGGCCGGCGCCGTTGGATCCGACCGCCATGCGGACCGCCTGGCAGCACGCCACCGCCCGGCATCCGGTGCTGCGCACGGCCTTCGTCTGGCCCGGTGACGGCCACCCGGCGCAGGAGGTCCGCGCGCGGGCGAGCCTGCCGGTGGTGCACCACGACTGGTCCGTCCGGTCGCCCGCCGGCCGTGCCGAGCGGCTGGCCCGCTATCTCGCCGACGACCGGGCCGCCGGCTTCGACTCCTCGACCGCGCCGCTGGCCCGCGTCACCCTGATCACGCACGGGGCGGACCGGCACACCCTGGCGGTCACCCTGCACCACGCCATCCTCGACGGGCGCTCGGTGCACATGCTGCTCGACGAGGTCTGCGCCGAGCACGACGCGCTCGTCGCCGGTCGCCCGTACGTGGCCCCGCACCGGCCGCCGTTCCGCGACTACGCGGAGTGGGCGGCCGGCCGGCCCCTGCACGCCGACCAGCGGTTCTGGAGCACCCGGCTGGCCGGGGCGCGGATGCCGACCCCGTTGCCGCTGACCGACCGTCCGGACGCCCCGCCCCGTGACGCGTCGTCGGTCCGCGAGACCACCCGGTCCCTCGACGCCGGGACCACCGCCGCGCTCGTCGCCACGGCCCGGAGCGTCGGGGTGTCCCTCGGCACCCTGGTCACCGCGGCCTGGTCGGTGCTGCTGCACCGCTACGCCGGAACAGACGACGTGGTGTTCGGCTCCACCCGCACCTGCCGCCGGGACACCGTGGACGGCGCCGACCGGATGCTGGGCCTTCTGATCAACACGGTGCCGACGCGGATCCGGGTCGAGCCGGACCGGCCGGTACGCGACTGGCTGCTCGACGTCCGGCGGCAGATCGACGAGGTCCGTCCGCACCAGCTCGCCCCGCTGGCCGAGATCCAGCGCTGGAGCGGCGTGCCGGCCAGCACCCCGCTCTTCGACAGCCTCCTGATGTACGAGCACCAGGACCTCCAGACCGCGCTGAGCCGATCGGTGCCCGGCTGGGGCGAGCGGGTCGCCCGTGTCCACCGGCACCCCGGTCCGCCCGTCACCGTCTGCGTCTACGGCGAGCCGACGCTGACCGCGCTCCTCTACCACGACCGCCGCCGGCTCTCCGCGGCCGGTGCGGACGCGATGCTGCGCCAGTTCCTGCTCGTCCTCACCGGGCTGGCTGCCGGAACCGACCGGCCGGTGTCCGCGCTGCCCCTGACCGACCCGACCGACCAAGCCCTGCTGGCCGGCTTCCGCGCCGCCACCGAACCCGCCGGGCCGTACCCGGCCGACGCCACCGTGCCGGACCTGGTCGCCGCCGTGGCCCACCGGCAGCCCGACGCGGTCGCCCTGGTCGGCACCGACGGCACCGTCCTGCGCTACCGGGAGCTGGAGGAACGCGCCGACCGTCTCGCCGACCGGCTCGTGGCCGCCGGGGTGCGACCGGACGAGCCGGTGGCGGTGGCCCTGCCCCGCTCGGTGGACCTGGTCGTCACGCTCCTCGCCGTCCTCAAGGCCGGCGGCGCGTACCTGCCGCTGGATCCGGACGACCCGCCCGCCCGGACCCGGCAGCTGCTCGCCGTCGCCGGTGACCCGCTGGTGCTGGCCACCGGCGACGTGCCGGGCGCGACCCGACTGCTCCGCCTGGACGAGCCCACCGCCGGCCGCCCGGCCCCGGACACGCCCGCCGCCGGTCAGCCGTCCGGAGCCCCGGTCCCCGGCGACCGTGCGGTGCCGGCCCGGCGGCTGCACCCGTCCGGACTGGCCTACGTCAGCTTCACCTCCGGGTCCACCGGCACCCCCAAGGGGGTCGCGGTCCCGCACGCCGCCGTGGTCCGCCTCGTCCACCTGCCCGGCTACCTGCGCCTGGGCCCGGACGAGACCGTGCTGCACCTGGCCCCGGTGGCGTTCGACGCGGCCACCCTGGAGATCTGGGGCGCCCTGACCAACGGGGCCCGGCTGGTGGTGGCCCCGGCCGGTGCGCCCGATCTCGCCGAACTGGCCCGGCTGCTGCGCCGGGAACGGATCTCGGTGCTCTGGCTGACCGCCGGACTCTTCCACCAACTGGTCGAGTTCGACCCGGCGTGCCTCGCCGGGGTCGGTCAACTGCTCGCCGGTGGGGACGTGCTCGCCCCGGAGGCGGTCCGCCGGGCGCTCCGGGTGCGCGGCGGCGCGCCCCTGGTCAACGGGTACGGTCCGACCGAGAACACCACCTTCACCTGCGTGCACCCGATGACCGACCCGCAGGCGGTGCCGGATCCGGTGCCGATCGGCCGTCCGGTGCCCCGGTCCACGGTGTACGTCCTCGACCCGCAGGGACGCGAGGTGCCGGTCGGGGTGCCCGGCGAGCTGTACACCGGTGGCGTCGGGCTGGCCCGGGGCTACCTCGGCCGTCCGGGGGCGACCGCGGCGGCGTTCCTGCCGGACCCGTTCGACCCGCGTCCGGGCGCCCGGATGTACCGCACCGGCGACCTGGTCCGCTGGCGACCGGACGGCACCCTCGACTTCCTCGGTCGGATCGACGGACAGGTCAAGATCCGGGGCTTCCGGGTCGAGCCGGGCGAGGTGGCCGCGGTGCTGCGTACCCACCCGGACGTCGGGGACGCGGTCGTGGTCGTCGACGGGGAGGGGGAACGACGCCGCCTGCTCGCCTACCTGACCCCCCGACCCGGCCAGGCCGCGCCGCGCCCCGAGGACCTGGCCCGGTACGCCGCCGAGCGTCTTCCCGTCCACCTGCGCCCGGCCGCCCACCTGGTCCTGCCCGCCCTGCCGCTGACCCGTAACGGCAAGGTCGACCGCCGGGCCCTGCCCCTGCCGGAACCACCGTCCGACCGGCCGCCCGCCGACCTGACCGACCCGGCCCACCTCCGGCTGGCCGAGGTCTGGGCCGAGCTGCTCGGCGCCGCACCGGCCCGGGCCGACGACGACTTCTTCCTCCTCGGCGGGAACTCGCTGCTGGCCACCCGGCTCACCTTCGTCGTGGCCGACCGGTTCGGCGTCGACCTGCCGGTCCGCGTGGTCTACGAGCGGCCGACACTCGCCGCGCTGGCCGACGCCGTCGCCCACCACGCCTCCGGCGTACGCGCGTCCACCGGGGTGGTCCGCCGGGACCGGCGCGGGTACCGGTCGGCGCAGAGCCCGGCCGAAGGATCGGCTCACCTGGTCCGTCCGGTCCCCGGGCCGTGGGCCCTGTGGCGCTGGGTCGGGTTGCGGGCCGCCGGCTTCCCGGTCGAGACGCTGACCGCCCTGGGGGACCCGGACCTGGTGCGGGCCGCCGACGCGCTGCTCACGGCCGGGGAGCGACTCACCGGGGCCCGACGGGACCTGGCCGAACGGCTGCGCCGTGCGCGGGCGGCCAGCCCGGCGGGGGAGCGGACCGGCTGGAACCGGGCGGTCCGCCAGCTCCGCCGGGACACCCCACCCGAGCCGCTGCCCGCCGGTGCCGCGTCGGTCGACGGCGGGGCGCTGGTCCACGCCCACGCGGCGCTCCGCGCCGCCCACGACGCACGGGACGCCGCGCTCGTGGCGTACCGGGCCGCGTACGACCGGGCCGGCGCGGCCCGCGCCGAGGCGTTGCGGGCCACCGCCGCCGACCCGTCGTTCCGCGAGGCGGTGACCTGGCAGAACCGGCACGCGCTGCGGACCGGCGTGGACCCGGTCCGGGCCGCCGGGGACCGGCGCGACTCCCGGCACCGCCAGCACGAGGCGCTGGTCGCCACCTACCTCCAGCGCTACTGCGTCAAGAACGACACCATCGGTTTCTTCGGCCCGGTCGGCTGGGCCCGGATCACCGACGCCCCGTCCGCGCTCGCCGTCCACCACGGTGCCGCGCCGCTCGCCCGTCGCACCGTCTACCTGGAGAACTGGGCGGTGGTGGAGGTGGCCGAGGCACTCGCCGCCCGCGAACCGGGGTTGCGGCCGTGGCTGGTGCCGCGCCGGATGCCCTTCCTGGCCGTCCTCGGCGACGAGCTGCGCATGCCGCTGACCTCACCGGTCGACCTGCCGCCGGCGACGGCCCGGCTGCTGCGCGCCTGCGACGGCACGCGGCCGGCCGGCGAGATCGCCGCCGCGCTGGTCGCCGACCCGGACACCGGGATCGCCACCAGCGAACAGGTCTACCGGATGCTCGACGAGCTGCGCCGGGAACGCCGGATCTCGTGGTCGCTGGAGGTACCCAAGGAGGACCTCTTCCCGGAACGCGCGCTGTGGGCCCGACTGGCCGCGATCGGCGACCCGACCGTACGGGAGCCGGCCCTGGCCGCCCTCGACGACCTCGAACGGGCCCGCGACGAGGTGACCGCGGCGGCCGGGGACGCCGACCGGCTCGGTGCGGCGATCGAGGCGCTGGAGGAGCGGTTCACCTCGCTCACCGGCACCGCGCCGACCCGTCGCGCCGGCCGGACCTACGCCGGGCGGACCCTGGTCTACGAGGACTGCCGGTCCGGCACCGAGGTCACCCTCTCCACCGACCTCGTCGCCACCTGCTGGCCGGCGCTGACCCTGCTGCTGGAGAGTGCCCGCTGGTTCACCTCCGCCGGGGCGGCGCTGTTCCGGCGGGCCTTCACCGAGCGGTACCGGGAACTGGTGGCCCGCACCGGCAGCGACACGGTGTCCTTCGCCGACTTCTGGCTCTGGGCCAACGACCTGCTCTTCGACCCGCCGGAGAAGCTGATCGCGCCGGTGGTGCGCGCGCTCCAGGACCGGTGGGCGAAGATCCTGCCCGACGCCGTCGACCACCGGATCACCGCTGTCTCCGCCGACCTGGCCGACCGAGTGGCGGAGGCGTTCGCCGCACCCCGCCCCGGCTGGGTCGGCGCGTACCAGCACAGCCCGGACGTGCTGCTCGCCGCGGACGGGCCGGACGCGGTGGCGCGCGGGGACTTCCACTGGGTGGTCGGCGAGGTGCACCCGGGGGTGAACACGCTGCGGTCGGCGCTGTTCGTCGCCCAGCACCCCGCGCCGGAGGAGCTGCGCGCCGCGATGGCCGCCGACCTGCCGTACGGCCGGATCACCCTGGCCGCCACGGGGGAGGAGGGCGGCGCGTCGTCCCGGCTGACCGACAAGCTGGTCACCGACCGGGACCTGCACCTGGTCTTCGGCCACGACAGCTGCGGGCTCGACCCGGTCACGTCGCTGCCGGTGGCCGACTGCCTCCTCGGGCCGGTCGACGGCGTGCTGACCGTGCACAGCCGGGACGGCCGGCACCGGCTGCCGTTGACCGAGGTGCTGGGGGAGGCGCTGATGGTGCAGCTGGTGCAGCGGTTCGACATCCGGCGGCCGGCCGACCACCAGCCCCGGATCACCGTCGACCGGGTGGTGCTGGCCCGGGAGAGCTGGCGGTTCCCCGCCGCCGGGCTGGACTTCGCCGGGCTGCCCGACGAGGGCGAGCGGTTCCACCAGGTCCGGCGCTGGCAGCGGGAGCACGCCCTGCCCCGGCACGTCTTCGTCAAGACACCGGCCGAGGAGAAGCCCTTCCACCTGGACTTCGCCAGCCTCGCCGCGGTGGACGTCTTCGCCCGCGCGGTGCGCCGCACCGTCGGCCACGACCCCGAGTCCACCGTACGGCTCACCGAGATGCTGCCCGGTCCGGACCAGACCTGGCTCACCGACGCGCAGGGCCGGCACCGGACGGCGGAACTGCGCCTGGTCGCCGTCGACACGCGTACCCCCGGTGCGGTCGAGAAGACCGTGCCCGGCACTCCGGCCGCCGACCGGCGGTCGGACCGTCCCCACCGCACCCAGGCGGGAGTATGAACACCGAAACCTATGTCCTGCCGTCGTCGTTCACCCAACGTCGACTGTGGATGATCGACCAGATGACCCCGGGCGCGGTGACCTACCACATCGCCTGGGCGGTCGAACTGGACGGCCCGCTCGACGTGGCCGCGCTGGAGTCCACCCTGAGTTGGCTGGTGGACCGGCACGAGGCGCTGCGCACCCACTTCACCGCCGTCGACGGGGAACCCGCCCAGGTGGTCGCCCCGGCCGCGCCGGTCCGGCTGCCGGTCGTCGACGGCGGCGACCACTGGCCCGACCTGGTGGACGCCGCCGCCCGGGAGCCCTTCGACCTGGACACCGGTCCGCTGGCCCGGTTCGGGTTGATCCGCCGGTCCGCCGACGCGCACGTGCTCACCGTCGTGGTGCACCACGCGGTGGCCGACGGCTGGTCGTTCGGGGTCGTCTTCCGGGAACTCGCCGCCGGTTACGCCGCCCTGGCCGCCGGCGCCCACCCCGACCTGCCCCCACCGCCGGTGCAGTACGCCGACTTCGCCGTCTGGCAGCGCGAGCAGGACGAGCAGGGCGCCTTCGACGCCGACCTGGACTTCTGGCACGCCGAGCTGTCCGGCGCGCCGACCCTGCTGGACCTGCCCGCCGACCGGCCCCGCCCGGCCGAGCAGTCCGACGCCGGCGGCGAGGTCCGGTTCGTTTTCCCCGACGCGCTGACCGCCCGACTGCGCGCCGGCCGGGACGGCACCCTGTTCACCCGGCTGCTGGCCGGCTTCCAGGTGCTGCTGCACCGGCTCACCGGCGCCGACGACCTGCTGGTGGCGGTGCCGGTGGCCGGTCGGACCCGACCGGAGACCCGGGACGTGGTGGGCTTCTTCGCCAACACCCTCGCGCTGCGGGCCCGGTTCACCGACCGGCCGGACTTCACCGGCGTGCTCGCCCAGGCCCGGTCCACCGCCACCGCCGTCCAGTCCCGGCAGGACGTCCCCTTCGACCGGATCGTGGACCGGCTGGCCCCCAGCCGCAGCCTCGCGCACGCCCCGGTGGTTCAGGTGATGTTCGCGCTGGACGAACCGCCGGCCCCGGACACCTCGGCCGGCCTGCGGTTCACCCCGCGCCTGTGGGAGAACGGCACGGTCAAGTTCGACCTGACGCTCACCGTCGAGGACCGGCCGGACGGCCTGACCGGGCGGATCACCTACCGCACCGACCTCTACGACCCCGCCCGCGTCGCCGGCCTCGCCGACCGGTACCTCACGCTCCTCGCCGCCGCCCTGGACCGGCCCGGCACCCCCGTCGACGAGCTGCCGATGCTGGACGCGGGGGAGCGGGAGCGGCTGCTGCGCGCCGGCAACGACACCGACCTGCCGCTGCCCCCGGTGGCCACGGTCGGTGAACTGCTCGACCTTCACCCGCCCGTCGACGTCGACGCCGTGGCGGTCGCCGCACCGGACGGCGCGCTGCGCCACCGGGACCTCGCCGTACGCGCCAACCGGATCGCCCACCTGCTGCGCCGCCACGGCGTCGGCCCGGACACCCCGGTCGGGCTCTGCCTCGGCCGGGGCACCGACCTGGTCGCGGCGGTCCTCGGCGTCTGGCGGGCCGGCGCCGGCTACCTGCCCCTCGACCCGGGGCTGCCGACCGACCGCCTCGCCACCATGCTGGCCGACGCCGCCCCGCCGGTGGTGCTCACCGACGCCACCGGCGCGGCCCACGCCGCCGGGGCGGTGGCCGCCGCCGGCACCACCGTGCCGGTCGTGCTCCGCCTCGACCAGCTCGACCCGACCGGGCTCCCCACCGACCCGCCGCCGGTCGCCGGTCACCCGGACGGGCTGGCCTATCTGCTCTACACCTCCGGCTCCACCGGCCGTCCCAAGGGCGTCGCGGTCACCCACGGCGCGGTGGTCAACCTGCTCGTCGGGTTCCACCGGCTGCTCGACCTGACCCCCGCCGACCGGGTCGCCGCCATCACCACCCCGGCGTTCGACATCTCCGTGGTGGAGCTGGTGCTGCCGCTGCTGGCTGGCGCCCGGATCGAGATGCTCGACGCGGACACCGCGCTCGACGCCACCGCCCTGCACACCGCCCTGACCGACCGGGGCGTCACCGTGCTCCAGGGCACCCCGGCCACCTGGCGGATGCTGGTCGCCGCGCGGGGCGTACCGGCCGGCGTGCGGCTGCGGATCAGCGGCGGCGAGGCGCTCACCCGTGACCTGGCCGACCGGCTGCGCGCCGACGGGGCGCGGGTGCTCAACGGGTACGGCCCGTCGGAGACCACGATCTACTCCTCGGCCGGTCCGGTCGACGCCACCGGCCCGGTCGACCTCGGGCGGCCCTGCGCGAACACCCGCGTCCACCTGCTCGACGCGGCCGGCGAGCCGGTGCCCGACGGGGTGGTCGGTGAGATCCACATCGGGGGAGCCGGGGTCGCGCGGGGCTACCACAGCCAGCCAGCCCTCACCGCCGACCGGTTCCGGCCCGACCCGTTCGGCGACCGCCCCGGCGGGCGGCTCTACGCCACCGGCGACCTGGCCCGGCGGCTGCCCGACGGACGGCTGGAATACCTCGGCCGGGCCGACCAACAGGTCAAGGTGCGCGGGTTCCGGATCGAGCTGGGCGAGATCGAGGCCGCGCTGCGCGACCAGCCCGGCGTCCGGGACGCCGTGGTGACCACCTGGGGGACGGGGGCGGACGTCCGGCTCGCCGCGTACGCGGTCACCGAGCCGGCCGGTGTCGACGCCGTCTCGCTCTGGCCGCAGGTGCGCGCCGCGCTGGCCCGCCGCCTGCCCGAGTACATGGTGCCGGCGACCCTGGTCGTCCTCGACGCGCTGCCCCGTACCGCCAGCGGCAAACGGGACCGGCGGGCGCTGCCCGAGCCGACCTGGCGGGAGACCAGCGGCGACGGGCCCACCGCGCCGCGCGACCCGGTCGAGGAGCAGCTCGCCGCGCTCTGGCGGGACGTGCTCGGCCGGGACGAGGTGGGCGTGCACGACAACTTCTTCGCCCTCGGCGGGCACTCGCTGACCGCGACTAGGTTGATCGCCCGCGTCCGCACCACCTTCGGCACCGAGTTGGCGCTGCGCAGCCTCTTCGCCGCGCCCACGATCGCCGAACTCGCCGTCATCGTCGCCGCCGGGGTCGAGGCCCCCGCCGGCACCGACCGCATCGGTCCCGCCGGGCCAACCCCGCAGGACCTGCTCGCCTCACTCGACGACCTCTCCGACAGCGAGGTCGACGCGCTCCTGGACACCCTGATCGCCGAGGAGGACATGTGACCCCGCACCGGGAACGGGTGGTCGTCATCGGAGCCGGCCTGGCCGGCTCGCTCGCCGCGCTCTACCTCGCCCGCCGCGGCTACACGGTCGACGTCCACGAGCGACGGCCCGACCCCCGCACCGCCCCGGCCGGCGCGGGCGGCCGGTCGATCAACCTCGGCCTCTCCGCCCGGGGCATGCGTGCCCTCGACGGGGTGGGTCTCCTCGACGACGTGCTCAAGCGCAGCGTGCCGATGCGCGGCCGGGTGGTGCACGCCCCGGACGGCTCGGTGCGCTTCCAGCCGTACGGGGTGCGGGAACACGAGATCCTCCACTCGGTGCTCCGCGACGAGCTGATCTCACTGGTCGTGGAGGCCGCCGAGGCGGAACCGGAGGTCCGGTTCCACTTCGGCAGCCGGCTGACCCGGCTGGACCGGGACACCGCGACCGTCGAGGTCGCCCCGACCGGCGGCGGGGAACCGACCCGGATCACCGCCGACTGGGTGGTCGGCGCCGACGGCGTGTTCTCCACCGTCCGGCAGCAGATGCAGCACGGACTGCGCAGCGACTACGCCCAGGAGTTCCTGCCCTGGGGGTACAAGGAGCTGACCATCCCGATCGGCCCGGACGGCTCTCCCCGGGTCCGGCTGGAGGCGTTGCACGTCTGGCCCGGCCACGAGGCGCTGATGGTGGCGCACCCCAACCGGGACGGCTCGCTGACCTGCTCGCTGTTCATGGCCCACGAGGGGCCGGTGAGCTTCGCCGCGCTGGACACCCCGGCGGCGGTACGGGACTTCTTCCGCCGGCACTTCCCGGACGCCGAGGACCTGATGCCGAACCTGGTCGACGAGATCGCCGGACACCCGACCGGGCACCTGGTCACCGTGCGCACCGCCCCCTGGCGGCACGCCGACAAGGTGGTGCTGATCGGGGACGCCGCGCACGCGGTCTACCCGTTCTACGGGCAGGGCATGAACTCCGCCTTCGAGGACTGCCTGGTGCTCGACGGCTGCCTCGCCGACCATCCGACGGACCGGGCGGCGGCGCTGGCCGCGTACGAGGCGGCCCGCAAGCCGCACACCGACGTGCTCGCCGACCTGTCGACCGCCAACTTCGTCGACCTGCGGGACCGGGTGCACCGAACCGGGTACACCCTCTCCGCCGCCGCCGACCGGGTGCTGACCCGGCTGCTGCCGGGGCGCTGGGTGCCGCTGTACACGATGGTCGCCCACACCACCACCCCGTACGCCGACGCGTTGGCCCAGGCCCGTCGCCAGGAGCGTGTCCTGCGTGTGGCCGGCGCCGGTCTCGCCCTGGGCGCCGTGGCCGCCCTCGCCGCCGGGCTGCGCGCCGGACGCCGGGCCGGGGGGCGGCGGACATCGTGCTGACCCATTCGCTCCTTCCCGGACAGATCCTGTTCACCGCGGCCGACCTGTCCGCCGAGCCGCCGCACCCGCTGCTCGACGGCGCGGTCGACCAGCTGCGGGCGGTCGTCGCCTGGGCCCGGGAGTACCTCTGCGAGCCGCACCCGGAGCTGGGCCGCCGGGGACCGGTCTGTCCCTTCGCGCAGGGCTCGCTGGACCGGGACACCTTCTACCTGGCCGTCCACCGGGGAAGCAGTGTCGACCCGGTCGAGCTGGACACCGTGCTGGCCGGGTACCGGGACTGGTTCGCCGGCCTGGAGCCGCTCGCCGGACCGGCCGCCCAGTTCAAGACGATCCTGCTCACCCTGCCCGACCTGCCCGCCGACGTGGCCCGGGAAGCGGTGGACCGCACCCAGGCGCGACTCAAGCCGGCGTACACCGAACAGGGTCTGATGCTCGGCGAGTTCCACGACGGTCCGCCGGACAAGGGCGGCCTGTGGAACACCGAGTTCCGGCCCCTGCACAGCCCGGTGCCGATGCTGGTGGTCCGGCACATGGTCGCCAGCGACCTGCCGTTCCTCGTCGACGACCCGGTGACCTGCGCGGCGTACCTGCGGTTCTTCGCGCACAGCGCGCCCGGCGCGCTGCGCCGACAGATCGCCGCGGCGGCCGCCCGGCACGGCCTCACCGTGCCCGAGGCCCCCACCGGCGCGCCGGCGCTGCGCCAGCTTCTCGGTCAGGAGGTGGGATGAGCACGGCCGACTCCGCCGCCGGAGCCGCCGGGGACAAGCGGGCACTGCTCGCCCGGCTGCTCGCCGAACGGGCCCGCGCTCCCCGCCGGCACCCGGCCTCCTTCGGCCAGCGTCGGCTGTGGTTCCTGGACCGTCTCACCGGCGCCGACCCGGTCTACAACATCCCGGTGGCGTTCCGGGTACGCGGCCCGCTGGACGTCGACGCGCTGCGCACCGCCCTGGCCGCGATCGTGGCCCGGCACGGTGCGCTGCGGACCACCTTCGCCGAGTCCGGTGGGGAGCCGGTGCAGGTGGTCCACCCGACCGGCGTACCGGACCTGACCGTGGTCGACCTGACCGGGCTGCCGGCGGCCGACCGGGACGCCGAGGCCACCCGGCTGGTGTGGGAGCAGGCCCGGACGCCGTTCGACCTGACCGTCGGTCCGCTGCTGCGGGTGGTGGTGGTCCGGACCGACACCGACCGGCACCACCTGTCGTTCTGCCTGCACCACATCGTCTCCGACGCGTGGTCGCTGGGGGTGCTGTTCCGGGAGCTGGACACCGCGTACGCCGCCGCGCTGGCCGGCGAGCCGGCCCGCCTGCCCGCGCTGCCCACCCAGTACGCCGACTTCGCCGTCTGGCAACGGGACCGGCTGGCCGGGGGCACCCTGCGCGGGCAGCTCGACCACTGGCTGGCCCATCTGCGTGGCGCTCCGGCCCTGCTCTCCCTGCCCACCGACCGGCCCCGCCCGACGAGCCGTTCCCAGCGGGGCGCGGCCCACTACCTCACCCTCCCGGCGGAGGTCACCAGCCGGGTCGAGGAGTTCAACCGGACGGCCGGGGTCACCCTCTTCATGACCCTGCTCGCCGGCTTCCAGGCGGTCCTGTCCCGACACAGCGGCCAGGACGACATCGTCGTCGGCACCCCGGTCGCCGGCCGGGACCATCCCGACCTGGAGGGGCTGATCGGGTTCTTCGTCAACACCGTCGCCCTGCGGGTGTCGACGGCCGGATCGCCGTCGCTGCGGGAACTGGTCGGCCGGGTACGCGAGGTCGTGCTCACCGGCCTCGGCAACGCCGAGCTGCCCTTCGAGAAGCTCGTGGAGGAGTTGCAGCCGGACCGCAGCCTGGCCCACGCGCCGGTCTTCCAGGCCCAACTCGTCCTCCAGAACGCGCCGTACGACGGGTTCCGGCTCACCGGCTGCACGGCCACCACGCTGGAGGTGGACAGCGGCTCGGCGAAGTTCGACCTGACCCTGGTCGGGGAGCGGACCGGCGACGGCGCGTTGCGGCTGGCGTTCGAGTACGACACCGCGCTGTTCGACGTCGCCACCGTGGACCGGCTCGGTCGGCACCTGTGCATCCTGCTGGCGACGGCGGTCGCCGACCCGGACCGTCCCCTGGACCGGATTCCGCTGCTGGACGGCGCGGAACTGCGGCAGGCCCTGGTGGAGTGGAACGCCACCGACCGGCCGCTGCCCGCGGTGTCCTCGGTGCTGGAACTGCTGCCCACCGGCCCGGCCGCGCCCGGCTCCCCACCGGCGGTCACCGGTCCGGACGGCCAGCTCGACCGGGCCGAACTGCACCGTCGGGCCGCCCGGATCGCCGGTCGGCTGCGCGCCGCCGGGGTCGGCCCGGACACGCCGGTGGGCATCTGCCTGGACCGGGGCGTCGGGATGGTCGCCGCGGTGCTCGGGGTGTGGCGCGCCGGAGCCGGCTACCTTCCGCTCGACCCCGCCCTGCCGGCGGAACGGTTGCGGTTCATGCTCGCCGACTCCGGCACCCGCGTGGTGCTGACCAGCCGCGCGGTCGCCGACCGGCTGGCCGGGGTGCTGGCCGAGACCCCGACCGTACTGCTCCTCGACGACACCGCCACCGACGTCGTCGATTGCGCCGACGCCGACGCCGACGCCGACGCCGACGCCGACGCCGACGCCGACGCCGACGGGACGGCCGGCACCGGCGCGGACCAGCCGGTGCCGACGGTCACCCCGCACCCGGACGCGCTGGCGTACCTGCTCTACACCTCCGGCTCGACCGGCCGCCCGAAGGGCGTGGCCGTCCCGCACCGGGCCGTGCTCAACCTGCTCGTCTCCTTCCGGGCCGACCTCGACCTCGGACCGGGTGACCTGCTCGCGGCGGTCACCACCCTCTCGTTCGACATCTCCGTGGTGGAGTTGATCCTGCCGCTGATGTGCGACGTCCCGCTGCTGGTGGTCGGCGCCGACGAGACGGCGGACGGGCCGGCCCTGCGCCGCCGGCTGGCCGAGAGCGGGACGACGGTGCTCCAGGCCACCCCGGCCACCTGGCGGCTCCTGCTGGCCGCCGGTGGGGTGCCGGCGTCGGTGCGGCTGCGGCTCACCGGCGGCGAGGCGCTGCCCCGGGACCTCGCCGACGCGCTCCTCGGCGACGGGGCGTCGCTGTGGAACTGCTACGGGCCGACCGAGACGACGGTCTACTCCTCCGCCGGACCGGTGCCGCCCGCCCCGGCCGCCGTCACCATCGGCGGGCCGATCGCCAACACCCGACTCCACCTGCTCGACGAGGCGTTCCAGCCGGTGCCGGTGGGCGTGGTCGGCGAACTGTACGTGGGCGGGACCGGGGTGGCCCGGGGCTACCACGGCCGCGCCGGCCTCACCGCCGACCGGTTCGTGCCGGACCCGTTCGCCGACCGGCCCGGCACCCGTCTCTACGCCACCGGCGACCTGGCCCGCCGTCGCCCCGACGGCACGGTGGAGTACCTCGGTCGCGCCGACCACCAGGTCAAGGTGCGTGGCTTCCGGATCGAGCCCGGCGAGATCGAGACGCTGCTGCGGGCCCGCGACGAGGTCGCCGACGCCGTGGTCACCGCCTGGACCGGCGGGGACGGCGACGTCCGGCTGGTCGCCTACGCGGTGCCCGTCGCCGGGACCGACCCGGACACCCTCTGGGACCGGGTCCGGCCCGCGCTGGCCCGCCGGCTGCCCGAGTACATGGTCCCGGCTACCCTGGTGCCGCTGGCCGCCCTGCCGCTCACCGACAGCGGCAAGGTCGACCGGAAGGCGCTGCCCGCCCCCCGGTGGACCGACCCGACCACCGCCCCGGTCCCACCCCGCGACCCGGTGGAGCGGCTGGTCGCCGAGATCTGGCAGGAGGTGCTGCGGGTCGACACCGTCGGCGTGCACGACGACTTCTTCCGTCTCGGCGGGCACTCGCTGCTCGGGGTACGGGCGCTGGGCCGGATCGGCGCGGCGGTGGAGATGGAGGTGCCGGTCCCGCTGCTCTTCGCCGCCCCCACGGTCGCCGCGATGGCCGACGCGCTGCGCGCCGCCGAGCCGGCGCCCGGTCACGTCGACGCCGTCGCCGCGTTCCGGCAGGAGATGGCCGGCCTCTCCGACGAGGAACTGCGGGCACTGGTGGAGGGAACTGAATGACCGACCGGGAACGGCTGATCCGGGAGCTGATGGCCCGCCGGGGCCTGGGCACCGCGACCGCGCCGCCGGGGATTCCCCGCCGGGCCCCGGGCACCCCGGTGCCGCTGTCCCCGACGCAGGAGGGGATGTGGTTCCTCGACCGGCTCCAACCGGGCAGTCCGGCGTACGTGATGAGCCACGCCGTCCGGCTCACCGGCCCACTGGAGCCGGCCGCGGTGCAGGCCGCGCTGGACGACCTGGTCGCCGCGCACGAGGCGTTGCGGACCCGGTTCGTGGACCGGGACGGGCAGGTCGAGCAGGAGGTGCTCGCCGCCGACGATCCGGCGGTCCGGTGCGTGGTGGCCGTCGAGGACCTGACCGGCGGGTCCGTCGCGGAACGCGGGGCGGCGGTCGCCGACGTGGTCCGTCAAGAGACCGAGACCCCCTTCGACCTCGGCCGGACGCCCCTGCTGCGGGTCCGGTTGGGTCGGCTGGACCACGACGAGCACCTGCTGGTGGTCAGCCTGCACCACATCGTCGCCGACGAGCGGTCCGTCGACATCGTCCTGACCGGACTGCTCGACGGGCACCACCGGCACCGGACCGGCAGCGGCGCGGCTCCCGCCCCGGTCGCCCAGTTCCCCGACCACGTCCTGTGGCAGCGCGAGCGGCTGGCCGGTGGTGCCGCCGACCGGGCCCGGGAGTTCTGGGCCACCCGGCTGGCGGGTTTCCCCGGTCTGCTCGACCTGCCCACCGACCGGCCCCGACCGGCCACCCAGACCTTCGCCGGACGCACCCACGGCTTCACCGTCGCCGCCGACCTGACCGCCGCCCTCGACGCGCTGGGCCGGCGCACCGGCTGTACCCGGTTCATGGTGCTGCTCGCCGGGCTCCAGGTGCTGCTGGCCCGGATCGGCGGCACCGACGACGTCTGCGTCGGCTCGCCGGTGACGCTGCGCGCCGACGCGGCCCAGCAGGACATCGTCGGCCTGCTGGTCAACACGCTGCCGCTGCGGACCGACCTGTCCGGCGACCCGACACTGGCCGAGGTGGTGACCCGGGTCCGGGCCACCTGCGTGGCGTCGCTGGCCCACGCCGAGCTGCCGTTCGAGCGGATCGTGGAGACCGCCCGGCTGCCCCGCGACCCGAGCCGCAACCCGCTGTACCAGGTGATGCTGGTGGTCAACCAGGACGGTCCGGAGGGCCCGCGCGGTGATCTCACCGTCCGACCGGTCCCGGTGGTGCGGGAGACCTCCCGTCTGGACCTGACCGTGGCGGTGCGGGCCGACGGCTCCGGCCTCGCCGGACTGGTCGACTACAACACCGACCTGTTCGACGAGGTGACCGTCGCGCGGTTCGTCGACCGCCTCACCGTCGTGCTGTGGGCGCTCGCCACCGACCCGCAGCGTCGGCTCGCCGACCTCGACCTGACCGGCCCCGCCGAGCGGCGGGACCTGGCCCGGTGGAACGACACCGACCGGGCGTACCCGACGGGTGGCGGCCTGCACGACCTGGTCCGGGCCCGCGCGGCGCTCGACCCGGACGCGCCCGCGCTGCTGGACGTCAGCCCGGACGCGCCCGACCGGCCGCCGCTGACCTACGGCCGGCTGGTCGCGGACGCCGACCGGCTCGCCGCCCGGCTGCGTGACCTCGGCGTCCGGCCGGACGAGCCGGTGGGACTGGCCCTGCCGGCGGGAGCCGCCGCGCTGACCGGCATCCTGGCGATCCTCACCGCCGGTGGCGGTTACCTGCCGCTGGACCCGGGCCACCCGCCGGCCCGGTTGCGGGCGCTGCTCACCGCCGCCGGCACCACGGTCTGCCTCACCGACGCCGACCTCGCCCGGACGGTGGCCGCCCCGCCAGAGGCCGACGACCCCGACGACCGGCCGTACGCCGGCACGCTGCTGGTCGTCGACGCCGACGGCCGCCCGACCGAGGGGTGCGACCCCGCGTGGTCGGGACGGCTCGGGGCCGACCCCGGCGTGACGGCGGGCGAGGTGACCGCACCGGCGATCCACCCCGACCAGCTCGCGTACGTCATCCACACGTCCGGCTCCACCGGCACGCCGAAGGGCGTGATGGTCGGCCACCGCACCGCCGTGAACCTGGCGCTGGGCTTCGCCGACCTGCACGGCATCGGTCCCGGCGACCGGCTGCTCATGCTGCCCCCGCTCAGTTTCGACGCCTCCGTCGGCGACCTCTTCCCGGCGCTGGCCAGTGGGGCGGCGCTGGTGGTGCACCGGCAGCCGGCGGCGATCACCGGTCCCGGCCTGGCCGAGCTGTGCCGCACCCACGGGATCACCCTGGTCGACACCGCCGCGCCGCTCTGGGCGCGCTGGGTGGACGACCTGGCCGGCCGGTCCGGGCCGGTCGACGTCGGCCCGCTGCGCGCCACGATGGTCGGCGGGGAGGCCGTCGACCTGGACACCGTCCGGCGGTGGGCACGCCTGACCGACGGCCGGGTGACCGTGTACAACCACTACGGCCCGACCGAGGCGACCGTCTGCGCCACCACCCACGCCACCGTCGACGGGGCGGAACTGCCCGGCCTGACCCGGCTGCCGATCGGGCGTCCGGTGCCGAACGTGCGGGTCCACGTCCTCGACGCCGACCTGCGACCGGTGCCGGTCGGCCTGCCCGGCGAGGTGTACGTCGGCGGCACCGCGCCGGCCCGGGGCTACCTCGGCCGACCCGCCGAGACCGCCGTCCGCTTCGTGCCCGACCCGTACGGCCCGCCCGGGACCCGGCTCTACCGCACCGGCGACCTGGCCCGGCACCGGGCCGACGGGACGCTGGAGTTCCTCGGCCGCACCGACCGGCAGGTCAAGATCCGGGGGCACCGGATCGAGATCGGCGAGGTGGAGGCGGCCTGCGCGGCCCTGCCCGGGGTACGCCGGGCCGCCGTGGTGGTCGACCACGCCGCCACCGGTACCCGCCTGGTCGCCTACCTCGTCGGGGACGCGGACGCCCCGGACGGCGCGGCGGCTCGCGCGGCGCTGCGGCGGCGGATGCCGGAGCACCTGATCCCGGCGGCCTTCGTCCGGGTACCGGAGCTGCCCACCAACCGGCACGGCAAACTGGACCTGGCCGCCCTGCCGGCCCCCGCCGACGCCACCGACCGGCCCGCGCACGAGCCACCGGCCACCCCCACCGAGAAGACCCTCGCGGAGATCTGGGCCGACCTGCTCGGCACCGGACCGGTCGGCCGGCGGGACAACTTCTTCGACCTGGGTGGACACTCGCTGCTCGCGGCCACCGTGGTCACCCGGATCCGGGCCGCCCTCGGGGCGGACCTGCCGCTGCGGGCGCTCTTCGAGGCCGCCGACCTCGCCGGACTCGCCGCCGTCCTCGACGGCGACGGGCCGACCCCGGCCGACCACGGCGACCTGCTGCGCGCCGAGGCCCGCCGCGCCGACGACCTGCCCGTGCCGGCCGGCACCGTGGCGGCGGTGCCGGAGCACGTGCTGTTCACCGGGGCCACCGGGTTCCTCGGCGCGTACCTGCTCGCCGACTGGCTCACCCACACCCGGGCCACCGCGCACTGCCTGGTCCGCGCCGACACGCCGGCCGCCGCCGTCGACCGGGTCCGCGCCAACCTGCACCGGTACGGCCTCTGGCGACCGGAGTACGCCGACCGCCTCGTCGGCGTCCCCGGAGACCTCGGCGCGCCCCGGCTCGGGCTGACCGGGGCGACCTTCGTCGACCTCGGCGAACGGCTCGACGCGGTGGTCCACAACGGTGGCGTGGTCAACTTCGTGCAGCCGTACCCGGTGCTGCGCCCGGCCAACGTCGACGGCACGTACGAGGTGCTCCGGCTGGCCACCACCGCCCGCCCCAGCGCGGTGCACTTCGTCTCCACCCTCGGGGTCTTCGTCACCCCGTCCCGCACCGGCACCCTGGTCCGCGAGGGGGACGTCCCGGACGACTGCGACGGCCTGTACGACGGCTACAACGCCAGCAAGTGGGTGGCCGACGCGCTGGTCCGCGCCGCCCGGGACCGGGGCCTGCCGGTCAGCGTGCACCGGCCAGCCCGGATCACCGGCGACGCCCGAACCGGGGTGGGAAACGTCGACGACTTCTTCAGCCGGCTGCTGAAGACCTGCGTGCAGCTCGGCGCCGTACCGGACATCGACGACCCCGCCGACCTCGCCCCGGTGGACTACGTCGGGGCCGGCATCGGCCACCTGACCCGGACCGGTTCCACCGGCGACCACCACTACTACAACAACCGCACGGTCAGCTACGCCCAGCTCGCCGGGGCGGTGACCGACTTCGGGTACCCGGTCGAGCTGGTGCCGTACCCGCGCTGGCGGGCGGCGCTGCTGGCCCGGCCGGACGTCGCCCTGGCCCGGTTCACCCCGCTGTTCGGCGCGGCCACCCCGGTCCGTACCCAACCGGACTTCGACTGCACCGCCACCGAGAACGCCCTCGCGGCGGCCGGCGTCACCTGCCCGGCCGCGGACGCGCACCTGCTGCACACCTACCTGGCGGCGTTCGTCGCCGCCGGGTTCCTCGACCCGCCGGGGAGGACCCGTGACTGACCGTACGCTGCCCACCCACCGCTGGGTGGCCATCTGGCTCGGCCAGCTCGTCTCCCTGATCGGGTCGAGCCTGACCGCGTTCGTCCTCGGCGTCTGGGTCTACCAGCGCACCGGGTCGGTCACCCAGTTCTCGATGATCTTCCTGGCCGCCACTCTGCCGGCGGTGCTGGTCGCGCCGTTCGCCGGCGCCCTCGCCGACCGCCGGGACCGCCGCCGGCTGATGCTGGCCAGCGACACCCTCGCCGCGGTGGGCACCGCCGCGCTCGCCGCGCTGGTCGCCGCCGACGCGCTCCAGGTGTGGCACATCTACCTGGCCACGGTGCTCAGCGCCGGGGCGTCCACCGTGCACCAGGTCGCCTACCAGGCGATGACGCCGGCGCTGGTCGGCAAGCGGAACCTCGGCCGGTTCAACGGGCTGATGCAGGTCTCCCGGGCGGTGCAGATCGCCGCGCCGCTGGTCGCCGGGGTGCTGGTGGTGACCATCGGGGTCGGCGGGGTGATGGTCGTCGACCTGGGCACCTTCGTCGTCGCGGCCGGCACGCTGCTGCTGGTCCGGCTGCCCGCCGAGGTGACCCGCCCGGCCGGGAAGGGCGCCGACGACGAGCCGGTGCTGCGCGGGGCCGCTGCCGGCTGGCACCACCTGCGGCAGCGTCCCGGCCTGCTCCGGCTCATGCTGGTCTTCGGGGCGTTCAACTTCCTCTTCGGCATCGCCGGGGTGCTGGTCCAGCCGCTGATCCTCTCGTTCGCCTCGGCGGACACCCTCGGCGTGCTGATGTTCGCCGGTGGGGCCGGACTCTTCGCCGGCAGCCTGCTGATGGGCGCCTGGGGCGGGCCGAAGCGGCGGATGACCGCCGTGTGCGGCGGGCTCGCGATCGGTGGGGTGGCGCTGGTGCTGCACGCGGCGGCCCCGTCCGTGTGGTTGATCGGCGTGGTCGCCCCGCTGTTCCTGTTCACCCTGCCGATCGTGAACAGCTCCACCATGACCCTGATCCAGACCAAGACCGAGCCGGCCGTGCTGGGCCGGGTGCTCGCCACCGCCCGGGTGATCGGCGACGCCAGCATCCCGGTCGCGTACGTGCTGGCCGGGCCGATCGCCGACGGGGTCGAGCCGCTGCTGCGCTCCGACGGCGCGCTCGCCGACTCGGTCGGTCAGGTGATCGGCACCGGCGACGGCCGGGGCGTCGCCCTGGTCTTCGCGGTCACCGGCGCGTTGATGGTGCTGCTCGCCGTCGCCGCGTGGGCGTGGCCGGCGCTGCGCGGAGTCGACGACCTGCCCGACGCCCTCCCCGACGACCCGACCGAACCGGTCGGCCCCGACACCGTTCCCGCCGAACCGGTCGCCCCCGGCACCGGCCCCGCTGACCGGGCCGGATCCGCCGACGGGGCCGCCGGCCCCGAGACCGTCCCCGCGAACCGCTGACCCCGTCCCCGAACCCTGCAACCGACCCTAAGGAGCGCCCCATGCCGGTGCCGCTGAGCCCGGACGAGGCCCACCTGTTCCTCGCCTCCGACGCCGCCCCCGCCGCGTACCTCGACCTGCTCGACGCGGTCTCCTTCCGCAGCGCCGCCGCCGGCCTGCGGCTGGGGGTGTTCGAGGCGCTGGCCGACGGGCCGCTGCCGGTCGACCGGCTCGCCGAGCGCACCGGCACCGACCCGCTGGGGCTGCGGATCCTGCTCGACGCGCTGGCCGGCTACGGCTACCTCACCCGCGCCGACGGGCAGTACGCCAACAGCGCCAACACGACCCGCTGGCTGCTGCGCGACGCCCCGGGCAGCTTCGCCCCGGCGCTCTCCTTCTGGTCGACCGTGCTCACCGGCTGGTGGCAGGACCTGGAGTCGTCGATCCGCTCCGGCGGCCCGACCGGCGACTTCTACGCCTGGCTGGAGAAGCACCCGGACGCCCTGGCCGACTTCCACACCATGCTGCGCGGCCTCGCCGACGCGCTCGGCCCGGAGATCGTCGACCTGGTGCCGGTCCCCGCCGAGGCGCGCAGCGTGCTCGACGTCGGCGGCGGGCACGCCGCGTACCCGGTCGCCCTCCTCACCGCCCACCCGCAGCTGCGCGCGACCGTGGTGGACCTGGACGGGGCGCTGGCCCAGGGCGCGCGGACCGTGGCCGACGCCGGCCTGACCGACCGGGTCACCCTGCGTCCGGGTGACCTGTTCACCGCCGACCTCGGCACCGGCCACGACCTGGTGCTGCTCTTCAACATCGTGCACGGCTACCAGCGGGAGGCGGTGGCGACCCTGCTGCGCCGGGCCGCCGCCGCGCTGCGCCCCGGCGGGCGGATCGTCCTGCTCGAACCGCTCGCCGAGGTGCCCGAGCGTCCGGCCGGACCGGGGGAGGCGTTCGTCCGGATGTTCAGCCTGAACCTCTTCCACACCCAGGGCGGCCGGGCGTACTCCTACGCCGAACTCGTCGCGCTGCTGGACGAGGCGGGCTTCGCCGACGTCCGCCAGCACATGCTGACCGGCTCCGACACCGACCACCTGGTGACCGCGGTACTGGCCGGCTGATGTCGCACCTGGTCCCGCTCGGCGGTGGGTGGGGGCTGTGGCGCTCGTTCTGCGTCCGGGCCGCCGGCTTCCCCGTCGACCTGCTCGAACCCCTGGCCGATCCGGAACTGGCCGTCCTCGCCGACGCGGTCGACGCCGGGGCCGACGACGGCGCGTACCGGGCCCGGTTCCGGCACGCCGAACGGGCCCTCGCCCGGGCGTTGCACGCCGCCGCCGCCGACCCCCGGATCCGGGAGGCGGTGGCCTGGCAGAACCCGGGGGCCCTGGAGACCGGCTTCGACACCCTGCTGCGCCGGGACCCGGAGACCGTGTCGCGCACCGGCCGGCACCGCAAGACCGAGGCTCTGGTCACCAGCTACCTGCACCGGTACGCCGCGAAGAACGACACGATCGGGTTCTTCGGGCCGCTGCGCTGGGCGCGGATCGACCCGGAGCAGCCGGAACCGGTCCGCGCCGTGCACGACGGTACCGCCGGGGACCGCACCCTCTACCTGGAGGGATGGGCTCTCGCGGAGCTGGGCCGGACCCTCGCGCCGCCGCTGCGGCCCTGGCTGGTGCCCCGGCTGCTGCCGCTGCTCGGCGTCGACGGGAACACCCTGCGGGTGCCGTCGGCCGACCCGGTGCCCCTGGACCCGGTACAGGCGGCCGTCCTGCGGGCGCTGCGCCCAGGGCGTACCGCCCGGCAGGTCGTCGCGGCGGTCCGCGCCGACGCCGGACACCACCCGGACCGGGCGTGGGCGGCGCTGGACCGGCTGCACGCCGACCGTCGCATCGAGTGGACCCTGGAGGCGGCCCCCGACGACCTGCACCCCGCCGCCACCCTGCGGTCCGTCGTGGCCACCGTCGACGACCCGGCGGTACGCGCACCCGCGCTGGCCGCGCTGGACCGGCTGACCTCGGCGGCGGCGACCGTGACGGCGGCCCGGGGGGACGCGACGGCGGTGCGCGACGCCCTCGCCGGGCTCGGCGCGACCTTCACCGACCTCACCGGCGCGGCCCCGGTCCGCGCGGCCGGTCAGCTCTACGCCGGCCGCACCCTGGTCTTCGAGGAGTGCCGGCGGCCGGACTCGATCCGCCTCGGCCGGGCGGCGCTGGACACCCTCGCTGCGCCACTGACCCTGCTGCTGGAGAGCGCCCGCTGGTACACGGCGGCCGGCGCGGCGCTCTACCGGCGGGCGCTGCGCGCCCGGTACGACCAGCTCGCGGCCCGGCGACCGGACACACCCGTGCCGCTGGCCGACCTGTGGCTCGCCGCCCGGGACGTGCTGATCGACGACCCGGGCCCGGTGGTCCGCCCGTTGACCCGCGCCCTGCACCACCGGTGGGAACGGCTGCTCGCGGTCGGGGCCGGCGACCGGCGGGTGCGCCGCTGCGCCGCCGACCTGCGCGCCGCCGCTGCCGCCGCGTTCCCCGCCGGCCCGCCCGGCTGGGCCACGGCCGTCCAGCACAGCCCGGACCTGATGGTCGCCGCCCCCGACCTGGCCGCGATCACCGCCGGTGACGTCGACTGGGTCCTCGGCGAGCTGCACCCGGGTTACCACACCATGCGCTACGCCAGCTGGGTCGACTGCCATCCGGATCCGGCCGCGCTGGTCGGGGCGATGGCCGCCGACCTGCCCGGTGCGGTGGTCCGGATCGGCGCCACCGGCAGCCAGGGCGGCAGCGCCACCCGTTTCTCGCCCCGACTGCTGGCCCCCGGTCACCGGCGGCTGGTCTTCGCCCCGGACACCTGTGGCCACGACCCCGACCACGACCTGGTGGTGGGCGACTGCGACGTGATCGACACCGACGGTCGGTTGCAGGTCCGCCGCCGCTCCGGCGGCGAGGGCCACGACCTGGTGGAGGTCTTCGCGGACCTGGTGGCCGCGAACCTGATGCCGCACTTCCGGCTGCTCTCGCCGGCGCCGCACCGGCCCCGGGTGACCATCGACCGCCTTGTGTTCAGCCGCGAGTCGTGGACGGTCCCGGCCGGCGGTGTGGACTTCGCGGGCGACCCGGACGAGGCCCGGCGCTTCGTGCGGGCGCGGTCCTGGGCGAAGCGGCTCGGCCTGCCCCGGCACGTCTTCCTCCGCTGCACCGGTGAGCGCAAGCCGGTGCACGTCGACCTGGCCGGCCTGGCGTCGGTGGAGGTGCTCTGCCGGGCGGTGCGCCGGGCGCGACGCACCGGCGGGGACGCCGCCGAGGTGACCGTCACCGAGATGCTGCCGGACCCGGAGCAGCTCTGGCTCACCGACGCCGACGGCCGCCGGTACAGCGCGGAGCTGCGCCTCATCGCCGCCCCGCTGCCCGCCGACCGGCCCGCGTCACCGACGTGACAGGCGGGCCGGTCGGACGACTCGGCCGTTCCACCGTTGCTGACGTCACCCCCAGCCCACTCGTCGACCCCGGTCAGGTGCCGACGTAGGCCGCGAGGTGTTCCCCGGTGAGGGTGGAACGTTTGGCGACGAGGTCGGCGGGGGTGCCCTCGAAGACGATCCGGCCGCCGTCGTGGCCGGCGCCGGGCCCGAGGTCGACGATCCAGTCGGCGTGCGCCATGACCGCCTGGTGGTGCTCGATGACGATGACCGACTTGCCGGAGTCGACCAGCCGGTCGAGCAGGCCGAGCAGTTGCTCGACGTCGGCGAGGTGCAGGCCGGTGGTCGGTTCGTCGAGGACGTAGACCCCGCCCTTCTCGGCCATGTGGGTGGCCAGCTTCAGCCGTTGCCGTTCGCCGCCGGAGAGCGTGGTGAGCGGCTGGCCGAGGCTGAGGTAGCCGAGCCCGACGTCGGCGAGCCGGTCGAGGATGGCGTGCGCGGCCGGCGTGCGCGCCTCGCCGGCGCCGAAGAACTCCTCGGCCTCGGTCACCGACATCGCGAGCACCTCACTGATGTCCCGGCCGCCGAGGTGGTATTCCAGCACCGCGGGCTGGAACCGCTTCCCCTCGCAGTCCTCGCAGGTGGTGGCGACGCTGGCCATCGTCGCCAGGTCGGTGTAGATGACGCCGGCGCCGTTGCAGGTGGGGCAGGCGCCCTCGGAGTTGGCGCTGAACAGGGCCGGCTTCACCCCGTTGGCCTTCGCGAACGCCTTGCGGATCGGGTCGAGCAGCCCGGTGTACGTCGCCGGGTTGCTCCGCCGTGAGCCACGGATCGCGCCCTGGTCGATCGAGACGACCCCGTCCCGCCCGGCCACCGAGCCGTGGATCAGGGAGCTCTTGCCGGACCCGGCGACGCCGGTGACGACGACCAGCACGCCGAGCGGGATGTCGACGTCGACGTCGCGCAGGTTGTGCGTGGCCGCGCCACGGATCTCCAGGGTGCCGGTGGGCGTCCGCACCTTCTCCTTGAGGGTGGCCCGGTCGTCGAGGTGGCGACCGGTGCGGGTGCCGCTGGCCCGCAGTCCCTCGACGGTGCCCTCGAAGCAGACGGTGCCGCCCGCCGTGCCGGCGCCGGGGCCGAGATCGACCACGTGGTCGGCGATCGCGATCGTCTCCGGCTTGTGCTCCACGACGAGCACCGTGTTGCCCTTGTTCCGCAGCCGCAGCAGCAGGTCGTTCATCCGCTGGATGTCGTGCGGGTGCAGGCCGATGGTGGGCTCGTCGAAGACGTAGGTGACGTCGGTGAGCGAGGAACCGAGGTGGCGGATCATCTTGGTGCGCTGCGCCTCGCCGCCGGAGAGCGTGCCCGCCGGCCGGTCGAGTGAGAGGTATCCCAGCCCGATCTCGACGAACGAGTCGAGGGTGTGCTTGAGCTTCGCGAGCAGCGGTGCCACCGACGGCTCGTCGAGGCCCCCGACCCATTCGGCCAGGTCGCTGATCTGCATCGCGCAGGCGTCGGCGATGTTGACGCCCCGGATCCGCGACGACCGGGCCGCCTCGGCCAGCCGGGTGCCGTCGCACTCCGGACAGGTGGTGAAGGTGACCGCCCGGTCCACGAACGCCCGGATGTGCGGTTGCATCGCCTCCCGGTCCTTGGCCAGGAAAGACTTCTGGATCCTCGGGATCAGCCCCTCGTACGTCAGGTTGACGTTGTCGACCTTGATCTTGGTCGGCTCCTTGTAGAGGAGGTCGTGGAGTTCCTTCTTGGTGAACTTCCGGATCGGCTTGTCCGGGTCGAAGAAGCCGCAGCCGCTGAAGATGCGGCCGTACCAGCCCTCGACGCTGTAACCGGGGATCGTGAGCGCGCCGTCGTTGAGCGACTTGGTGTCGTCGTAGAGCGCGGAGAGGTCGAAGTCGGTGACCGAGCCCATGCCCTCGCAGCGGGGGCACATGCCGCCCAGCCGGGTGAAGGTCGCCCGTTCGGTCTTCGTCCTCCCGGCGCCGCGCTCGACGGTGATCGCACCGCTGGCCTTCACCGAGGGGGTGTTGAACGAGAAGGCGTTGGGCGAGCCGATGTGCGGCTGCCCGAGCCGGCTGAAGAGGATCCGCAACATCGCGTTGGCGTCGGTGGCGGTGCCGACGGTGGAGCGCACGTTGGCGCCCATCCGCTCCTGGTCGACGATGATCGCCGTGGTCAGCCCCTCCAGCAGGTCGACGTCCGGCCGGGCCAGGGTCGGCATGAAGCCCTGGAGGAAGGCGCTGTAGGTCTCGTTGATCAGCCGCTGCGACTCCGCCGCGATCGTGCCGAACACCAGCGAGCTCTTGCCCGAGCCGGAGACCCCGGTGAACACCGTCAGCCGCCGCTTCGGGATCTCGATGCTGACGTCCCTGAGGTTGTTCTCCCGCGCGCCCCGCACGCGGATCAGGTCGTGACTGTCGGCGGAATGCGGCGCGGGCGAGGACGTGCCCGTGCTCGTGGCCATGCTCATCGTGTCCAATCGTGTTGCGCGGGGGCCGCCTGCGCGGCCCCCGTCGGCGTCCTGACCGCTGGCCGCCGGACGGCTCAGCGCTGTTCCTGGATGCGGACCATGTTGCCGGCGGGATCGCGGAAGGCGCAGTCGCGAACGCCGTACGGCTGCTCGGTCGGCTCCTGGACGACCTCGGCGTCGCCGGCCTGAAGGCGCGCGAAGACACCGTCGAGATCGGGGGTGGCCAGCAGGATCATGGCGTAGGTGCCCTTGGCCATCATCTCGGTGATGGTACGGCGCTCGTCGTCGGTGACGCCGGGGTCGGCGACCGGCGGGTGCAGGACGATGGACGTGTCGGGCTGGCCGACGGGACCGACCGTGATCCAGCGCATGCCGTCGTATCCGACGTCGTTGCGGACCTCGAAGCCGAGGGCGTCGCGGTAGAAGGCCAGGGAGGCCGCCGGGTCGGTGTGCGGGAGGAAGCTCGCGTTGATGGTGACGTTCATGGCAGTCACGCTAGGTGAGGCTCGGGGCCGGGGCTTCTCGATTCCTGATCGGTCTGGTCACCTTCTTCGCCACGCAGGACGGCATCCCCGCCGTCGCGCGGGCCGCCCGCTGCCGGTAGACGCTGGGCGGCACGCCGACCAACTCGGTGAAGCGGGTGCTGAAGGTGCCCAACGAGGAGCAGCCGACCGCGAAACAGACGTCGGTGACGCTGAGGTCGCCACGCCGCAGCAACGCCATGGCGCGCTCGATGCGCCGGGTCATCAGATAGGCGTACGGCGACTCACCGTAGGCGAGCCGGAACTCGCGGCTGAGGTGCCCGGCCGACATGTGCTCGCTGCGCGCGAGGGCCTCGACGTTCAGCGGCTGTGCGTACTCCCGGTCGATCCGGTCGCGGACGCGGCGCAGCCGCGCGAGGTCGCGTAGCCGCTGCGCCGCGGCGGATGTGCTGGTCACCTGCGAAATCGTGCCACATCGTGCCGGCCGGTGGCCGGGAGCCGCCGGTTACGGTGGCGGCTCCCGGTCCTGGTGCGGCCGGCGTCAGGTCGCCGTGCAGGACAGCGTCGGCCTGCTGTTGGTGCCGTTCCACGTGCCGATGAAACCGAAGGTGGTGCTGACGCCGGCACCGAGCGAGCCGTTGTAGCTCATGTTGCGGGCGGCCACCGTCGCCCCGCTGCTGGTGACCGTCGCGTTCCAGGCCTGCGAGACGGTCTGCCCGTCGGCGAAGGTCCAGACCACCGTCCAGTCCCGGATCGCCGAGGTGCCCGCGGTCACCGTCACCTCACCCTGGAAACCGCCCTGCCACTGCCCGACGACCGAGTAGGTGGCGGCGCACCGGTTCGGCGGCGGCAGGGTCGGCGGCGGCGTGGTGGGGGGCGGAGTGGTCGGCGGGACGGTGGTCGGCGGGGGAGTGGTGGGCGGGGTGCTGCCGAAGACGGTGGCCTCCCGGGCGGTGGCCCGGATGCCGTGCGCCCCGTTGAAGATCCGCTCGCCCCAGGTGGTGAGCTGGTCGGGGTCGAAGTTCACCGCCATGTCCAGGATCGGGTCGGTGTTGCCGCTCCAGGACCACCCGAGGTAGCCCAGCCCCCGGGCGTCCGCCTCGGCCAGCAGGGTCTCGTGGTCGACCTCACCGTCCCGGAACCGCCAGCCGAACTCCCCGATCACCAGCGGCCAGCCGTTGTCCTCGAACCGGTCGAGGTAGCTCACGATGCTGGCGGCGGTGCTGTACACCGCGTACATGTGGATCGACAGCACCGTGTTGCGCTGGCTGTCGGCGTCGAGCACCGTCTGCGCGTTGTCCCGCATCACGTTCTGCCAGTCCTGGCCCCAGTTCGGGCCGTCGACCATGAGCAGGTGCGCGAAGCCGTTGGTCCGCATCTTCCGGATCGCGGCGACCGTGGCGTCGGTCCACTGGGCGGCGTTCACGTTGCCGATCGGCTCGTTGCCGATGTTGATCACAACGTAGTCTTCCTCGCCGACCAGCGCGCTCTTCTGGCTGATCCAGTAGTCGACCGCCTCGTCGAGCGAGGCGGCGGCGCCCTCCTCGCCGTAGCCGGTGGTGTCGTGCACCTCCAGGACGCAGATCAGCCGGTTGGCCTTGCACAGTGAGATCACCTCGGCCACGTCGTTCGACGGGCCCCAGCGCTTGCCGGTGCCGAGTACCACCCGGACCGTGTTGGCCCCGAGCGCCTTCACGTCGGCGAAGGAGTCGGTCCGGCCGGTGAACCAGACGTGCGGGTGGTTCACCCCGCGCATGACGAACGGTTGGCCGTTGGCCTCGACGATGTCGGTGCCCTCGACGTGCAGGCCGACCGCCGCGTGAGCCGGGGGTACGACCATCAGGACGGCGCTGACCAGGGTCAGCAGCGCGGTACCGAGAAGGGTGAGTCGTCTCTTCATGCCTACCTCAGGATGGGGAGGCCCGAGACCGGGCGGGTGCCGGGTCACAGGCGTGCGGGCCCGACGACCCGTTGCCCAGACGGTCGTCGGTCGGCCCGGTGTGTGGACGTCACAGGACGACCCGGCTCGTGCAGAACGGTACGCAAGGGCGGTCGGCGACGCAATGCGCCCGCCCGGTCGCGCCGGACCACCACCGCCGTCCCGCGCGGTGCCGTACGGTGTCCCGGATGGACGAACCGGTAGCCGGAACGGTGCCGCCCCGCCGCCCGGGACGCGGCACCCTGCTCTTCCAGTACGCCACGGTGGCGGTGTTCCTGCTCGGCGCGGTCCACCCGCTGCTGGCCGCCGCGATCGGCACCGGTGACTGGGCCGGACTGGCCGACCCCAGCCTCGAACGTTACGGCGACCCCAAGGACTGGGCCCTGCCGCCCGGCCCCGAGACGCCCTGGAACCCGTTCCTGTGGATCTTCGCGTTCAGCAGGGTGACCGTCATGGTCTCCGGGATCACCGTGCTGGGGCTCGCCGGCGTCGTCGTCGGGGTGGCCCGACTCGCCGGCCGGGGAGTGGGACGGGGCCGCTGGCTGGCGCTGCTGGTCGGCACCCTGCTCTGCGCGGCGGTCACCGTGGTCACGCTGACCCCGTACGGCGCGCAACTGCGCACCTGGCTGCTCGACTGACAGTGCGGCTGGTGGGGCGCCACCCGCCCCGTCCACCCCGTCGATCAAGGAGTTGTGGTGCCCGAGTCCTGCCCTTCGTGGCGGTTTGGCTGGTGCCCGAACTCCATGATCGACGGGGCGGGGACGTCGGCCCTCCGGTCAAGCCGGCGGGCCGAGCCGGACGGCGTGTTTGACGAAGACGACGCCGTCGATCATGTCGAGCTGGGTCGGGTCCAGCGGGAAGTAGGCGAAGTCGGGGGAGACGCGCGGGGTGGGTTCGGTGACGGCCCGGGCCAGGCGGCGGGCGTCGACGAGGGAGCGGTCCCACGGGAGCGTGGACAGGAGGCCCTCGACGGTGTCCGGGGGCGGGACGTTCCCGCCGGCCGTGCCGAGGGCGGAGGCCAGGAAGGCGTACCGGTCGCCCAGGTGCGTCGCGACGATCGCGCCCGCGCTCCACCACTCCAGCTGCTGGTCGCCGAGCGACATGAAACTCCTGTTCCGCTGGAGGTGGAGATTGGAGGCGTAAACCAGGGCCGGGCCGTGCGCGGCGACGGCGCGCAGGTTGGCCGCCATCATTCCGTCCCGCAGGGCCGACAGTCGGCTCCACCGCGCCGGGGACGCGTCGGCCATCCAGTAGTGGTAGCGGAGCAGGCCGACGGCGGTGCGCCCGTACAGCGCCGCCCGTTCCCGGTCCTCCGCGCCCAGCTGCGGCGCCTGCGTGTCGAGCAGCGCCACCAGGTCGTCGGCGATCAGCCGCAGCCGCTGGGCGTCGGCGGACCGGCCGATCGACCGGGACGGATCCCAGGCCGCAGCCTCGCTCGACCACCGGTCGTCCGGGCCGAGCAGCGCGTCGAGGGTTTCGCTGGTCACCACGGTACGGGGGAGCGGGCCGTCGAGGAGCGCGTGGAGGGCGGTGAGCGCCTGACGCGGGCTCGCCGCCCAGTACTCCAGCGGGCCGTCGAACCCGAAGAACCGGAGCTTCTCGTCGTGCCTCTCGTTGTACGCCCGCATCCAGCGCACCAGCTCGCGGTTGGCCGGTGACGCACCGAAGCCGTGGCTGAAGCCGCGTTCCATGACGTCGTCGAGCGTGCCCGCGCCCGTCGTGAGGTGGTCGTCCACCACGAGGCCCATCAGACAGTCGTTCTCGATGGCGAACGACCGGTAGCCCTCATGTTCGACCAGATGCCGGAAGACCTCGTTGCGCAGCTCGCCGAGTTCTTCCACGAAGTGCCGGGCCTCACCGAGGCCGAGCAGCACGGGCCGGGCGGGAAGCGACCGGAGGAACGCCGAGACGGACGTGCCGTCGAGCGGCCGGGCCGTGTCCTTGATATCCATTCCTTGAACGCTATCGTTGAACTCTCGGTGTAAACTTCTGCCGGAAATGCCCCATCTAGGCGCGGTAGACCTTCAAACGGTGGTGCTTCCATGAGACCGGTGGACCTGGCGCGCGAACACGGCCTGTCCACCCAGGCGGTCAGGAACTACGAGGACGCCGGCATCCTGCCCGCCGCCGACCGCACCGGGCACGGTCACCGCACCTACACGCCGCTGCACGCGCAGGCGCTGCGCGCGTTCCTCGCCCTCGCGCGTGGGCACGGCCACCGGACGGCCACGTCGATCATGCAGGCGGTCAACCGGGGCGCCACCGAGGACGCGCTGCGGCTCGTCGACGAGAGCCACGGCCAACTGCTCGACGACCGCCGTACCGTCCAGGCCGTCGAGGCCGCGCTCCGCGATCTGGCACCCGTGAAGCAGGAACGCGGCGACACGTTCGTCGGCCCCCTGGCCCGACGGCTCGGCCTCCGCCCCGCGACCCTTCGTAAGTGGGAGAACGCCGGGCTGGTCCGGCCACGCCGCGATCCGCAGACGGGCTACCGGGTCTACGACGCGGCCGACGTCCGGGACGTCCGGCTGGCCCACCAGCTGAGGCGGGGCGGCTACCTGCTGGAGCAGATCGCCCCGCTGATCGCCGAGGTCCGCTCCGCCGGAGGCGTCGCCCCGCTGGAGTCGACCCTGCGCGACTGGCAGGCCCGCCTGTCCGCCCGGGGCCGCGCCATGCTCAGGGGCGCCGCCGAGCTGGACGCGTACCTCCGCGTCCGCGGATCCTGAGGCCGCCGCACGGCCACCGACGGTGCCGGGAGCGACCGCGCCGGGAGCGACCGCGCCGACGAGGGCGGCGGACATGCTCCACCCTCGCCGGGGTCCACCGGAGGCGATCGGTCGGGTCAGGTCAGCGGATCCATGTAGAGCAGACGCAGGTTGTTCACCACCGTCGCCTGGGCGACCAGGTAGGCCGCCACCTGGGCCGGCGTCCAGGTCGGGTTGTTCTGCAGCACCCGGGCGGCCGAGCCGGTGACGTGGGGGGCCGCGAAGGACGTGCCGCTCACGACGGCCGTTCCGGTGTCGCTGCCGTACGAGGACGAGAGGATGCTCACCCCGGGGGCGTAGATGTCCACACAGCTACCCCAGTTGGAGAAACTGCCCCGGGCGTCGTTGCTCTGGGTGGCCCCGACGACGAGCGCCTCACGGACCGACTGGGGCGAGAAGTTGCACGCGTCGGTGTTGCTGTTGCCGGCGGCGATCGAGTAGGTGACCCCGTCGGCGATCGAGTTGACCACCGCCGCGTTCAGCGACGTGCTCATGCCGACACCGAGGCTGATGTTCGCCGATGCGGGCTCGCCGGGGTCATGGTCGGAGGTCACCCAGTTGATGCCGGCGACGAGCCCGGCCAACGTGCCACTTCCGGAGCAGTTGATCACCCGTACCGGAACCAGTCGCACCTCCTTGGCCACCCCGTACGTCTTGCCGCCGACGATGCCGGCGACCTGGGTGCCGTGGCCGTTGCAGTCGTCGGCGGGAAGCGCGCCGTCGACCGCGTCGTAGCCCTGACCGGTCCGCCCACCGAACTCGACGTGGGTGAGGCGGATGCCGCTGTCGATGATGTACGCGGTGACCCCGCGACCCGTGCTGGTGTAGCTGTATCCGGGCAGCGGCGTCGTCCGCTGGTCGATGCGGTCGAGGTTCCACGGCGCGTTGACCTGCGTGGTGGTCGTCCGTACGGTGTGGTTCTGTTCGACGAAGGCGACCGCCGGGTCGGCGGCGAGGCGGCGGGCGGCCGGTTCCGGCAGCCGTACCTCGAAGCCGTTGAGCGCGTGGCCGTAGCGGTGACCGACCGTTCCGCCGTAGCGGTCGGCGAGGTGGTCGGCCCGCTGCGCGACGGCGGCGGGCCGGGTGCCGGCCGGACCACCGACGGCACTGTCCCGGAGGACGACGAGGTAGCTCCCCGGGACGGCGGTGGCGCCGCCGGCCCGCAGGATCTCACCGATGGCGGGTGCCGCGCTCGCCGGACCGCCGACCGTGGCGGCGACCATGGCCGATAGCGCGAGCACGCCGACGACGCCCGATCGGCGTCGACGGGGATTGAGGAATGTCATCGGTTCGGTCCTCCCTGCTCTGGCCGCCACGGCGCGCACGGGGCCGGGCGGTGGTGTGGACGGTACCGACGACGCTATCCGTTCAATCCAGGACAGTCGATGGCGAGGATTTCACGGCGGCGAAGCCGTTCACCGCGCGACCAGGATCTCCACCGTGTCGGCCGCCAGCGGTCGGTCACTGTAGAGCAGCCGGACGGCCGAGGCGTCGGGGTTGCCCGCGTCGGGGCCCCGCCAGACCAGTTCGAGCCCGGCGCGCTCCACCGTCCGCCGGGAGCGGTCGTTCCCCTCCACCAGGTAGGCGGTCAGCGGCAGTTCCGGGCGCAGGCGACGCGCCGTGGTGACGGCCGCCGCGTTGATCTCCTGCGCGTAGCCCCGTCCCCAGAACCGGGGGAGCAGCCGGAAGCCGAGGTTCCACGCGACGCCGTAGCGGACGAAACAGCCTCCGATACCGACGAAGGTGTCGTCCGCGTCCCGCTCCGTACGCCAGGCGGTCCAGATGCCGACACCGTCCCGGTGCCACGCGGCGCGCCAGTTGTCGATCATTCCAGCGGTCTGTCCGGTGTCGTCGTGGCGGCTGAGCGGGTCAGGACCCCACACCTGCGGGTCGGCGTAGAGCGCGAACAGGTTCCGCAGGTCCCCCCGGGTGGGGGTGCGCAGGACCAGGCGCTCGGTGGTGATGCCGTCCGGGGCGGCCTCGACGTCGGACACCCGGGCATCGTCACCCGACAGGCGTCCTGCGCCAAACGATTTGTCGAGGGCCACCCCGCCCCGGCGGACGGCTGCGCCCGCCCTAGCCTGCCGCCAGCTCGGTCAACTGGTCGAAGGTGCGCACGAGGACCGCCCGTCGCTGCTCCCGGTATTCCGGGCCGGGCTCCAGCCCGTCGATCGTCCGGTCCCAGACGGCGAGGTACCTGCTCTTCCAGTCGGCGATCGTCTCCGGGGCCGGCAGGCGGACCCCCACGTACCTCTGCTGCCCGAGCAGGTGGAGCAACTCCAGGTTGCAGGGCACCGCGACACCCCAGTACTCGTCGGGCTCGATGGCGGTCGGGTCGTCGGACATCGCCTCGGTGACCTCGGCGATCAGCCGGTCGGTCAGGGCCACCAGATGGTCGGCCGCCGTGTCGTCGTCGAAGTTGCCGCTACCCCAGGTGCCCATTGGTCCTCGTTCCCGCGTGCCCGATCGTTCGCGGCATTGAACCAGGCGCCACCGACACCGCCGAGGTGGAGCCGCCCGCACCGGCCGCGTCCTGCCAGGGCGGCGGGGCACCGGGCGCACGGCCCGGCGCCCCGTCACGCGCCGTGCGGCGAAACTAGGCGAACGTGTACGGCGTCAGGTACTCCGGCACCACGATCCGGGTACGCGGCGCGGCCCGGCGCACGGCGGCGAGGAACGAGTCGAGCCGGTCCCGGTCACCCGGCGTGACCGTCGGCGGGTTCCGCAGCGCCACCTCGAAATGGTCCCAGTGCACCGGTACCACCGTGGCCGGCCAGTCGAGCGCGGCCAGCAGACGCGGCACGTACTCGGGGGTGACGTCGGTGTTCGGCACCGCGATCATCGCGACGTCGGGGGCGAGACCGGCGAGGTTCCGCTCGACGAAGTCGCTCGCGCCCATGAAGAACACCGATGGTCCGCCCCTCGGCGTCAGCTGGAACGCGAGGGTGTCCCCCTCCGGCAGGTCCTCGACCTTCGCCGGTCGGGCCGGCACGGCGACGCGGACGCCGGGAAAGGCCATCGAGTACCCCTTGTTGCGGCTGTGTAGCGCCGCCACCACCTCGACGGTGTGGTCGCCGAAGTCCAGCACCTCGCCGCCCTTCACTGGGCTCAGCTGGGAGGTGGGCAGGCCGTAGGCCAGCCCGAGGTGGTACGCCGTGAGCGTGCCGAACACCCGGGCGCCCGAGCGGGCCGCGATGTGCGGCACGTCGTTGAAGTGGT
This sequence comes from Micromonospora sp. NBRC 101691, assembly GCF_030269285.1. Lineage (NCBI taxonomy): Bacteria > Bacillati > Actinomycetota > Actinomycetes > Micromonosporales > Micromonosporaceae > Micromonospora > Micromonospora sp. NBRC 101691. The sequence continues at coordinate 116,503 of NZ_BSTB01000006.1, forward strand.
CCCAGTGTGTGTGCGTCACCAGGATCGTCTTCGGGTTGCCCGGGTGGTCGGCGATGCGGACGGTATCGACGGTCAGCTCGGTGGTCGGATCGAACGCCCCGTCGAAAAGCCCGGTGTGGTAGCGGCTCAGGTACGGGTCGACCAGCACCGTCGTCGCGCCGATGTCGACGCGCCAGCCGGAGGTCCCGAGCCAGCGGAAGGTGGCACCGGGACCGGACGAGCTTCGTCGACGGGGCGCGGCGGAGCCGGCGGACGGCATCGCGGAGGTGGTGGCCACCGTGGCCAGGGCCGCTCCGGCGGCGGTACCCAGGAACCGGCGGCGGCCGAGTGGTGAGTCGGTCATGGCGGGCAGCCAACCACCACCTGCCGTGACGCGTCCAAGACGCTCGGGGCGCAGCCGCGATATCCGATCGCGTATCGGCCCTGCGTGGCAGGGTCCCGGGCGGTGCCGGTCGAGGTGACGATCACATCGCGCGCAGCGTCTCCACCGCCACCCGGGCGGCTTCGCCCATGGCGAGGTCGACGTCGATGCGGCGGGTGGCCAACCGCTGGGTCCGGGCGAACACGGCGATGGCGTACCGGCCGCCGTCGGGGTACTGCGCCACGCCGGCCTCGATGTGCAGTCCCGGCAGGGTGCCGGTCTTGGCGGCCACCGGCACGTCCGGTGGGAACCCGGACGGTAGCCGCGTCCAGAACAGCTGTCGCGACATCAGGTCGCGGACCATTGCGCAGGCGGCGGGCGGTCCGGCCTCGTCCCGCCAGATCAGGGTCAACAGCCGGGTGATCTCCCGCGCGGTGCTGGACGTGGTCTGCTCGGGGTCGAACACCCGCAGCGCGCGCATCCGCTCCTCGGGGAGCGTGGCGAAGGTGCGGGCGAACTCGGCGGCGTCGCGCGCCCCGACGTCGGCGAACATGCTCTCCAGGAGCTGTCGGGGTCCGCCGACCACCCGGGTCCGGGTGAGTCCCAACTCGGCGGCGAGCAGCGGCAGCAGGTCCGGGCCGACCCGGCGCATGAGCAGGTCGGCGGCGGTGTTGTCGCTGACCGACATGGCGAAGTACGCCAGGTCGCGCAGGGACAGCTCCACGTCGTCCGCACAGCCGGCGGTGCCCCAGCCGCCCAGCCGGTCCCCGGCGCGTACGACCACCCGCTCGGTGGGGTCCAGCTGTCCGTTCGCGGCCTGCCGGGCGAACTCCAGCACCAGCAGGATCTTGAACACGGACGCGATCACGACCTGCTCGTCCGCGTCGACACCGACCTCGTGGCCGGTGTCGATGTCGACCGCGTGCAGGCGCGCGTCGAGCCCCACCCGTGCGAAGACGTCCTCCGGTGACATGCCGTCACCCTAGTTATCGTCGGTCCGGTGGATCTCTTCCGGCATCTGCGTTACTTCGTCGTGGTGGCGGAGGAACTGCACTTCGGCCGCGCCGCCGAACGGCTCGGCATAGCCCAACCGCCGCTGAGCCAGGCGATCCAGCGGCTGGAGCGGGAGTTGGGCGTCGAGCTGTTCGACCGCTCCCGACGTCGGGTCGAGCCCACCCCCGCCGGCCGGTTGCTCCTGGACCAGGCGCGCGGGCTGCTCGCCGGTGAGGAACGGATGCGCGCGCTCATGCGGATGGTGCGCGAGGGCACGCTGGGCACGCTCCGCGCGGGAGTGCCGCCGGAGACGCCCGCGGTCACCCTCCAGGCCCTCCTGTGCCGCCTGGCCGACCGGGTGCCGGGTCTCGACGTCGACCTCCAGGAACTGACCACCGGCGAGCAGGTGCGGCTGCTCGCCGACGCCCGCCTCGACGTCGGGCTGCTCCACCATCCGGTCGACGTCCCGGACCTGCGGTTCGGCCCCGCCGTGCGGGTCCGGCTCGGGGTGGTGCTGCCCCGGGTGTCGCCGTTGGCCCGCCTGCCCGAACCGACCCTCGCCGACCTCGCCGGCCACGACCTCGTGCTGCCGCCCCGCGTCACCGCCCCGGGCTGGCACGACCACGTCCTGGACGTGTGCCGGCAGCACGGCTTCGCGCCGGCCCGGATCCGGCACGCCCACAACCCCGACTTCCTCGTCGGTCTGGTGCTCGCCGGACGGGGCGTGGCGTTCGGACCGGAGAGCACCGCCCGGCGGGAGCCGCGCGTGGTCTGGCGGCCCATCGCCGGTCACCCGCTGGTCCGGACCACGTCCGCCGCGTGGCCGGCGCAGGCACCGCACCCGGCGGCGGAGCGGTTCGCCGACGTCGCCGCCGAGACGCTGGCCGAGGCGGCTCCCGAGCCGAAAGCCCTGCGGGCACCCACGGCGCCGGACCCCTGGACGGTCGTGTACGCCCCACGCGCCACCGACCCCTCGGGATACCGCAGGCCGCCGGCCGAGGAAACCTAGGCATTGCTGGCTAGATTTTATCGGTGGGATGGGGTAGCCTTCTTCAAGTCGAGAACAGAGAACTACCACGACGCAGACGCACCGCCCGGCCGTGAGGTCACGACGGGCGCGGGGGACGGAAGCACGTTCAGCCGTCTTCCATCGCATCGCACGCACCAGCGGTACACCGACGCGGTGGACCGTTCAGCAAGGGAAAGAAGAGGAAAGGGAGGGCCTTACACCGTTGGATCGCCCGCCGTCAGCCGTGAAGCCGGCTGGGCGGACACCGTAGTTTCCATCGAACGAAAGGTGGTCTCCGGTCACGCTTATGCGATCCCCGCACCCGAAGCCCTCACATGTGGCCGGTGCGGATACGACTAGCTGACATTCCTGTCGGCAGATGGTGTTCTGACCCGTAACCCTGGGCCCCGGCGCACAAGCGCCGGGGCCCTCGACATGGAGGTGACATGGGGCAAAACCCCGATGACATGTTCGGCGACGAGGACTACCCCGCCTACACCATCGGCCAGGCCGCGGAGATGCTCGACACCTCCCAGGACTTCCTGCGTCGGTTGGACGAGGCGAAACTGATCGACCCGCACCGCTCCACCGGTGGACACCGCCGCTACTCCCGTCACCAGCTGCGTCTGGCCGCCCGAGCCCGAGAGATGGTGGACCAGGGCACCGCTCTCGAGGCCGCCTGCCGGATCATCCTCCTGGAAGACCAACTCGAGGAAGCCCTTCGGCGGAACGAGAAGCAACAGGGGACGCAGCAACCCGGTTGACCAACCCGTGCCGGTGGAATGCCCCTGCCCCACGTGCTCCTCTGGCCGACCCCGACCTGCGGCGCCGCCTGCTCCGGCGGCTCCGCGCGGGTCAGCGTCACCGGCGGCGAGCCCGACGACCAGGCTCGGTGCCACGCCGGTGGGGCCGAAACCGGACGGGGTCGGGACGGGGCGGACGCGGGCACGGAAAATCACCTGCCCTGTCGACGGCGACGGGACACCATGGGGCCATGCTCCGCATCGACGAGCCCCTGGAGACCGACCGCCTGCTGCTGCGTCCGTTCCGGACCGACGACGTGGACGCGCTCCACGACCTGCGGACCTGTGAGGACGTGCTCCGCTATCTCTACTGGCCGCCAGCGACCATCGAGCAGACCCGTCACGTCATCGCGCAACGACTCAGCATGAACACCCTGTCCGGCGAGAACGATTCGCTGGTGCTGGCAGTGGAAGAGCGGGCCACCGGACGCATGATCGGCGAGGTGGACCTGCGGTGGCTGAGCGTCGAGCATCGCCAGGGCGAGGTGGGCGCGATCCTGCACCCGCGGGCGCAGGGACGCGGCTTCGCCACCGAGACGGTGTCGGCCCTGCTCGATCTCGCCTTCACCCGGCTGGGGCTGAACCGCGTCACCGCGCAGACCAATGCACGCAACGCGGCGTCGATCCGAGCGCTGCACCGGCTCGGCATGCGCCAGGAGGGCCACCTCCGCCAGTGCGTCCACTTTGCCGGCACCTGGCACGACGAACTGCTCTTCGCGATCCTGGCCGAGGAATGGGCGTCGAGGGCCCCGGCCGGTGGGTGAACCGGCCGTCCCCTTCGGCGATGTCCGACCAGCGGTACGGTGCGGGGACTCAGGTGCCGCAGAACGTCCGGTAGGCGCCGAAATCCGGTGGGGCGGGAGCGGCGTAGCGGTCGAGGCCGGCGCGCTCGTCGTAGGGGGCGGCCACGACGTCCAGCAACCGTTCGAGCGGCGCGAGGTCGCCGTCGGTCGCGGCGGCGAGGGCCTCCTCGACCAGGTGGTTGCGGGGGATGTAGAGCGGGTTGACCCGGTCCATCGCGTCGGCGTCCGGACCCAGGGCACGCCAGCGCGTCGACCAGTCGTCGAACGGGTCGGGGTCGGGGAACAGGCGGCGCGCGGACCCGGCCTCGCCCCGGGCGGCGACGGCGAGCGCGCGGAAGAACGACGTGAAATCGACCCGCCCCGCCCGCAGCAGGACGAGCAGCTCCTCGACCAGCGGCGCGACGACCGCCGGGTCGAGGTCGCCGGGCAGGCCGAGCTTGGCCCGCATCCCGGCGGACCAGGCCGCGTCGTACCGCGGACGGAAACCACCCAGTGACTCCGTCGCCAGGGCGACCGCCCGATCCTCGTCGTCGTGCAGGAGGGGGAGGAGGGCCTCGGCGAGCCGGGCGAGGTTCCACTCGGCGACCGTCGGCTGGTTGCCGTAGGCGTAGCGCCCGCCGTGGTCGATCGAACTGTAGACCGTGGCCGGGTCGAAGGCCTCCATGAAGGCGCACGGGCCGTAGTCGATGGTCTCGCCCGAGATCGTCATGTTGTCGGTGTTCATGACCCCGTGGACGAACCCCACGAGCATCCACCGGGCCACCAGCGACGCCTGGGCGGCGACCACCGCCTCGAAGAGGGCGAGGTACGGGCGCTCGGCCCCGGCGGCAGCGGCGTGGTGCCGGGCGATCGCGTGGTCGGCGAGGCGGCGCAGGAGGTCGACGTCGCCGGTGGCCCGCGCGTACTGGAAACTCCCGACGCGCAGGTGACTGTCGGCGACGCGGGCGAGCACCGCCCCCGGCAGCGGGGCCTCGCGGTGCACCGTACGACCGGTGGCCACCACGGCGAGGGACCGGGTCGTGGGGATGCCCAGGGCGTGCATGGCCCGGCTGACGACGTACTCGCGCAGCATCGGGCCGACCGCGGCCAGGCCGTCACCGCCGCGCGCGAACGGCGTGCGACCGGAGCCCTTGAGGTGCAGGTCGCGGAGGCGGCCGTCCGCGTCGACGAGTTCGCCGAGCAGCAGCGCGCGTCCGTCGCCGAGCCGTGGCGAGTATCCGCCGAACTGGTGCCCGGCGTAGGCCTGTGCCACCGGGGTCGCGCCGGCGGGGACGGCGGTGCCGACCAGCAGCCGCACGCCGTCGGGGCTGCGCAGCCACCCGGGGTCGAGGCCCAGTTGCACGGCGAGCGGCTCGTCGAGCACGAGCAGCCGCGGATCGGGAGCCTCCTCGGCCTGCCAGGGGACGGCCATCTCCGCGAGTTCGCGGGCGAAGCGGCCGTCGAGGGCACCGGTCGGTGTCGGGGCGATACTCACCCCGACAAGGGTACGGGGGACCCGGCGGAGGAGCGGCACCCCGACGACGACGTCCCGGCCGGTACCCGGCCCGGACCTGCCATGATCCTCGCTCCCCGACCCCTCGGTCGCCTGGTGCCGCACTACTAACAAACGACAGGACCGACCGACCCGGGGCGCGGGCACCATGTAGCCGAGCTGGGTCGACGAGGGGTCGGTGGTGGCACAGGCACAACCGGTCCGCGACGTCACGGACCCATGTGGCGGCGAGGTGCGCGACGTCCCGTGACGGCGGACGCGGACCGCTGGCGTCCACGCGATCCGGCCCGACCGTCGACAACCTCCGCCGTTGTCGTGACGGACGCCGAGACGCCGACCGGGTGGGCCCGGCCGGGAACGAGAAAGGGCCCTGCGAGTTGAAGCAGCTGTTCGTCGACTACCGAGACGCCACAGCCGCGTGCCCGGTGGCTGTGGCCCGCAGCGGGCGAGGGGTGGACGAGCTCGGCGACCGGCTCGACACCTACGGGTTCGTCATCGCGGAGATGCCCGGGGAACTGCCGCCCCAGGAGGCGATCGACTTCCTCGCCGAAGCGTGGTCGCTCGGCGCCCCGTACGTGCCCGCGCTGTACCGGCTGCCCGGGGCGGAGCAGTTCAACCGCCCGTACGCCGACATCCGCGCGGACGACGCCGGTGACCATCCGGGCTTCGCGGTCCGGTCGGCCCAGGAGTTCCACGTCGACGGCACCCTGGACGGTCCCGGGGAGGTCCCGATGGTGCTCATGTACTGCGTACGGCCCGCCGTGCGGGGTGGCGAGTCGCTGCTGCTCAACTCGATCGGGGTGTTCCACGCGCTGCGGGAGACCGATCCGGCGGCGGCGGCCGTGCTGACCCGGCCCACGGTGCTGCGACGCTCGTCCACCCTGCGCGGGGTGCGGGCGCACACCGACGGCCCGGCCTTCGTGGTCCGCGCGGACGGCGGTATCGTCAACCGGTACTCCGACGTCCCCAGCACCACCACCTGGATCGCGCCCGCCGGTGAGGAGGACGCCCTCGCCCGGGCGCTGGCCTTCCTCCGGCAGGAGGCCGGCGGCGACGGCCGGTTCCGGCTCTCCGCCCGGCTGGCCGCCGGTGAGTGCCTCATCGTCCGCAACGACCGGGTCTCGCACGCGCGCCAGGGCTACGAGGACAGCGCCGCGCATCCCCGTCAGCTGCTCCGCGCGACGTTCGGGACCAGCCCTCGATGACCGGGTCCACGATGCAGGGACAGCAGGCCGCGGCGGTGGCCGACGGCCACCGGCTGCTGGGCGGCATCGCCGACCGGTTGCGGGCCGAGGACGACGTCAACCGGCGGGTCGTCAACCTGGTGCCGAGCGAGAACCGGCTCTCCCCGCTGGCGAGCCTTCCGTTGCGGTACGACTTCTACAACCGGTACTTCTTCAACGCCCGACTCGCCGAGGAGGAGTGGAACTTCCGGGGCGGGCAGGGCGTGGCCGACGTCGAGGTCGCCGTCGGCATCCCCACGCTCGCCAGGCTGGCCGGCGGGGCCCTGGTCAACGTCCGGCCGGTCTCCGGCATGAGCGCGATGTTCCTCGTCCTGATGGCGTTCGGTGGCGAACCGGGCGACGTGGTGGTGAGCGTCGACCCGGCGGCCGGCGGGCACTACGCCACCACGTCGGTGATCGGGCGGCTCGGCCGCCGGCCGGTGACCGTCGGCCAGCGCGGCGGGACGGTCGACGACGAGCGCCTGCGGGCCGTCCTGCGGGAGCACCGGCCGGCGCTGGTCTACCTGGACCTCCAGAACAGCCTGGCCGAGATCGACGTCGCCGGGGTGGTGCGGACCGTCCGGGAGGTCAGCCCGCGCACCCGCGTCCACGCCGACGTCAGCCACACCCTCGGGCTCGTCCTCGGCGGCGTGCACCGCAACCCGCTGGACGTCGGCGCGGACACCATGGGCGGCTCCACCCACAAGACGTTCCCCGGGCCGCAGAAGGGTGTGCTCTTCACCCGGGACGCCGACCTCGCCGACCTGATCGCCCGGACCCAGTTCGAGACGATCAGCAGTCACCACTTCGCCGAGACCCTCTCGCTCTGCCTCGCCGCCGCCGAGTTCGAGCTGTTCGGCGCGGGCTACGCCGCCCAGGTGGTGGAGAACGCCCGGGTGCTCGGCGCGGAACTGCTCACCTTCGGCTTCGAGGTGGTCGTCGGCACCGACGACATCACCGACTGCCACCAGGTCTGGGTGGACACCGGCCCGGAGCTCGATCCCATGCGCTTCGCGGCGGGGCTGGCCACGGCCGGGGTGCGGGTCAACGTCATCCCCGACCTGCCCGGATTCGACGGCCGTCCGGCGCTCCGGCTCGGGTCGGCCGAGCTGACCTTCGAGGGCGCCCGCGCCGACTCGATGTCCGAGCTGGCGCAGGTCTTCGACCTGGTCCGCCGGGGCCGGGTGGACGAGGCCGGCGCGTGCCGGGCGGCGCTGCGCGAGAACCTCGGCGAGCCGTTCTTCCTCCGCCACGACCGGCCCGACGGCCATGGTCGCTGACGGAGCGGGCCGGACCCGGCCCACGCTGACGGTGATCGTCCCCTGTGCCGGGGCGCAACGCCGGTTCGACGCGCCCTACCCCAAGGAACTGCACCGCATCGACCACGACCAGTCGATCATCGACCACGCCCTCGCTCCGGTCCGGGACTTCGCCACGCGGCGCGGGGCCCGGGTACGGCTCGTGGTGGTGATCCGTCCCCACAAGGCGGACACCGTGGCCTACCTGGCCCGCTACGCGGACGTCTTCGAGACCGTCTTCGTCCACCAGACCGACCGGCACGGCCCCGACCTGGCGGGCGCGGTCACCGCGGCCCTGCCCCTGTGCGCCGGCCCCACGGCCGTCGTGCTGCCGGACCAGGTCGTCACCGGCGACACGGTCGCCCAGCGCTTCGCCGAGGCGTACGACCTGCTGGACCGGCACCCGTACGCGGTGCTCGCGGCGATGATCGACGACCCGGTCCGGCTCGCCAACGACGGCGCCCTGCGACTGCGCGGCGACGGCCCGGTACGGGTCGTCGAGCACGCGGCGGACAAGCCACCGGACCCCGCCGGCTTCAACGCCGCCTGGGCGACGGTCTTCGCGGCGGCGCGCCACCGGGACGGGCTGCCCCGGATCGTGGTCGGCGCGGGCGCCGCCGCCCTGGTCGACTCGCCGGCCGTGCTGGTCGACGGGTTCCACAACGTCAACCGGGTGGACGACCTGTGACCGGGGCACGCAGGCGACTGCTCTTCGACGCCGGGGACTACCCGGTGTCCCAGGCCGCCGCGTCCGGGCTCGCCGTCCGGATCGCCGAACTGGCCGAGACCCTCAGCGACGGGTTCGCGGTCACCGTCTACTCCCCGGACGTGCCCGACCCGATGCACCTCGGCGGGGCCCGGCTCGAACGACGGGCCGACCGGTGGCGCGACCTGCTGGACGCCACCGACGCCGTCTTCTTCTTCGACGTCGCCGACGCCGACCGGCTCGCCCAGGCGGTCGAGGCCGGCCCGCTGATCGTCTCGGAGACCGCGCCGCCGATCGAGCACGGCACCTATCCGTCGCTGCTGCGCCAGGACGCCCCGGAGGACCGGTACCGGGAGGTCGTCGAGGCGTACCAGCGGCAGGTGCGGGCCTCCCACCACTTCATCTGCCGCTCCCGGGTGGAACGCGCCACCGTTCTGGCCAGCCTGGTCACCGCCGGCCGGGTCGGCGTGCGGGACCTGACCGGGTCGGCGACCCTCGACCACCTGGTGACCTCCGTGCCGATCGGCTTCAGCCGGCACAGCCGGCTGGTCGCCGAGCGGTCCACGCCCGAGCCGCTCGCCGACGTCCTGTGGACCGGCGGCATCTGGTCGTTCTACGACCCGTACGTGCTGGTGGACGCGGTGAGCCTCTGTGCCCGTCGGGGACTGCGGATCACCGCCGCCTTCCTCTACGGCCAACCGCACCCGGACACCCGGGAGATCGTCGAGGCGCTGGAGAAGCGGATCGCCGACCGTGCCGTGACCGACCTGGTGACGGTGGTGCGCCGACCCGTGACGCACCGGGACCGCGACGCGTACCTCACCGCCGCGCGGGCCTTCGTGTGCGTGGCCCGGCCGGGCGTGGAGAACGACACCTGTGTCCGCCTGCGCATCCGCGACAGCAGGCTGTACGGGGTACCCATGATCGTCGACGGCTTCGGCGCGACGGCGGACGAGGTCCGCCGCGACGGCCCGGGGCGGGTGCTCGACGAGCCCTCCCCGGAGACGCTCGCCGACGCGCTGACCGAGACCCTCGCGGCCCGGCCACCGGGTGGCGCGGTGAACGCCTTCGAGTACCGGAACGACCTGTGGGGGTTGGTGCCACGTCTGCACGACCTCCTCGGCCGGTAGGACAGGAACAGGGGTGCACGCAATGTTCGCGAGTCACATGTGGCGGCCCTGGTCGCCCGTCGCCAGCCCGGCCCACCCGTTGACCCTGGTGCAGGGGGAGGGCAACCGGGTGCGCGACACCGAGGGCGTGTGGTACCTGGACGGGATCGCCGGTGCGCTGAACGCCTCCTGCGGCCACGGCCATCCCCGGCTGATCGAGGCCGCCCGACGGCAGATGGCCCGCCTGGCGCACTACGACCTGGTCAACGCCGCCCATCCGCCCGCCGAACGGCTCACCGAACGGCTGGCCGCGCTGCTGCCCGGCGGCCTCGGGCAGACCCTGCTGGTCAACAGCGGCTCGGAGGCCACCGAGGCCGCCGTCCGGATCGCCCTGGACTACTGGCGCAACGTCGGTGAGCCCCGCGACCGCGTGGTCACCTTCGCCACCGGCTACCACGGTTCGACCGCGCTGGCGCTCGCGCTCTCCGGCCTGCCCTACACCCACAGCGGTTGGGCCGACCCGTTCCCGGTCCACCGGGTGGCGCTGCCCGGCACCGCGCGCTCGGCGCGGACCGCCGCCGACGGCGCAACGCTGGCCGCCCGCTTCGCCGAGGCGTTCGCGGCGGGCCCGCCACCCGCCGCGGTGCTGGTGGAACCGCTGCTCAACGTCGGCGGCGGCATCGTCCTGCCGCCCGGACTGCTGGCCCGGATCCGGGCGCTGTGCGACCAGTACGGCACGCTCCTCGTCGTCGACGAGGTGTTCTGCGGCTTCGGCCGCACCGGACGCATGTTCGGCTTCGACCACGACGGGACCACCCCCGACATCGTCACGACGAGCAAGGGCATCAGCGGCGGCTACGTCCCGCTCGGCGCGGTCACCACCACCGACGCGATCAAGCAGTCGTTCCACGCCGAGCCGCTGCTGCGGGGACTGCGCTACGGGCACACCACCGGCGGGCACGCGGTCGCCGCCGCCGTCGCGCTGGCCGTCCTCGACGTGGTGGCGGAGGAGGGCCTGGTCGCCAACGCGGCGACCCGGGGAGCGCGGCTGCTCGACCGGCTCGACCCGCTGCTGGCGTACCCGGACGTGGTGGACGTGCGGGGTCTCGGCCTGGTGGTCACGGTGGAGACCGCGAGCCCCGAGACGGCCTCGGCGGTCCTGCTCGGCGCCCGCGCCGGTGGTCTGCTGGTCCGCCAGCAGGGTCCCTGCGTGATGGTCATTCCGCCGCTGACCCTCACCGCGGCCGAGACCGAACAGCTCGCCGACACGCTCCTGACCGCCTTCGACCAGGTGTGCGGTCCGGCCGCCGTGCTGCCGGCACCGGTCGCCGCCGGCCGGGTCGACGACCCGAGGTAGGCGACACTGTCCACGTCGCACCTCAACGCCGCGGGCTTCCCGGACGTGCCGTGCGTCCGGTACTACCGCACCATCCGGGCGGGCGTCACCGGCCCGTGCCGCCAGCTCGGCTACGGGGTGAACCGCCGACCGGTGCCGGCCTCGGTCACCCGGTGCCTGAGCCGGCTCTACGCCGACGTCGTCGCCCACCGGGTGGTCGAGTACGACGACGCCGGACTGGTTCCCGCCCGGACCCTCGTCGGTGAGCTCCTCGGCTGGTACCTGGACATCGAACCGCTCCCCGCCGAGCAGGTCGTGCTCTTCCACGGCAGCACCGAGGCGATCAGCGTCGCCTGCGAGTACGCCGCGCACCGGGGCGTGCAGCCGGTGCTGCCGATCCCCAACTACTACTCCTTCGAGCACTCGCTGTCCCGCTACGGCGCGGTCGAGCCGGTCTACTACGGCACCGACGGGCAACTCGACCGACCGATCCCGGCGGGGCGGCGGCGTCTGCTGGTCGACGTCGCGCCCAACGGCGTGCTCGGGTCCTGGCTGTGGCCCCCGCCGCCGGTCGGTGCCGACGACCTCGCCCTGATCGACGTGCCCTTCTCGCTGCCGCAGTTCGGCCGCGTCGACGACTTCCGCGCGGTGCTGCACCGCAAGATGACCGCGTACCCCCGGTGGCTGCTCTGCATGACGCCGTCCAAGGACCTGTCGGTCCCCGGCCTCCGGGTCGGCTTCGTCGCCGGCACCGAACCGGGGTTCGTCGAGTTCGCCACCGCGGTCCGGTTCGAGCGGGGCTACTCGGTGAACGCCGCGGTCGCGCTGGTGGCGGCGGTGCACCTCGGGCTGCTCCTGCTCGCCCTCGCCGCGCCCGTCGACCGGGAGCGGACGGCCGCCCGGCTGCGGGAGATGTTCGACCGGCACGGGGTTCCGTTCCTCGACCACGAGGAGGAGACGGCGTTCCTCGCGGAGATGCAGACGGCGACCGCGCACTTCGCCCGCAACATCGACCTGCTCGACGGGTCCGGACTGTTCGCGCCGCTGACCGGGGCGGCCCGGCCGGTGGCGGGTTACTCCACGTTCCGCTGGCTGACCCGGCCGTTCACCTCACCCGACGCGTGGACCCGCTGGGTCAACCAGCTCGGGCGCGCCGGACTGAAGGTCAACCCGAACTACCTCTTCGGGGCGGATCCCGCGCACTGGCAGCGGCTCTACCCGGACCGGTACGGCATCCGGCTCAACATCTCCGTGCCGGCCACCGAACTGCGGGACAACCTGCGGTTCCTGCGCCGGGCACTGGACGCACGAGAACAGGAGGCAGTCCGATGACACTCGGCGTGCTGGACGTGATCGCCGCGAAACGGCGCGGCGAGCGGCTCCCGGCGGAGGCGATCGCCCTGGTGGTCGACGGCTACGTCCGGGGCGACGTGCCGGACTACCAGATGGCGGCGTGGCTGATGGCGGTGGCCTGTCGGGGCATGGACTTCGACGAGGTCGTCGCGCTCACCCGGGTGTACGTCGACAGCGGCGAACGGTTGGACCTGCGCGGGTTCGACCGGGTCGTCGACAAGCACAGTACCGGCGGCGTGGGCGACAAGACCACAGTGGTCGTCGCGCCGGCGCTGGCGGCGCTGGGTGTCCCGGTGGCCAAGATGAGCGGCCGGGGGCTGGACTTCGCCGGTGGCACCCTCGACAAGCTGGAGGCCATCCCGGGTCTGCGGGTCGGCCTCGACTCCGACCGGATCCGGACGGTGCTCGCCGAGGTCGGCATGGTCGTGGTCGAGCAGTCGGCGCGTCTCGTCCCCGCCGACGGGGCCACCTACGCGTTGCGCGACGTCACCGGGACCGTCGAGAGCCTGCCGCTGATCGCCGCGAGCATCATGAGCAAGAAGATCGCGGCCGGGACGAACGGCGTCGTGCTCGACGTCAAGTTCGGCGGTGGCGCGCTCACCGGCGACCTGGCCAGCGCCACCGAACTGGCCACCCTGATGATCGAGATCGGGGCCGCGTTCGGGCTGCGCTGCCATGCCGTGATCAGCGACATGGACCAGCCGCTGGGCTGGTCGGCGGGGAACGCCCTGGAGATCCGGGAGGCGGTGGACGTGCTCCGGGGATCGGAGGTGCCGGGGCTCACCGAGCTGTGCGTCACCCTGGCCACCGAGGCGGTGCTGCTCTCCGGTGCCGAGACCGACCAGGACCGGGCCCGCGAGCAGGTCCGCGCGGTGCTGGCCGACGGCCGGGCCCGCGCGGCGTTCCGGCGCTGGGTGGCCGCCCAGGGCGGGGATCCCGCCGTGGTGGACGATCCGCGACGGCTGCCCGCCACCCCGCACGCCGACCTGGTGACCGCGGAGCGCAGCGGCTGGGTGCGGGCGGTCGACGCCCGCGCGATCGGCACGCTGGCGCTGCGGTTGGGGGCCGGCCGGCAGGTCAAGAGCGCGCCGATCGACCACGCCGTCGGGGTGACCCTGCACAAGCGGGTCGGTGACCGGGTCGTCGCCGGTGAGCCCCTGGCGCAGGTGCACCACCGGGGTGCCGGGCCGGTGCCGGTGGACCGGGCGCGGGCCGCGTTCACCATCGTGCCGGAGCGGGTGCCGTCCACGCCGACCGTGCGCAGCGTGCTCCGTCCGCCCCGTTGAGCCGCCCCACCTGTCTCCCTTTTGGGTTCTATGTACTGGCTTGCGCGCTTCGAAGGGCCGAGTCCCTACCTGCTGAGGAAGCCAGTCGACAGCCGGGAGAGGACAGGTTATTGACATTCCGGAATTGCTGATCTCGCCCTGTTCGTAGCATCGACGCCACTGGTCAGGTCGCACGAACAATGAAGGGAGCAACCGTGACTGAGCAATTCTCGCATTCACCTCGGCGTCGTCGGGCGATTCTCGCGGGCGCGTTGAGCCTGCTGCTGGCGGTCGTCGGCGTGGGAGCGTTCACCGCCGTGGCCACCGCCAAGCCATCTGCGGTCACCAGCAAGAACGCGGCGGCGGTGCCTGCTGGTGTCTTCGCGCAGGGGGTCGGTGTCCAGGCGGTTCCGGGCAACTGGACCCTCGCTTTCGACTGGTACTGCGACGGCAGCTACAGCACCAGCCCGATCGTTTTCAACGCCAATGGAACGTGGAGTGACGGCTCCGGTTACTCGGGGCCGTGGGTCTCCGTCGCCGGAATGCTGACCTTCACGTTCAACAATTCGGAGACGACATATTCCGGTGTCGTCGCCAGCCGGTCGGTCACCGGCATCCAGACCACCTTCACCGGACTCAGCGGGTGCTTCTACATGATCCAGGGCGGCGCGCTGTCCGCGGCCGGCATGCACGACGACCGCCGCGACGCGGCCGGCAGGTCCTGACCCGACAGACGCCCGTAGCTGTGCCCTGAGGGCCAGCCGGGGTGGTGTTCACCGGCCCGGGTACGCGATCACCGCGTGCCCGGGCCGGTCCCGGCGCCCGAGCGTCCGGCCGCCTCAGCCGCCGGTGAGGACCAGGTCGACCGTCCGCCCCAGCACCCGGTCCATCCCGTCGGCGTCGAAGGCCGCCGGGTTGACCTGTGCGGTCAGGTGCACCCCGCGCGCGTTGCGCACCCAGTCGACGAAGCAGGTCGTGCCGAGCGTCGGGTAGATGGGCTCGCCGACGGCGGCGTACAGGTCGATCCAGCGCATGCCCAGCCCGGCCAGGTGCAGGTCACGTTCCGGGCGGGCGGTGTAGACGCCGAGCACGCACTGGGCCACCGGCCCGTTGTCGACCAGACCCTCCTGCCAGATCCGGTCGACCGGACGCAGCGGCAACGCGTGGTCGACGGTCTCCAACAGCCGGTCCTGGAGCGCACCGACCCGCGCCGCCAGCGTCCCGTCCCCGGCCGGGGCGCGGTGCACCGGGATGCCGTGCGAGAACAGGCCGGGCGTGCGCAGGTAGCCCGGCAGGCAGCGGCCGTGCGAGTTGGTGACCAGGCCGGTGTGCGCCACCCCGGACACCTCGCTGAACGCCTGGAGCAGCGCCTCGGCGGCCAGGGCGAACTCGGTCACGCCGTGCGCCGCCCAGGTGGCCGTCATCGGCCCGGCGACCTCGGGGGGAATGTGCCGACGCAGCTCCACGGCGGGCCCGTTGCCGGCGTCCGGGTCGCCGAACGGGCAGCGTGGCGGGTACGGCCCCGACTCCTCCCGGACACCCCGCCAGTACGCGGCCCGCCGCTCGCCCCAGGCGCCGGCCAGTGCGGCCCGCTGCCCGGCCGCGAAGTCGGCGTACGGCCGGGCGGGCGCCTGCGGCGCGAGTCGCCGGTCCGGGGTGGCGACGGCGGCGGCGTACAGGTCGGTGACGGTGCGCAGCACCAGCCCGATGGAGAGTCCGTCCATGACCAGGTGGTCGAGCGCGATCCCCAACAGGTGCCGGTCCGGTCCGAGCCGGGTCAGCACCACCCGCCACAGCGGCGGGTCGTCCCGCACGAAGCGCTGCCGCAGCGCCGCCAGCATCTCCCGGCGGACGTCCTCCTCCGGCCCCTCCGGTACGACCTCCCACCGCACGCGGGCCTCGTCGACGGTCCGGGCGCCGGTCGACGGATAGCCGCGACGCAGCACGTCGTGGCGTTCGGCCGCCCCGTGCAGCGCCGCCTCCAGCGCCCGGCGGTCGAGCGGCCCGGTCACCTCCCAGGCCGAGGAGACCACGGTCGGCGAGCCGTACGGCTGCCCGGCCAGGGAGCCCAGCCACGACTCCTCCTGAAGGGACACGACCTCACCGGACATCGGCGTCCTCCGTATCGCTCAGGTCCTGTAGGACGAATCGGAACTCGCTGGTCCGGGTCCGGCCGTCCGGCCCGGTGAGCCAGAGACCGTCGAAGTCGGGCAGCATCTCCTGCACCCCGACCATCGCCTCCGGCCGGTCGGCGACCCTGCGCAGCTGCCGGACGACGTTGTACCCGGTGACCCAGCTCGTCGCGTCGCAGAAGACCGGCTTCGGCTCGCCCGGCACCCGGACGAACGAGTAGCGGGGCAGCCCCCGCGCACGGAAGAAGCCGGCCAGGTCGATCTTGGTGGGCGACGTCTTCAGCAGCGGCGCGAACTCCCGCACCGGCAGGCGCCAGCCCTCGCGGCGCACCACCAGCCGGTCGATGCGGACGCGGGGCGAGTGGTCGGCGTCGGGGAAGAGCGACAGGACGTTGTAGAACGCCAGGGACAGGAACTCGCCGAGGAACTCGGTCAGCGGGGCCACCGCCCGTCCGGTCCGGTCGACCACCACCACCGTGTCGTCCCGCTCGGCGACGCGCAGGTCGACGCAGGACAGCTTCGGTACCGACGCGGGCAGCATCGTGCGTGACCACAACGTCCAGTACCGGTGCTTCCCGGGCAGGTACGCCGCCGGCGGCGGCGCGGTCCGGGGCGAGCGCCGGGGCGTCGGCGGGAGGGCGGGCACGAAGCGTTCCGCCGGGGTGGCCGCGTCGACCAGGGCCTCCAAGCGGCCCGGCTCGGGTTGGTTGTCCAGGCAGAAGCGGTAGTCCAGCGGGTTGACCGTCGCGTGCACCTCGCCCAGCACCCACAGGTGCTCGTCGCCCCGACGGGCGAGCATCACGTCCGCGCTGTGCGTGCGCGCCGCCGACCAGCCGGCGCGGGGCGCCCGGAAGGCCGCCCGCCAGCGCTCGCGGAGCGCGGCACTGTGGTGGACCCGGGAGCCGTCCGACGCCTCGGCGCCCGGTTCGGCCGCCAGCAGGTCGGCGACCATCCCGTGGATCTCGGCCGTGACGCCGCGGTGGATTCGACCCGGCCGACGGTCGTCCAGCTCGGGCAGCAGGTCGTCGAAGACCGCCTCCAGCGACGGGTCCCGCCGCAGGAGCGCGCGCGCCCGGTCCTCGATCCCGGCGGCCAGCCGCCAGCTGGCGTACCGGCAGGTCTCCATCAGCATCTCCAGCGGGCCGTCCAGCTCCGCCACGGCCCGCGCGCCGACGGTCGCGTCCCAGTCCACGGTGACGTCGTGGTAGAGCAGCTCCCGGCTGTTCGGGTTGATGCGCTTGCGGATCGAGCGGTCGACGCCGGCCACCGCCTCGAAGGACTCGGCCAGCGCGTTGCCGGCCCGCCAGACCCCGGTGGCGTCACCGGCGGCGGCGCGGACGTCGCGACGTAGCCGGGTCAGATCGCGCAGCTGCTCCCGCAGGCGGTGGCCCGGCTCCACCGGCAGGCGGGCCAGCTGCGCGTCGAGCAGCGCCTCGGAGCCGCCGACCATCGGCACGTCGAAGCCCCAGTGCAGGCACCCGGCGCGCTGGAGCGTGTCGAGCACGTCGGTCAGCCGTCGCCGGTCCCAGTGCGGGCCGCCGGCCGCGCGGACGGTCCCGAGCAGCTCGTCGGCGTGCCCGACCTCGCCCAGGCACGTCATCACCAGGTGCTCGTCGGCGGTGAGCGGGTGCGGTCCCCGTCGGGGGCGGACGAACGTGTCGTCCCGGAGCAGCCCGGCCTGGTCGACGGTGACCGGCAGGTGCCACCGGACCTCCGGGTCGGCCTCCCACGCCCGGGCCAGGGCGGTCAGCGCCCACGGTTCGAAGTCGGCGGTGTGCCGGACCCGCTCGCCCCGCCCGGCGACCTCCACGACCAGGTCGCGGTCCCGGTCGACGTGGGCCCAGCCGATCGGGCCGAAGAATCCGATGGTCTCGTTCTTCGTCGTGTAGCGCTGGAGGTAGGACCCGAGGATCAGCAGCTTGTCCCGGTAGTAGTAGGGCGTCCGGGAGTCGGGCACGCCCTCGGTGGCGTACCGGCCCAGCCACCGGTTGACCATGTCCGGGTTCTGCCAGCACAACGCCTCCAGCAGCCAGGGGTCACCGGCGGACCGGGCGAGCAGCTCGCGCAGCCCGCCCCCGTCGTGCCGCGCCTGTTCGGCCGAGGAGAGGAACTCCCGGAGCCGCTCGGCGGGGCAGCCGGCGGAACGCAGTTGGACGATCGGCCACATGCCCCAGTTCCGGCCGACCGGGACGAGGGAACCCCGGGCTCCCGCCCCCGGCTGCTCCCGTACCGGGACGGTCTCAGCGGACACCGTCGCCTCCCGCCCGCTGGAGGTCCTGGAGGACGAACCGGAACTCGCTGGTCCGGGTCCGGTCGTCCGGACCGGTGAGCCAGAGGTCGTCGAAGTCGGGCAGCATCTCCTGCACCTTGACCATCGCCTCCGGCCGGTCGGCGACCTTACGGACCAGACGGACCACGTTGTGCGTGGTGACCCAGCTCCGGGCGTCGCAGAAGACCGGTTTCGGTTCGCCCGGCACCCGGACGAACGAGTAGCGGGGCAGCCCCCGCGCGCGGAGGAAGCCGGCCATCTCCACCCGGCTGGGCGGCGCGGAGAGCAGCGGCGCGAACTCCCGCACCGGGATCCGCCGGTACGCGCGCTGCACCACCAGGTCGTCGATGCGGACCCGGGGCGACCGGTCGGCGTCGGGAAAGAGCGACAGCGTGTTGTAGAGCGCCAACGACAGGAACTCGCCGAGGAACTCGGTCAGCCGGGTCACCACCTGCCCGGTGGCGTCGAGCACCACCACCGTGCCGTCCCGCTCGGCCACCCGAAGGTCCACGCAGGACAGTTTCGGCACCGCCGCCGGCATCGACGTCCGTGGCCACAACGTCCAGTAGCGGTGCTTCTCCGGCAGGTACGCCGCCGGTGGCGGGGCGGTCCGGGGGGAGAGGCGCGGGGTGGGCGGCACGGCCGCGATGAACCGGTCCGGCGGGGTGGCCGCGTCGATCAGCGCCTCCAACCGGCCCGGCTCGGGCTGGTTCTCCAGGCAGAACCGGTAGTCCAGCGGGTTGATCGTGGTGTGCAGCTCGCCCAGCACCCACAGGTGCTCGTCACCCCGCTGGGCGAGCATGATGTCCGTGCTGTGCAGCTCGGCCGCCGACCAGCCCGCCCGGGGCGCCGCGAAGGCCGTCCGCCAGCGCTCGCGCAGCGCGGCGCTGCGGTACACCAGCGACCCGTCCGGCGCCTCGACGCCCGGCTCCGCCGCCAGCAGGTCGGCGACGATCTGCCGTACCTCGGCCATGACGTCCCGGACCACCCGGCCGGGGCGGCGGTCGTTCAGCTCCGGCAGCAACTCGTCGAAGACCGCCTCCAGGGACGGGTCCCGGCGCAGCGCCACCCGGGCCCGTTCCTCGATCCCGGTGGCGAACCGCCAGCTGGCGTACCGGCAGGTCTCCATGAGCAGTTCCAGCGGACCCGCCAGCCCCGCGACCGCCCGCGCGCCGAGAGTCGCGTCCCAGTCGACGGTGACGTCGTGGTAGAGCAGCTCCCGGCAGTCGGGGTTGACCCGCTTCTGGACCGAGCGGTCCACCCCCGAGATCGTCTCGAACGACTCGGCCAGGGCGTTGGTGGCCCGCCAGACCGCGGTGGCGTCACCGGCGGCGTCGCAGACGTCCCGCCGCAGCCGGCTCAGCCGGTGCAGGTCGTCCCGCAGGCGGCCACGCGGCCCCTCCGGCACGCGCGCCAGTTGGGCGTCGAGGACCTCCTCGGACCCGCCCACCACCGTGACGTCGAAGCCCCAGTGCAGACACTCGGCGCGCTGGAGCGCGTCGAGCACGCCGGTCAGCCGGGCCCGGTCCCACTCCGGCCCGTCGGCGGCGCGTACCGCGTCGAGCAGCTCGTCGGCGTACCCCGAACCACCCAGGTGGCGCAGCACCAGGCGCTGGTCGCCGGTGAGCGGGTGCGGTCCCCGCCGGGGGCGGACGAACGTGTCGTCCCGGAGCGCCCCGGCCTGGTTGACGACGACCGGCAGGTGCCACCGCACCTCCGGGTCGGCCTCCCAGGCGCGGGCGAGCGCGGTCAGCGCCCACGGTTCGAAGTACGTGGTGTGCCGGACCCGTTCCCCCTTCCCGCCGACCTCGACGAGCAGGTCCCGGCCGGGATCGAGGTGGGCCCAGGCGATCGGGCCGAAGAATCCGATGGTCTCGTTCCGCGTCGCGTAGCGCTGGAGGTAGACGCCGAGGGTGAGCAGCTTGCCCCGGTAGTAGGTGGGGCGCTTGGTGCCGCCGACCCCCTCGGTGGCGTACCGGCCGAGCCAGGAGTTGACGATGGTCGGGTTCTGCCAGCACATCGCCTCCAGCAGCCACGGGTCGGTGGCGAACCGTTCGACCACCTCGCGCAGCCCGCTCCCGGTGTGCTGCTGCTCCTCGGCCGCGGCGAGGAAGTCCCGCAGCTGCTCCGCCGCGTGACCGGCGGAGCGCAGGAGGACGACCGGCCACAGGCCCCAGTTCCGACCGATCGGGACGAGGGTGTCCCGGGCACCGGGCGCGGTGACCGCCTCCGGCCCGCCGTCGTCGAGAACGTCGACCATCAGGTCCGCTCCTTCGCTAGTGGTGTCTGCCGGCCGTCACCCAGTCGGTGATCTCCGCCGCCAGGGTGTCGGGGTCGGTGACGCCCGAGTCCAGGAACCGGGTGCCGTCCGGCAGGTGCGTCCGAGCCGCCCGGCACCGGTCGACCTGGTCCAGCCGCCACCGGCGGACCTCCGCGTCGTGCACCGGGTCGGTCGGGTCGATGACCTGGGCGGTGATCCGGGACCGCAGGATCCGCTCGTCGACGTCCAGCCAGACGTGCCGGACGTCCTCGCCGCCGTCGACCAGCCCGCCGACGATCTCCGTCAGGTAGGCGGGGACGACCAGGGTCATCGGCACGATCAGCGTGCTGCCGTAGAGCCGGCGGATCTCCGTCAGGGTGAACCGGGTCAGGCTCCGCCAGATCGGCAGGTCCTGGAAGTCACCGGTGGGCGGGGCCGGCACGAGCCGGCGCAACGCGAAGCCGACCTCCTCGGGGTCCACCACCAGGCTGCCCGGCAGCAGCGCGGCCAGCTTCTCGCTGAGCGTGGTCTTCCCCGCCCCGAACGGTCCGTTGAGCCAGATGATCACTTGTTCTCCGTGTCAGTCGGTGAAGTCGACGGACGCCTCCCGGCGTCCGCTGCGGTCGTAGTGCCGGAAGGCCAGCGCCGCCACGACCAGCCACCCGGCGGCGATGACCGACTCGGTCACCGCGAGCCGGGCCACCCCGGCGGTCGGCCCCTGCGCCAGCAGGTCGCGTACGGCCGCCAGGCCGTGGGTGAGCGGCAGCACCTCCGCCAGCCAGGAGACCGGCGCGGGCCAGAAGGTGGTCGGCACCTGCACGCCGGTGAGCACCATCAGGCAGAGCCCGCCCAGGCTCGCGATCAGGGCACGCAGCGACACGGTCCGCAGCGCCAACGCACCCAGGAGCAGCCCGAAGCAGTACGTCGACACCCCGACGAGCACGATCAGCGGGACGGCGAGCAGGGCGGTCGGCATCGGCAGCGGCACTCCGAAGGCGGGGGAGAGCAGGAACAGCGAGAGCGCGCCGACGCCGATGCCGTCCAGCAGCCACAGCATGCTGCGGCCGGCGAACACCGTGAACGGGCCGGTCGGGGACGCCACCAGCAGCGGCAGCGTGCCGAGCAGCCGTTCCCAGGAGGTCGAGTTGACCACCTGGATCGCGGTGTTCGCCACCATGAAGACCGAGTTGCCGACGATCAGGTAGCCCACCTTGTCCGGGGCGTCGAGCAGCCGGCCCAGCAGTGCGAAGAGGCTCACCTGGCACAGGATGCGGACCAGCCAGATGAAGGTCCAGGACCGCCAGGTGTAGATGGCCCGCAGGTCGGCCAGGGCGCTGAGCACCGCGTACCGCAGGACCCGGAGATGGTCACGGAGGATGCCGCTCACGCGTACCCCACCGTTCCCGTGCTCCGGAGCCGTCTCATGATCCACTCGATCGTCCAGTAGCCGACCGCGAACGCGGCCGCGCCCAGGACGAGCAGGACCGCCAGCCGGGCCGGCACGTCCCGCACGGCCGCCGGGGCGAGACAGTCCCGCAGCAGCTCGGCGGACCAGGAGAGGAAGACCACCCTGGTCAGCGGCTGCAACCACTCCGGCAGGAAGGTGACCGGGACGAGCGCACCGCCGAGCACGTAGAAGGGGTACGTCAGCGAACTCTTCAGGGTCAGCGCCCACCGGCCCAGCACGAAGACCCCGGCCAGCGCCGTCGCGGTGCCCACCACGGCGGCGGTGGTGCAGACCACGGTGAGCAGGAAGACCAGCGGATGGTGGATCTCGACGGTCACCCCGAACACCGCCCAGCCCACCATGGCCGACTCGACCAACCCGATCTGGCTGATCACGGTGACCGCGGTGATCCGACCGAGCAGCACGACCACCAGCGGCGCGGGGGTGGCGACCGCGGCCTCCAGGATGCCGTTGCGCCGGTCGCCCTCGATGGTGCCGCCCGAGATGTTCACCGCCATCGACCACAGCGACATCGCGCCCGACCCGACGATCGCGTACGGGGCCAGGTCGCGGCGGCCGGACTCGACCATCACCGCCAGGAAGGCGATGGTGAACAGCGGCAACGTCACCAGCACCATCAGGTCGTTGACGGACCGCCACACGTGGTTCACCTGGAACCGGACCGCCGCCCAGAACAACGCGATCAACGGATCCCCAGCCCCCGGTCCCCGACCACGTGCAGGTAGACCTCCTCCAGCGACGGCCGGCCGGTGGAGAGCCGGGTGACCCCGGCGTCGACCAGGATCCGTAGCACCTCGCCGGCCGCGCCGGGCGCGTCGGTCTCCACCCGCACCACCCCGCTGGGCAGCACGCTGACGCTCACCACCCCGGACACGGTCCGCAGCAGCTCCACCGTGCGGGCCGGCACGCCCTCGGCGGTGACCCGCTCGTACGTGGAGAGCCAGCCGCCGATGGTGCGCGGGTCCTCGGTGGTGACCAGCCGTCCGCCGTCGACGAGCGACACCCGGTCACAGACCGCCTCCGCCTCGGCCATGTCGTGCGTGGTGAGCAGGACGGTGCGCCCCTCGGCCCGGACCTCGCCGACCAGCACCCGGAACTCGCGGGCGGCCACCGGATCCATGCCGACGGTCGGCTCGTCCAGGATGACCACCTGCGGGTTCCCGACCAGGCCCCGCGCCAGGTGCAGCCGCTGCTTCATCCCGCGCGAGAACGTCTCCACCCGCTCGCCGGCCCGGTCGGCCAGCCCCACCCGCTCCAGCAGGGCGGCCACCCGCACCCTGGCGGAGGCGGTGGGCTGGCGGTACAGCGCCGACCAGTACATCAGGTTCTGGCGGGCGGTGAGCCGCCCGTACAGGCCGCGTTCCCCGCCGAAGGCGATGCCGATGCGCCGCCGGGCGGCGGCGGTGTCGGTCACCACGTCGTGACCGTCCACCCGGGCCGTGCCGGACGTGGGCAGCAGCACCGTCGACAGGATCTTGCACAGGGTCGTCTTGCCCGCGCCGTTCGGTCCGAGCAGCCCGTGGATCTCACCCCGGCCGATGCTCAGGGTGAGCCGGTCCAGGGCGGTACGGGGCTCGCCCCGCGCGCCCCGGTACACCCGGGTGAGATCGCAGATCTCGACCGCGTTCCCGCTCATGCCCGTGGTCCGCGCCGGTGCGTGTCGGTCACCGGGAGGTGTCCAGCGCCGCGCCGGCCACCAGGTGCAGCCGCAGGTCCCGGGCACCGTTGAGCGCGGTGTGCACCTCGGTGGTGTTCAGCAGGTAGGCGTTGCCGTCGGTGGGCACCCGGAAGACCTCGTTGCGCTCGACGAAGACGAACGCCGCGTGCTCGCTGCTCCGGATCGCCACGTGCAGCCGGGCGGTGTCGTCGCGGTGCACCGAGTAGCAGGTCCGCGCGGTCAACGCCATCAGCCGGGTCCGGAACACCGGGAACGGGAACCGCGCCACGACCTCCTCGAAGTAGGTGCCCCGCAGCTCGGGGACCAGCTGGTCGTACTCGGTCTCCGGGGCGATGTCCTTCTCCTGGTAGCAGGACTCGTACCAGGGGTCCGACGAGCCCGCGCGCATCTGGACGGCGAGCTGCTGGGTCTGGTCGAAGATCAGCGGACGGTGGGTCAGCAGCTCGTCGGCGGCCTTGGCGAGTTCGTCGACGTCGAGATCGAGGTCGATCCGACCGACCAGACCGGTGCCGCCGTCCTCCTCGTCGGCCGAGACGATCCAGTTCATGTGGCTCATGGCGCCTCCTGCCATCCGTTGGCGTCGAAGATGTACTGCTGCGGCAGCGGGATCTGCCCGAACGTCCGGCCGTGGACCAGCGTGTACGACCCGAAGGAGCTGACCGCCAGGCGGTCGCCCACCCGGGGCAGCCGGCCGGTCGGGCGGTGCCGCTCGGTGCGCCGCAGCCGGTCGTTCTCGTACAGCGCCGGGCCGTGGACGTCGCCGACGAACTCCCAGGGCTCGCCCCCGTCGAGCACGTGCACGGTGGCGAAGGTCCACGGGGCGACGTTCCACGGGGACGCGGCGACGGTGACCGCGTGCCGGGCCGGGTCGACGTCCAGCACCTCGGTGACCAGGTACGCGCTGTCCAGCAGCAGCGCGGAGCCCGGCTCCGTCCAGCACCGCAACCGTCTGCCGAGCGGTCCGGCCGCCGCGTCGAACACCTCGCCGACCCGCTTGAACGCCTCCGGCAGCGCGGACGGGTTCCGGGACAGCGCCAGGAAACCGCCGCCCAGGTTGATCTCGCGGACGTCGGGGAACGCGGAGGCCAGCAGCACGCCCAACCGGGCCCGGTACTCCAGGCTGCGGGCCACGTCGGCCGAGAGCGCCTCGCCGGTGTGCACCCGGATCCGTTCCACCGTCAACGGCGAGCGCGCGACCCGCTCCAGCCCGTTCCGGTCGAGTTCGATGCCGAACCTGCTCACCACGTCGAACGTCGACGGGTGCCGCAGCCGTTCGGGCAGGCGTACCCGGGCCCGGAAACCGACCGGCTCGACGGTGCCGCGTTCCTCCAGCTGGCTGAACTGGAGGGGCGACTGGACGTCCAGCAGCACCCCGTCGCGGAGCAGTCGGTCCAGGTCCGGCGGGCGGAACGCCGGGCCGGTCGCGGTGACCGTGTCGAAGCCCACCGACCGGGCGAGCCTCACCTCACCCGGGGACTGCGCGTCGGCGAGCAGGCCCATCCCGGCCAGGATCGACAGGACGGTCCGGTTGGCGCAGGCCTTGAGCCCGACGGCGAGCCCGATGCCGTGTTCGGCCAGCGCCTGTTGGACGAACCCCACGTGGCGGCGCACGTTCGCGGCGTCCCACAGCACGAAGGAGGTCTCCGGCACCGCCAGCGCGGTTTCGACGAAGGTCGGGTCCAGCGATCCGCCCGGCGGCACGAAGACCGCGTCCCGGGGCGCGGCCACCAGCCACCCGCCGGCCTCCTCCGCGAGGCCGTGGAGCCGGTCCGCCAGCTCGTCCCAGACCGTCGTCACGTCGGTCGACCTCCCTCGGCGCTGGTGCGTCGGAAACGTAACCGAGCCCGGCGGCGGCAGGAGCCTGTCACCTGTCAGGGACCGCTGCCGTACGCCGCTGGCTACGGTCGGTTCGCGGTCCCGCCCGCCGTGGTCGCCGTGTCCGCTGCGCACCGCAGTGCCTGCGCCGAACCGAGAAGACGAAGGTGTGACATGGGCCAGGAAGGTCTGTTCGACCTCTCACCGTCCCAGGAGATCGTCTGGGTCCACGAGAGACTCTCCCCGGGTAGCCGTGCCTACAACTTCACCGCGTTCGTCGTCGTGCGCGGCGATCTCGACGTGGACGCGGTGCACGCGGCGCTGGGTCACGTGCTCGACCACCACGACGGGCTGCGACTGGAGCTGGCCGACACCCCGGACGCCCGGCCCGCGCAGCGGGTGCGCGACCGTTGCCGACCCCGCTTCCGCAGCGTGGACATCTCCGGCGAGCCCGACGTCGACGCGGCGTTCGACGAGGTCGTCCGCGCCGAGGCCACGACGAGCTTCGACACGTACGAGGCCCCGCTGGTCCGCTGGTGCCTGGTGCGGACCGGTGCGCGGGAGCACCGGCTGATCCACGTCGAGCACCACCTGATCCACGACGGCCGGTCCTTCCTGATCCTGGTCGGTGACCTGTTCCGCGCCTACCGGGCCCTCGTCGCGGGTGCGCCGGTCGAGCTGCCGGCGACCGTCTCCTACACCGAGCACCTGCGCCGGGTGGCCGCCGTCCCGCCCGGCGACCGCGCGGAGAGTCTCGCGTTCTGGCACCGGGAACTGGCCGACGCCACGTTCGAGGCGACCCTGCCCGGCCTCGCCCGGCCCGGCGCGGTCCGCCGCAACCGTGGCGCGCAGCACCGGCAGCGGTTCGCCCCGGAGGTGGCCAACCGGATCCGGGCGCGCAGCGTCGCCAGCGGACACACCGTCTACACCACGATGCTCGGGCTCTTCGCCGAACTCGTCCGCCGGCACTGCGGCCAGGACGACCTGATCGTCGGCACCGCCGTCGGCAACCGCTACGACGCCGTCGACACGTCGGTCGGGATGTTCGTCAACACCATCCCGCTGCGGCTGCGCCTGTCCGGACAGACCCCGGTGGACGACATGCTCTCGGACGTCACCGAGACCCTGATCCGGGCCATCCCGCACCAGGACGTGCCGATCCAGCAGCTCACCCGGGAGATCGGCCGGCACACCAGCGGCGTGGAGAACCCACTGTTCAACATCGCCTTCAGCGGTGTCGACGACAGCGTGCCCGACGTCCGGGTGCCCGGCCTGGACGTGGTGCTCTCCGAGGGTCACAACTTCGGGACCACCCGCTTCGACCTCGACCTGGTGTTCATCCCGGACGCCCGGCGCGTCGTCGGGCCCCGGGTCGGCCCGGCCGCGCTGGACCTGCACTGGGACTACGACGCCGACCTGTTCTCCGCCGAGACGGTCCGCCTGCTCGCCGACCGGCTCGCCGCGCTCGTCGAGGCGTACCTGGACGCGCCGCCCACGGCCCCGGTCGCGTCGCTCGCGGCGACCCCCGCCCCGCCCGCCGCCGACGTCGCCGAGCAGCCCGCCCACCCGGTCGTCTCCGGCGAGCTGCTCGCCCCGGACCGCGACCCCGAGGCGGTCGCCGTGGTGAGCGGAGCCCGCACCCTCACCTACCGGGACCTCGACGCCCTGGTGCGGCGCACCGCCACCGCGTTGACCGCCGCCGGTGTCGGCCCCGGGCAGCCGGTGGCCGTGCTGCTGCCCCGGGGCCTGGACGTGGTGGTCGCGCTGCTGGCCTGCGCGCGGGTCGGCGCGGTGTACTGCCCGATGTCCGCCGCCGACCCGGCCGACCGGCTCCACCTGCTGCTGGAGGGGCTACGACCGGCGCTGGTGCTCACCGACGCGACCACCGCCGGCCGGCTGCCCGCCCTCCCCGCCCCCCTCGCCGTGCTCGACGGCGACCGGTGGCCGGCGGCCCGGCCGGCGGTCCCCCTCGACGACGTCGCCTACGTCATCCACACCTCCGGCTCCACCGGCGTGCCGAAACCGGTCGCGGTGGGCCGGGCCGCGCTGTCCCACCTGGTCGACGCGATCGTCGGGCGCTACGCCCTGACGCCGGACGACCGGGTGCTGACGTTCACCCAGCCGCACTTCGACGTCGCCCTGGAGGAGATCCTGCCGACCCTGGCGGTCGGCGCCCGCCTGGTGGTCCCGCAGAGCGAGGTCCTGGGTGCACCGGAGCTGGTCGCGGTGTCGGCCGCGCGGCGGGTGACCGTGGCGAACCTGCCGACGAGCTACGTCCTCACCGTCGCGCCGGAACTCGCCTCGGCGTGGCGGGACGGGCGTTGGCGGCCCCGGCTGCTGGTCGTGGGTGGCGAGGCGGTCACCGGCGAGTCGCTGCGGGAGCTGGTCGGGGCGGGCCCGACCACCGTCCTCAACGCCTACGGCGTCACCGAGGCGACGGTGACCTCCACGGTGCACGAGGTGACCGGGGACGACCTGGCCAGTACGGCGACCGTGCCGCTCGGCGTCGACCTGCCGGGCACCCGCACGTACGTGGTGGACCGGTCCGGACGGCCGCTGCCCGACGGCGCGGTCGGCGAGATCGCCATCGGCGGCGCCGGCCTGGCCCGGGGCTACCTGCACGACGAGGCGGCCACCGCCCGGTCCTTCGGCGACGTGGACGCCCTCGGCGGGCAGCGGGTGTACCGCACCGGCGACCGCGGCTACCGCGACACCTCGGGCCGGCTGCGGTTCGCCGGTCGCCTCGACGACCAGGTCAAGTTCCGGGGGTACCGGATCGAACCGGGCGAGATCCGGTCGGTGCTGGTCGAGCACCCGGGGGTCCGCGACGCGTACGTGCTGCTCGCCGCCGGGGTGGACACCGGGGAGGCGCAGCTCGTCGCCTACGTCGAACCCGGGCCGGACGGCGACGCGCCGGAGCACGCAGCGCTGCGGTCCTTCCTCGCCGCCCGCCTGCCCGAGCACCTGGTCCCCTCGGTCTTCGTGCCGGTGCCGAAGCTGCCGCGCACCCCGGTCGGCAAGGTCCGCCGGGACGACCTCCCGCCGGTGGTGGCCACCGCGACCCGGTCGGACGTCCCGCTCGCCTCCGACCGGGAGGAACAGATCGCCCGGATCTGGCGGGAGGTCCTCGGCGTCGACCGGGTCGGCCGGACCGACAACTTCTTCGACCTCGGCGGGCACTCCCTGCTGCTGCTCCGGGTCCACGCGCGGCTCGTCCGCGAACTGCGGCTGGACCTGCCGGTGGTGACGCTGTTCCGCTATCCCACCGTCGAGGCGATCGCCGCCCACCTGGCCGGCGGGGAGGGGGAGCCGTCGAGGCGGCCCGACCTCGGGCCGGCCCGGTTGGCCGGGCGGGACCGTCTCGCGCGCGCCCGGGCCCGCCGTGGCGGCGCCGACGACCAACCCCACGAAGCCGTACCGCTGGACGAACGGACGCAGCCGTGAACCCTGACAGCAACCTGATCGCAGTGGTCGGCATGGCCGGGCGGTTCCCGGGGGCCGCGGACCTCGACGAGTTCTGGCGCAACCTCAGCGGCGGCGTGGAGTCCATCACCCGGTTTCCGGCCCGTCAGTCCGGCGGGCACACGTACACCCCGGGTCGGGGGATCCTCGACGGGGCGGACCGGTTCGACGCGGCGTTCTTCGGCTTCACCCCGCGTGAGGCGACGATGCTGGATCCCCAGCACCGGCTGCTCCTGGAGTGCGCCTGGGAGGCGCTGGAGGACGCCGGCTACGACCCGGCCCGCTGCCCCTGGCCGGTCGGCGTGTACGCCGGCAGTTCGCAGTCGTCGTACGAGCGTCACGTGCGGGAGCACCTGACCGTCGACGACTGGGCGGTGCGGCTGGCCAACTCGATGGACCTGCTGACCGCCCGGGTCGCCTACAAGCTGGGCCTGACCGGCCCGGCCGTGACCGTCCAGACCGGATGCTCCACGTCGCTGGTGGCGATCCACCTGGCGGCCCAGGCGCTGCTCGCCGGGGACTGCGAGGCCGCGCTGGCCGGTGGGGTCTCGGCGGTCGTGCCGAACGCCCTCGTGCCGTGGAGCAAGGGCGGTCCGGTGTCCCGGGACGGGCACGTGCGCGCCTTCGACGAGGCGGGCAGCGGCTTCGTCAGCGGCGAGGGGGTCGGGGTGGTCGTGCTCCGGCGGCTGGACGACGCGCTGCGCGACGGCGACCACGTCCACGCCGTCATCCGGGGTTCGGCGGTCAACAACGACGGCGCCGCGAAGGTGGGCTTCACCGCGCCCGGGGTGGACGGGCAGACCGAAGTGGTGCGGGCCGCCCAGGCGGTGGCCGGGGTGGACGCGAACACCGTCAGCTACGTCGAGGCACACGGCACCGGCACCCCGCTCGGGGACCCGATCGAGGTGGAGGCGCTGACCAACGCCTTCCGGGGCACCACCGACGCGCGGGGGTTCTGCCGGATCGGCTCGGTCAAGACGAACATCGGGCACGCCGACACGGCGGCCGGCGTCGCCGGGTTCATCAAGACCGTGCTCGCCCTGCGGCACCGGCGGATCCCGCCGAGCCTGCACTTCCGGGAGCCGAACCGCAAGATCGACTTTGCCGCGAGCCCGTTCGTCGTCAACACCACGCTCTGCGACTGGACGCCTTCCGCCGGGGTCCGGCGGGCCGGGATCAGCGGCATGGGCATCGGCGGGACGAACGCGCACGTCGTGGTCGAGGAGGCCCCGACGCCCGCGGTGACCCCGACCGACCGTCCGTGGCACCTGCTGACCGTATCGGCCCGCAGCGCCGGGGCGCTCGACACGGCCGCCGCGCGGGTGGCCCGGGCGGCGGCCGACCGGACCGACGCCGGCCTCGCCGACGTCGCGTGGACCCTCCAGCACAGCCGCGCCGGGCATCCGTACCGCCGGTTCGCGGTGTGCGCCTCGGGCGCGGACGCCACGGCCCTGACCGTTCCGGGCCCGAGCGCCGGCCGGACCGGCACGGTCGCCGGCGACGTGGTGCACCTCTTCGCCGACCGGGAACCGGCGCACCCGCCGGTGGCCGAGCTGTACGCGCACGAGCCGGTGTTCCGGACCGCCGTCGACGAGTGCGTCCACGCGGCTCCCGCCGGTCTCGGCGTGGACCTGCGCGAGGCGGTCCTCCGCCGGGAGTCCGTCGGGACCGACCCGGTGGTCGAGGCCTGCGTGACCTTCGTCGTGCAGTACGCGCTGGCCGTGCTCTGGCGGCGCTGGGGTGTGGAGCCGGTCGCGGTGGCCGGGCACGGCACCGGGGCGTACACCGCCGCCTGCGTGGCCGGGGTGCTCCGCCCCGATGAGGCCCTGCCGCTGGTGGCCCAGCGGGCCCGGGTCCGGCGGGACGGGGACGCCGGCACCGCCCGGGCCGACCTGGCGGACCTCGCCCGCCGGGTGCCCGCCCGCCGGCCCGCGCTGCCGTGGGTGTCGGACCTGACCGGCGGCTGGATGGACACCCGGCAGGCCGTCGACCCGGTCGGTCACTGGGTGGCGCACGCCGGTTCCGCCGGCTCCTTCCACGCCGCGCTCGACACGCTGCTCGGCTGGCGTGCGCTGACGCTGCTGGCGGTGGGGCGCGGCACCACCCTGACGGACTCGCTCGCCGCCCGCCCCGACGCGCTGCGCCGCCACACGGTCCTGGCCTCCCTGCCGGCGGAGCACGGGTCGACGTACGCGGCCCTCCTCACCGCCCTCGGGCGGCTCTGGGCCGCAGGTCTGGAGCCGCACTGGTGTCTGTACGAGGGGGAGCGGCGCAGCCGGGTGCCGCTGCCGACGTACCCCTTCGAACGGCGCTCCTACCTGCCGGAACCCGCGACCGCGCCGGCCCCGGACGCCGGAACCGCGCCGACCCCGGTGTCCGCGCCGACCGGCCCCGCCCCCACCGACGTCGTCCCTGCCGACGTCGTCCGCACCGCGCCGGGCGACGACGCTCCCGCCGCCCCGGCGGACAACGGTCCCGCCGCCCCGGTGGCCGCCAGCGCGGCCGTGGCGGTCGAGGACGGCCCGGCGGTCACCGACGCCGCCGGGGCGGAGTCCGACGGGGCGATCCTCACCACCGTGCGGGCGCTCTTCGTCGAACTCTTCGGGGTGCCGGAGGTCGGCCCGGACGACAACTTCTTCGACCTGGGCGGCGACTCCCTGCTGGCGATCGAACTGGCCGCCCGGATCAACGAGACCTACGAGCTGGACCTGCCGTTGCGCAGCGTGTACGCCGCCCCCGTGGTGGCGGAGCTGGCGGGGTCGGTGCGGGCGGCCCTGGCCGCCGAGGGACGCACGGGCGACGGCGGCTGATGGCGGGCATGCGGATCCTCGTCCTGGGCGGCACCTCCTTCGTCGGCCGCGCGATCGTCGCCGACGCCCTCGCCCGGGGCCACGCGGTGACGACCCTCAACCGGGGCCGGACCGGCCCGGACACCCCCGGCGTCGAGGCCGTACGGGGCGACCGGAGTCACGACGGTGGGCTGGGCGCGCTGCACGGACGGTCCTTCGACGCGGCCGTCGACCCGTCCGGGCTGGTCCCGGCGGACGTCCTGCGGACCGCCCGGGTCCTCGCCCCCGGCACCGGCTTCTACGCCTTCGTCTCCAGCGTCTCCGTCTACCCCGACTGGAAGTCGGTGCCGGTGCGCGAGGACTCGCCGTGCCACGTGGGCGAACCGGACGAGGAGGGCGACCCGGCCGACCACCGCCGGTACGGGCCGCGCAAGGTCGGCTGCGAGCAGGCCGTGCGCCTGGTCTACCCGGCGGACCGGACGCTGGTCGTCCGGCCGGGCACGATCGTCGGACCGCACGACAACATCGGCCAGGCGCTGTGGTGGCTCGACCGGATCGCCCGGGGCGGACCCGTCCTCGCCCCCGGGGACCCGTCCCGCCCACTCCAGCTGCTGGACGTCCGCGACCTCGCCCGGTTCGTCGTCGAACGGGTCGAGAGCTGGGCCAGCGGCGTCCTCAACACCGTCCCGGACGGACCGAACACCACCATGGGCGCGTGGCTGGACCACGCGGTGACCGCCACCGGCAGTGACGCCGAGCTGGTCTGGGCTCCCGAGGAGCTGCTGCTCGCCCGGGAGGTGCTCCCGTGGTGGGAGATGCCGCTGTGGCTGCCCGACGTCCCGGGGAACCGGGCCGCCTGGGACACCTCCGGCGCGGCGGCGGCCGCTGCCGGTCTCACCTGCCGGCCGGTCGGCGAGACCGTGACGGACACCTGGCGGTGGATGGCGTCCGGCGGGCGGCCGGCACCCATGCCGGGCCTGCCGCCCGTCGGCATGGGGGAGTTCCGGGAACGCCGCCTCCTGCAGACCGTCCTGGCCGACCGGTGAGGACGCCGTGAACCGGGACACGACGATCGGGGTGGTGCGACCGTGACCGAGCCGGCAGCGGTGTTCGAGGACGAGCACCGGGAGTTGCTCGACTCCTTCGGCGCCTTCGTCCGCCGGGAACTGGAGCCGCTGGCCGCCGAACTCGGCGAGGCGGGCCACCCCTCGTACGACCTCTGCTCCTACGTCCGGCAGCGCTCGGCCCAGCTCGGCTTCTACGCCGGCGACTACCCCGAGTCGCTGGGCGGCAGCGGAATGCCGTTCAGCGCCGTGGTGGCCCTCAACCACGCCGCCGGCCGCACCGGCTGCCGGCTGGCGCCCTACGCCCTGGCCGGATCGGAGGGGCCGAGCCCGCTGTTGTTGGGTGGAACCGACGCGCAGGTCAAGCGGTACCTCGAACCCCTCGTGCGGGGACAGCGCACCCGGTGCCTGGCGCTGACCGAGCCGGACGCCGGATCGGACGCCTTCCGCCTGACCACCACCGCCCGGCGGGTCGACGGCGGTTGGGTGATCACCGGCCGGAAGACGTTCGTCAGCAACGCGGCCCGGGCCGACCTGGTGCTCGTCGTCGCCGCGGTCGACACGCCGGCGGGACACCGGCGACCCGCGGTCTTCGTGCTGGAGCAGGGGCACCCGGGGATGCGGCTGGGGCAGCGCTACGAGGGCATGTCCGGCGAGGTGCTGCACGAACTGGTGCTGGACGCCGCCGAGGTGCCCGACGACGCGCTGCTCGGCGACCCCACCGCACCGGACGCGCTCGGGGCCAGCATCGGCAGCCTCTCCCGGGGCCGGCTGATGGTCGCCGCGCAGTGCAACGGGATCGCCGAGTACGCGCTCTCCCTCGGCGTGGAGTACGCCCGGCACCGCCGGGCCTTCGGCCGGCCGATCGGCGACTACCAGCACGTGCAGGAGCACCTGGTGACCAGTCGCGCGGAACTCGAGGCGTCCAAGGTGCTCACCCTCGCCTGCGCCCGGCTCGTCGACGCGGGCGTGGAGCCGCCGGAGAACGCCGCGCTGGCGAAGCTCACCGCCTCCACCATGGCGGTCCGGGTGGTGGACCGGGCGTTGCAGGTCCACGGGGCGACCGGCTGGGTCCGGGGACATCCGTTGGAGTTCCTGTACCGGCAGGTCCGGACCATGACCATCATCGAGGGCACCACCGAGATCCAGAAGGTCATCATCGCCGGGGCGATGGGCCTCGGCTGAGGCAGGGAAGGGGTACGGCGTGCGGGACGACACTGTGGTCGGTGACGACGTGGCGTGGAGCATCGCGCACGGCGGTCCGCTGCCGCCGCCACCCGCCGAGGGGGCGGAGGTCCGCGACTGGCTGCGGCACCGGACCGACCGGGGTACGGGCGTGGCCGTCGACGACGGCGACCGACGGTTGACGTACGCGGAGCTGGGCGCGCTCGCCGACCGTACGGCGGACGCGTTGCGGGACCGGGTGCGACCGGGGGACGTGGTCGGCGTACGGCTGGACCGCTCGGTCGAGCTGGTGGCGACCGCCCTCGCGGTCGTCCGCCTCGGAGCGGTGTACCTGCCCCTCGGGCCGGGGTGCGCCCGGCAGCGCCTCGACCTGGTGCGGCGGACCGTCCGGGTGCCGTGCGTGGTGGACCGGGCCGACGCGACGCCCGGGGACGGGACTCCGCTTCCCGGCATCCCCGGTTCGACGGCGGGGATCACGGTGGCGGTGTTCCCGCCGGTGCCGCCGGAGGCCGCGCCGGTGCCCGCCGGCACCGGTTACGTCGTCCTCACCTCGGGCACCTCCGGCGCCCCACGGGCCGTCGCCGTCGGACAGGACTCGTTGGCGGCGCTCGTGCGGTGGTACCACGACCACGCGGGCCTGGGACCGGGGGAGCGGCACAGCCTCCTGATCAACCCGGCGTTCGACCCGCACGTGATGGAACTGTTCGCCACGCTGTGCGCCGGGGCGACCCTAGCCGTCCCGCCTGCCGGGGCCGGTCAGGACCCGTACCTGCTGACCAGGTGGTGGGCCCGGGACGGGGTGACGGTGAGCAACGTTCCCACCCCGATCGCCGATCTGGTGCTGGCCCGGCCGTGGCCGGCGGACCTGCGCCTGCGGCACCTGGGGATCGGCGGCGAGCGGCTGCGCCGCTGGCCGGGTCCGGACGTGACCGCGACCGTGCACAACATGTACGGCCCGGCCGAGGCCACCGTGACGACCACGGTGCACCGGCTGACCGGCCGCCCGGACCGGGAGGGGCCGCCACCGGTCGGCGGTCCGGTGCCGGGCGCGGTGGTCTGCGTCACCGACCCGGCGGGGCGCACGGTCGCCCGGGGAGAACCCGGCGAGCTGCGCATCGGCGGCACCGGGCTGGCGCTGGCCTGCTTCGGTGACCGGGGCGGCCCGCCCTTCGTGTCCCCGCCACCGGAACTGTCCGGCCTCGACCGGGTCTACCCGACCGGCGACCGGGTCCGGATGGGCGCCGACGGGGTGTTGGAGTTCCTCGGCCGGGTCGACGACCAGGTGAAGGTGAGCGGGGTCCGGATCGAACCGGCGGAGGTGGAGGCGGCGCTCGAACGTGATCCCGACGTGGTCCGGGCCGCCGTGGTGGCGACCTCGTCCCCGGCCGGTACCCGCCTGACGGCCTTCGTACAGCCCCGGCCGGGCGTCCGGATCGACGCCGACGAGGTGCTCGCCCGGGTCCGGGGCTGGCTGCCCGAGCAGGCGGTGCCCGGCGTCCTGCGGGTCGTCCCGTCGATGCCGGTGACCGCGAACGGCAAGACCGACCGGGCGGCCCTGCGCGACCTGGTACCGACGTCGGCCACGACGCCCGGGGACGCCGAGGATCTCACCGACCAGCAGCGACTGGTCCTGCGCGTGTGCCGGGACCTGCTGGACCGGCCGGAGGCCACCCTGGGTGACCGGTTCGTCGACATCGGCGGCAACTCCCTGATGGTCGCGCGGCTGCTGGCCGCCCTGGAGAACGCCACCGGCGCCCGGCTGCGGGCCTCCGCGCTGCTGCGGCAACCCGACCTGGCGGGCATCGCCGCCCTGCTCGACGGGGCGCCGGTGGCGACCTCCCGGGCGGTGGTCGACGGGTGAGCGCGGGGTCAGCCCACGTGCGCCCAGCGCCCGCCGGGCTGACCCGACCACTCCCGTCGGCCGGGCAGGAGGTTGAGGTGTTCCTCCCGGACGAGGTCGTAGCGGAGCGCGAAGGCGACCAGTGCCTCGCGCTTGGAGTGCATCCGGCCGCCGTAGGACGACATCGACTCTTCGTCGATGGGCAACTTGTACTGCCGCAGATAGTCGATGTGGTAGTTGATGCTGCTGCGGTTCACATTGGCGAACCCGGGCGCCGGTCGCAGCCGCTCGATGATCTGCTGCACCGACGGTACGGCCGCCGTGGAGGAGCCGCGCAGTCGTGGTTCGCAGAGTGCGACGAGCACCAGGAAGTACTTGGTCTGTTCATCCAGTACGGGTAGCGAAATATGCGAAGCGATGTCGGACATCCGTGAGTCGAGAAATGTCGGCGGCGACGCGAACACCCTGACTTCGAGCAGTCCACCGGCCGAGGGAACGAGCACTCTCGACATCTCGAACGGCACCACCGCGTCGAGTCGTCGGGGTGCCACCTTGATTAACTCGGTCCCACCCTCGAGGTTTTCCACCACGAACGTCGTGTTGCTCGTCAGATTAGACAGCGACCAGCAGTGCGGCAGCGCGCGGACCGCGCCGATGGCGTGCGGGGCGTACGGCTCCACCGCCACGGTCCGGGTCGAGCGTCCGAACCAGAAGACCTGTCCCGCCGGAACGTCAGCCTTTGTGCTGGTCATTCGCCTGCTCTCGACCGGGCAGGCGCGCGGTGCCGACCAGTCGATCACGATTCCCTCCGGGTGGGAAGGCATGCTGGGAGGCATGCCCGTGACCGGGGGGAGAGACGTCTCTGTCTTCACGTGAACCTCGCCGTTCGAGTGGGGTCGCCGAAGGCTAGCCTTGCTATTCCGTTCGCCAGATCCGAAGCAACTCGACCCTTCCGTGCCGACCGTCGTGGCGGACGGTCCGATATCGCCGTGTGAGGTCACGCGCCGTCTGCCGCGCTGCCTCACATGACCAGCCGTCATCCGACTTCCGTGATCTTCTCCACGGCTCGACGGGTGGTGCCGAACCCCACGTGATCACGAATGCCGCGCGACAACGCACCGGCGTACATCGATACCTTAACGCTCCCGAGCGGCTTTTTGGTACTGGAAGTTCCGTAATGGACAAGGTGCCTGGTCATCGGCTTTTCCCGGGTGGTCGGTCTCCTTTTCGAATC
Organism: Micromonospora sp. NBRC 101691; assembly: GCF_030269285.1. Taxonomy (NCBI): domain Bacteria; kingdom Bacillati; phylum Actinomycetota; class Actinomycetes; order Micromonosporales; family Micromonosporaceae; genus Micromonospora; species Micromonospora sp. NBRC 101691. Next base: position 153,450 of record NZ_BSTB01000006.1, read on the forward strand.
CGCCGTGGTGGGTGTTCCGCACGTGACCAGGGGAAATGTGATTGACGGCGATCTTTGTGCAAAGTGGATCAGCGCCGAATGGGCAGGTGAGCCGGCGGACGGTGTCACCGACGAGCACGGACGACGGCGGTTGCCCCGGACGGCGTCCCCGGTCCACAGTCGGAGGTGCCGAACGGGAGTCACGGCGACCAGTCGCTCCCGGACCACCGCGATCGCGACGCCCCCGGCGTCCGGGAAGGAACATCCGCGTGCCCACAGCGCCGTACCGCGACCCCGCCCTGCCGGTCGCCGACCGTGTCACCGACCTGCTCGCCCGCATGACCGTGCCGGAGAAGGTCGGCCAGATGCTCCAGCTCTCGGCCCAGGACGGGGTGCGCGACCTGGTCGAGCGGATGCACGTGGGATCGATCCTGCACGCCTCACCCGAGCATGTCGTCGAGGCGGTCGACCGGGCCGCCCGGACCCGGCTGGGCATCCCGTTGCTCGTCGCCGAGGACTGCATCCACGGCCACTCGTTCTGGGCCGGCGCGACGATCTATCCCACCCAGCTCGGTATGGCCGCCACCTGGGACCCGTCGCTCGCGGAACGGGTCGCCCGCGCCACCGCCGTCGAGGCCGCCGCCACCGGGGTCCACTGGACCTTCTCCCCGGTCCTGTGCATCGCCCGGGACCTGCGCTGGGGTCGGGTCGACGAGACGTTCGGCGAGGACCCCTTCCTGATCGGCGAGTTCGCCTCGGCGATGGTGCGCGGCTACCAGGGCACCGGCCTGGCCGACCCGACGGCGGTGCTGGCCTGCGCGAAGCACTTCGCCGGGTACTCCGAGACCCAGGGCGGCCGGGACGCCAGCGAGGCCGACATCTCCCGGCGGAAGCTGCGCTCCTGGTTCCTGCCGCCGTTCGAGCGGGTCGCCCGCGAGGGCTGCCGCACGTTCATGCTCGGATACCAGTCCATCGACGGCGTGCCGGTCACGGTGAACGGCTGGCTGCTCGACGAGGTCCTGCGCGGCGAGTGGGGCTACACCGGCACCCTGGTCACCGACTGGGACAACGTCGGCCGGATGGTCTGGGAACAGCACATCCACGCCGACCACGCCGAGGCCTCGGCGGCGGCGGTGCGGGCCGGCAACGACATGGTGATGACCACACCGGCCTTCTTCCAGGGAGCCCAGGACGCGATCGCCCGCGGGCTGCTCGACGAGACCGACCTGGACCGGGCGGTCACCCGCATCCTCACCCTCAAGTTCGAGCTGGGACTCTTCGAGGACCCCCGCCGGCCGGACCCGCAGCGCCAGGCGCAGGTCATCGGCAGCGCCCCGCACGCCGCGCTCAACCTGGAGGTCGCCCGCCGCAGCCTGGTGCTGCTCCGCAACGACGGCACCCTCCCGCTGGCCGGCGGACTCACCGCCGACGACACCGGCCGCGCCGTCGCCGGGGACGACCCGACGCCCCGCCGGATCGCGGTCGTCGGCCCGAACGCCGACGACCCGCACACCCAGCTCGGCGACTGGGCCGGCGCCTCCGGACAGGCCGACTGGCTGCCCGACGGGCACCCCCGCGACCTGACCCAGACGGTCCTGGACGGGCTGCGCGCGCACGTGCCGGCGGACTGGACGGTCACCCACGCCCGCGGGGCCGACATCCTGACCCTCGGCCCCGACCCCGCTGGCGCGTTCTTCCCCGACGGGCAACCCCGACCCCCCGTGGTCGTCCCCGCCGCGCCCGACGAGCGACTCATCGCCGAGGCCGTCGAGGCGGCCCGGAACGCCGACTACGTGGTCGCGGTCGTCGGGGACCGCATCGAACTGGTCGGCGAGGGCAAGTCGACCGCCACCCTGGAACTGGTCGGCGCCCAGGTCGCCCTGCTCGACGCGCTCGCCGCCACCGGCCGGCCCCTGATCGTCGTCCTGATCGCCTCCAAGCCTCTGGTGCTGCCGCCCGCCGCGCTCTCCGCCGCCGCCGTTGTCTTCGCCGCCAACCCGGGCATGCGCGGGGGCCGGGCGATCGCCGAACTGCTGCTCGGGCTCACCGAACCGGAGGGCCGACTGCCGATCTCCTTCGCCCGCCACGCCGGCCAGCAGCCCACCTACTACAACCAGATCCGGGGCCAGCACGGCACCCGGTACGCCGACCTCACCCAGAGCCCGGCGTTCGCCTTCGGCGAGGGCCTGAGCTACACCACCGTCGAGTACACCGACCTGCGCGTGCTGACCCCGACGGTCACCGCACGGGACACCCTGCGCGCCCGGGTCGAGGTCCGCAACACCGGTCGCCGCCCGGTCCGGGAGACCGTGCAGGTGTACGTCAGCGACACGGTCACCTCGGTCACCTGGGCGGAGAAGGAGCTGAAGGCGTACCGGCAGGTCGGGCTGGCCCCCGGCGAGGCCCGTACGGTCGAGCTGACCCTGCACGTGGCGGACTGCACGCTCGTCGACGCCCACGGCGCACGGGTCGTCGAGCCGGGCGCGTTCGACCTGCTCGTCGGCGCGTCCTCCCGGGACGAGCATCTGCTGCGGGCCGGCTTCACCGTGGTGACCTGACTCCCGGCCGGACCGCCCGTCGGCGGCGGTCACGCGATCCACCGGGAACACGCCCGACGGTAGCGGGTCACCCGAGGCCGTTCGCGCTGATCGGTCCACCAGGCATGCCGGACCGGCCCACGCGGCACTGTGGACGATGGGACATACTCCACGGACGGGAAACGGCAGGGCCTTCGTGTCGGAGTGGTGGTGCGGGTCCTGTCAACGGGACTGCGGTGGGGGCGTCACGCCCGCCCGAGACCGTCGCTCCCGCCGTAGAAGCGCGAAGGGTGGAATCATGCGACGACAGGTCGCCTCGCTGGTGAGCTTCGCGCTCCTGGTCGGCATCACCTCGGCCTGTACGGACAGCGGCGAGGCAACCGCCCGGGACGACGCCACCGACACGACGGTGACGGTCGGCAAGTCCGCGCTCGACGGCGGGAACCTCAAACTCACGACGGTCGAGCCGCCGACGGTGGAGACCGGCGGCTACCGGCTGTTCGGTGGCTCGGCGACCAGGGTCGAAGTCCAGGGCGGCAAGCTCAGGCCCGACGCCGACGCCACCATCACCATCTCGTACCCCGAGGACGCGACGCCGCAACAGGTGGACAACCTGGCGATCCTGCGCCTGGCGGATGACGGGTGGGTGGCGCTTCCACCGGACTCCGTCGACAGGGAGAAGCACACCGCGACGGTCCGCACCGACCGGTTCTCGATCTGGGACATCGGCTGGTGGGACGTCGAGCAGGCGACCGAGCGGGCCAAGACCACGGCCAGGAACCTGCTCAGCAGCGACAACCTCCTGCTCGGTGGGATCGGCCGAGCGGCCGGCAATCCGCCGGTGGCCAAGGACTGCAAGTACCAGGCCCTACCGCTCACGATCAAGCTGGATGCGTTCGTGCCGAAGACGATCGGGTGCGTCACGTTCGTCCGGGAGGATGCGGCCCGGAAGACGTTCACGCTGCACCTCAGTAACCGGCACACCGAGCCGTACCTGCTGCGCCTGCCCAGAGGGGTTACGTACCAGGCGGTCACCCCCGAACCGACCAACCCGTACAGCCTGCTGATCGACCTGCTCGGTCGACGGATGAACAGCCAGTCGGTCGTCATGGCGGGCGGCAGCATGATCACCCTGACGGTGGACGCCGCGCAGTTCGACGGGAACAAACCTCTGGTCATCAGCGGCTCGCTCGACCTCACGCGCCCCATCCTCGACCTGATGTCGGCCTCGCTCCAGGTGGTCATGCCGGCCAAGCCGACCGACGCTGTCGTCAGGGCCGTCGCCGCGACCGACCAGGCCGCCCGGGTGGGTTCCTGCGTCTACAAGCACGCCGAGCGCATCGCCCAGCTCAAGCCGACGACCACCGAGGCGCTCGGGGACGCCGTCGGCGCCGCGTTCCTGGACTGCGCCGAGGTCATGCAGACCTTCGGCATGATCCTGGCTCAGAAGATGGTCGAGGGTTGGAACCCCACGCAGTACGCCTCGGCCGCGGCCAAGGCCCTGCTCGGCGCACAGATCAAGGCCGTCGTCCTGATCTGGCAGAACTCGCACGTCATCCCGCAGATGATCGGTGTCGTCGACGAACTGGCGCGGAACGGCTTCCGCACGTACACCGCCCAGGTCACCTACCAGGACCCACCATTCGGCCGGCTCGACGAGGTCATGCCGGCAGCCGGTGGGGCGTTCGGCAAACCGAGCAGCCCGCACGGATCGGTACGGACCTTCCCGACGATCGGCACCCAGTGTGTCGACAGGATCGCCGGCAACGACTGGAACACCTGGCTGTACAGCCCGTCCCAGTTCGCGGGTAGGTGGTACCCGGAGGAAAAGACCAACTCCGCCGCGTACGTCACGTACGTCAAGCCGCAGTTCCGCAGCGCCGTCAAGGACTACTTCGTCCACCTGACGGGCAACGGGGAGTGCGAGGGCAAGTTCACGGACGAGTACGCCACCTACCACCAGGAATGGCGCAGCTACGACAGCAAGCCGGACCTGAACGGGTTCGTGGTCTTCCACCGGAACCTCGTCTACCTTCCGAACAGCGACGGCTGGACGCCGTTCTTCAGTGCGACGCTGTTCGACCCGGTCACCGGCGCGTTGATCTACATGACCGTCTCCGACACCGTGCAGGCGCTCGGGGAGAAGGTTCCGGCCGAGGACGTGCTGAAGTCGAAGTTGAGTTCCCAGCTCGACTACCTCGCACACCGCGCGGACGCACAACTCGGGACGACCTTCGTCCCGAAGAAGTAGGACCTGGGCACGTCGAGAAGCAGGCCGGATCGCTGCTGCGGGGCTTTGCGTCGCCCTGCGGGGGGTCCGGCCAGATGCTGGGAGCCTGTAGCTCGGGCGCGACTGCCTGGTCGTTACCGGCTCGAAGGTGGGCTGTCGGTGACGAAGACGCCGATGTCTTGCCGGCCCTCCAGGACGCCGGACTCGATCAGCACCTCGATCGCCTTGCGGACGGTGACGCCGGAGGCGTCGTAGTGCTCGGCGAGCTGCTTGGTGGTGGGCAGCTTGTCGCCGGGCTTGAGGATCCCGGCGTCGATCTGGGCGACTTCCTGGCCGTGCTGCGTTCGGCCAGGGTGAGGGTGAAGGCGGGTGAAGGAGCGGCAAGCCCAGCCCGTTCCTGACCCCCGCGTCCTGACCGGCTTGGGTGGGCGCGCTCAGGCGGGACGGAAGGCCGGACCCTTCGCGCCGCCGGACTCCGGGCGGGCCAGGCAGTGCACCAGCCAGCCCTGGTCGGCGGGCAGCTCGATAGGCCAGGCGTCCCGGACCCAGGCGCGGGTGCCGGCCGGCTCGGCGCTGCGGGCCGCCAGGACCGACGACGAACAGGCCGCCGCGATGGTGGGGTGGGCCAGCAGTTCGTCCTGCGGCAGGTCGGCCGCGTCGGCGGGCCGCCGGATCGCGACGAACGTCTCCCAGGAGTGTTCGCCGGCGCAGTTCGCCTTCCGGGGCGGCATGGCGGTGCCGCTGATGGCGACCAGGCCACCCCAGCACAGCGGCGTGGTGGGGCAGAGTTCCGCGCCGCAGGCGGCGAACCCGTCCGGCACCGTGGGCCCCGCCGACGGGGTGGCGTTCGGCCGGGTCGGGTCGGCGTCGGCCGGTGACCCGGTGCCGTCGCCGAGCGCCTGCCAGGCCGTGAGGCCGGCGACCAGGACGAGGACGACCGCTCCGGTCAGTACCGCCCACCGCCGCCGCGTCGACCGGCCCCGGACCGGTGTCACCGATCCCGGTGGTGGAACGGGGACCGGCGGGCCCGCGACCGGCGGGACCGACAGCGGTGGGCCTGGGACCGGTGGAGCCGGCACCCCTGGGCCCGCGACCGGGACGGGCGCGGCCAGGTGGGGGATCGTGGCGGACGACCAGCGGGCGGCAGCGGCCAGTGCGGCGGCGGACGGCCAGCGGTCCGCCGGCTCGGTGGCCAGGGCCCGCTCGACGACGGCCCGCACCGGCTGCGGTACGTCGTCACCGAGCGCCCGGGGGGCCGCCTGCACCCGTTGCAGGGCGATCGCGTACGGGTTGTCACCGGTGAACGGACGCTGCCCGGTCAGACACTCGTAGGCGGCGAGCCCGAGCGAGTAGACGTCACTGAGCGCGGTGGCCGGCCGACCGAGCACCTGTTCCGGCGAGAGGTAGGTGGGGGTGCCGAGGACCGCGCCGGACGCGGTGAGCAGTGAGGCGTCGTGCCGGCGGGAGATGCCGAAGTCGGTGATCAGCAGCGTGCCGTTCGGCCGGACCAGGAGGTTGGCCGGTTTGATGTCGCGGTGCACGATGCCGCACTCGTGGACCGCCTGGAGTCCGTCCGCCGCCTGGGCGACCAGGTGCATGGTGTCGGCGGGGGAGAGCCGCCCGTGTCGGGCCAGGGTCTGGGACAGCGACTGCCCGTCGACGAACTCCATCACCAGGAAGGTCAGCCCGTCGCTGTGCCCGTAGTCGTGGATCGACGCTACGGCGGGATGGTTCACGCTGGCCATGGCCTTCGCCTCGACGAGGAACCGGCGGGCGAAGTCGGGATCGTCCGCCACGTCCGGCAGCATGGCCTTCACCGCGACCGTCCGGCCGAGCAGCACGTCGACCGCCCGCCACACCTCGCCCATGCCACCGGCGCCGATCCGCGCGTCGAGCCGGTACCGGTCACCGAGTCGCAGCCCAGAGTGGAGCATTACCTCTCACCGTCCGTACGTCGCATCGTCCTGACGGCGGGCCGGCCGTCGCGACATCTTGTCACAGCGCGGCGCGGGCCCCACCCGCCGTGCGGCCCGACGACCTCGGGGCCACGGCGCGCCACCCCGACCGCGCCGTGGCAGGAGGGCCGCGTGCGCGGATGCCGTTCCCTACCCGGGCAGGGGCGTCGACGCGGCAGTGGTGGGTCGGACCGTGCCGGCGAGGATGTCGGTGGTGAGGTGGGACCGGATGCCGGGGTGGGCGTGGCCGCCGACGCGCGCGACGGTGGTCCGGACGTGCTGTTCGGCGGTGGCGGCGAGGCCGTCGTAGACGGCGACGAACACCTCCCGGGCGGGCTCCCGGAGCCACCCGGGGGGAAGCAGTTCGATCGGTAACCGGGGATCGAGTGTGGGAAAGCGCCGGAAGGTGTCCATCACCTCCGTGCGGGCCCGTACCGCCTCCGCGCCGTCGACCTGACCCGCCCGCACCTGTGGCAGGAGTGGATTCCACCGCCGCAGGAAGGTCTCGTAGTGCCGGGCGATCGCCGGGACGTCCCAGGCGTCGAGGGGCTGCCGGTTGGTGAGGGTGTCGAGGTCGGCCGGTCGTCCCCGGAACACCGTGACGGTGCCGGTGAGCTGGCCGAGCCGACCCTGGTCCTGCGGGGTCAGAGCGTGCGGCGAGATCCACAGGCCGTCGTACAGCGGCGCGAAGCCCAGCCAGCGGAGCTGCCCACGCAGGGCCCGGCGCTGGGTGCCCCGCTCCTTCGGCAGGGAGAAGGCGACGAGGGTCCAGCATCCGTCCCACGGCGTCGCCTCGGCGGTGGCGGTGAGGATCCACCGGCCACCGGTGGCCAGGTCGACGGCGGCGGCCCGGCTGAGCCGGTAGGAGCTGTGCCGTCCCTGTCGGCTGCCCTCGAGCACGCCACGGCGGACCAGCCGACTGATCGCGGCGCGGGCGCCGGTCGGGGTCACCCGGGACTCGGCGAGCAGGGCCACGAGAGCCGCGGACGGGATCCAGGCCAGGTTCCGCAGCGTGTAGTCGGCCAGCAGCGTCACCGCGAGTCCCTGCGGGGAGCTTCCGGCCTGCCGCCGGGGCAGCCGCACCGGGTGGTCCCCGTCGTCCGGAAAGATCTCCTCGATGGCGAACGGGCTGTGCACGGGACGCTCCGGGGGCTCCTCGGGGACGGTACGTCGACTGTAGACGCGTCGCCGACCAGCGGGGAGAGGTTCGTTGATCCATCGAGCCAACTCGATTGACACTTGTTTGACCGAGGGGGAGACTATCTGTCACGCGACGTGAGTGGGCCGGGCAGGGCAACCCCGATGGTCGGATGGCCGGCGCGTCGGTGCGGGAAACCGGGCGGACCCGCGTCGGGCGTGCGGCCGATCTCAACCCGTAGAGGTGGGACAACGTGCGTACGAGAACCAAGCGGAGCCTGCTCTTCGCCCTGGCCGCGTCCCTGGCGGTGGCCGGCCTGACGATTCCCGCCCTCCAGCCCGCCCACGCGGCGTCGCTGGTCGAGGTGACCGCCTTCGGCGACAACCCGGGCGGGATGCGGATGCACCTGTACGTGCCGGACGTGCGCCCGGCCAGCCCGGCGATCGTGGTGGCCATGCACGGCTGTGGCGGTTCGGGCCCCGGCTTCCACGCCGGCAGCGAGTTCGCCGCCCTGGCCGACCGGCACGGATTTATCGTCGTCTACCCGACGGCGACCCAGCAGGCCGGTTTCGGCAACTGCTTCGACACCTGGTCGGCGGCGGCCAAGCGGCGCGGCGGCGGCAGTGACCCCGGTTCGCTCCTGTCCATGATCAGCTATGTGGGGCGTCAGTACGGCGGTGACCTCGGCCGGGTCTACGCCACCGGCAGTTCGTCGGGCGGCATGATGACCAACCACATGCTGGCCGTCTACCCCGAGGTGTTCCGGGCCGGAGCCGCCTTCATGGGGGTTCCGTTCAACTGCTTCGCCAACGCGGCCGACTATCCGCCGGGCGCCAGTCAGTGCACCGGCGGGGCCATGAACCGGACCCCGCAGCAGTGGGGTGACGCGGTCCGGCAGGCGTATCCCGGCTATTCCGGGCCGCGCCCCCGGGTGCAGCTCTGGCACGGCACCAACGACACGCTGGTGCCGTACTCGTTGCTCCAGGAGACGATCGAGCAGTGGACCGACGTGTTCGGTCTCGGCCAGACCCCCACCTCCACCGACACCCCCCAGCCCGGCTGGAACCGCCGTCGGTACGCCGACCCGTTCGGCACGGTCCAGGTGGAGGCGTACGCGGTCCAGGGCGCCGGGCACAGCCTGCCCTCCGGCGGTATGGCGGCGGCCGCCGTCCAGTTCTTCGGCCTGACCACGCCGTCCCCGACCACGCCCGCACCGACCAGTCCGGCACCGACCACGCCCGCGCCGACCACACCGCCGCCCGCTGCTGGCGCCTGCCGGGTGGCGGTCAGCGTCAACGCCTGGAACAACGGGCTGACCGGGAACCTCACCATCGCCAACACCGGTACCAGCGCCGTCGACGGCTGGTCCCTGGTCTTCACCCTGCCCGCAGGTCAGCGCATCACCTCCGGGTGGAACGCGTCCTACACGCCGACCTCGGGACAGGTGACCGCGCGGAACGTGAGCCACAACGCCGTCATCGGCGTCGGCGGCTCGACCACCATCGGTTTCCAGGCGACGCACACCGGCAACGCCGCCCCGCCCGTCGCCTTCACCCTCAACGGCGCGCCCTGCCTGGTCGCCTGACCCTGGCCGTTCGCGACCTTGGACCGACCCGTGGACCGACCCGGCCGTCCGCGACCCCGGCGACCGGGCCGGCGACGCGCACGCCGGCGGCCGGGTTGTCCGCACAGAGAACCTCGCCGCGTGCCGACGCCGGCACCCGGCCGAACCCGCCCGTCTCCCGTCGGGCGATGCGAAGGAGCCGATCATGAGAACGACCGACGAGAGCCGTCCCACCGCCCCTCCGGGCCACCGCTGGCGGCCCGCACTGGCCGTCGTCGCGGCGGCCGTCGTCGCGACCGGCACGCTGGTCGCGGTGAACGCCGTCCCCGCCGACGCGGCGTCGGTGGACACCGGAGCCTGGTACGTGCTGGTCAACCGCAACAGCGGCAAGGCGCTGGACGTCTACGACCGGGCGACCGGCGACGGCGCGCGGATCACCCAGTGGTCCCGCAACGACGGTGACCACCAGCAGTGGAAGTTCGTGGACTCCGGGGGCGGCTACTACCGGCTCGCGTCCCGGCACTCCGGCAAGGTCCTGGACGTGGCGAACTGGTCGACGGCCAACGGGGCGACGGTCCAGCAGTGGACCGACCACAACGGGGCGAACCAGCAGTGGCGGTTGGCCGACTCCGACGGTGGCCATGTCCGGATGATCAACCGGAACAGCAACCGGGCGCTGGAGGTGCAGGGCGCCTCGACCGCCGACGGCGGGAACATCGTGCAGTACGACGACTGGAACGGGGCCAACCAGCAGTGGCAGCTCGTCCGCGTCGACGGCGGCACGCCACCGCCCACCACCCCGCCTCCGGGCGGGGACGGCTGCGGCAAGGCCCCGACGCTGCGCAACGGCACCCACCAGATCCAGAGCAACGGCAAGAGCCGGTCGTTCATCCTGCGGATGCCCGCCACCTACGACAACAACCACCGCTACCGGCTGATCTTCGCGTTCCACTGGCGGGGCGGCACCGCCAACGAGATCGACTCCGGCGGGACGAGCGGGCAGGCCTGGTCCTACTACGGCCAGTGGGAGCAGTCGGGCCACAACGCGATCCTGGTCGCGCCGCAGGGGCTCGGCAACGGCTGGGCCAACTCCGGCGGCGAGGACGTCACCTTCGTCGACGACATGCTCCGACGGATCGAGGCTGACCTCTGCGTCAACCCGGCGCAGCGTTTCGCCACCGGCTTCAGCTGGGGCGGCGGCATGAGCTACGCGCTCGCCTGCGCCCGACCGACCGTCTTCCGGGCGGTCGCGGTCATCGCCGGCGGGCTGATCAGCGGTTGCAGCGGCGGCACGCAGCCCGTCGCGTACTTCGGCCTGCACGGGATCACGGACAACGTGCTCACCATCGCCCAGGGACGGGCGTTGCGCGACACGTTCGTCCGGAACAACGGGTGTGCCCAGCAGAACCCGCCCGAGCCGGCGGCGGGCAGCCGTACGCACATCACCACCGGCTACGCCGGCTGCCGCGCCGGATACCCGGTGCAGTGGGCGGCGTTCGACAACGGGCACATGCCCGGCCCGGTCGACGGGACGTACGCCGAGAGCGGCGTCACGACCTGGACCAAGGGCGAGATCTGGCGGTTCTTCGCGCAGTTCTCCTGACCGGCGTGCCGGCCGGCGCCGAAGTGCCGGCCGGCTCCGGCGTCTAGTCCGGGGCCTCCGGGCCCAGGAGACGGATCTCCTCGATGTCCAGCACGGCCTGGAGTTCCCGCAGCACGGTGTCGTCGATCTCGTTCGTGTCGCGCAGGCGGGTGATCTCGCGGCGCTTGCGGGCGAGCACCTCCAGCCGTAGTTGCCGCTCCACGTCCCGGTTCCGTCCGGACTCCTCGTCCTCGGGGGTCTGGATGCTCTCCAGGTGGTCCTCGTAGTCGGCGCGTACCCGGTCGACGACGTCGGCCGTCGCCTCCAGGTCCCGCGCCACGTCGGGTAGCGCCGCCAGGCCGGCCCTGGTGGCGCTCACCCAGGCCTGGCGGGTCTCCTCGCCGCGCGGCTCGTCGCCGACGAGACCCGCCCAGCGGACGACCAGCGGCAACGTGGTGCCCTGGATCAGCATGATCAGCACGATCACGAGCGCCGTGCAGAAGATGATCAGGTCGCGCTGGCCGACCGGCTCGCCGTTGGCGGTGACCAGCGGCACCGCGAGCGCCGCGGCCAGCGACACCGCGCCCCGGAAACCGGCCCACCCGGCCGCCGTACGGACCCGCCAGCCCACCCGGAGCTCACGCTGCGACCGTCGGCGGTCGACCACCTGGAGGACGTACGTCGACAGGTGCACCCACGCCATCCGGGTCGTGGTGACCGTGCCGGCCACCACCAGCCCGATGAGCATCGCCCGCCCGAGCGACGTGCTGGTCTCACCCTCCACGATGCGGGGGATCTGCATGCCGAGCAGGACGAAGAGCCCACCGTTGATCAGGAACGTGGTGAGGTCCCAGAAGGCGAAGGCCATCAGCCGGGAGGGGGCCCGGATGATCCGGGGCGCGGCGTACGAGAGCAGGAGTCCCGCGACGACCACCGCCAGCACCCCGCTGGCGTGGATCTTCTCCGCGAGCAGGAACGCGACGAACGGGGTGAGCACGCTCAGCGCACCCTCCCGGAGCGGGTCGTCGAGGCGTCGCCGGATCAGGATCACCACACCGCCGACCAGCACGCCGGCCGCGACCCCGCCGGCGAACGACCCGACGATCTGCCCGAGGAGCCTCGGCGCCCCCGGGGCGCCGTCCCCTTCGAGCAGGCCGAGCGCGACGGCGAACAGGACCAGCGCCGTGCCGTCGTTGATCAGACTCTCCGCGCGCAGGATGGTGAGGAACCGGCGGGGCATCCGTTTGGCCAGGCCGGCGACGGCTGCGGCGTCGGTGGGGGCGAGCACGGCGCCGAGCACCCAGGCCACCGCCGGGTCGACGCCGAGCGCCTGTGCGGCCCACCACACCGTGACCATGGTGATCCCCACCAGCCCGACGGCGAGCAACGCGATGACCGGCAGGTTGGTGCGGATCTCCCGCAGGCTGACGCTGAGGCTCTCCCGGTAGAGGATCGCCGGAAGGAACAGCAGCAGCACCACCTCCGGCTCCAGCACCACGTCGGACAGCGGCGGGGCGAGCGCCAGCAGCGCACCCATGCCGATGAGCAGGACCGGCGGCGCGACCCGGTACCGCCCACCGAGCGTGGTCCCGACCAGCACGGTGGTGGCCAGCACCGCGATCAGCACGAGACCTTCCACGCCGCCCCTCGCCCCCGTCCGGCCGCCGCCCCGGCCAGCCCTCCTCGTTCGCCCCCTCAGTGTCGGACGGCGGACCGGTGGCGCGTCGCGGAACGGCGTGAGGAACCCGGCGGAGCGTGGCGTCGGGGCGCGGCCTCCCGACGCCGACGGGTTCCGGCGGGTGCCGCCCGGGTCAGAGCAGCGGGTCCACGTACAGCAGGCGCAGGTTGTTGACCGGGGTCGCCTGGGCCGTCAGGTACGCCTTCACCTGGCTCGGCGTCCACGTCGGGTACCGCTGGAGCACGCGGGCGGCGGCCCCGGCGACGTGCGGCGCTGCCGTGGAGGTGCCACTGGAGAGCGCGGTGGCGTTGTTGGTGGTGTGCCAGGCCGCGGGGATGTTCACGCCCGGCGCGTGCAGGTCCACGCAGGTGCCGTAGTTGGAGAAGCTCGCCCGGGTGTCGTCGGGCTGGGTGGCCCCGACCCGGATCGCGGTGGTGACCGCCGCGGGCGAGTAGGCGCACGCATCGGCGTTGTGGTTGCCGGCGGCGACCACGTAGCTGATCCCGGTGGAGACGGAGAACTGCACCGCGCTGTTCAACGCGGCGCTGTAAACGCCGACGACGCCCATCAGGGCCACCGCCGGCTGGCCGGTGACGTGGTGGTCGGTCAGCCACTCCAGGCCGTGGACGACCGTGGACAACGTGGTGGTGTCGGCGCAGTCGAGCACCCGTACCGCGATCGGCCGGGCCGCCTTGGCCACGCCGTTCAGGCTGCCCGCGACCGTGCCGGCGGTGTGGGTTCCGTGGCCGGTGCAGTCGTCGGCGACCGGATCCATGTCGACCACGTCGTAGCCGTGGCTGGCCCGGCCGCTGAACTCCGTGTGGGTGATCCGGATACCGCTGTCGACGACGTAGACGGGGATCCCGTGGCCCGAATTGGTGTAGCTGTACCCGCCGTTCGGAAGCGTCGGCCGCTGGTCGATCCGGTCCAGGTTCCAGGGCGGGTTGGGCTGGGTGGCGGTCGCCCGCATGGTGTGGTTCTGCTCGACGAAGGCGACGGCGGGATCGGCGGCGAGCCGGCGGGCCGCCGCCTCGGGCAGTCGCACCTCGAAGCCGTTGAGGGCGTGGCCGTAGCGGTGGCCGACCGTCCCGCCGTAGCGGTCGGCGAGGGTGTCGGCCCGCCGCGACACGGCGGCGTGGCGGGTGCCGGCCGGTCCGCCGACGGCGGCGTCGTCGAGGACGACGAGGTAGCTTCCGGCGACCGCGGTGGCGCCGCCGGCGTTCAGGATCCCGCCGACGGCCGGTGCCGCGGTCGCCGGTCCGCCGGCCGTGGCGGCGACCAGCGCCGATACGGCGAGCACGCCGGCCACGGTCGACCAGTGACGACGGAGCTCAGGGGTGATCATCGCTGGCGGTCCTCCTCACGGTGGCCGCCACCGGCGGGCGGGCCGCACGATGGCGGTCGGGACGGTACCGACGACGCTAACCGCGTAATCCATGGAGGTCGATGCTGTGGGGGCGCTGGTGGCGGTCACCGAAAACTGACCCACTTGCCCCGCCGGCCGCTGACCGTGACCCGTCACCTCGGCGTCGACCACGGGCGCTGGCCGGCCGGTCGGTCCCCAGCGGCAGCCTGGCGGTCCCGGTGGGCGGCCGACCCGGTGCGGTGTCCCGGTCAGAGCGCGGGCCAGTTCCGCAACAGGGCGTCGAGGGCGTCCAGGACGCGTGCCCAGGTCTCCTGGGTGTCCGGGGCGCTGTGGCTGAACGCGCCGCCCATCTCCAGGCTGACGTACCCGTGGAAGACGCTGCCCAACAAGCGGACCGCGTGCGTCTGGGCCGGCTCGGTCAGGTCGTACCCACGCAGGATCGCCCGGGTCAGCTGGGCGTGTCTGCCACCGGCGCTGGCCGCCGCCGTCTCGGGGTCGAGTCGGAGCTGGGCCGCCGCGTAGCGGCCGGGGTGCTCCCGGGCATAGTCGCGGTAGACGTTCGCGAGGGCGGTGAGCGCGTCCCGACCGGCCCGACCGGCCAGCGCGTCGGCGGCCCGGTCGGCCATCTCCGCCAGGGAGAGCAGGGCGATCCTGGTCCGGAGGTCCTGGGAGCTGCGCACGTGTGAGTACAGGCTCGCGACCTTGACGTCGAACCGCCGGGCGAGCGCCGACACGGTCACCTGCTCGAAGCCGACCTCGTCGGCCAGCTCCGCTCCCGCCCGGGTCAGGCGTTCCGCGTTCAGCCCCACACGTGCCATGCCACTCCTCCCGTCTGCCTTGCGAGATTATGTATTTGCCTAATGCCTTTAGGCAAATTAGCGTTGCCTGTCGTGAAGCCGTTGACCGAACACGAGATCCGTACCGCCTTCGTGAACTGCACCAAGGGCCAGGCGAAGCGGCTGTACGTTCCGCGCGACCTCGCCGACCGCCCCTGGGACGACCTGGACTTCCTCGGCTGGCACGACCCCCAGGCCCCCGACCGTGCCTACCTCGTCGCCGAACTGGACTTCCACCCGAGCGCCCTCGCGTTGCGCCGTCCCAGCCTCGTCGCCGGGCAGACGCGACGCGGCATGTGCTCGATCTGTCTGACCATCCACAGCGGCGTCTCCCTCATGGTTGCGCCGAAGGCAGGCAAGGCCGGGCAGCAGGGCAACTCGGTCGGCACCTACCTGTGCGCCGACCTCGCCTGCTCGCTGTACGTGCGGGGGAAGAAGGACGCCGGTGCCGGTGCCCGGCTCCACGAGTCGCTCACCCTGGAGGAGAAGATCGAACGGACGGTGGCGAACCTCGCCGCGTTCGTCGCCCGGGTGACGGCATGAACCGTCTCGGCCCGGGCGGTCGTCGGGTGACGTCACACGACGAACGTGCCGTCCGGATTCATGATCTCGTCTCGCACCAGCGGCGCGAGAGCTGACCAGCCGCCGTCGTCCACAGCTACCGACAGGCGGATGCGCCCGTCTCCGTCGTCAAGGGCATAGCTGACCACGCTGTACCGCCTGTCGTCCTGGGCGACGACCAGACGTAGCTCCTTGTCGTCGAGCATCGCATGCCAATCTCACGCGACAACGCGCTACGGATCAGCGTTCATGGTGGAGATACCTTATGCATGGCGGCAGATGCTGTGAGTAGGGTTCGGGTGTACCTTCCGTTGTGGCGGCTTGCTGGACAGCGGCCGGCGAGGACGCCAAGTCGGTCTTCTACCGGGGAGCGCGCTGATGTCTCGTCGCCCCATACCTGCCGATCCGTCGATCGGTGATCGCATTCGGGCCCGTCGCGAGATGCGTGGCTGGAGCATTCGCCATGCCGCCAGTCGTGCCGGCATCTCCCACACGTCCTGGTTACGGATCGAGCGCGGCCAGCAGCGTACCGACCGGTACATGGTGGTGGATCTGGCCGCTGCCCTTGAGTGCTCGGTGGTTGACTTGACTGGGCAGCCGTATACGCCCGCCGATCGGCAGCTTGACGCTGCTCGAATCGACGCGGAGCGGGTGTGGCGGATCATGATGGACACGCCCATGGCCGTCCGGCGTGATGTGCCGGCCACCGTCGAGCAGGTGCGTCGGGAGGCCGGGCTCGTGCGTGTCCTGTACGGCCGGTGTGACTACGCGGGTGCCCTGCGTCGGCTCGTCGACCTGGTGCCGGCGATGCACGGTCTGACTGACCGGCGCGCGGCGTTGGCCGAGATGGTGCCGGTGTACGGCGTGGCGATGGGTTCCCTGCTCAACGTCAGCTATCCGGCTCACGCGTGGCTTGCCGCAGAGCGCTGTGCCGAGGCGGCGGGCCTGCTCGATGATCCGGTGGCGGCGGGGGTGGCGGCGGCCAACCGGGGGCGGGTGTCCGCCTACTCCGGCGCGTACGGGCCGGCACGGGCGCTGTGTGACGCGGCGGGTGCCGACCTCGCGGGTAGCGGGGCGGTCGGTGCTCTGGACGTGCTCGGCTTCCTGCACCTGGCACGGGCGCATCACCTTGCCGGCCTGCGCGACCAGGCGAGCGCCGAGGATCATCTTGCCGAAGCGGCGCGGATTGCCGCGCATACCGGGGAGACCGAGAGCTGGGATCTCGCCTGGGGCCCACGGAACGTGGCGTTGTGGCGGATGGCCTTTCAGCTCGACACAGGCCGTCCGGAGGGGGCGATGCAGACGGCCGCCGGCATGGACCTGACCGGCCTGCCGCCGGTACGGCAGGTGTACTTCTGGCTCGACATGGGGCGGGCCGCTGAGGCTGTCGGCCGGGACCGGGACGCGGTGCGGATGCTGCTCGCCGCGGAACGAGTCGGCCCACAGCACGCCCGTTCGTCGACGTCGGCCCGGGAGACGGTGCGGTCGTTGCTGCGGCGGGGCGCAACCTCACCAGAGCTGCGGGGGCTCTGCGAGCGAATGAGCATGACGGCACAGTAATCGGCCGATAGTGGTGCGTAAGCGTTCCAGGGGTCATGTTTGCTTTCCGTAGCGTCCCGATCACGGGCGTGGCTGTATGGATCCGTGCTGGTAGGACTGCCGCCGCGCCCCTGAGCCGGCGCGGCGGTGGCGGTCCTTCCAAGAGCTCACCGCCGCGTCCTTTCCGGAGGGGTGCAGGTGGGCGATACGCAGCGCGGTCCAGGATCAAGCCGGGGTGAACAGGCGGAGGACGGCGAGCGGGAGGCGGCGAAGCGGCGAATTCTTGCGCAGGCCGAGGCGGATCGGGTACCGGTCGAGGAGACGACCCGCGTGGTGCCGGACCGGCGGTGGCGTCGTGGACCGCACTGACCTGCTGCCGGTCGGTCGTCGGGTGGCGTACTGGCGAGGACGGCGGAAGCTGTCGCAGCAGGTACTCGCGGATCGGCTGGGAAAGTCCAAGAGCTGGGTCGACAAGGTCGAGCGGGGTGTCCGGTCGCTCGACAAGGTGTCGACGCTTCAGAACATCGCCGCTGTGCTGCGGATCGACACGGCGGTGCTGCTCGGTCGGGACGCTCAGCCGGCCGGGCTGATCGAGCGTGTCGAGGGTGTGGAGCGGATCCGGGTGGCGCTGTCGACGTACGAGATCGCGTTGGAGCGCCCATCGGCCCGCCGGGTGCTGCCGGGCGATCGGCTGGCGCGGGAGGTCGCACATGTGTGGACGACCTTCCAGCACGCCCGCTACCCGCAGGTCGTCGATCTGCTGCCGCAGTTGGTGGCCAGCGCGCAGCGCACCCACACCCACGATCCCGACAGGGGCCGGGTGCCGCTGGTGGAGGCGTACCGCGTGACGGCCGCGCTGTTGGTGAAGCTCGGTGCCCCCGACGTGGCGTGGTTGGCCGTTGACCGGGCGATGGCCGTCGCCACCGGTGACCGGGTGTCGGTGGCTGCCGCTGCCGTGCAGCTCGGTCAGGTGTTGCGCGCTTCAGGGCGGGCGCGAGTGGCGAAGTCGGTGACGCTGACGGCGGCGTACCGCATCGCCCCGCCAATGATCGAGTTCGGCGACCCGTCGGAGCTGTCCCTGTGCGGAACACTACTGGTGCAGGCGGCCCTGGCCGCCGCCCGTGACGGGGACGACGGCACCGCCGTCGAGCTGATCGACGAAGCCGCCGAGATGGCGGCGCAAGTGGGCGACGGGCACGACTTCTACCGGACCGGGTTCGGGGCGACGGCGGTGGAGTTGGCCCGGATCGCCGTGGCCGTGGAGTCGGGTGACGCGGAGGAGGCCATGGCCCGGCACGAGAGGGTGACCAGGCGGGACGGCTGGCGGTGGCTGGCCGCCGAACACCGCGCCGCGTACCTGGTCGACGTTGCCCGCGCCTACCTGCACGCCGGCGACCCGGTCAGCGCCGGCAGGGTCCTGGTCGAGGCCGACCGGATCGCGCCGGCCGAGATTCGCCACCGACCAGCCAGCCGAAAAATCCTTGCCCAGGTCGCCCGCGATCCTGCCGCCCCGACGACGCTCAGCCACCTCGCCGCGACGCTCGGGGCGGGCTGAACGGTGACCGCGCCGTTCCTGTCCCTGGCGCAGATCCGCAACCGGCTGATCCTCGCCGCCCGGGCGGTCCTCCGCGACCATCGACCCGGACCCGACGGACGCTGTCCGATCTGCCAGATCGCAGACTGCCCGGTCTCGGCCGCCGCCCGCAACGTCCTCCGTGCTGCTGAGGAAGTACCACAGCGGAGTGTCACGACCGAGCCGACCGAACCCGACCCGAAGGGCCGTCAGTAGGCCGGATGACCTCGGACGGCAGCCTGTCCGACCGGCTCGCCGCCAGTTCGCATCGAGCGTGGGGCCGTCCTCGTGGTCGCGCTGCGCGACTCTTCGGGCACGTGCCGGGACTGGACTCCGGGGAGGCCATGCTCAGCGCGGAGGACGACCGGTGGGCGCATGGACGGGGCAGCTCCACAGCGTGCCGACGAACTACCCACCGCGCCGCGCGGAATCGGGCCGGACCACTGCGTATCGCCGACCCGGGGCGTTCTGCGGCACCTGGTCGGCCCCTGTTAAGTATTGACAAACTTTGTTTCCAGTTGCAGCCTGTGAGAGCGCTCTCTCAACCGTTTCCCCACGCCTGAGGTGGTCCTATGAGCGTTCGACGACACCTGTTCGCCATCGTCTCCGCCCTCCTCGTCACCATCGCGGCGACCGTCCACGCGACGCCCGCGCGTGCGGTCGGGCCAGCCCTGCTACCCGTCACGATCACCAACAACACCGGCCGGGCCGAGGCCACGCACCTGTACGTCATCGGCACGCAGCTCTCCAGCGGCCGGCTCGGCTACGTGACGGCCGGCGGCTCGTTCGTGCCGTGGACCGGCGGCCAGATCCCGCCGTCGCCCGCGCCCGACGCCTCCATCCCGGGCCCCGGCAACGGAGGCCGCACCACCATCCAGTTCCCCCGGGGCTTCTCCGGGCGGGTCTACTTCTCCTTCGGGGAGAAGCTCAAGTTCTTCCTCACCCCGGACGGCCTGGTGCAACCCGCGCCCTGGGCGGCCGGCGACCCGAACCGGAACATCCTGTTCGACTGGAGCGAGTTCACCTACAACGACGCCGGTCTCTGGCTGAACAGCTCCCAGGTGGACATGTTCGCCGTGCCGCACGCCGTCACCGTCACCGGCGCCAACGGGGTCACCAAGCGGACCGGTGACGTCGTCAGCAACGGCCGCGCCAACATCATCAACGGGATCCGGGCGCAGGCCGGCTGGGGGAACTCCGTGTACACCCGGTCGGACGGCACGGTGCTGCGGGTCCTGGCCCCGGGCAAGGCCGCCGGCGCGGGCCTGTTCAGCCCGACCTACCTCGACCCCTACATCGCCTCGGCGTGGAACGCGTACACCACGAAGACGTTGACCGTGGTGCCCTTCGCCGACCAGCCCGGCATCCGCTACTTCGGCCGGACCTCGGGCAGCACGATGACCTTCACCAACGGGTCCGGCCAGGTGGTGGCGTCCTTCCAACGGCCCTCGTCGGCCAGCGTCTGGGGCTGCGACGGCCAGCTGCACGCCCCCAACGACCAGGTCGTCGGCCCGATCGCCCGGACGCTCTGCGCGGCGCTGAACCGGGGCACCCTCGGCACCATCGACACGCAGCCCAGCCTCAACCCGGCCGAGTTCTACCGCAGCAACCCCACCAACCAGTACGCCCGGGTGATCCACGCCAACATGGTCGACGGCAAGGCGTACGCGTTCGCCTTCGACGACGTCGGGGCCTTCGAGTCGCTGGTGCACGACGGTGACCCGCGCGCCGCCGGTGTGGTGCTCAGCCCGTTCGGTGGGGGCGGCAGCACCCCGACGCCGACCGGCGTGCCGGTGCTGAGCAACTGGAACAACAAGTGCATCGACGTGCCCAACTCGAACTTCGCCGACCGGGTGCCGCTCCAGATGTGGACCTGCAACGGCACCAACGCCCAGAAGTGGACCTTCTCCGGCAACGCGGTGCGGAGCCAGAACAACAAGTGCATGGACGTCGACGGCGGCGCTACCGGCAACGGCGCGGTCGTCCAGCTCTACGCCTGCAACGGCACCGGCGCGCAGCAGTTCACCCTCACCGCCGCCGGTGACCTGCTCAACCTGGCCAGCAACCGGTGCGTCGACATCAAGGACTGGAACAGCGGCGACGGCGCCCGGCTGCAGCTCTGGGACTGCGCCGGCAGCGCCAACCAGAAGTTCCGCACCGGCTGAACTGCCGCCGGTTCGGCCATCCCCTCGACCCGGCGGCGGGGCCGCCCCGCCGCCGGGCAGCACCAGATCCCCCGTAGGAAAGGACACCGATGAAGTCGTTCCTCGCGCTGCTCGCCACCGGTGTGGCGGTCGTCGGGCTGACCGTGCCCGCCGCTGCCGCGCCCCCGCCCGACCCGGACCCGGCCGACCGGACCGGAGCGGCCCGCGTCGACGCCGCCGACCTGCCCGCCGGCATGGCCGAGGCGATGCGCCGGGACCTCGGCCTGACCGACCGGCAGATCGCCGACCGGTTGCGGGTCGAGGCCGCCGCCGCCGTGGTCGACAAGCGGCTGCGCGCCGGGCTGGGGGCACGGTACGCCGGCTCCTGGCTGGCCGCCGGTGACCGGCTCACGGTGGCGGTCACCGACGCCTCCGTCGCGGACGCCGTCCGGGCCGAGGGGGCCGAACCCCGCCTCGTCTCCCGGAGCCTGGCCGCGCTCACCGCCGCCCAGAACCGTCTCGACGGGTACGCCGCCCGCCACCGCCCGACCGACGTGGTACGGAGCTGGTACACCGACGTCACCGACAACAGCCTCGTGGTGACGGTGGCCCCCGGCGGCACCGCGTCGGCCCGCGACTTCGTCGCGCGCAGCGGGATCTCCGCCGCCCTGGTCCGCTACGTCGTCGCGCCCGAGGCGCCCCGTCCGCTCTACGACATCCGGGGCGGCGACCAGTACGTGATCAACCGGAACACGCTCTGCTCGGTGGGCTTCGCCGTCGCCGGCGGCTTCGTGACCGCCGGCCACTGCGGGGGCACCGGCAGCCCCACCCTCGGCTACAACAACGTGAACCAGGGCACCTTCGCCGGCTCGTCGTTCCCGGGCAACGACTACGGCTGGGTGCGGACCAACGCCGACTGGACGCCCCGGCCGTGGGTCAACAACTACGCCGGCGGGAACGTGTCGGTCGCCGGCTCCACCGACGCCGTGATCGGCGCCGGGGTGTGCCGCTCCGGCCGGACGACCGGGTGGCGCTGCGGCACGCTCCTCGGCCGCAACGAGACGGTCAACTACCCGCAGGGCGCGGTCTCGGGTCTGCACCGCAGTAACGCCTGCGCCGAGGGCGGCGACTCCGGCGGCGCGTGGCTCGCCGGAAACCAGGCGCAGGGCGTGACCTCCGGCGGCTCCGGCAACTGCACGAGCGGCGGGACGACGTGGTTCCAGCCGGTCAACGAGATCCTCGGTGTCTACGGGCTGTCGCTGGTCACCACCGGCGGCGGGGGACCGGGCACCCGGATCGTCAGCAACTGGAACAACAAGTGCATCGACGTGCCGAACTCCAACTTCTCCGACGGCGTACCGCTGCAGACCTGGACCTGCAACGGCACCTCCGCGCAGAGCTGGACCTTCACCGGCGGCACGCTGCGCACCCAGAACAACAAGTGCATGGACGTCGCCTGGGGCTCCCGCGAGAACGGCGCGGTCATCCAGATCGCCAACTGCAGCGGCAACCCGGCCCAGCAGTTCGTCCTGTCCGCCGCCGGTGACCTGGTGAACCCGCAGGCCAACAAGTGCGTGGACATGAAGGACTGGGTCAGCGGCGACGGCGGCCGGTTGCAGCTCTGGGACTGCGCCGGCACCCTCAACCAGAAGTGGCGCACCGCCTGACCCACCCCGCCCCACCCACAACGGCGCTTACCGGCCGGACCGGTCACCCCCGGTCCGGCCGGCACCGCCCCGTCGATCATGGAGTTCGGGCACCAGCCGGGCTGCTACAAACGCCGCAGATCGTGTGCCACAACTCCATGATCGACGCTAGGACAGCCATTCGCGCAGGTGTGTGACGTTGGCCACCTCGCTCTCCACCCGCTGCCGGTCGGTGTCGGTCAGCTCGACCGTCCGCAGCTGGGCGATCCACTCCTCGGCGCGGTCGGGCTCGTCGAGGGCGACCGCCAGTTCGGCCAGCGTCGCCAGGGCCAGGGCGCGTTCGACCGGCGCAGCCGTTTCGCCGTGCCGGCGCAGCGCCGAGGTGAGCGTCCGGACCGCCGCCCGGTCGTCGTTCTTGAACTCCCGAAGGATGCGGGCGTTGTCGAGGGCCCGCGCGATGCCCTTCAGCGTCTTGGACCCGCCGTACTCCAACTCCTTCTCCTCGTCCCGGCGGATGAAGATGATCGAGTTGCCGGACGGGTCCACGACGGTGAACCGGCTCGCGCCGGGCCGGTGACGGGTGATGCGGGGCAGACCCCGGGCCGGCACCCTGCCGTACGCGGCGCGCAGCCCGGCGCTGAACGCGGCATGGTACGGCGCGACGTCGTCCACCATCACCAGGCAGCCGCCGCTGGTCTCCCGGGTCGGGTCCAGCCCCGCCGGCGCGCCGCCGAAGTGCAGCTCGAAGCCGCTCCAGGCGAAGGCGAGGTAGAGGTAGGGGCGGAGCTGCCGGTAGGTGACCCGGAAGCCGAGCGACTGGTAGAAGGTGAGTGTCTCCTCGGCGGACACGCAGGGCAGCAGCGGCACGGTGGTCTCGTTCGGACGAACCTCGGGATCGGTCACGCCGGCCATTCTGCCGAGGGGAGGGGGTCGACCGCCTATGGCAAATTCGCCGCGGTCAGTCCGACCCCAGTTCCGGGTACTGCCCCCGCTCCCAGCTGTTCAGCGCGTGGATCCACTTCAGACCGGTTCCTTCGCAGATCGGGCAGATCCGCCGGGTGAAGCAGAGCTGGCACCGCTGACGGCGTCGGTCGTCGTCGAGCGTGAAGCCCCGTCCGAGGCAGCAGGGGCACCAGCCGAGACCGTCGCACTCGTAGCAGAGCAGCGCCCCGTTAGGCAGGGCGTCGGCGGTGACGATCGGCTCGGGCGGGACGAACCCGACCGGTTCGTAGAGCAGGACGTGCGGCGTCTGGCCACTGATGCCGTAGCCGTCCCCGCGGTGGCTGACACCCGGCTGCCGCCCGAAGGCGTACAGGCTGATCACGAATCCGTCGCGGCGGGCGACGGTACGGGTCTCGGCCGGGCCGGTCTCCTCCTCGACGGCCCAGCCCCACCCACTGAGCAGGTCCGCTCCGTGTCGGACGGCGTGTGCGGCGGACCGGTGCTTCCGCGCGGTCAGGGTCACGGTGGCCGTGTAGGCGTGTCGCAGCGGCTCCTGCCAGTCGAGGATGGCCGGCTCCGGCAGCAGGTCGATCTCGGGTTGCTGGTCCGGTTCGAGGAGCCTGACCAGGTGCGCCATGGTGTCACGGAGGATGATGGCGGCGCGGTCCAACTTCTCCCGGGCCCAGGGGATCCCGGCCATCGCCGCCGCCTCCCGTCCCCGCAGGTTTCGGCCGGGCGTCGACGACGGCCCGTCCCGGCTCCGAGGGTAGTTCCATCATGGGTCGACGTCGCCCCCGTGCGACGCCCACAACGGGCGGCGGCCCGCCGGTGCGGTCGCGATCCGCGACCGCACCGACGGGCCGGTTCAGCTCCGGTGCCCGGTCAGAGTCCGGCGCACTGGCCGGAGCGTGGTCCGCTGACCGTGTTGGCCACCCCGTCGTTCGTCGGTGCGGGCTCGTTGCCGACGCACCGTAGCGGCCCCTCGATCCGGTTGCCGGAGACCACCACCGGGGTGGTACCGGTGCGGTTGTCGACCAGGCTGACCGGGCCGGTGACCCGGGTGCCGCTGATCGCGACGCGTCCGGTGCCGGCGGTGACCGAGACCGGACCGTCGATCCGGCTGCCGGTCAACTCGACCACACCCGCTCCGGTGGCGGTCACCGGACCCGAGACGGCGGCGTCGAGCGCGATCAGCCCGGCGCCCTTGTCGACCGTCACCGGACCGAACACCGTCGCCCCCGGCGCGAGGCAGGTCACCGTCGTGCCGGTCCGCACCGGACCCCGGTACTCGCCCTTGATCACCCGGTCGCAGGTCTGGTCGGTGACCTCCATCGTCACCGGCAGCGTGACCAGCGGCGTGGTCGCGTCGTCGCTGGTCACGCAGAGCTGGGCCCGGTACGTGCCGGCGGCCAGGCCGGTGCTGTCCAGCGACACCTTCACCTCCGTGCTGCGGCCGGCGCCGGTGCCGGCCGAGGCCCGGTCGACGGACAGCCACGGCACCTCGTCCGGAGTCACGCACGGTTGCAGGTCGGGCAGCCGGACGTGGGTGACGAACCGGGCCGCCCCCTTGTCGTTCTCGACCTCGACCAGCCGGCCGCCCCGGTCGATCTCGTGCACGCCGCGCGAGCTGGTGACCAGGATGTTGCCGTTGCCGAGCGGGTGGACGCCCTGGTAGCCGGTGCCGCCGGGCGGCGTGTAGACGCCGACCAGCTTGCCGTCGGGGTCCATCTCCCACACCCCGGGGGTGGAGCCGCTGCCCCAGCTCGCCACCAGCACGTTGCCGTTCGCCTGCTCGACCATCTGGCCGGGCCAGCTCAGCCCCTCGAAGAAGCGGGGGTTGGCCTGCTTGCCGTCCCGGCTGAAGCTGTGGATGGCGTCGCTGTCGCTGCCGGAGACGAGCACGTCGTCGCCGCGGAAGGTGATGCCCCACGGGCTCTTCAGCCCGTCCGCGCCCGGTGCGACGAAGGGCCCCAGGTACTTCCCGTCGGCGTCGAACTCGACCACCGAGTGGGCGTTGTCCTGACTGGCGACCGTCACCAGGACGGTGCCGCGCGGGGAGACGGTCATGCCCCGGGTGTTGCCCATGATCTTCGGGTCGGCTGCGCCGGCGGCCGGGGCGAACACCCGGTGGAAGCTGCCGTCCAGGCCGTGCTCGGTGACCACCGAGCGCACCTGGTCGGACATGAGGAACCCGGTGCCGTCCGGCTTGGCGACGATCTGGAAGGGCGTGTACAGGCTGGTCGACGGGTCGTACGACACGTGCCGGACGAACTGCGGGTCGATCAGTTTCCCGGAGTGCGGGTCGAACGCCATCACCCCACGGGTCGCGCTGCCCGAGTTGGGGATCAGCAGGACCCCGTCGCGCAGGAGCTTGACCCGCTGCTCGTCCGGACCGGCGTCCGGGTCGTCGAGCCGCCAGTCGAGCACGCCGTGCCCGGTGTTGCGCACCGTGAACGACCGCGTGGTGACCAGCCCGGCCGGCTGCCGCGCCGACAGCGATCGGGGTGCCACCTCGATCTCGGGGACCGGCACGACCGACAGTTCCAGCGCGATCGGCGCACTCCGGCGCTTCGGGTCGTTGCTGGCCAGGCAGAGGTCGGCGCGGAAGTCCCCGCCGTCGTCCAGGCCCGTCGAGTCGAACGTGATCTCGATCTGCTGGTTGCTGAACGGGGCCAGCGTGCCCTGTGCCGGCGTCACCTTGACCCAGGACGGCCAGGCGCAGCCGTCGCCGTCGCCGGTGGCCCGCCAGGTGAGCGTGTCACCACCGGCGTTGCCGACCGTGACGGTGTGCCGCTCGCTCTGCGCCACGTCCATGCTGCTGCGCAGGCTGGTCGGGTCGACGGTCAGCTCCGGCGCGGCGGGCCGGACGGCGACCGGGAGGTGCGCGTCGGCGACCTCCGGTCCGCCCGCGCCGTGCGTGGCGTCGGTGGTCAGCTCGATCGCGCCGAAGAGCCAGCCCTCGCGCGGCGTCCCGGTGACGTCCACGGTGACGGTCAGCTCCTGCCGGGCGCCGGCGGCCAGGGTGAACCGGGCCGGCGTGACGGTCACCCGCGCGCCCGGCGCGGCCTGCGCCGTCACCTGGTAGGTGGCGGCCACCGTGGCGACGCTGGACACGGTCCGGGTGAAGGTGCAGACCTTCAGGCAGTGGTGCTCCACCACGGCCGGCAGGTTCAGCGTCTGCGGCTCGCCGCCGGTGTCGGGGTCGGCCGCGACGAAGTTCTCGGCCGTCTCGTCGAGCACGAGACCCGTCCGGGCGGCCTGGCCCAGGTTGATCCGGCCGGATCCCATGTCGAACGCGTCGGCCGGCGTGACGCCGTCCTCCTTGACCACGCCGTTCCGGTCGGCGGTGACCGCCAGGGCGGAGCGGATCCGGGTCGGCGACCAGTCCGGGTGCAGCGCCGCCAGCAGCGCGCCGGCGCCCGCCACGTGCGGGGACGCCATCGAGGTGCCCTGCATGAACGCGTACCGGACCGGTTCGTTCCGCGTGCCGACGGTGGCGGCGAGGACGTTGCGGCCCGGGGCGGCCATGGTGGGCGCGAGCATGTCGAACTGGCTCGGTCCCCGGGAGCTGAAGTCGGTGACCACGTCGGTCCACGCGTCGTCGCGCAGCACCTCGCTGCCGGCCCCCACCCGCACGGTGACCGGACCGGAGGCGGCGGCCAGGTGGTCGCGCAGACGCTTGCCGTCGGCGAGGCTGACCATGACGGCGGGCAGCGGGCTGCCGGTGAGCGCGCCCATGGTGATCGGGGGACCGCCGTACTGGGTGTGCACCACCACGCCGGTGGCACCGGCGGCGGCCGCGTTGCGGACCTTGACGGCGAAGTCGCAGCCGCCCCGGGGAATCAGGGCCACCCGGCCCCGGAACACGTCCGGCGGGAACATCACGCAGCCCTGCTCGTTGTCGGCGTCGACGGTGCCGGAGAACCGGATCTCACCCTCGATGGGCGGGGCGGGGGAGCCCTCGCCGAGCACGGCGGCGATGCCGGTGAGCGCCGGCGGGACCGGCGTCGGACCGGTCACGTCCAACCGGTGCGCGACGATCCGCTCGTGGCTGACGGCGGCGACGGAGGCGTTCCACGGCGCGGTCTTGGCCACCGTCCGCTCACCCGGTCCGCTGTTGCCGGCGGACGCCGCGACGAAGATCCCCGCCTGGTACGCCTCCAGGAACGCCTGGTCGACGAGGTCGTTCCACGGGTCGTCCCGGCCGGAGATGGAGTAGTTGAGCACGTCGACGCCGTCGTCGATCGCCTGGTCCACCGCCGCGATCGTCGCCGACGAGAAGCAGGACGTGACCACACACACCTTGTAGGAGATGATGTTGGCGCGGGGTGCCACCCCGGAGACGGTCATCTCGTGCGTGTCGGCGCCCACGGTGACGCTCGCCCGGTGCCGGTTGCCGGCGGCGGTCGAGGCGGTGTGGCTGCCGTGTCCGTTGTCGTCCCGGGCGCTGGTGCCGGTCATCGCCCAGGCGCCGATCAGCTTGTCGTTGCAGATCGGGTCGTGGTTCGGGCGGGCCGGGTCGCAGACCCCGACGTACGAGCCCGCGCCACGCGGGTTGGTGTGCCGGTAGCCGTCGCCGTCCACCGCCGCGAACGACGGGTGCCCGGGGGTGATCCCGGAGTCCAGGACGCCGACGACGACCCCCTCGCCCCGGGTCGCCACCTGCTCCGGCGTGCGTCCCTCCCAGACCGCGTCCGACCGGATCAGCGCGTTGCTGGTGTCCGTCTCCATGGTCAGGGTCGCGTCGGGCACGACCGCCGCCACTCCCGGCAGGCCGGACAGGTACCGGGCCTCGTCCGGGGTGACCGCGACGGCCAGGCCGTTGAGCACGTTCCGGTAGCTGTGCGCGACCTTCACCTGGCGGCCCAGGGTGGTCTCGATCTCGTCCACCAGCGCGTCCTGCTGCTGCGCCAGCTCCCGGACGTACGAGGTGCTCGCCGTGGACCGGGCGTCGATCCGGCCGGCGGGCGCGGCGGCGGAGCGGGCGGCCACCAGCGACGGCCGGTCCAGTTTCACCAGCCACAGCCCGCTCGCGGGCTGCCGCTGGTCGGGTTTCGGCTGCTCGGGAGTGTCCTGGCCGCCCGGCAGCGGCGCGCGGGTGGGCGCCGCCGTGGCGGGCACGGTGACGCCGGCGAGCAGCAGGGCGCTCGCGGCCACCACCGTGACCAGGCGGGAGGGGGTCGTCAGGGTTGGTCTTCTTCGATAGCGGGGCTGGGCCACCGTGCGCTCCTCGTTCACCGTGCGGCGCGATCGATCGATGGGTCGCTGTCTGCTCAGAGCCGGGGAGAGCTCGGGCTGCTCGGCGCGATCGTGTGCCAACTTAGATGATCATCGAGGTCACGGCAATGAACTGTGCACATGCCTGGATGCGCCGCCGTGCGGGCGGTCGCGCGGGAGGGTCGTTCGGTGGAGTGACGGTGAGCCGTCCGAACGGCGCTGGCCGGCCGTTCGGACGAGGTGACTCACCGGCTCCGACGGTCGTCGGGATCGGCGGTCAGTCGAGGGTGGAGACCCCGCCGGTCGTCGGCGTGGACATCCGGCCGTTCTCCTTCGTGCGGATGTAGAAGCGGTAGAAGGTGTTCGAGACGAGCCCGGTGATGGTGTGGCTGTACCAGCCGGTTCCCGGGTTGGGGCCGACGTGCACGGTGCGCGACTCGGGGGTGAGCACCCAGTGCCCGTCGTCGTTCATCCGGCGGGCCATCCAGTCGTAGGTGATCTGGTAACCCTCCTCGGCGGTGGAGAGGTCGGTGAAGCCCACGACGATCGCGTCCTGCCCGTTGGTGACGACGGGCGTGAGGCTCAGGTTGGCCGGCGGGGTCGCCTCCACCGTGTACGTCAGGTAGTTCAGGAGGCTCGAGTACGGCGCCGCCGGCTGGGTGCCGTCGGGCACGTTGACCAGGGTGATCAACACCTGGTGGGTGCCGACGGTCGACGGCGCGGGCACGGTGATGTCGAAACCGACGTTGCCGCCCTGCCCGGCGTGCCACAGCCCGGCGGTGTACCCGCCGACGAACGGCCCGTCCACGTTCACCCAGATCGTCACCGGTCCACCGTTGACGTCCCGGGCCCACCCCCGGACGTTGAAGGTGCCGTGGGCGAAGCCGTACGACTCGACCCGGCCGGTCGGCGACTTGTCGCTGCCCTCCGGCGGCGGCGGGTCCTCGATCGGGTTGCAGATCGGCGGTGGCACGGGGACCTCGCAGTCGGGCGCGGCGGCGGCGGGCGCGGCGACGGCGACGGTGGCCGCGACCACCGCCCCGGCGAGGAGCGTGAGGAAACGTCTCATGTGGGCAGCGAATCGGCCCGGTCTGGGATCCGTCTGGGAAACCGTCGGGACAGTCGGCTACCCGACTGGCCGGCGCCCCAACCTTCCCGACGACCGACGGCGTCTCCAGTGATCGACAGGGAGCCGTCGTGATCCGACGCGCCGGCACCGGTGGCGGAGGGGGATGACGGTGGGGGCGGAGAGAAGGCCGGTGACCGGTACGGAGACCGACGTCGACCTGCGGGTGCTCGGCCCGGTCGAGGCCGTGCGCGCCGGGCGGCCGGTGGCGCTCGGTGGCCGTCGGCAGCGTCTGGTGCTGGCGGCGCTGCTGGTCGCCCAGGGCCGGATGCTGCCGGTGGACCGGTTGCGGGAGCTGGTGTGGGGTGACGGCGAGCGGGTCGCCAGCCGGGCCACGCTCTACGGGTACGTCGCCGGCCTGCGGCGCGTGCTGGAACCGGAGCACGCGGCCCGCCGGGGCGACGTGCTCGTCCACGCGGGGACCGGCTACGCGCTCCGACTGCCTCCGGGGCGGGTCGACGCGGAACGGTTCACGGCGCTGGTGGAGACCGGTGGGGCGCAGCTCGACCGGGGGCGGCCCGTCGAGGCGGCGACCACCCTCGACACCGCGTTGGCCCTCTGGCGGGGCCCGGCCTTCGCCGATCTCGGCGACGTGCCCTTCGTCCTGCCGGCGGTGACCCGGCTGGCGGCGGCCCGCGCCGCCGCCGTGGAGCTGCGGTTGACGGCGTTGCTCCAGGCGGGACGGCACGCCGCCCTGGTCGGCGAGCTGGAGGCGCTGGTCATCGAGGAGCCCCTGCGTGAGCGGGGGTGGGAGCTGCTGGCCACCGCGCTCTACCGGGACGGCCGGCAGGGGGACGCGCTCGCCGTGCTCCGGCGTGCCCGCCGCACCCTGGCCGAGCAGCTCGGCGCGGACCCGGGGCCGGCCCTGCGGCGGATCGAGGCCGCGATCCTCCACCACGACGTGACGCTCGCCCCGGCCGCCGTGTCGGCGCCCGCTCGGCACCGGCCCCGTCGTCCGCCGGCCGGACGGGTCCTGCGGGTACGCCGGGCTGCGCCGGGACGACCGTCCCCGTGACGTCCCGCCCGGCCCGGCCGCGTCCCGACGTCATGTCCTGAGTGGAGCGGACACGAGGTGGGTCGCGTAGAGTTCCCTCGTCCAGCGACCGTTCCCGGGCAGCGTTGGGCGGCCGTCGGTCACCACCCCGACCGGGTGGACCTGTCCGTCCGCGATCCTCCGGAGTTCCAGGTGAACGACAACGGCGCACGACCCGGTGACCCGGCGGCCGTACCGGGCGGCGGGCAGGACCTGGGCGCCCCGGTCATGACGGCCGCACCCCGCAGGAGCCTCTTCGGCCGACGGTGGCGGGGCGCCGAACTCCACCTGTTCACCGGCGGACTGCGGGTCACCGCGCCCGACGGGTTCGGGCGGAGCTACCGGTGGGAGTCGGTCCGGGTCCTCCAGAACCACACCCGGGTCAACGGAGGGCTGGTGGAGGCGGTCTACACCCTGATCGACGGCGACGGTACGGCGCTGAGCCTCGGGCCGGGGCACCACGGTCTGCTCGGCCGCCACCTGCAACGGGTGGGGGTCACCTCGGTCACCTGGGGACCGGTCTTCGTCGACCCGATGCGGTGGGGCCCGGAGATTCAGCGCCGGGTGACCGCCGCCCAGCTGCCCGCCGCCCTGGCCCGGCTGAATGCGGGGGAACGGCTGACCTTCGGTGACATCACCGTGGACCGCCACACCGTGTCGGTGAAGGAGAAGACCTGCCGCTGGGCCGACCTCGACGAGATCCGGCTGGTGCACGGGCAGGTGTACTTCGAGAAGGGAGCGGGTCGCCACGTGCTGCCGGCCGTCGTCAGTGCCGGCGTCCCGAACCTCTACGTGTTCCTCGGCCTGGCCGACCAGTTGCGGTGATCAGTCCGGCCCGACCCCTCGGCGGCCTCGACCAGCCACGTGACCAGCGCCTCCATCGCGTCCAGCCGCCGTCGACGTCCGTCCGCGTCCGGGCCCGACCTGCCCCCGAACAGCCGGTGCGTCTCGGTGAGGTGCTGGGCTCCGTACCGGTGGAACGCCACGCCGTCGTTCTCCGCGACCCGCCGGTGGGCCGGGCACGCCGGCCCACCGGGTCGCCGCTACCGCGCCGCGGCCAGGGGCTCCTCGGCCGCTATGCGCAGCGCCTCGACCAGGCGGCGGTAGAGGTCGTCGCCGGCCAGCAGTTCGGCGTGGGTGCCCTCGGCACGGATCCGCCCGTCCTCCAGCACCACGATCCGGTCGGCGTCGAGCACGGTGGAGAGCCGGTGCGCGATGGTCACCACCGCGCCGGCCGCCGCGCGCTGCCGGACGCACTCCTGCAACGCGGCCTCGGTCAGGCCGTCGAGCTGCGCGGTCGCCTCGTCGAGCAGCAACACCTGCGGGGTACGCAGCATCGCCCGCGCCAGCGCGATGCGCTGCCGCTGCCCGCCGGACACCTCGGTGGACGACAGCGGCGTGTCCAGACCCTCCGGCAGTGAGTCGACCTTCTCGTCCAGCCGGACGGCCCGCAGCACCGCGCGGATCTCGTCGTCGGTGGCGTCGGGGTGGGTGAACCGCACGTTGTCCCGGATGGTGCCCGGCACCACCGGCGTCTCCTGCTCGACGTAGGCGAGCCGGGCCCGCACCTCGTCGGGCCGGTACGCGGCGTACGGACGGCCGTCGAGGAGCAGTTGCCCGTGCTCGGGTTCGAGGAAGCGCAGGATGAGCGAGAAGAGCGTGGTCTTGCCGGCCCCCGACGGTCCCACGATCGCGGTGTGCCCGCGCCGGGGGATGACCAGGTCGACGTCGCGCACGGCCGGCGGCGTGTCCGGGCCGTACCGGGCGGTGACCCCACGGAAGACCAGCACCGGCTGCTCCGGGTCGGCGGTGTCCGGACGCGGCGTCGACGTGGACGCCGGGCCGGCCGGTTCGGTCGCCATCGTCCCGACCTCGCGGATCCGCCCGGCCGCCGCGATCCCGGCCTGCAACGCCGTGGTGTTCTGGGTCAGCTCGGTGATCGGACCCATCAGCTGGAACACGTACAGCAGGAAGGCGATCAGGCTGGAGATCTCCAGCAGGTCACGCTGGGCACGCCAGGCGCCGATGCCCAGGATCACGATCACCGCGAGCTGGATGCCCGTCCAGGCGATCGTCCAGACCGACGCGGTCACCAGCGCCGCCCGTACGCTGTGCGTCGCGACCTGCCGGGCGTCGTCGACGATCCGTTCGGTGACCCGGGCCTCGGCCCGGCTGGCCTTGACCGTCCGGACCGCGCGCAGCGCGCCCTCCAGCGCGCCGCCGAGCCGACCCATGTGTTCCTGGGCGGCGACCTGTGCCGCCGCGATGCGGGGCATGAGGACGCCCATGACCGCCGCGACCACCAGCACGGCCGCGAGCGTGCAACCCAGCAGGAACAGGTCGAGCACCCCCATCAGCACCAGCGTGCCGACCAGGGCGATGCCCGCGTTGACCAGGCCCACGATGCTGCTGGACGCCTCGCGTAGCAGCTGGGTGTCGGAGGTGGCCCGGGTGACCAGCTCACCGGTGGGTCGGCGCTGCAGTTCACCGACGCGGGCCCGGAAGTAGCGTGCGACCATCGCGGTCCGCGCGTCGAGCACGATCTGCTCGGCGAGTGTCCCGAGCAGCCGCCACTGCCACAACCCGATCGCCGCGCCGACGACGACGAGCACCAGGAGGACGGCGATCGGGCGGGCCATCGACCCGCCGTCGCCGAGGGTGTCCAGGACCCACTTGGTGACCATCGGCGTCGCGAGTCCGGCCGCGTTCGCGGCGAGACCCAGCAGGAGACCGAGGAGCATCGTTCGTCGGTGCGGGACGAGGAACGAGGTGAGCGTGCGCAGCCGGGGGAGCGGCTGGTTGGATGATTCCATTCCCTTAACGGAACATGGCTGTTCCAAGACAGTCAACCGATATACCGGAAAGGCATGTTGCTATCCTTGCGTCCGTGACAGACGCGCAGGTCTCCGGCAGCCGGGCCCGGACCCGCCAGGCCATCGTCGACGCGGCGATCGAGGTGCTGGGGCGCAATCCCGCCGCGTCCCTGGGCGACATCGCCACCGCCGCCGACGTGGGGCGGACGACCCTGCACCGCTACTTCGCCGAGCGGACCGACCTGCTGACCGCGGTCGGTGCCGAGGCGACCGCCCGGCTGGCCCGCGCGACCGCGCAGGCGCGACCGGCCGAGGGGACCGGGGCCTCGGCCGTACGCCGGCTCTGTCAGGAGTACTTCGACCTCGGCGACCTGCTCTCGCTGATCTTCAGCGAGCCGGAACTCTGTGTCGATCCGACCGCCGGTGGCCCGGCCGGGTGTGACCCGGAGTTCACCGCGCTGGTCGAGCGCGGTCACCGCGACGGCAGCATCGACCCGGAGCTGCCGGCGGGCTGGGTGCAGAGCATCGTCTGGTCCCAGCTGTACGCCGGGTGGTCCTATCTCGCCGAGACCGGCGCCTCCCGGCACGAGGTGCTCCGTCTCGTCCTGCGCACCGTGGAGGGGGCGATCGGGGTCAGGTCGGCCTGACGGTCGGGCGGAGCCGGGTCAGTACGGCGTCTCCCCGTCGTCCTCGAGCAGCGGCTGGCGGCCGGTCCGGTGGGCGAGCATCCGGAACGAGCCGGTGAACGCGCCCTCCTCGGCCTCCATGAAGGTGACCATCTCCGCCTCCGCCGGATCGTCCCGGAACCGGTCGAGGTACCGGGTCCGGATGGCGTCGCTGCCCGGCAGCGGCTCGGCCAGCGTGACGTCGAGCAGGCCGGTCCGGGTCAGGTGCCGGCGCCACCAGTCGATCGAGTGCACCAGGTACCAGCCACCGTCGAGCCACTCCTGGCGCAGGTCGGGTCCGAGGTCCTCGGCGCTGGAGATATCCCGGCTCGTGCACGCGTCGACGATGCCGAGCCGGCCGTCCGGGCGCAGGTGTCGCAGCAGGCCGGTGAGGAAGCGCTGGTCGGTCCCGAAGTACCGGTAGGAGTCGAAGGCGACCGCCGCGTCGAAGTAGTCGTGCGGCAGCGGCAGCGCGCGGACGTCGGCGCGGAGCGGCTGGACCAGGTCGGCGCAGCCGAACTCCTCGATCCGACGCTGGTTCGCGGAGGGGTCGACGCCGAAGTCGACCGCCCACACCCGGACCCCGAACTCCCGGGCCAGGAAGATCGAGCTGATGGCGTGGCCGCAGCCGAGGTCCAGGATCCGCATGCCCGGGCGCAGCTCCATCACCTGGGTCAGCGACTCGACGAAGTGCAGCACGTTCTCGCCCAGCGAGTGTTCCTCCGCCCAGTCCCGGTCGTAGGTGCCACAGCGGGGAAAGAGCTCGTTCGGCATGCGCCCGAACGTAACACCGAAGACGTTCCCCCTTCTGTCTCCACTGTGACACCACAGCGTGCACCTGGGCCCGTCCGACCCGCGTTCGCCATCGTGTTTCCCGGGGTCACCTGCGCCGGTTCCGCCGGACGTCCATCCGGTTTGGACGGTAGGTCATGCTGCCCGGAACCATCGGTCCCCCCCGCTCGGGGCGGTGGGCCGGGAGCCGTAACGGCCCCGCCCCGCCGGGGCGTCGCGTGGGATGTCGGTGCCGGCCGGCGGTGGTGACCGGTGATTTTGCCGATGCGGGCCGGTCAGCCCTGCCCCAAGACTGACACATGTCGATTTACCCGCTACCGGCAGGGAGAACCCGACATGCGATCACCCACCACCATCCGTCCCCGTTCCCTCGTCCGTGCCGTGGCCGGGATCGCCACGGCTGTCCTCCTGGCCACCGGGGGTGTCCTGGCGGCGTCGTCCGGCGCGCAGGCCGCGGAGAACCCGTACGAGCGTGGTCCCAACCCGACCACCGCCATCCTGGAGGCCAGCCGTGGCCCCTTCGCCACCGCCTCGCAGACCGTCTCCTCGCTGAGCGTCAGCGGCTTCGGCGGCGGGGTCATCTACTACCCGACCAGCACCAGCGAGGGCACCTTCGGCGCCATCGCCATCTCGCCCGGTTTCACCGCCTACTGGTCCAGCATCAGCTGGCTCGGGCCGCGACTGGCCTCGCACGGCTTCGTGGTCATCGGCATCGAGACCAACAGCACCCTCGACCAGCCGGACAGCCGTGGCCGGCAGTTGCTGGCCGCGCTCGACTACCTGGTCCAGCGCAGCTCCGTCCGGACCCGGATCGACGGCACCCGGCTGGCCGTGGCCGGGCACTCGATGGGCGGCGGTGGCAGCCTGGAGGCCGCCGTGTCGCGCCCGTCGTTGCAGGCCGCGATTCCGCTCGCGCCCTGGAACACGACCAAGAGCTGGTCGGGCGTACGGGTCCCCACGCTGATCATCGGCGGCGAGTACGACACCGTCGCCCCGGTCTCGTCGCACTCGGAGCCGTTCTACAGCAGCATCCCGGCCTCGTCCGAGAAGGCGTACCTGGAGCTCAACCTGGAGGACCACTTCTTCCCGCAGTCTGCCGACCCGCTGGTCGGCAAGCAGATGGTCAGTTGGCTCAAGCGGTTCGTCGACAACGACACCCGCTACGAGCCGTTCCTCTGCCCGGGCCCGAGCGGCCTGGACGTGGAGGAGTACCGCAACACCTGCCCCGGTTCCTGATCCGTGGGCGGAGCGCCCCGGACCGACTCTGTCGGCGGGGCGCTCCGCCCGGTCAGGTCGTCTTCCGTCCGGCCGGGCGGAAGCTTATATTGCATCCACAGTGCAATTACCCGACCGGAGGATGGGCATGCCCGACGACGACGCCGACCGGCTGCGTGGCCGGGTCGCCGAGTTCCTCCGGCGACACGATCCGGACGCCGGGGCGACCGCCCTCCTTGGTGCCCGGTTCGACGCCGGACTGGCCTGGGTCCACCATCCGGTCGGGCTCGGCGGGCTGGGCCTGCCCCGCCGCCTCCAGCCGGTGCTCGACGAGGCACTGGCCCGCGCCGGTGTGCCGGACCACCGCCCACGGCGCAACAGCATCGGTCTCGGGATGGCGGCGCCGACCCTGCTGCGGCACGGCACCCCGGCCCAGTGCCGGCGGTGGCTGCGGCCGATCTGGACCGGCGAGGAGGTCTGGTGCCAGCTGTTCAGCGAGCCGGACGCCGGCTCCGACCTCGCCGCCGTGACCACCCGTGCGGTGCGCGACGGCGACGACTGGGTGGTCGACGGCCAGAAGGTGTGGACCTCGCTGGCCCACCGCGCGCGGTGGGGCCTCCTGCTCGCCCGCACCGACCCCGGGGTCGCCAAACACCGGGGCATCACCTACCTGGTCTGTGACATGACCGCCCCGGGCGTGCTGGTGCGGCCGTTGCGCCAGCTCACCGGCGAGGCGGAGTTCAACGAGGTCTTCCTCACCGGCGTCCGGCTGCCGGACACGCTGCGCCTCGGGGCCGTCGGCGACGGCTGGCGGGTGGCCCGGACCACCCTGATGAACGAGCGGGTCGCGATCGGTGGGCGGCCGCTGCCCCGCGAGGGCGGCATGATCGGCCGGCTGACGCACGCCTGGCGCGAGCGACCCGAGCTGCGCACGCACGGCCTGCACGCCGACCTCCTGCGTGCCTGGGTGGAGGCCGAGGCCGCCCGGCTGACCGCCCTGCGGCTGCGCCAGCAGCTCGCCGCCGGCGAGCCGGGGCCCGAGGGGTCGGCGGTGAAGCTCACCTTCGCCGAGCTGGCCCAACGGATCAGCGCGTTGGAGCTGGACCTGCTCGGCGACGAGGGGCTGCGGTACGACGACTGGACGATGCGCCGCCCGGAGGAGCCGGACCTGCTCGGCCGCACCGCCGCGTACCGGTACCTGCGGGCCCGGGGGAACTCGATCGAGGGCGGGACCTCGGAGATCCTGCGCACCGTCATCGCCGAGCGGGTCCTCGGCCTGCCACCCGAGCCCCGGCCGGACCGACCGTCGCCGGAGCCGGGGCCGGACCGACCGCTGGCCGAGCCCGGGGTGGACCGACGGCCAGGCGAGCCGGGGGCGGACCGATGACCGACCTGTGCTACGACGACATCGAGGAGGCGCTGCGGGACAGCGTCCGGGCGCTGCTGACGACGCACGCCCCGTGGCAGCGGACCCTGACCCGGGTGGACGGCGGCGAGGCGTACGACCCGGCCCTCTGGGCGCGGCTGGCCGGTGGGCTCGGGGTCGCCGGCCTGCCGGTGCCCGAGGAACACGGTGGCGCGGGCGTCGGCTTCCGCGAGGTGGCGGTGGTGCTGGAGGAGCTGGGCCGGGCGGTCGCGCCGGTGCCGTTCCTGGGCAGCGCCGTGCTGGCCACCCGGGCGCTGCTCGCCTGCGGAGAGACCGGGCTGCTCGGGCGGCTCGCCGCCGGGCGGTGCGTCGCGACGCTGGTGGTCCCGTTCGGCACGGCTCCCGGAACGCGTCCGGACCCGGTCGCGGTGTCCACCGGTCCG
Organism: Micromonospora sp. NBRC 101691; assembly: GCF_030269285.1. Classification (NCBI taxonomy): domain Bacteria; kingdom Bacillati; phylum Actinomycetota; class Actinomycetes; order Micromonosporales; family Micromonosporaceae; genus Micromonospora; species Micromonospora sp. NBRC 101691. The sequence goes on from NZ_BSTB01000006.1 coordinate 191,390, forward strand.
GCGCTCACCGGCCAGGTGGCCGGCGTCGTCGACGCGCTCCCGGCCGACGTGCTGCTGGTCCCGGCCGGGGACGGACTGTACGCCGTGGACGCCCGGGGACCGGGGGTGCGCCGGACCCCGGTGGTCTCCCTCGACGTCACCCGCCCGCTTGCCGACGTCGGGTTCGCCGATGCGCCGGCCCGCCGGGTCGCCGCCGGCGCGACGGCCACCGGTGCGGTCACCGACGCGCTGACCGCAGGCGCGGCGCTGCTCGCCTCGGAGCAGGTCGGCGTGGCCCAGCGCTGTCTCGACCTGGCGGTCGCGCACGTGCGGACCCGGCACCAGTTCGGCCGTCCGGTCGGTTCGTTCCAGGCGGTCAAGCACCGGCTGGCCGACGTCTGGGTGGCGGTCTCCCAGTCCCGGGCGGTGGCCCGGTACGCCGCCGACTGCCTCGCCACCGGTGATCCGGACACCGCCCTGGCCGCGGCACTGGCCCAGGCGTACTGCGGGACGGTCGCGACGACCGCCGCCGAGGTCTGCGTGCAGGCGCACGGTGGCCTCGGGTTCACCTGGGAACATCCGGCGCACCTGTTGCTCAAGCGGGCGAGGAGCGCGGCGGTCGCCTTCGGTGCCGCCGACCGGCACCGGGCGGTCCTGGCCGACCTGGTCGACCTGCCCGCGCCGCCACCCGGTGCGCCCCGACCCTGACCGCCGCCGGTGGAGCCTCGACCGTTTCCGGTCCGAAAAAACGACGTATCGAAGGTGTTGACGGGGAGCCCGAGAAAAGTACACTCCCCGTGTAAATAGTCTCCCGCCGACCCGAGGGATGGGTGATGGAGCAAGGGCTCGCACTGCACCAGGTCCGGGTGCGCTTCGGCGGCCTCACCGCCCTCGACGACGTCTCGCTCCGGGTTCCCGCCACCGGTGTCCTCGGCGTGATCGGCCCGAACGGGGCCGGCAAGACCACCCTCTTCAACGTGGTCTGCGGATTCGTGACGCCGGAGTCGGGCTCGCTGACCCTCGACGGCCGGCCGCTGCGTCCGCGACCGCACCGGCTGAACCGGCTCGGCATCGCCCGCACGCTCCAGGGCACCGGACTCTTCCCCGGGCTCACCGTGCTGGAGAACGTGATGACCGGCGCCACGCACACCGCCCGCGCCGGCTTCCTGTCGGCCCTGCTCGGCCTGCCGCGCAGCGACCGCGACGAGCGCCGGCTGCGGCGGCACGCCCTCGACGTCCTCGACGAGCTGGGCATCGCCGCTCACGCCGGGGCCGCGCCGGCGACCCTGCCCTTCGCCGTACGCCAGCGGGTCGCGCTGGCCCGCGCGCTCGCCGCCCGACCCCGGCTGCTCCTGCTCGACGAACCCGCCGGGGGCCTCGGCGCCGAGGACGTCGCCGACCTGGCGGAGCTGATCCGGGGACTGCCCCGGCGGGACCCGCACCCCTGCGCGGTGCTGCTGGTCGAGCACCACATGGACCTGGTGATGGCGGTCTGCGACGAGGTGACCGTGCTCGACTTCGGCAGGGTCATCGCCAGCGGCGCCCCCGAGCAGGTCCGCGACGACCCGGCCGTCACCGACGCGTACCTCGGCGCGGCCGTCGACGGATCCCCGTCATGACCGCCGACGCCCTGCTCACGGTCCGTGGTCTGGTCGCCGGCTACGGAGCCGCGCCGGTGCTGCACGCGGTCGACCTCACCGTGGCGCCGGGCACCATCGTCGCCGTGGTCGGCGCCAACGGCGCCGGCAAGACCACCCTGCTGCGCACCCTCTCCGGCATGCTGCGCCCGAGCGACGGGCAGGTCACCCTGGCCGGGGAGGACCTGCGGGGCGTGGCGGTGGAGCAGCTCGTCCGACGCGGCATGGCGCACGTGCCGGAGGGACGCGGCGTGGTCGCCGAGCTGACCGTGGACGAGAACCTGCGCCTCGGCGGGCTGTGGCGTCGCGACCGGGCCGACGCCACCCGTGCCCTCGACGAGGTCTACCAACTCTTCCCGCCCCTGGCGAACCGTCGGCGGCACCTCGGCCACCAGCTCTCCGGCGGCGAACGGCAGATGCTCGCCCTCGGCCGGGCGCTCGTCGGCCGTCCCCGGCTGCTCCTACTGGACGAGCCGTCCCTCGGGCTGGCGCCCCGGGTGGTCGCCCAGATCATGGCGCTGCTGCGGCGGTTGCGCGACGACACCGGGCTGACCGTGCTGCTGGTCGAGCAGAACGTGCGCAGCGCGCTCCGGATCGCCGACCAGGGGGTGGTGATGGCCCTGGGCCGGGTCGTCACCACCGCGCCGGCCGCCCGGCTGCGCGACGACGCCGAGCTGCGCCACGCCTACCTCGGATTCTGACCCACCCGCGTCCCCCGGAGGGAGGACTGTTGGACCGCTTCCTCTTCCTCACCCTCGACGGCCTGTCGAGGGGCGCGGTCTACGCCGCGTTCGCGCTGTCCCTGGTGCTGATCTGGCGGGCCGCCCGGATCGTCAACTTCGCCCAGGGGGCGATGGCGGTGGCCGCCGCCTACGTGGCCTACAGCGTCACCTCGGCCACCGGGTCCTACTGGCTGGGTTTCCTGGCCGCGCTGGTCGCCGGGCTGCTCCTCGGCGCGCTCGTCGACGTGGCCGTGATGCGCTTCGTCGACCACCGCTCCCCGCTCAACCCGGTGATCGTCGCGCTGGGGCTGGTCCTACTGCTCCAGGCCGTCCTCGGCATGGTCTACGGCAACGAGTTCCGCCCGGTGGGCACGCCGTTCGACCGGGGCGCGCTGACCGTCGGCGGCCTCACCCTGCTCTCGCCGTACGACCTGTTCGTGTTCCTGGCGGTCGTGGTGGTGGTCGTCGCGCTGGCCTGGACCTTCACCCGCACCGCGGTGGGTCTGCGGATGCGGGCGGCGGCCTTCGCCCCCGAGGTCTCCCGCCTGCTCGGGGTGAACGTCGGCGGCATGCTCACCCTCGGCTGGGCGCTCGCCTCCGGGGTCGGCGCCCTGGCCGGCATGCTGGTCATCCCGACCGAGCTGGGCCTGCATCCGCACGCGATGGACCTGGTCTTCGTCTCGGCGTTCACCGCCGCCGTGGTCGGCGGTCTGGACAGCCCGCCCGGGGCGGTCGTCGGTGGTCTCGTCGTCGGGCTGGTGCTGTCGTACGTCAGCGGTTACGCCGGCGGCGACCTCACCTCCCTCGCGGTGCTGGTGCTGCTGCTCGCGGTGCTGCTGGTCCGCCCCGGCGGTCTCTTCGCCCCGGTCACCGCGAGGCGGGTGTGAGCGCCACCCGGGCGGCGGCCCCACCGACGCGCCCGTCGACCGGTCCCGGCCTCCGGCCGTCCGGCGCGCCACGCGGCTCGACCCTGCTGCGGCACCTGGCCTGGACCGTGGTCGCCGCGCTGGCCCTGCTTGTCGTCAGCTACCAGCTGGAACCGTTCCGCAGCTTCCAGCTCGCCACCGTGGCCGCCTACCTCTGCGCGACCGCCGGGCTGACCGTGCTCACCGGACTCAACGGGCAGCTCTCGCTCGGGCACGGCGCGCTGATGGCCACCGGCGCCTACACCGTCGCCCTCTGCCAGACCGCCTTCGCGGACCGGGGGACCACCGGCGGCTGGGTGCTCCCGGTCTCGCTGGGGGCGGCGATCCTGACCACGGTCGCCGTCGGTGCCGTCGTCGGGGTGGCGGCGGCCCGGCTGCGGGGTCCGTACCTGGCCGGGGTCACCCTGGCCGTCGCGGTCGTCGTGCCGGCGCTGACCGTCACCTTCGACGGGGTGTTCAACGGCGAGCAGGGACTGTCGGTCCCGGTCGACCCGCCCCCGGCGGCGCTCGGCCTCGACTTCCCCTACGAGCGGTGGCAGCTCTGGGTCGCCGGGTCGGCGAGCCTGCTCGCCCTGCTGCTGCTCGGCAACCTCGTGCGCAGCCGGTTCGGCCGGACGTTCCGGGCGGTCCGCGACGACGAGGTGGCGGCCCGGCTCGCCGGCATTCACGTCGCGCGTACCCAGGTCCTCGCCTTCGTGGTCAGCGCGGCCTGCGCCGGGCTGGGCGGGGCCCTGCTCGCGGTGCTGGCCCAGAGCGCGTCACCCGGCGCCTTCTCCCTGACGCTCTCGCTCTTCCTGCTGATGGCCGTGGTCGTCGGCGGTCTGGGCAGCCTCGCCGGCGCGTTCTGGGGTGCGGTCCTGCTGGTCGCCCTGCCGGACCTGACGCACACCCTCACCGAGCGGCTCGCCCTCTCTCCCGCCGTGGCCCAGCGGCTGGAGGGCAACCTCCCGCTGGCGATCTTCGGGATCACGTTGGTCGTCGTCATGATCGCCGCGCCCGGCGGCGTGCAGGGTCTCCTTTCCCGCCTGGCCCGGCCGCTGCTCGCCCGGCGGCCGTCGCGGCGGTCCTGAACCGCCGTCGTCTCACCCCGTCACCCGTCCCCCCGCAACCGACAAGGAAGGTCGGTGTCCTGATGCGACGCCTCACCCGATGCGGTCTCGCGATCGCCACCTCAATGAGCCTGCTCGTCGCCGCCACCGGCTGCGGCGACGGCGACTCCGACTCCGGCCGCGCGTCGGTGCCGGGCGTCACCGACACCGAGATCGTGGTCGGCACCCACATGCCCCTGACCGGGCCCGCCGCGGCCGGCTACTCCAAGATCGCCCCAGCTACGAAGGCGTACTTCGACTACGTCAACGCCAACGGTGGCGTGCACGGCCGGAAGATCACCTACAAGGTGATGGACGATGGCTACAACCCGGCGAACACCCAGCAGGTGGTCCGCCAGCTGGTCCTCCAGGACCGGGTCTTCGCCCTCCTCAACGGACTCGGCACGCCCACCCACACCGGCGTGCTCGACTTCCTCAAGAGCAACCGGGTGCCCGACCTCTTCGTCGCCTCCGGCAGCCGGAGCTGGGACCAGCCGGACAAGTATCCGGGCACGTTCGGGTTCAACCCCGACTACACGGTGGAGGGCAAGATCCTGGCCCACCACGTCAAGACCGAGCTGCCCGGCCGGAAGGTCTGCTTCCTCGGCCAGGACGACGACTTCGGCCGGGACAGCCTGGTCGGCGTGGAGAAGGTGCTCGGCGCGGAGGCGGTCGTCTCCCGGCAGACGTACGTCACCAGCAACCCCAACGTCGCACCCCAGATCGGCGCGTTCAAGGCGGCCGGCTGCCAGGTCGTCATCCTCGCTACCGTGCCCGGGTTCACCGCGCTGGCCGTCGGCACCGCCAAGCGGCTCGGGTTCGCCCCGCAGTGGCTGGTCTCCAACGTCGGCGGGGACCACCCGACCCTGGCCCAGCAACTCGGTGCCGCCGCGCCGCTGCTGGAGGGGATGGTCGGTGCCAACTATCTGCCGATGCAGCACGACACCGCGAACCCGTGGATCCAACTCTTCAGCCGGATCAACAAGGAGCACAACGGGGACGCGCCGTTCGACGGCAACACCGTCTACGGGATGGCGGTCGGGTACCTCTTCGTGCAGGCGCTCGCCGCCGCCGGCAAGGACCTCACCCGCGACTCGCTGCTCGCGGCCGTCGGCCGGGGCGGCTTCGAGGGCCCAGGACTGGCCCCGCTGCGCTTCTCCGACACCGACCACTCCGGCTACGGCGGTCTGCGGCTGAACCGGGTGAGCGGGGGAACGCAGAGCTACTTCGGTCCGACGTACGAGACCGACGAGGGCGACGGGCCGGTCCGTGAGTACACCGCGCCGCCGGTCACGCCCCCGGCCAACGGTGTGCCGACGGGCTCCTGACAGGCGTTGACGTGCGATCCGTCCCGCTCATAGTATCTGCACTATGAATGCAAATTCATTGTCGCTCGCGGGGCGGGTGGCCGTCGTCACCGGAGCCAGCCGTGGCATCGGGCTGGCCGTCGCCCGGCGGCTGGTCGCCGACGGGGCCCGGGTGGGCGTCACCGCCCGGCACCCGGACGCGTTGGCCGAGGCGGTCGCCGCCCTCGGCGGGCCCGCGTACGCCGTGGGCGTGTCCGGCCGGGCCGACGACCCGGCGCACCGCGCCGCGACCGTCCGCCGGGTCACCGAGACGTTCGGGCCGGTCGACATCCTGGTCAACAACGTCGGCGTCAACCCCGTCCACGGGCCGCTGGCCACCCTCGACCTGGCCGCCGCGCGCAAGATCCTCGACGTCAACCTGCTCGGCACTCTCGGCTGGACGCAGGAGGTCTGCGCCGCCGGGCTGACCGCGCGCGGCGGCTGCGTCGTCAACGTCTCCTCGATCGCCGGGCGCACCCCGTCGTCCGGCATCGCCTTCTACGGCGTGAGCAAGGCCGCGGTCGACCACCTCACCGCCTGCCTGGCCGCCGAGCTGGCCCCGACGGTACGCGTCAACGCGGTCGCCCCGGCCGTGGTGCGGACCCGGTTCGCGGCGGCCCTCTACGCGGACCGGGAGGACGAGGTCGCCGGGGCGTACCCGCTGGGGCGGCTCGGGGAGCCCGGGGACGTCGCCGCGGCGGTCGCCTTCCTCGCCTCCGACGAGGCGGCCTGGATCACCGGGCAGACGCTCGTCCTCGACGGCGGCCTCACCCTCACCGGTGGGCCGGCCTGATGACCGGCCTGACGCTCGCCGGGGCGGGCGTGGTGGTGACCGGAGCGGGGTCCGGCATCGGCGCGGCGCTGGCCACCCGGTTCGCCGCCGCCGGCGCGGGGGTGGTGGTCAACGACGTCGACGCCCCGGCGGCGCGGGCGGTCGCGGCCCGGATCGGCGGGCACGCCCACCCCGCCGACGCGGCCGATCCCGCCGGGGTGACCGCGTTGGTGGACGCCGCCCGGGACCGGTTCGGCACGGTCGACCTGTTCTGCGCCAACGCCGGGGTGGCCTCCGGCGGCGGTCCCGACGCGTCCGACGAGACGTGGGCCCGCGCCTGGCGGGTGAACGTGCTGTCCCACGTGTACGCCGCCCGCGCGCTGCTGCCGCACTGGCTCGCCGCCGGGCGCGGCCGGATGCTGGTCACCGCCTCCGCCGCCGGCCTGCTCACCCTGCTCGGCAACGCCCCGTACTCGGTGACCAAGCACGCGGCCCTGGGGTTCGCCGAGTGGCTGCGGGCCAGCTACGCCCACCGGGGCGTCACCGTCCAGGCCCTCTGCCCCCAGGGGGTCCGCACCCCGATGCTGGCCGACGCCGACAGGCTGAGCGCCGCCCTGCTGGACGACACGGCGGTCACGCCCGAGCAGGTGGCCGACTGCGTCGTCGAGGCGCTGGCCGACGACCGTTTCCTGGTGCTGCCGCACCCGCAGGTCGCCGGCTGGTACGCCCGGCGGGCCGCCGACCCGGACCGCTGGCTGCGGGCGATGAACCGGACCCAGCGCGACGCGGAGCGCGAACGGCATGGCTGAGCTGCCCGGCCTGGACCTGTCCCGACTCGCCGACCACCTGGACCGGGCCGTGCCCGGCCTGCTCGCCGGAAAGCTGCGCGGCGAGCTGCTGACCGGCGGACGGTCCAACCTGACCTACGCGGTGACCGACGGCCGGTCCCGGTGGGTGGTGCGCCGCCCGCCCCTGGGTCACGTGCTGGCGACCGCGCACGACATGGGGCGTGAGTACCGGGTGATGCGGGCCCTCGCCCCGACGCCCGTGCCGGTGCCCGCGACGGTGCACCTCTGCCCGGACCCGGCGGTCCTCGGGGCGCCCTTCTACCTGATGCGCCACGTGCCGGGACGGGCGTACCGGGAGCCGGCGGAGCTGGTCGGGTGGCGACCGGCCGACGTCCGGGCGCTGTACCTGTCCCTGGTGGACGTCCTCGCCGAGCTGCACGCGGTCGATCCGGCCGGGGTGGGCCTGGCCGACTTCGGGCGCCCGGAGGGTTTCACCGGTCGGCAGGTGCGGCGCTGGAAACGCCAGCTCGACGCGTCCCGCAGCCGGGACCTGCCCGGCATCGAGGAGTTGCACGACCGGCTCGCGGCGGCCGTCCCCGAGTCCCCGGCCGGGGTGCTGCTGCACGGCGACTTCCGGCTGGACAACGTCCTCGTCGGCGACGACCGTACGGTGCGGGCGGTCCTCGACTGGGAGATGTCCACCCTGGGGGACCCGCTGACCGACCTGGCGCTCTTCCTGGTCTACGCCGGCCGGGCCGACCTGCCCGGCCGCCCCGGGGACGACGCGCTCGCCGACCGGTACGCCCATCGCAGCGGCCGGCGGGTGGACGCCCTCGACTGGTATCTCGCCTTCGCCGCGTTCAAGCTCGCGGTGATCCTCGAGGGCGTGCACTACCGCTGGCTGCGCGGGCAGACCGTGGGCAGCGGGTTCGGCGACGTGGGCGCGCGGGTGCCGCCGCTGGTCGCCCAGGGCCTGACCAGGATGCGGAGGCGCTGATGGACTTCGGCTACGACGAGACCACCGAACGGCTGCGGGCACGCCTGACCGACTTCATGAGCGAGTGGGTGTACCCGGCCGAGCCGGTCTTCGAGCGGCAGCTCCTCGACCGGACCGACCCGTGGACGGCCCCACCGGTCATCGCCGAGCTCCAGGCCGAGGCCCGTCGACGCGGCCTGTGGAACCTCTTCCTCCCCGGCGAGCACGGCGCGGGCCTGACCAACCTCCGGTACGCCCCGCTCGCCGAGATCACCGGCTGGTCCCCGAGCCTCGCCCCGGTCGCGCTCAACTGCGCGGCCCCGGACACCGGCAACATGGAGCTGCTGGCCCTGTTCGGCACGGCGGAGCAGCGCGAACGCTGGCTCACCCCGCTGCTGGAGGCCCGGATCCGGTCGGCGTTCGCGATGACGGAGCCGGCGGTGGCCTCGTCCGACGCCACCAACATCGCCACCCGCATCGACCGCGACGGCGACGACTACGTGGTCAACGGCCGCAAGTGGTTCGTCACCGGCGCGATGGACCCGCGCTGTGAGCTGTTCGTGGTGATGGGCCGGACGGACCCGACCGCTCCCCGGCACCGGCAGCACAGCCAGATCCTCGTCCCCCGGGACACCCCGGGCGTCGACGTCCGGCGCGGCATGCGCACCTTCGGGTACGACGACAGCGACCACGGCGGGCACGCCGAGATCGACTTCGTGGACGTCCGGGTGCCGGTCGGCAACCTGGTCGGTGCGGCGGGCTCCGGGTTCGCCATCTCGCAGGCCCGGCTCGGCCCCGGCCGGATCCACCACTGCATGCGCCTGGTCGGCATGGCCGAGCGGGCGCTCGAGCTGATGTGCCGGCGGGTCGCCGACCGGCACGCCTTCGGCGGGCCGTTGGCCGCGCAGGGGGTCGTCCGGGACTGGATCGCCGAGTCCCGGGTCCGCCTCGAACAGGCCCGGCTGCTCGTGCTCAAGACCGCCTGGCTGATGGACACGGCCGGCAACCGGCAGGCGCACACCGAGATCCAGGCCATCAAGATCGTGGTGCCGGAGACCGTCGAGTGGATCATCGACCGGGCCGTCCAGGCCCACGGCGCGGCCGGGGTCAGCCAGGACACCCCGCTCGCCCGCCTCTGGACCAGGGCCCGCGCCCTGCGCCTGGCCGACGGGCCGGACGAGGTGCACCGGCAGTCGCTGGCCCGCCGGGAGCTGCGCCGCCACCAGCCCCGGAACCCCGACGAGACCCCCGTCTAGACTCGCGGGCGACCGGCGGCGCGGGAGGGAGAGGGCGGGATGGGCAGGGTCGAGGCACCGGGGCGGGTCGACGGGCGCACCGCCCGGGCCGAACGCACCCGGGCGGCCATCGTCGAGGCGCACCTGGCGCTCATCTCCGAGGGTGACCTGCGGCCGACCGGGGAACGCATCGCCGAACGGGCCGGCATCTCGCTGCGCACCCTCTGGACCAACTTCAAGGACATGGAGACCCTCTTCGAAGCCAGCGGCGAAGAGGTGCTCCGCCAGCAGGACGCCGCCTACCGGCCGATTCCGTCCACCCTGCCGCTGGCCAAACGGGTCGACGCGTTCTGCCGGCAGCGGGCCCGGCTGCTCCAGCTCATCGCCCCCTCCGCCCGGGCCGCGCAGATGCGCGAGCCGGTCTCCGAGCAACTGCACCGCAACCGGCTCAAGCACGTCGACCGGGTCCGCGACGAGGTCGGGCAGCTCTTCGCCGCCGAGTTGGCGCAGGCCGGACCGGGCCGGGAGCAGTTGGTGCACGCCCTGGTGGCGGCGAGCATGTGGCCGGCCTGGTCGATGCTGCGCGACGGTCTCGGGCTGGGCGTCGACCAGGCCCGCGCGGTGATGGCCCGGACGGTGGCCGCTCTGCTGGCCGACCCCGCCGCCCGCTGACCGGCACCTCTTTCCAACCCGTTACCGATAGGTAACACTAAATACATGGTTACTGCATCGACAGTGCAAATAACCGTGTTGCGGGGCCGGGACGAGGAGCGCCGGGCGATCCGCGACCTGCTCGACGGCGCCGGTGGGGGAGCGCTGCTGCTCCAGGGCGAGCCGGGATCGGGCCGGACCGCCCTGGTCGGCTACGCCCACCGGCACGCCGCTGACCGGACGATCCTCGCCGGAGCCGGGCTCACCGACGAGGCGGCGCTGCCCTACGCCGGGCTCCAACGCCTTCTCGACCCGGTGCGTGACCGGGCCGGGGCGCTTCCCGTCGCCCAGCGTCGTGTGCTGCGGCGTGCCCTGGCCGGTGCCGGCTGCCCCGCCGGCCAGCGGCTGACCCTGTCGATGGCCGTGCTCGGGCTGCTCGCCGTCGCCGCCCGGGAACGTCCACTGCTCTGCACCATGGACGACGTCGACCTCGGAGACCGGCCGACCGCCGCGGCACTGGCCTTCGTGGCGCGCCGCCTGCGCCACCTGCCGGTCGTCGTCCTCCTCACCGGAGCTGTCGACACCGCTCCCGGCGGGATCCCCGCCCGCCGACTCCGTCCCCTCGACGGGCACGACAGCCGCGCCCTCCTCGCCGACCGGCTGCCGGTGCCCGCCTCCGACCCGGTCGTCACCACCCTCGGCGCGGTCGCCGCCGGAAACCCGCAGGCCCTCGTGGACCTGGCCGAATCCCTGACTCCCGCCCAGTGCCGGGGAGAGGAGAACCTGCCCACCACGCCACCGCCCGACGGCGCCCTGGGCCGGGACTACCGCGCCCGGCTGGACCGGCTGCCCGACGACGCCCGGCACCTGCTGCTGCTCGCCGCCATCGACCCCGAACTGGACGCGGCGACGCTGGTCCGGGCCGCGCGCGCCACCGGTACGGCGATTGAGGCGCTCGTCCCGGCCGAGGTCGCCGGCCTGGTCCGCGTCGAGGCGCACGGCGTGACGTTCCCACGACCCCTGGTGCGGGCGATGGTCGTGGCCACGGCGCCCCTCGCCGCGCGCCGCGCCGCGCACCTGGTGCTCGCCGCCCTGCTCGACGACGGTGACCACCGGCTCCGCCGGGCTCTGCACCTCGCCGCCGCCGCCGAGGGTCGCGATCCCGCCCTGGCGACGGAACTGGAGGCCGCGGCCCGCGACGGTGGCGACCCGGACACCCGCTCGACGGCACTGCACCGCGCCGCCGAACTCAGCGTCGACCCGGACCGCGCCGCCGCCCGACTGGTGGCAGCCGCCCACCACGCATGGTCGGCGGGCCGCCCGCACCGGGCCTGGCTGCTCACCCGGCACCTGCCCACCGGCCTGCCGGGACCGGCGGTGACCGGGCGGGTGGAGCTGTTACGCGGCGAGATGGAACTGCGCTGCGGCCGTACCCCGGTCGCGCTGGCGGCCCTGCTCGCTGCCGCCGACGCGTGCGCCGACACCGCCCCGGACCTGGCCCTGGCGGCGCTGCTGCGGGCCGGCGAGGCGGTCTGCTTCGCCGGTGACCAGTACCGGTACGCCGACGTGGCGCGACGGGCGCGGGCACTGGGCCGGGCCGGGTCGCCACCCGGGACGGAACTGCTGACCGCGCAGCTCGCCGGTGTGGCGGCGACCCTGCGGGGCGACCACGAGGCGGCCGGGCCGACGTTGCGCCGGGCGGTCGTCCTCGGCGACCGGCTCACCGGGCCGGACCTCACGCCGACCGCGCTGACCGGCGCGGCCGTGGCCGCCCTGCTGGTGGCCGAGGACGGCCCGGCGCACCGGCTCGCCGACCGGGCGGTGGCACTGGCCCGCGTGCGGGGGGAGGTCTGCGACCTGCCCCGGGCGCTGGAGCTGCGGGCGGTCGCCGAGTACTGGCTGGGCCGGCACGAGGCGGCGGCGGAGACCTCCCGGGAGGGGCTGCGCGCGGCCCGGGACGCCGGCCAGACCACCTGGGCCGGAGTCCACCGGGGCCTGTCGGCGGTGCTGGCCGCCGTCCGCGCCGACCGGGCGGGCAGTCTGCGGCTGATCCGGGAACTCGGAGAGGAACCGGCACCGGGCAGCCGTCCCGACGCCCTGGCCCGCTGGGCCCTCGCGGTGCTCGACCTGCTCGACGGGCGACCCGAGGACGCCGCCGCCCGACTCGCGGCCCTGGCCTGCCCCGGCACCGGACGCGGGCAGGTCACGGTGCAGGTGATGGCCACGCCGTACCTGGTGGAGGCCGCCGCCGCGTCGGTGCACCGGCCGGCGGCCGTCGCCGCGCTCGCCGTCTTCGACCGCTGGGCCCACAGCACGGCCAGCCCGTCCCGCCGGGCCCTCTCCGCGCGGTGTCACGCGCTGCTCGCCCCTCGGGGCAGCCAGGCGGCGGAGGAGGGCTTCCGCGCCGCGCTGCGGTGGCACCCGCCGGGAGCCGGCGCGTTCGAGCGGGCCCGTACCGAATTCCTCTTCGGCCGGGAACTGCGCCGCAGCCGTCGCCCCCGCGACGCCCGCCGGTATCTCCACGACGCCCGCGAGACCTTCACCCGCCTGGGCGTGGCTGCCTGGGCCGAGCAGGCGGCGGCGGAGCTGCGGGCCGCCGGGGAGTCGGTCGGCGGCCCGGACCGGTCGGCGGCCCAGCTGCTGACCGGCCAGCAGCTCCGGGTCGCGCAGCTGGTCGCGGAGGGTGCCACCAACCGGGAGGTCGCCGACCGGATGTTCCTCTCCACCCGCACGGTCGACCACCACCTGCGCAACATCTTCCACCGGCTCGGCATCCGTTCCCGCACCCAGTTGGCCCGGGTGCTCTGACACCCGGGCCGGTGCGGTGGGTCAGGCGCGGATCACCGGCGCCTGGAGTTCGGTCACCCAGTCGTCGCGGTCCGCCGGGCACTCCAGGTTGACCTCACGCGGGTACCCGGTGGCCCGGTACCCGTTGCCGTCGATCCACCGGGTCAGGGCTTGGACGGTGGGCACGACGGCGTCCATCGGGCCCCGGTGCACGACGGTCGCCGCCTGACCGACCGACGGCAGGTCCCACACCCGGACCGCGCCGTCCTGGCAGGGAGCGGAGACCTGGACCGCGGCGTGCACGATCATCCGGCCGGTCCCGTCCGGCTCGTCCTCGTAGTAGGCGATCCCGGGTCCGGTCGGGACGATCCCGGCCGCGTCGAGGCGCTGGAAGAGTTCGTCGTACAGGGGCCCGATCACCGGGCCGATGTCCTCCGGCGCGAAGCTCGCGGCGGTCGCGGTCAGCTCGGCGACCCGGACCGCCGGGACGTTCTTGACGACGACGTCGTTCGTGGGCATCTGCCCCTCACTCTCGATCGCTCGGAGTCTCGCCTCGACCTGGACCAGTCGAGCGGTCGCCAGGGTCACGGCGCTCTCCAGCTCGGCCCGCCGCAGTCGCAGCATGCCGCGCAGCTCCTCGGTGGTGAGGCTGCCGTCCACGATCTCGGCGACCTGCTGGAGCGTGAAGCCGAGATCCTTGAGCGCGACGACCCGGTTGAGGCGGGCGAGCTGGGTGGCGGTGTAGCGGCGGTAGCCGGTGAGCGGGTCGACGTGGGCCGGGCGCAGCAGGCCGGTCGCGTCGTAGTGGCGCAGCATCCGGACCGAGACGCGGCCGTGCCGGGCGAACTCTCCGATGGTGAACATGATGTCTCCCAGTCGACCGCCTGACACGGTGTGAGGGTCAAGGGGCTACCGTCCGGGTGGCCCGGCGAGGCAGGCGAGCAGGTCGCGGTAGGTGCCGTCCACGTCGCCGGCCACGCTGCGGACGATCCGGGTCGCGGGGCGGGCGGCGACGACCGTCCCGAGCCGGTCGTACATCGCCGCCAGCTCGGCGGTGCCTCCGTGCCGGTGCAGCATCCGCTCGGCGTCGAGGTGCGCCGGGTCGCCGGTGATCCGGCCGCGTTCGACGAAGCGCCGCAACGCCTCGTCCCGGGGCGCCAGCAGGACGACCTCGTGGAAGGCGGCGTGGACCTCGTAGGCCACCCGTTCGGCCTGCTCGATGAACTCGACCCGGCCGAGGAACTGCGGGACGATCACGTCGTGTCCGGCCGACAGGTGCACCCGGGCGGCGGCGAGCGCGGCGGCCCGGGCGAGCAGGCCGGCGGTCCAGGCCTGCTCCCGCCACCTCCCGACCAGATCACGGATCCGGTCGATGTCGAGGTCGAGGGTGAGTGGGTGCTCCTCGGCGTACCGGCGGGCCAGCGTCGACTTGCCGCAGCCCGGCGGCCCGTTCAGCAGGATCAGCCGGGGCACCGGGCCAGCGTACCGGCGGGCGCCGACATGCTCAGATGCTGTCTGGCTGTCCGCCAGATCGTTACACCGGTTCGACGGGCAGCCAGAGTTCACAGGTCGCGGTGCTGAAGTCGTTCGTCGCCTCAAGCACCGCGACGATCTCCGGACCTGGCCGCAGACGCCACGGGTTGAACGGAAACCACGCGGCTGCGGCCGTGGCCCAGGCCTTCTGCAGGGTCTGCGGATGCGGGCCCGTGGTCCGGATGACCACCCACCTGCCGGCCGGAACTTCGATGATGTCGAGACCGTCGGGGATCGGCGTATCCGGGGACACGGCGACCCCGTGAAGGTAGGTCAGCTCGCTGCCCTCGGCGTAGTCGGGGTGAAGGTCGTCGCTGACCGCGAGCAGGCCGCTCGGCTCAGTGTTGCCGAGAGCCTTCAAGCGCAGGTGCTCCTCCGTCGGCAGTGCGGTGATGTGCCGCTGGATGTGTGGGGGTGTCCACGTGTTCGCTCCCTCTGACGGTCAGACCGAGTGCCAAGGTCATCAAGCCTCCGGTCGACGTCAACCTTGATCGCAGCGCACCGGGCAGTACGCGACAGAAGCTGCGCGGAAAATGTCGGGTGATCGAGACTGGTGCCGCCGCACGATCGGGGCATGGATGACACGACCTTGGTGTCCCGCTTTCTTCGCGACGGCTTCGTCAAGCTGGAGGGCGCCGTCGCGCCGCGCGTGGCAGCGGACTGCGCGCGGCTGCTGTGGCGGGAGACGGGCTGCGACCCGGACGATCCAGCGACGTGGACGCAGCCCGTGCACTGGGTGCCCGGCATGGCGCAGGGACCGTTCGCCGCCGCTCCCAACTCCCCGTTCCTCCATCGCGCGTACGACCTGCTGGTCGGCGCGGGACGCTGGGAGCAGCGCTACTCGCTGGGCACGTTCCCGCTGCGCTTCCCGCACGAAGAGGAGCCGGACGACGCGGGCTGGCACATCGAGGGCAGCTACCTGCCGGAGGGCGAGAGCTGGTACTTCACCAATGTGCGCTCCCGCGGCCGGGCGCTGCTGATGCTGTTCCTGTTCAGTGAGGTCGGGGAGAAGGACGCCCCGACCCGGATCCGGGTCGGCTCACACCTCGACGTGCCGAAGGTGCTGGAGAAGTACGGGGAGAACGGAGCGAGCGGACTGGCCCTTGCGCCCGACCTGGCGACGGCGTCCGAGCACCGGCCGCTCGCCCTCGCCACCGGATCTCCGGGCGACGTGTTCCTGTGCCACCCGTTCCTGGTGCACGCGGCGCAACCGCACCACGGAGCGCGGCCCCGCTTCATGGCCCAACCGCCGCTGATGCCGGCCGCACCGTACGAACTGGAGCGGGCCGACGGCGCGTACTCACCCGTAGAGATCGCGATCCGTCGGGGTCTCGGACAGGACGCCCTCGGTCCGGACGGGGACGGCACCGACCGCGGCACCGGAGCGACCTGCCCCGTCCGTCCCTGACCGCCTGGCCAGAGGTTCTGCCGAGAACCTCGGGGAGCCAGGGTGAGGGCACCGAGGCCGGTGGAGTGTGGCAGTTGCCGGGCATGGGCGGGCTACGTCGACGGAGGCGGAGGTGGCAGTGGTTCTGCGAGTGAGTGGCCGCAATGCGCGGTTCCAGCAGTGGAAAGCTCTTCTCGGCAACCGGACCAAGCGGCAGCGACGCGGCGAGTTTCTCGTGCAGGGCGTGCGCCCCATCACCATGGCCGTCGAACACGGCTGGCAGATCCGGGAGCTGCTCTACGACGCCAGCGCTCAACTGTCCGGGTGGGCACGCGAGGCCATGGACACAGTCCGGGCCGAGAAGTTCGCCGTCTCGCGTGAACTGATCCACGAACTGGGAGGTAAGGCAGACACGGTTCCGGAACTGCTGGCCGTGGTCGCGTTGCCGGAGGACGATCTGCGCCGTATCCCGGTCGGCCCGACCATGCTCACCGTCGTGTTCGATCGGCCCACCAGCCCCGGCAATATCGGGACCCTCGTTCGGTCGGCGGACGCCTTCGGCGCCAGCGGCGTCATCGTCACCGGCCACGCCGCCGATGTGTACGACCCAAAGGCGGTCCGGGCGAGCACCGGCTCGCTGTTCGCCCTGCCCGTGATCCGGGTGCCGTCCCACCAGGCCGTGCTGTCCTGGGTCGCTGACGTCCGCGCCGACGGCATCGGCATGAGCATCATGGGAACCGATGAGCGCGGCATTCTGGACGCCGCCCAGTACGACTTCACGCAACCCACGCTGACGTTGATCGGCAACGAGACCACCGGCCTCAGCTCCGGCTGGCGCGAGGCATGCGACCAGCTCGTCCGGATCCCCATGTCCGGGTCCGCCAGCTCCCTGAACGCGGCGACCGCCGCGACTGTCGTGCTGTACGAATCGGCACGCCAGCGGGCCGCCGCCCGGCGGTAGCGCACTGACAGCAGGCAGCCGACCGGCGGCTGTCCGCCACCCTCGCAATACCTGGCCCGCCGCGCCCTTCTGCGGGCAGGCTCCGCAGCCGGGCACACACGGGCGCGGGCAGACGTCGTCCTTGCTGCGACTCCTCAGGGTAGGACGACGGTACGGGCACCCTCGCCCCGGGCCATCCGGGCGAACGCCTCCGGCGCGCCGTCCAGGGTGGTCCGGTCGGTGATCAGGGGGCCGAGGTCCAGGGCGCCGTCGAGGACGGCCCGGGCCAGGCCGGGAACGTCCCGGTCCGGGTCGGACGACCCGTAGACCGAGGAGCGCAGCGTCCGCGCCGAGTGGAAGATGTCGAGCGCGCTCAGGCCCACCACGTCGTCCTTCGCGCCCATGCCCACCACGGTCACCTGGCCGCCCCGCCGGGTGGCCCGCCAGGCGGTGCGGATGGTGGCGCTGCGCCCGACGCACTCGAAGGCGTGGTCGACGCCCCGCCCACCGGTGCGGGCCCGGATCTCCCGGTTGAGGGTGTCGTCGGCGAGCAGGAAGTCGGTGGCGCCCACGGCGGCGGCCAGCTCCGCCTTGGCCGGGGAGAGGTCCACGGCGAGCACCGGGCCCGCGCCGGCCGCCCGCGCGGCGGAGACCACGCAGAGCCCGACCCCGCCGAGGCCGACGACGGCGACCGACTCGCCGGGAGCGACCCCGGCGGTACGCCGGACCGCGCCGACGCCGGTGAGCACGGCGCAGCCCAGCAGCGCGGCCGACTCCGGCGGCAGGTCCGCCGGGACCGGGATCACGGCGCGCTGGGGCACCACCACCTGCTCGGCGAGGGCACCCAGGCCGAGGGTCACGTGCAGCGGCTCGCCGGCCGGGGTGCGCCCCCGGGCGGCGGCGGGTGCGCCGGCCCGTTCGCACAGCCACGGCTCGTCATGTCCGCAGTACCAGCAGTCCCGGCACGGCGGCGCCCAGTTGAGCACCACGTGGTCGTCGGTCGCGACCCGGTCGACGCCGGGGCCGGTCTCGGCCACCACGCCCGCCGCCTCGTGCCCGAGCACCAGCGGGTACGGCGGGGCCAGGGTGCCGTTCACCATCGACAGGTCGGAGTGGCACACCCCGGCGGCGCGGATCTCGACGCGGACCTCGCCGGGGCCGCAGGGCGGCAGTTCCACGTCCTCCACCCGCAGCGGTTCCGCGACGCCCCGGGCGACCAGTGCCCTCACCGCTGGATCGCCTTCGTCTCGTAGAACTCCGCCAACCCGTGGCGGCCCAGTTCCCGGCCGAGGCCGGACTGCTTGTAGCCCCCGAACGGGGCGAGCGGGTTGAACGGCGCGCCGTTGACGTCGACCGCGCCGGTGCGCAGCCGCCGGGCGACCCGCAGCGCCCGGTCCTCGTCGCCGGACCAGACCGCGCCGGCCAGCCCGTACCGGGAGTTGTTGGCGACCGCGACGGCGTGGTCGTCGTCGTCGACCGGGATCACCGCGAGCACCGGCCCGAAGACCTCCTCCTGGGCCAGCGCGCTGTCCGGGTCGACGTCGGCGATCACCGTCGGCGCGACGAACCAGCCCTGCTCCGGCAGCGGGGCGTCCGGCCCACCGGCGACCAGCCGGCCCCCGTCGGCGAGGCCCTTCTCGACGTGGTCGCGCACCCGCTGCCGTTGCGCTGCCGAGACGAGCGGACCGAGCCGGGTGGCCGGGTCGAAGGGGTCGCCCAGCCGGTAGCCTGCGGCGGCCTTCGCGGCGAGGTCGACCGCCTCGTCGTAGCGGGACCGGTGCACGAGCATCCGGGTCCAGGCGGTGCAGGTCTGCCCGGAGTTGAGGAAGGCGTTGCCGACGCCCACCTTGACGGCGGTGGTCAGGTCGGCGTCGTCGAGGACGACGTTGGCGGACTTTCCGCCCAACTCCAACGCGACCTTGGCGATCCGGTCGGCGACCAGGTGGGAGACGCGCCGGCCGGTGGCGGTGGAACCGGTGAAGGAGACCATGTCGACGCCACCGTGGGCGGCGATGGCCTCGCCGACCACCGGACCGGTGCCGGTGACCAGGTTGACCACCCCGGGCGGGAAACCGGCCGCGTGGATCGCGTCGAAGAGCAGGTACGCCGTCAGCGGGGTCAGCTCGCTCGGCTTGAGCACCACCGTGCAGCCGGCGGCGAGGGCCGGGGCGAGCTTCGCCATGACCTGGTGCAACGGGTAGTTCCACGGGGTGATCGCGCCGACCACGCCGACCGGTTCGCGGACCACCAGGGAGTTGCCGACAATCTCCTCGGCCGGCGGGTGGGCCGCCAGGTCGACGTAGCCGCGCAGCACGGTGAGGGGGAGCCCGGCCTGCACCCGGGTGGCCACCTTCAACGGTGTGCCCAGTTCCAGGGCGACGGTCCGGGCGATGTCGTCTACCCGGGCGGTCAGGGTGGCGTGCAGCCGGTCCAGGCAGGCCGCCCGGTCGGTCGGCGCGGCGGCGGCCCAGCCCTCGAACGCGGCCCGCGCGGCGCGTACGGCCCGGTCGACGTCGGCGGCCGTGCCGGCCGGTACGGTCGCCACGACCTGCTCGGTCGCCGGGTTCCGCACCGGGATCGTCTCGCCGCCGGCAGCGGGGACCCAGTGGCCGTCGAGGTAGAAGTCGGACCGTGCGAGCTTCATGGCGCCCCTCACGTACGTCGCCAAACTAGCAGTGCAAGTTTGGACTCTAGTGCGTGTCGGCGGTCGACGGGAGGGGCGGCAGCGGACCGATCGTCCGCTCGTAGGTGCCGGCCAGGCCGTCGACGAGCGCGTCGAGACCCAGGGCGAAGGCGCCCTCGTCCACCCGCTGCTGGTGTTCGGCGAGTCGGTGGGCCTGGGTGAGGTGCGGATACTGGTCGGCGTACAGTCCCGGGTCCTCGACGAAGCCCCGGGCGAACGAGCCCAGCGCCGACCCGGCGACGAAGTAGCGCATGAGCGCCCCGATGTGGGTGGCCCGCGCCGGCGGCCAGCCGGCGTCGACGAGTCCGCCGTAGACGGCGTCGGCCATGGTGAGGGCGGCCGGACGGCGTCCGGGGCCCTGCGCGAGGTACGGCACGATGTGCGGGTGGGCGGCCAGTGCGGCCCGGTACGAGTGCCCCCACCGCCGCAGCGCCTCCCGCCAGTCGAGGACGCCGAAGAACGACACGTCCACCTGCGCGGTGATGCTGTCGGCGACCGCGTCGAGGATCTCGTCCTTGGTGGCGAAGTGGTTGTACAGCGACGGGCCCCGGACGCCGAGTTCGGCGGCGAGCCGGCGGGTGGAGAACCCCGCCAGGCCGTCCGCGTCGATCAGCGCGGCGGCGGCCTCGACGATCCGCTGCCGGCTGAGCAGTGGCTGCCGTGGCCGGGGCATCCGTTCCTCCTTGGCTCGGTGGCGCGTGCGCCGGTGTTCCGGGCAGAACTCTGCCACAGCGGGGTCTGGACCAATTAAACTTGCACCGCTAGTTTGAATGGCCATGGACCTCCACCTCACCGCCGAGCAGGCCGCGGTCCGCCGGCTCGCCGCCGACTTCGTCGCGCGCGAGGTGACCCCGCACGCCGCCGAGTGGGACCGCCGCGAGTCGGTCGACCCGGGCATCGTCCGCCGCCTCGGCGAGCTGGGCTTCCTCGGCCTCACCGTCGCCGAGGAGCACGGCGGCTCCGGCGGCGACCACCTCGCCTACTGCCTCGTCCTGGAGGAACTCGGGCGTGGTGACTCGTCGGTACGTGGCATCGTCTCGGTCTCGCTCGGCCTGGTCGCGACGACGATCGCCCGCCACGGCACCCCGGCCCAGCGGGCCGAATGGCTGCCCCGCCTCTGCGCCGGCGAGGCCCTCGGCTGCTTCGCGCTCACCGAACCGGGCAGCGGCTCGGACGCCGCCGCGCTGACCACCCGGGCCCGCCGGGACGGCACCGACTGGCTGCTGACCGGCCGGAAGGTGTTCATCACCAACGGCACCACCGCCGACGTGGCGCTGGTCCTCGCCCGCACCGGCGGCGACGGGCCTCGGGGCGTCACCGCCTTCCTGGTCCCCACCGACGCCCCCGGCTTCTCCCGCCGGGAGATCCACGGCAAGCTCGGCCTGCGCGGACAGGCCACCGCCGAACTCGTCCTCGACGACGTCCGGGTGCCCGACACCGCCCGCCTCGGCGACGAGGGCCGGGGCTTCCGGCTCGCGCTGGGCACGTTGGCCAAGGGGCGGATGTCGGTGGCCGCCGGCTGCGTCGGGATCGCCCAGGGCTGCCTGGACGCGGCCGTCGGGTACGCCGGCCAGCGCACCCAGTTCGGCAAGCCCATCGCCGGCCACCAGCTCGTGCAGCAGCTGCTCGCCCGGATCGCGGTGGACACCGCCGCCGCGCGGCTGCTGGTCTGGCGGGTCGCCGACCTGATCGACCGGGGCGAGCCGTTCGCCACCGAGGCGTCCATGGCCAAACTCTTCGCCAGCGAGGCCGCCGTCCGGGCGGCCAACGACGCGGTCCAGGTCTTCGGCGGGTACGGCTACGTCGACGAGTACCCGGTGGGCAGGTACCTTCGCGACGCCCGCGTCGCCACCCTCTACGAGGGCACCAGCCAGATCCAGCAGCTCCTCATCGGACGCGCGCTCACCGGCGTCGCCGCCTTCTAGACCCGCCAGGGGGAACCGTGACCAGATTCGCCGACCGGATCGCCGTCGTCACCGGCGCGGGCCAGGGCATCGGGGCGGCCACCGCCCGCCGGCTCGCCGCCGAGGGGGCCACCGTCGCGGTGGTCGACCTCGATGCCGACCGCGCCGGTGCGGTCGCCGACGACATCGTCGCCGCCGGCGGCCGGGCCGTCGGCCTCGGCTGCGACGTGACCGACGCCGACGCGGTGGCCGCGACCACCGACCGGGTCGTCGAGACGTACGGCGGCCTGCACGTGCTGGTCAACAACGCCGGGATCACCCGGGACAACCTGCTCTTCCGGATGGCGCTGCCGGAGTGGGAGACGGTGCTGACCACCAACCTGACCAGCATGTTCCTCTGCTGCCAGGCGGCCCAGCGGCACATGGTGGCGGCCCGCTACGGCCGGATCGTCAACCTGAGCAGCCGGTCCGCGCTGGGCAACCGGGGCCAGGTCAACTACGCGGCGGCCAAGGCCGGCGTGCAGGGGCTCACCGCCACCCTGGCGGTCGAGCTGGGCCCGTTCGGCGTCACGGTCAACGCCGTCGCCCCCGGCTACGTGGCCACCGCGATGACCGCCGCCACCGCGCAGCGGGTCGGCAGCACCCCCGAGGACCACCAACGGATGGTCGCCGAGCAGACCCCGCTGCGGCGGGTCGCCCAGCCGACGGAGATCGCCTCGGTGATCGCCTTCCTGGCCAGCGACGACGCCTCGTACGTCAGCGGCCAGACCCTGTACGTCAACGGCGGGGCACGCTGACCCGCACGTCAACCCGAGGACCCGGAGGAGACATGGACTTCGCGCTTTCCGACGAGGAGCGGGCCATCCGTGACACGGCCCGCGACTTCATCACCCGGGAGGTCGTGCCGCTGGAGCAGGAGGTGCTGCGCCGGGAACGGGCGCACCGCCCCGGACTGGACCGCGCCGAGCTGCGCGAGTTGCAGCTCAAGGCGCGCGCGTTCGGGTTCTGGGGACTGGACACCCCGGAGGAGTACGGCGGCATGGGCCTGCCCGCCGTCACCCAGTCGCTGATCTGGACCGAGATCGGTCGTACCTTCGTGCCGTTCCGGTTCGGTGGCGAGGCCGACAACATCCTCTTCGAGGCCACCGCGGAACAGAAGGCGGAGTTCCTGGTCCCCACCATCGAGGGCGAGCGGGTCTCCTGCTTCGCGATCACCGAGCCCGGCGCCGGCTCGGACGCGGCCAACATCCGGTTCCGGGCCCGCCGCGACGGCGACGACTGGATCCTCGACGGCGAGAAGACGTTCATCACCAACGGCAACGACGCCGACTTCGCCATCGTCGTCGCGGTCACCGACCCGGAGAAGGGCGCCCGGCACGGCGGCGCGACCGCCTTCCTGGTGGACCGGGCGATGGGCTGGCGGTCCGAGTTCATCCCGACCATGGGCGAGGGCGGCCCGGCGTCGCTGGTCTTCGACGGCGTACGGGTGCCGCACCGCAACGTCCTCGGCGAGGTCGGCCAGGGCTTCGACCTGGGCATGCGGTGGATCGGCAAGGGGCGCTACACCATTCCCTCGCACGCCATCGGCATCGCCGAGCGGGTGCTCCAGATGGCGATCGACCACGCCAACACCCGGGAGACCTTCGGCGCGAAGATCGGCACCAACCAGGCCATCCAGTGGATGATCGCCGACTCGGAGACCGAACTGGAGGCGGCCCGCTGGCTGGTGCTGCGCTCCGCCTGGACGGTCGACCAGGGCCTGGATCCCCGGCACGCCTCCTCGATGGGCAAGCTCTACGGCGCCGGCATGGTCAACCGGGTGGTGGACCGGGCGCTCCAGATCCACGGCGGCATGGGCTACACCCGCGAGCTGCCGATCGAACGTTGGTACCGGCAGGTGCGGCTCTACCGGATCTTCGAGGGAACCGACGAGATGCAACGACTGATCATCTCCCGTGACCTGCTGCGCGGCTACACGAAGATCGGCGGACACCTGGCATGAGGATCTTCGCCGACATCGACGAGCTGGCCGCCGCCGTGGGGGAGACCCTCGGACCGGGCCCCTGGACACCGGTCGACCAGCGCCGCGTCGACCTCTTCGCCGACGCCACCGACGACCACCAGTGGATCCACGTGGACGCCGAGCGGGCGGCGAGCGGTCCGTTCGGCGGCACCATCGCCCACGGCTATCTCACCCTCGCCCTGCTGCCGGCGCTGGTCGGCCGCCTCTACCGGGTCGAGGGGCTGCGGATGGGCGTGAACTACGGGCTCAACCGGGTCCGCTTCCCGGCCCCGCTGCGGGTGGGCGGCGCGGTGCGTGCCAGCGCCACCGTCGTCGGGGTGTCCCCGGTCGAGGGTGGGGCGCAGGCGGTCGTCTCGGTCACCGTGCACGCCGACACGGGCGGCAAGCCGGTCTGTGTCGCCGAGACGGTCAGCCGCCTCTACCCCGAGGCGGACGGGTGACCGCCCGGCCTCTGGTCCTGCTGCGGGCGGGCGGGCGGTGATCGCAGGAAAGCTACCAAGGAGTGGCCGCTCGGGATAGATATTTACATTGATCGATGCCGTGCCTACGATTCCCGTACGCGCGTGCATCGACATTGTTCTATTCCTAGCCTCAAGGACGAACCGTGCGATCAATCAGATACGTCGCCACGCTCCTGGCCGCCCTCGCCACCGCCCTGACCGCCACTCTCGTCGTCGCCACCCCCGCCCAGGCCGCCCCGCTGTTCAAGGCGCCGTACCCCTGCGGGCAGCGGTGGACCTACAGCCACCACAGCGCCGAGGTGCGCCTGGCCCTCGACTTCGTCCGCGCCGACGGCGGCGGCACCGCCGGCACCCCGGTCCTCGCCTCCGCCGCCGGCACCGCGACCCGCCACTACCAGGCCAGCG
Organism: Micromonospora sp. NBRC 101691; assembly: GCF_030269285.1. NCBI lineage: Bacteria > Bacillati > Actinomycetota > Actinomycetes > Micromonosporales > Micromonosporaceae > Micromonospora > Micromonospora sp. NBRC 101691. The sequence goes on from NZ_BSTB01000006.1 coordinate 215,633, forward strand.
GCGCCGGCAACTACGTCGTCATCGACCACGGTGGCGGCTGGAAGACCTACTACTTCCACCTCGCCGCGTTCTCCGTCGCCAGCGGCGCGTGGGTCAACCAGGGGCAGCAGATCGGCACCACCGGCAGCACCGGCAACTCCTCCGGCGCGCACATCCACTACGAGCAGCTCTTCAACGGTGTCGGCCAGAACATCGTGATCAACGGGGCCTCGCTCGCCCCCTACCCGGGCGGCTACCACCAGCGCTACCTGACCAGCGACAACGGCTGCGGCGGTGGCGGCACCGCGTTCTGGACCTGGGGCTCCGGCATCCGGGTCCGCAGCGACGTGCGGCTCGCGGCACCGGTGGTCACCACCCTGCCCGGCCCCACCCTGGTGTACGTGCTCTGCCAGAAGCAGGGCGACACGGTCACCGCCGACGGCTACACCAACAACTGGTGGTCCCGGCTCCGGGACCAGAACGGCTACATGACCAACATCTACATCGACCACCCGGCCGCGCAGCTACCGGGCGTGCCCATCTGCTGACCGGCGCGGGCCCGCGACCCGCCGTGACCGGCGGCAGGTCGCGGGCCCCTGCGCGGGGCGGCCGGCGCGGTGGTTCCCGTCGTGGACGCCGGCTACCGCGCCGGGGACGGCCGACGACCGGCCAGACTGGCGACGAGCAGGCCCAGCGCGAGGAGCTGGGTCGCGCCGAGGACGACGATCAGCGCCGGCAGCGAGCGGGCGTACAGGACGCCGACCAGGCCGCCGCCGGCCAGCGCCGCGCCACCCTGGACGGCGGCGAAGACGCCGTAGGCGGTGGCCCGACGGGCGGCGGGGACGAGGTCGGCCACGAGGGCCTTGACGGTGGAGTCCTGCACCCCGACGGCAGCGCCCCACAGCAGTGCCCCCGCCACGACGGCGACGAGGCTGCCGGAGAGCGCCAGCGCCGGCACGGCGGCGCCGAGCAGGGGCAGGGCGAACAGCACCCGCGCGTGCCACCGGTCGTACAGATGACCACTGACCAGCGCGGCCAGGGCGGCGGCGGCCATCGCGGCGGCGTACAGCAGGGGAATGCCCGCGACGGGGATCAGGCCGGTCCGGCTGGCGTGGAACGAGATGATCCCGAAGGTGACCAGCCCGGCGGTGGCGGCTCCGGCCGCCGCGGCGAACAGCAGGAAGCGACGGGGCAGGTCGGCCCCGATCCAACGGCCCAGCGCGCTCGGCGTACGACCGCCCCCGTCGGGCCGGGAGGTGGCGGACCCCGTGGGGGCGGTGTCGAAGACGGACGGGTCGGGCACCCGTCGGCGGATCCGGAGCAGCAGGCCGATGGCCAGCGCCCCGGGGACGGCGAGCACGGCCAGGGCCGGCCAGATCACGCCGGTGGCGGCCAGGACCGCCGCGACCAGCAGCGGGCCGGCGAACGCGCCGACCTGGTCCAGCGCCTTGTGGACCGCGAAACCACGACCACGACCGACCGCGCCGGCGGCCTGCGCCAGCAACGCCGACTTGGCCGGACTGCGTACGGCCTTGCCGCCGCGTTCGGTCAGGATCAGCGCCGCCGCGACCGCCAGACCCGCCCCGCCGAGGAAGGGCGTCACGGCCAGCAGGGGGACGCAGACGGCGGTCAACGCGTACCCGACCAGGGTCAGGGACCAGTACCGGCCGGTGCGGTCGGCCAGCGGCCCGGACGCCAGCCGCAGCAGCAGCGACATCGCCTCGCCGGCCCCGGAGACCAGGCCGACGACCAGGGCCGACGCGCCCAGGGCGCCCAGCAGCGGGCCGGTGATCGACCGCGCGCCCTCGTAGACCATGTCGGCGGCCAGGCTGACCATCCCGAAACCGACCACGACCCGCCACGCGGACCACGCCGGTGCGGGCGACCGCGGGGCGGTGGCGGCAGGACCGGTCGACACCTGCGGCATGCTGGCTCCCTCGGGCGCAACCGGCGTGTGCCGGATCGGTCGGACACGACGTGGGGGTCCGTCCCACGCCCGGCACGACCGTACCGGCAGCGTGGGTCAGACGGCGTCGGGGCCGGTCGAGGGCGGACGGAGGTGCTCGGGGATCAGCTCCAGAAGCTGGTCACGGCGCAGCGGCAGGTCGAGCAGACTGAGCTTGAGCTGGCTGCGCTTGACGTGCCGGCTGGCCGAGAACCGGACGACATGACCGGCGTCCTCGCGCAGCCGGACGGTCAGCGTCCGGCCGGGACCCAGCTCCGCCGACGGAGTGCCGTCGACGTCGACGGCGACCGGCGCGCTGTCCGGGGCGACCCGCAACGACACCTGGTCACCGGCGCCCAGCACCACGGACCGGCCGATGCCCGCCATCGGCGCCACCGGCGTGATCACCATCGTGCGCGCCGACGGCGAGACGACGGGCCCTCCGGCGGCGTAGTTGTAGGCGGTGGAGCCACTGGGGGTGGCGACGACCAACGCGTCGCACCGGTAGTAGCCGTACTGCTGGTCGTTGACGGTGAGGTCGACCGAGACGGTGCCGGTCCGGCCGTGCCGGGCCAGCACGATGTCGTTGAAGCCGGTGCCGGTCCGTAGCGGCGTGCCACCGGTGTGCTCGGCGACCAGACAGCTGTGCGACTCGACGGTGAAGTCGCCACCGACCAGCCGGGCCAGCGCCTCCTCCAGCGCGTCGGGGGTGATCTCGACGAGGAAGCCGAGGTTGCCGTGGTTGACGCCGAGCACCGGTACCGGGTGCCCGACGACCAGCCGCATCGCGCCGAGCATGGTGCCGTCACCGCCCAGGGCGACGACCCCGTCGACCTGGGCGACGAACCGGTGGTCCGGCACCGTCTCGACCTCCGGGACGATCCGGTCGCGGTCCTGGTCGCGCGCGACGACCCGGACCGAGTGGGTACGGGCCCAGCCGAGGATCGTCGAGACGGATCCGCCCACCGTCCGGCTGGGGTGGACCACCAGACCCAACGTGGGGACCCTGGTGACGCCGACGGTCTGACGGCTCATCCGCCGAGCGTAACCGGGGCGGGGGTCGGCACCGGCGACCTTTGCCCGTTCCCGTCCCCGCCGTGCCGGAGCCGCCCCGCGTGGTGACGCGGGGCGGGCGCTGCGGCCCGGCGGGGACGGGCGGGTCAGGCGCGGGACAGGGCGCGGTCGCTGACGAAGGACTGGAGGCCGAACTGGCGGGCCCGGCGCTCGGCGAAGTCGGTCAGTCCCGGGCTGTCGGCGTAGTCCAGGCTGTACAGGTCCAGTTCCAGCTGGAGCAGTTGCTCGGCGATCTGGGCGTGGAACTCCAGCACGTCGGGCGGCCACGGGGCGTAGCCCTGGTCGGTCCACCGGGCCGAGAACGACTCGAAGACGATCCCGTCGGCGATCTCGGCGAGCCGGGGCAGCATGCCGAAGCCCCGGTTGGCCAGCAGGTACGCCGGTTCGGCCTCCTCCCGTACCGCGCCCACCAGGGTGATCAGGTGCGGGACATCCTCGGGGTAGGTCAGCTCGACGTTGAGGGTGTCCAGGAACAGCCCGGCGAAGCCGCGGGCGATCACGTCCTTGGCCTGCCCGACCACGTGGGCCACCCAGAGCGGGTGGCCCACCTGGACGAACGCGCCACCCCAGTCCGGGTTGCGTTCCTGCCGTTGCCAGGGGGCGGGCGGGCCCTGGTCCTCCGACAGCGACAGGTAACCGAGGGTCTGCACCCCCTGGTCGGCGAGGTGGCGCAGCTCGGCGGGCTGGTAGAAGTCCGGTTGCAGGACCACCCGCAGGTATCCGCTGAGCTCCTCCAGCCGGCCGTCGCCGTAGTAGAAGCAGATCGGGCGTCGACGCATCACGACCACCCGTGCTCCCGGTACCAGGAGAAGGTGGCGCGGACCCCCTCCTCAAGGCTCACCGTCGGCTCGTAGCCGGTCAGCTCCCGCAGCCGGGACAGGTCGGGGCAGCGTCGGCTGACCGATCCGGACGGCGCGGAGGTCGCCTCGATGGCGGGGCTGACCCCCGCCACACGTAGGACCAACTTGGCGAGGTCGCCGATGTTGGTCTCCTCGCGGTCGTTGCCGATGTGCACGATCTGGCCGGCGGCGGCCGGGGCGGCCATCAGCCGCAGCATGGCCTCGACCGCGTCGTCCACGTGGCAGAACGCCCGGTACTGGTCGGCTCCGGGCACCGGGAACGGGTCGGCTCCCCGCAGGGCGCGCAGGGACATCTCCGGGACGACGTGGTCGGCGCCCATCCGGGGGCCGTACACGTTGTGGAAGCGGCCCACCACCGTCTCGAAGCCCCGGGCCCGCGCGGTGTGCAGGAACGCGGCCTCACCGAGCAGCTTGCTGGCCGCGTACGCGAACCGGGGCGCGGTGATGTCGGAGATCATCGTCGGGACGGTCTCCGGTGTCGGCACCGGCACCACCCCGGAGGTCACACCCCCGGCGTAGACCTCGCTGGTGGAGGCGAAGAACACCCGCTCGCCCGGGGCCACCCAGTCGAGCAGGTGCAGCGCGGAGAGGGTGTTGACCCGGACCACCCGGGCCGGGTCCTGCTCCACGTTGCGGACGCCGACCACCGCGGCGAGCAGGTAGATCTGGTCCCAGCCGGTCGGCAGGGCGGCCCAGGTGTCCGGGGCGGTCAGGTCCCCGGAGACCACCCGTACCGCCGGATGGGCGCGCAGGCGGTCGAGGTCGGCGTCGTCCCGCCCCCGGGAGAAGTCGTCCACGATGGTCACCTGGTGGCCGTCGGTCACCAGGCGGCGGGCGAGGTGCAGGCCGATGAAACCGGCCCCGCCGAGCAGGAGCACCCTCATGCCGACGCCTCCGCTCCGGCCGGCGCGGACACCGACGCCCCGGCGGGCGCGGGCGGCAGGTAGCCCAGCCCCGCGTAGCGGACCCCGGCGGCGGTGACCGCGTCGCCGTCGAGTACCCGCCACGAGTCGTAGACGAACGCCGGGCGGACCGCGCCGAACACCTCCGGGATCCGGATCGCCCGGTACGCCGGATGGTCGTTGATGATCAGGACCGCGTCGGCGTCGGTGAACGCCTTGTCCAAGCCGACCGGCTCGCCGCCGTACTGCCGGATGACGTCGTCGGTGACCATCGGGTCGTGGCCGAGGACGGTCACCCCGGCGGCGGAGAAGACCCGCATCATGGTGGCGATCGGCGTGCCGCGCATGTCGTCGGTGGGCGGCCACCCCTTGTAGGCCCAGCCGAGGACCGCGAGCCGGGTGCCGAGGCTGCTGCCGCGCGCCTCGGTCAGCAGTCGCACGACCGTCTCGGCGACGTGGATCGGCAGGTACTCGTTGAGCTGGCGGGCCTTGCCCACCAGGAACGGCCGTCGCTCACCGGCGCTGTCGATCATGATGTACGGGTCCTTGGAGAGGCAGCCGCCCCCGACGTACCCGGGCTTGGCGAGGTCCGGGCGCGGGTAGTCGACGTTCGTCGCCCGGATCACCTCCAGCGGGTCGAGGCCGTGGCGTTCGGCGATCAGCGCGATCTCGTTGCCGAAGGAGTAGATCAGGTCGGTGTGGCAGTTGTTGGAGAGCTTGACCAGCTCGGCGGTCTCCAGCCCGGACACCGGGACGATCTGCTGGGCCAGCCCCTCGAAGAACGCGACGCCGGCGGCGAGGCTCTCGGCGTCCAGGCCGCCGACCACCTGCGGCAGCTCGACCAGCTCGCGCAGCGCCTGGCCCTGGATGGTCCGCTCCGGGGCCATCACCAGCCGGACCCGGTCGCCCCAGGCGGCCCGCAGCTCCGGCAGCACCACCCGGCGGCTGGCGCCGACCGGCACCGTGCTGCGGACCACGACCAGCGTGTCCGGCCGGCAGGTGGCGGCGACCGCCCGGGCGGCGGCGGCCAGGTTCGCCAGGTTCGGCCGGCGGGTGACGTCGTCGACCGGCGTCGACACGCTGATCACCGCCACGTCGACGGTGTCGCGCGGCAGTTCGGTGCCCACGTGGATGTTCCGGCCGATCCGGGCGGCGAAGACGTCCTCGACGCCCGGCTCGAAGATGTGCGGCCGGCCACGGGACAGTGACGCCAGGACCGCCGGTGACACGTCCGCGCCGTACACCGTGAAGCCCTTGTCGGCGAGGGCGGCGGTGAGCGTGAGCCCGACGTAGCCGAGGCCGACGACTCCGATCTTTGTAGGCATTCGCCTGAGTCCTTTCTGGTTCCTGAGTGCGGTGGGTGGGTCGTGCGGGGAGGTCCGGGCCCGGACCTCCCGTCGCGGGGCCGTCCCGCGACGGCGGGGCTCAGCCGCAGGGGGCGGGGATCCGGTCGAGGTCCCGGACGGTGACCGTGCCGGCGAACCGTTCCGCGCGGTACCGGCCGCAGGCGGTCCGGACGTGGTCGGGTCGTACGGCGTAGTCGACGGCGAGCACGAACTTGCCCGCGTCGCGCAGCGCCCGGGTGTGCGCCAGGTTCTCCGCGCACCAGTCGCGGGCGCACGGTTCGTCCGTGGCGAGGTAGAAGAGTTCCTCCATCGCGATGCCGTCGACGGCGGCGGGGTAACCCGGCTGCTCGCGCAGTTCGGGGGAGTTCTGCGGGACGACCAGGAAACCCGGCCGGCGGGCCTTGGCGTACTCGCTGATCCGGACGACCAGGGCGGCCATCTCGGCGGCGAGCCGCGTCCGGTCGCGGCCCTGCGCGGCGTCCAGGGAGATCTCCTCGTAGGCCAGGGGGGTGTCCAGGTAGACCCCGTCGAAGCCGGCGCGCAGCGCCTGGTCCACCCGGGGCCGCACGACCCGGTCCCACCAGCGACCGTCCCAGTAGCGGACGAAGTACTCGCCCGGCCAGTCCGGCCACGGGTTGGCCACCAGGTCCGGGGCGTCGCGCCGGACGACCGGGTACTCGGGGCGGAAGTCCTCGATGCTGCCGATCTCGAAGTACGCCAGCACCCACTTGCCGCTGCGACGCACCGCGCCGATCTCGGTGTCCGTGAAGTACCCGGTGTGTCCGTCCCGGGCCAGGTCGACCACGGCGAGCTGCCACGGGCCCCGGGCCAGCGCGTCGAGCCGGCCGTCGGCGTACCCCTGGAGCTGGTACGCCCACCGGGTGACGGACCCGGCCGGGGGCGGCGTGACGGCGGCGTCCGGTCCGGTGCTCTGCGACCGGCGGCCGACGAGCGCCCACCCGGCGACCACCAGCAGGGTCGTGGTGACGCCGACGACCACCAGCCACCGTCCCCCGCCGCCTGCGGGCCGTCGGTTCACCGGGCCTCCCCGGCGTGCCAGATGTCGGTGACCGACGTCGCCAGGTCGCGCGCCGGCGCCCAGCCCAGGTCGTGGCCGGCCCGCCCGACGTCGGCCCGGATCCAGTCGACCGCGGTCGAGCGCTGTGGCCCGGTGCCGGCCTCCCGGACCCGGCCGTGGTAGCCGGCCGTGGCCGCCAGCAGTCCGACCGCCTCCCGCGCGGTGACCGCCCGACCGCTGCCCGCGTTGTAGACGCGGTGCGGCAGTTCGGGCGCGAGCACGACGGCGACGATCAGCGCGGCCAGGTCGCGGACGTCCACGAAGTCCCGGTACGCCCCGAGCGGCCCCAGGGTGATCTCGGGGGCGTCGTCGGCCAGCGCGCCACGGATCCGCGCCGCCGCCCGGCCGAGCAGGTTCTCCTCGGACATGCCGGGACCGATCGGGTTGAACACCCGCAGCGACACCGTGTCGGCCTGCCCGGACTCGCCGGCGAGCTGGAACAGCCGGGTCCCGGCGAGGTGGCTGATCCCGTACGCGCTGAGCGGCCGCGCCGGGTCGTCCTCGGCCACGGAGGTCCCCTCCGGGACGACGCCGTACTCACCGGCGGAGCCGAGCCGGACCAGCCGGGCGGCCGGCGCCGCCGTGCCGGCCGCCTCCAGGAGTTTCGCCGCGACCAGCGTGTTCGCGGTGACCAGGTGGGCGGTGGACCCGGTGAGCGCGCCCACGCAGCAGACGACCGCGTCCGGGGCGGTCGCGCGTAGCAGCGCGCCGAGCGCGTCCGTCGTGCCGTCGAGCAGGTCGACGGCGGCCCGGCCGGGGCAGAGCACCTCGCTGACCCGGGGGTCGGCCGCCAGCGCGGCCCGGGCGTGGCCGCCGATGAAGCCGGACGCCCCGAACAGCATCACCCGCGTCACGCCCGCTCCCCGGAGGGCAGCAGGATCGTCTTGAGATGCGCGAACGACCGGTTCGCCTCGTCGTAGTCCTCGGGCCGGCCGATGTCCAGCCAGAAGCCGTCGAACGGGTACGTGGCCGGGGACTCACCGGCGGCGAGCAGGTCCAGCACCAACTGGTCGAACCCGAGGGACAGCCCCGGCGGGTACGGCGCGAGCGTCTTGCGGGACATGCCGTACACGCCCATGCTGACCGGGTAGCTCAGCGCCGGCTTTTCCCGGAACCCGACGATCCGCCCGGCGTCCACGTCCAGCACCCCGAAGTCGATCCGGTGCACCCGCTCCGACGTGGCCAGCGTCAGCGCCGCCCCGGAGAGGGTGTGGGCGCGCAACAGGTCGGCGTAGTCCAGGTCGGTGAGCACGTCCCCGTTCATCACCAGGAACTCGTCGGGCAGCCGGTCCTTGAGCGCGAACAGCGGGCCGACCGTCGACAGCGGCCGGTCCTCCTCGACGTAGTCGATGGTCAGCCCCCAGCGGTGGCCGTCCCCGACGAACGCCCGGATCAGCGGACCGAGATGGTTGATCGCCAAGGTCACCGAGGTGAACCCGCGCGACGCGAGCTGGTCGAGCACGATCTGCAGGATCGAGTGGCTGTCGCCGATCGGCATCAGGGGTTTGGGCAGTGCCGTCGTGTACGGCCGTAACCGCACCCCCTTACCGCCGGCAAGGATCACCGCGTGCATCCGGACCTCCCCAAGGGTCTCGAGTGAACTACCGGTAGTGCCGGACCTGCCCGATGACCGGCAGGAGACCGAGCGCGAACAGCGCCTGGAGCAGCAGCACGCCGCCCAGGTGGAGCGAGGTGTCGGCGAGCGCGGACCCGTCCTGACCGAGCAGGGGCGCGACACCGAGCAGGCCGCCGACCCCGACGTGCAGGGCGACCACCACGACCATGGACAGGCACAGCCAGCCGTACCGGCCCCGTCCGGCCAGCAGGAACGCCAGGTAGTAGGCGCCGGCGAGCGCGACGTGCGCGAGCGTCATCACCGTTCCGGCGGCCGAGAGCATCCCCGCGTGGGCGAGACCGGCCAGCAGCGCCGCCCCGGGCACCGCCGCCACGGCGACACAGGCCGCCAGGTCCCGGCCGATCGTCCGCCAGACGAGCGCGGCGAACTCCGCCGGGCGGCGTGCCCGCCGGGTCAGCGCGACCGCGTTCACCCGGAACCGGCTGGTCCGCCACTCCACGAACCCCATCGACACGAGCAGCGGCGCGGCCGCCGCCGCGATGTCCAGCCGGTCCAGCAGGTACGGCATCTGCGCGTGGAACAGCAGCACCGCCGAGCAGAGCCCGTAGCCGGCCACCCCGACCAGCGCGGTCGTCTCCGGCAGCAGCGGTTCCCGGGCGGGCCGCTCCTCGACCCGGGCGGCGGCGCGGGTGGCGTGCAGGGCGGCGGCGAACGCGGCGAGCACGCCGAGCGCCGCCACGGCCACCGCCCAGCTCCGGGCCGTCGCCCCGCCCACCAGCAGGTAGGCCGCGCCGAACAGGAAGGCCGGCGCCTGCGTCGCGGCCAGCCACCACTCGCGCCGGTAGAAGACCAGCAGCGTGCTGGCCATCTGGTAGGCGAGCTGGCAGACCATCATCGCGGCCAGCGGCAGGCCACCGTGCGGCAGCACCGTCAGTCCGAGCGGCACGCCGAGCAGCGTCCCGGCCAGGGCGGCCGTGCGCAGCAGCCGGGCCGCCGAGCGCGGCCGGCCCAGCCCGAGCAGCCGGTACGCCGCGTACGCGGTCACCCCGGAGACCACCCAGCCCACCGTGCCGGCGACGACCAGCCCGAGGACCAGACCCGGGCGTCCCACGACCGCCAGCACGGCCGGGAAGGTGGCGCTCGGCAGCAGGTAGAGCGGACCGTGCCAGACCGGTCGCAGACCGTCCCACCGGCCCGTCCCCGGCGTCGGCACGCCGGTGGCGTCGGCGACGGGCGAGGCCGGCCCCAGCCGCCGGTACACCTCGGCGGCGAGCACGAAGACGTCGGAGTAGCCGTACTCGACCTGGGCGCCCCGGTCGGTGTGCCCGGCAGCCTCCAGGGCCGCGGCGACCTGGAGCGCGTCGACCGCCCGACCCAGCTGGGGCCGGACCCGCTCGACCAGTTCGTCGACCGGGTCGGTGGAGATCCGGGGCAGCAGGATGGTGCGTTCCGGCTCGCCGGCCGGGTCCGTCGCGGCGGTCATCGTGCCGACCGGCCGGGACACCGGGTCGGTGGCGTCGGGGTCGCGGCTCATCGTGCCCCGCCGGCCAGCCGTGGCGTCCCGACCGTCGCGCCGCCGCCGAGGAGTCCGCCGTCCGGCGGGCGGGCCGGCCAGCTGGCCGGACCCGGGTCGCGGCGCGGCGCGTACGGCGGGTTGACCTCGCCCTGCTCCTGCGGCGCGCGCGGCTGGGGCACCCGGACCGGGACGGCCGCCACGCCCGGCGGGATCCGCCGGTTCGGAACGGTGACCCGGCCCTGGGCCTGGCCGCGCAGGTGTTTCGGCGGCGTCGCCCCGGCGCGGGGCGCGGCGAGGCGCTCGTAGATGTCGCGGTACGCCTGCAACGAGCGTTGCAGCGTGAACTTCTCCAGCACCCGGGCCCGGGCCACCGCGCCGAGGCGTAGCCGCAGCTCCCGGTCGCGCAGCAGGCGTACGCAGGCGTCGGCGACGGCGGCGACGTCCCGGGGCGCGACGACGAACCCGGTGTCCCCGACCGCCTCGGCGACGCCGCCGACGTTGGTGCACACGGTGGGCCGCCCGCACGCCATCGCCTCCACCACCGTGTAGGGGAAGCCCTCGGAGATGCTGGTCAACGCGACCAGGTTGCCGGCGTGGTACGCCTCGACCGCGTTGCCGACCCGGCCCTCCAGGACGGCGTGCCCGGTCAGCCCCAACTCGTCGATCAGGGCCTCGCAGCTGGCGTGGTAGACCTTGTTGGCGGCGGGCGTGCCGCCGAAGATGCGTAGTCGGGCTGTCGGGATCTCCGCCCGCACCAGGGCGAACGCCCGGATCAGGGTGTGCAGGTCCTTCAGCGGGTCGATCCGGCCCATGAACGAGATGGTCGGCACGTCCGGCTCACCGGCCGCCGGGGGGAAGTCGTCCGGGTCGACGCCGTTGTACATGGTCCACATCCGCTCGGGGTCGCCGCCGTTGTGCAGCTGCCAGCGCCGGTTGTACTGGGAGTGCGGCGCCAGCGCGCTACTGATCAGGTAGGCCGCGCCGGCGAGGGAGCGGAAGAAGCTCAGCACCAGCACCCGCACCGCGTGCGGCGCGGCGTCGTGCAGGTACGAGATGTACCGCTCCCGCAGGTAGATGCCGTGTTCGGAGAGGACCAGCGGGGTACCGTGCGCCCAACTGGCCGTCATCCCGACGAGCATGGCCAGGCCGTTCATCGAGGAGTGCACGATGTCGGCCCGCACCGGCGGCGCGCTCAGCGGACGCAGCATGTGCGCGATGAGCCACGCCGCCTCCAGCGCGTCGGCGACGGTGAGCGCGGGCCCGGTCTCGTCGACCCGCAGGGTGTGCCAGGCGTCCAGCATCATCCCCAGGGCCTGGTTGGAGAGCAGGCCCGCGTCCAGGTCGCCGCCGTCGGCGGCGTACTCGAACATGCCGCGCAACGCGAGCAGGAAGGTGCTCCGGTTGACCGCGCCCGCCTGGGAACGGGTCGACTCCAGCGGGGTGACCAGCGCCCGCAGGAACACCTCGTACGACTCGACGAACCCCGCGCCGGGGCGCCCGGTGCGGACCAGCACCCCCCGCTGGGGGCGGCGGCCCGACGGCCGTCCGCCCCACAACGGGATCGAGTGCACCCGGTCCAGGTTCTCCGGCCGGTCGAACACCGGTTTCTCGGTGCCGTCCACGGTGAGCGCCACGACCTCCCACCGGTAGTCCGGCATCCCCCGGATGAGCTGCTCGCACCAGATGCTCACGCCTCCCATCGCGTAGGGGTAGGTCCCCTCCGAGACCAGTGCGATCCTCACCGAGCGCTCCCGTTCACTTCTGCTTCACTGTTCTTTCGTCTTGTTCGGGTGTTACGGACGGGGAGCGGCGGTGAACGTCACCGGGGTGTTCGCCGCCAGCGTCACCGGCACGGTGACGTCGGTGCCGTACGAGACGGCGCCCGTGGTGGTCGTGGCCACGCCACCGAGCTGGAGCGAACCGGCGGCCGGCGAGGTCACCGTGATCTCACCGGTGGTCCGGTCGTAGACCGCCGACGCCCCGGCGCCGAGCGCGGCGAAGTGGGCGGTACGCGCCTTGGTGTACGTGGCGATCTGCGCCCACGACGAGTTCAGCAGCGGCACCGAGTAGTACGAGCTGTACCTGCTCACCACTTCCTTGACCCAGTCGGTGACCAGCGTCTTGCCGGAGTCGTAGTCACGCACGTTGCCGATGTGGAAGGTGTGCGCGTAGATCGAGCCGGCCGCGACGTGCTGGAGTCCCACCGTGGCCTCCAGGTCCAGGACCTGGGCGTAGGTGCGGTCGGTGGGCCAGTACGGGAAGGCGCCGTTCGGGCCGTAGAGGGAGTTGTAGAAGTGCGCCTGCTCGGACCCGGTGGTGGTGAAGTAGGCGATGTTCGTCGGCCAGCACGGCACCACCGCGATGCTCGTGTCCATCGGGTGCGCCTTGGCCGTGTTGAAGTTCGCCGGGACGTGGCTGGCGAAGGACATGTTGCCGGCCACGGTGTCGATGCCGAGGTCCGCCGCCGCCTCGATCAGGTCGGGGTTGGAGGCGGCCAGGCCGAAGTCGGTGAGCGGAGCGCCGGGGTTGCTCGGGGTGGCGTTGTAGACGCCGAGGCCGGAGTACTCCGGGGTCTTCAGCACGTTGCTCGGGGCGTTCAGCCCGATCGCCGCGCCCGCGGTCCGGTTGTCCTCGATCTCGTTGTAGGTGGTGGTGTAGTCCGTCGTGTTCAGCGCGGGGTGGCTGTACGTGTGGTTGGTCCACCGGAAGTTGTTCTTGAGGCACTTCGAGGTGGCGGTCAGCGTGTTGGGGCCACCGTTGGGGCTGCAGGTGTCGCCGGCGAACGGGTCGATCCCGAAGCCGTTGTACGGGATGGTGAAGGTGAACCCGGACGCCAGCGGGTACGCGGTGCGCAGCGCGGTCTGCTGCGCGTCGAGGTTGACCGCGTCGTGGCCGCTGAGCCGGAAACCGGGGGAGTACTCGACGGTGCCGTCGTCCTTGTAGTGGGCCGACGGGCTGAACCAGTCGTCGAGGTCGACGTTGAGGTGGTGCTTCTGCTCACCGAGGTGCAGACCCTTGGTGGCCCACCGGAACAGGCCGTAGACCAGCAGGTCGGTGTGGAGCAGGTACTGGTTCGAGGTGAAGGTCAGCGCGATGCGCTCCCGGCCGTCGAACGAGGTGCTGCGCACGGCGAGCACGTCGGAACCGTTGGTCATCAGCGCGTCGGCGCTGCAACCGCTCCTGATCGCGTTGCGGTAGACGTACGAGCCCGTCACCGGGATCTGGGCGGCGCTGTTCAGGTAGTCGAAGACGCCGGCGCCGGCAGTGGTCAGCGAGACGGGCAGGGGCGTCTCGCCGACTCCGCCCTCACCGTTGGAGGTGAGGCAGTAGTCCTCCGGCCAGGTGCCGTAGCTGGTGTAGAGGGCGACCTGCCGGACCTCGAAGTTGCGCTCGTAGGCCCAGAGGAGGTTCCACTCCGAGTCGGTGAAGCCCGCCAGGTAGTTGCCGCCCGACTCGTACAGCAGCGTGCCGCTGGTGAGCAGGATCGCGTTGTACTTGCCGACGCCGTTGGCGTCGACCAGCACGCTGGCGGTGAGCGCCTGGGTGGCGCTGTAGAAGACGTCGTACTTGGCGCCCACCCGGTCGAGGGTGGTGGTGATCGCCGGCACGCCGAAGTCCGACGTGTTGGTGGCCACGACCAGCGCCCGGAGCGTGACCTTGTCGTTGATCGCCTGGGTGCCGACGCCACCACTGCGGGACTTCTGCGTCGACCCGGTGACCTTGACGGTGCCGGACCGGGTGGGCAGCGGTTTGGGGATGGCCTGCTTCGGGGTGGCGACCTGACCGTGGCCGGCGACGGTGGGTGGCTGGGCCGGTGCGGTCGACGGCCGGGCGAGGCCGGCGGTCTGGGTGCCGAGGACGACCGTGAGCGCGGTCAGCCCGGCGAGGGCGAGTCGTGTGGCGCGACGGCGCGCAGGTCCGGTGGGGACCATGTACTGACCTCCGATGAGGAGACGACCGGTGGGTCCGTCCGATGTGGACGGTGGCGAGTGCCGACGAAGGCTATCAATGACAAATTGCGGCCGTCAGAGGCTACAACTGTCGCCTGCCGAATTGACGCGACCGTCGAGCGGGTGCTAGAGCGTCGCCCATTTCTCGACCTTGGTATCGCGATTCTCGATGAATTTCCCGTGACGTCGCGGCGGGCCCGGGGGCGTGACGTGCGCGTTTCGTGATCGCCGTTGCGAGGTGTCGCCCTCGCCGACCGGCCTGCCCCGGACGGGCCGCGTGGTGCCCCCGGCCGCCCGGTTCGGGTGGCCGGGGGCGACGTTTGGCCGCTCGTGCCGCCGAGCGGCTCGGCCGGCGTGGCTAATGTGGCCGTCCCGTCAACGGGACCGACCTTTCGCCCGAGGTCGGCACCCGCCGTGCGGTGGAGTGTCATGGAATGATCGGCAGGTGTTGCCGAAACTCCAATGGTTGGTGTTCGTGCAGGCCGGGTCCGGTGAGGACGGAAAGCGCGGGGCTATTTCCCCGCTATCAGGGCGTGCGGGACCGTTTTTCCCCGCTGTCAGTATTGGCGGGGAATGTCGTCAAGTTCGAAAGTGCGGACGACGCGCTCCACGACCGCTCCGACCAGATCGGCTTCGACGACGTGCGGTACGCGGCGCAGGAGGCCAACGAGCGGTACCACGTCTCCCTCTGGAACGCCTCCGGCGACACCAACGGCTGGGTCGGCACCGCCCGGGTGCGGAACTGCTGACCTCCCGGCGCGCCCCGGAAACCCGACGGGGCCGCCACCGGGCGGTGGCGACCCCGTCGGGCGGGCGTGTTCTCAGTACTGGTAGCTCACGGTCACGTTGTGGGTGTACGCGTACACCGGTGGATTGATCACGCTGGAGCCGGATCCGAAGACCAGGACGAACCGGAAGTACCAACTGTTGTTGGCCGGGTCCCCGGTGAAGTAGGTCGAGGTTCCGGTGTTTCCCCCGAACGTCCAGAGGGTCTCGCAGCGCTGGACGTTGCAGAGCTGCCGGGTGAGGTTGGACGGGTAGCTCGACAGGTTGAACTGCCAACTGACGCCGGTGACGGTGGCGCCGGCGGGCACCGTGCCGGGGCTGCTGGCGAACCCGCTGGAGTAGATCGTGTTGGTGCGGTAGACCGAGCCTCCGCTCGGCGAGACGCCGTAGGAGCCGACGGCGGCCGAGGCCGGGGCGGCGGGTGCGAGGAGCACCATGGTCAGGGCGACGGCGAGAGCGGAAACCGTGCTACGCCATGCGGACATCGCGCCTCCTGGGGTGGGGGAGAGTTGGCGTGCCCGAGCATCTTCGCCTGTTCCTCGACCGCCCTGGCGGCGATTTCCGTGATCGACAGTTTGACGCCAGAACTGGCACTTCCCACATAGGACCTGCCAGCGGAAACGTCCTGCCACATCGCGATTCGGGCGGCAGCGCGGGACAGGTCTGCACAACACCGGCCGGTGGGCGTCGGGCCGGCCGTGGGTGGCGGAGCATGTCGGCCCCGGTCAGCGGGCGGCCGTCCGGCCGGGCGCCGCCGGCTCGGCCCGGGCCGTCCCGGCCGGGTGTCCGCGCCCGGCGCGGCGACCGTGCCCTACCAGCGCGAGCGCGCCGACGGCGGCGGCCAGGACCCCGGCGGCCAACGCGGCCCGCATGCCGGTGACGGAGTAACCGTCGGCGGCCCAGGCGGCGGTGGCGACGGCGGGGCCGAGGGCGAACCCCAGGTTCCGGGCGAGTTGGACGGTCCCACCGGTCGTCGCGGTCAGGCCGGGCGGCGCGGCGGTCATCACCATGGCCTGGACCGGGCCGCCGTACAGGCCCATCCCGACGCCGGCCAGGGCGAGCCGCCACGCCACGTCGAGCGGATCCCACCCGGACGGCAGCGGTTGGACCAGCAGCAGGCCGACGGTCACCACGACCGCGCCGAGCGCGCCGGTCCGCCCCGCGCCCCACCGGTCGGCCAGCACCCCGCCGACCGGGCCGGCCAGGCCCATGCCGGCGGCGAAGGCGAGCATGGTCAGGCCGGTGATCTCCGTGCTGACCCCGACCACGTCGACCAGGTGGAACGGCAGGAGGAACTGCATCACCGCGAAGCCGAGGGCGAGCAGCAGGACGGCGACGTGCCCGGCGCGGACGCCGGGCACACACAGCAGGGTCAACACCGGGCGGCTGGCCGGGAGCCGCGACCAGACCCCGAGGACCACCGCGGCGGGGAACACCAGCAGGAGCCACTCCGGGCCGGCCTCCGCCGTCCTGGTCAGCGCCACCAGGAGCACCCCGAGCCCCAGCGCCGTCAGCGCCGCCTCGGCGAGCCACCGGCGGTCGGGGGCCCGGAGCGGACCGTCGTCGGGCATGGCGAGGAGCCCGACCAGGACGATCCCGACGGCGACCGGGACCACCGCGAAGAAGACCGGCCGCCAGCCGCCCACCCCGAGCAGCAGCCCGCCGAGGGGCGGGCCCGCGACCGCGCCGAGCGGCCCGAGCGTGGCCAGCACGCTCATCGCCCGGCCGCGCGCCTCGGGTCGGACCGCGACCGTGGCCAGCACCGGCATCAGGGCGAACATCACCGCCGCGCAGGTGCCCTGGGCCACCCGGGCCGCGACGAGGAACCCGACGCCCGGCGCGAGCCCGGCCGCGGTGCTGGCGACGGCGAAGCCACCCACCGACGCGACGAGGGCGGCGCGCCTGCCCACCCGGTCCAGCCAGCGCCCGGCGGGCAGCACCAGGGCCACCACCGGCAGCAGGTACGCCAGGACCGTCCACTGGGTGGTCGCCGGGTCGCCGCCGAGGTCGTCCCGGATAGCGGGAAGGGCCACGTTGACGATGCTGGTCTCGAGCATCGCGACGAACACCACCGCCCCGGCGGCGTAGACGAGCAGCCACCTGTCGCGGTCCGGGGTGGTTTTCCCGGAACGGTCGACGGTCCGGCCCGAGGTATCTTCCGCGTCGAATCCCATACGCTACTGGTCGCTCCGCGTCAGCCTGCGGTTCCCGGAAACAATGTTACAGATGTCAATTCCAGGATGGTGTACGGCGGGCCGTTCCGGTCGGGCGGGCGGGGCGTTCCCGCCGGTTCCGGCCGGTCTGCGGTGGTCGCCGCGGGCCGGTGGCACCCGGTCGCCGGGGCGGCCGGAATGGTTCCCGGACAATTTTCCGCAACACGAAATTGCCACAGTACGGACCGATCGTCGCGGCGCGTCCCGCCTCGCCGCAGGTGTCGGAGAGGCGCTTCGACCGGCCTGGTCGGGGTCCGCATCAGCAAAGACGCACGTCGATGCGGTGCGTTGTCCGACCGGTGCCGCGCCGCGCCGGTCGGCGGGTTCGGCCTTCGTGGCCCGACGGGGAATCCGGTCATGGAGATCGACTTAATGCCTTCAAAGCCGATAGGGATTACCTTCAACTCCATGTGGCCGGCTCGCGGTGTTCGTGAGCCGTCGGTCCGATGCGGTACGCCCGGAGTGCCGGGCCGCGCCGAGAGTGGAGGGGACGACGACATGTGCGGAATCACCGGCTGGGTTTCCTTCGACCGCGACCTGCGGTCGGAGCACCAGGTCATCGAGGCGATGGTCGGGACCATGACCCCTCGGGGCCCGGACGCGGGCGGGCGCTGGCTCGACGCGCACGCGGCCATCGGGCACCGACGCCTCGCCGTGATCGACATCATCGGCGGGCAGCAGCCGATGGTGGCCGAGTCGGACGGCGCCGAGGTGGTGCTCACCTACAGCGGTGAGGTCTACAACTTCGTGGAGCTGCGCGAGGAACTGCGCCGCCTCGGCCACCCCTTCCACACCCAGAGCGACACCGAGGTGCTGCTCCGCGCCTACCTCGAATGGGGCGAGGAGGTGGTGCACCGCCTCAACGGCATGTACGCCTTCGCCGTGTGGGACCAGCGCCGCCAGTCGCTCATCCTGGTGCGGGACCGGCTGGGCATCAAGCCGCTGTACTACAGCCAGGCCGCTGGCGGAGTGCTGTTCGGCTCCGAGCCGAAGGCGATCCTCGCCCACCCGGAGGTCGAGCCCCGGGTGGACCTGGACGGCATCCGCGAGGCGTACAGCCTGCTGTTCAACACCGGCCCGTCGGTCTGGTCGGGCATTCGGGAGGTGCTGCCGGGGTCGGTGGTCCGGTTCGACCGGTCGGGCCTGACCGAGCGGACGTACTGGCGGATCGAGGCCCGGCCGCACACCGACGACCTGCCGACCACGCTGGCGAACGTCCGGCACCTGCTGGTCGACAGCGCCCACCGGCAGTTGGAGGCGGACGTGCCCCGGTGCACGCTGCTCTCCGGTGGCCTGGACTCCACCGTGCTGACCGCGCTGCTCAACCGGGAGATCCAGCACCGGGAGGGCCCCGGCGAGCGCATCCGTTCGTTCGCCGTGGACTACCACGACCAGCAGGAGCAGTTCACCGCCGACGTCCTGCGCTCCAGCCCGGACGCGCCGTTCGCCCGTGAGGCGGGCGCGTTCATCGGCTCGGACCACCACACGATCCTGCTCGACCCCGACCGGCTCCTCGACCCGGCGAACCGGCAGGCCGTCGTGATCGCCCGGGACTCGCCGATCGGCGTCGGCGACATGGACACGTCCCTCTACCTGCTCTTCAGCGAGATCAGGCGGACCTCCACCGTCGCGCTCTCCGGGGAGGCGGCCGACGAGGTCTTCGGTGGGTACCCCTGGTTCCACTCGCCGCAGGCGCTCGCCGCCGACACCTTCCCCTGGCTGCTGGTCACCAACGACCGGCAGGCCATGCCGCTGCACCCGGACCTCTCCGCGAAGCTACGGCTGCGCGAGTTCCAGGCGGACACCTACCGGGACGCGCTCGCGGCGGTCCCGAGGCACGACGGGGAGTCGCCGGAGGAGCGACGCGTACGGGAACTGCTGCACCTGAGCCTCACCCGCTGGCTGCGGCAGCTCCTGCACCGCAAGGACCGGCTCAGCATGGCGGTGGGGCTGGAGGTCCGGGTGCCCTACTGCGACCACCGGCTCGTCGAGTACGTCTTCAACGCGCCGTGGGCGATGAAGACGTACGACGGACGGGAGAAGAGCCTGTTGCGGTCGGTCGCCCAGGGCCTGGTGCCGCAGTCGGTGCTGGACCGGCTGAAGAACCACTACCCCTCCACCCACGACGTCCGCTACAACCGGGGCGTCCAGCAGCAGGCCGCCGACGCGTTGAAGGACCCGCACAGCGTCCTGCGCGAGATCGTGGACGTCGACGGCGTCCGGCCCGCGCTGGAGGTGCCGCCGGAGAAGCTCGGGTGGGGCCACCGGCTGCGCCTGGAGCGGGTCATCGACCTCTCGCTCTGGCTCGGGTACTACAACCCCACCATCGTCCTCTGAGTCGTCGCTTCCGGCGGTGGTGGACGGTCGTGCCGGGGGTCCGCGCGTTGCAGTAACACTTAACCTTCTTTATAGTTCGATGGCAATAAATACTGTCATCGTTCTGGAGGTGGCTCGTGCGACTTCGCGGCAGACCGATCCTGGTGGCCGGCCTCATCGCGGCGGTGGCGCTGACGCCGCTCGCCCTGTCCACCACCGCCGGTGCGGCAGCGGCACCGACCGCGAGTTTCTCCAAGGTCAGCGACTGGGGTACCGGATGGGAGGGTCGTTACACGATCACCAACTCCGGCAGCACCTCGATCACCTCCTGGCGGTTGGAGTTCGACCTCCCGGCCGGCACCACCGTCGGCTCGTACTGGGACGCGCTGTTGACCAGCAGCGGGCAGCACCACACGTTCACCAACCGGTCCTGGAACGGCACGGTCGCCCCGGGCGCCTCGGTGACCTTCGGCTTCCTCGGCAACGGCTCCGGTAGCCCGATCGGCTGCACCCTCAACGGTCAGCCCTGCGGCGGCGGCACCACACCGACCACACCGCCGCCGTCCACCACCGCCCCGCCCACCACGCCACCGCCCACCACCCCGCCGCCGACCGCCGCCACCCCGGTCGCAGCCAACGGCCAGCTCCGGGTCTGCGGACGCCAGCTCTGCAACCGCAACGGCAAGGCGATCCAGTTGCGCGGCATGAGCACGCACGGCATCCAGTGGTACGCCAACTGCGCCACCCCCGCCTCGCTGGACGTGCTCGCCCGCGAGTGGAACGCCGACGTGCTGCGGATCTCGATGTACGTCCAGGAGGGTGGCTACGAGACCGACCCCCGCCGCTTCACCGACATGGTGCACAACTACATCGAGCTGGCCACCGCCCGGGGCATGTACGCCATCGTCGACTGGCACATGCTCAGCCCCGGCGACCCGAACCACAACCTCACCCGGGCCCGGACCTTCTTCGCCGAGATCGCCGAGCGGCACAAGGACAAGGTCAACGTGCTCTACGAGATCGCGAACGAGCCCAACGGGGTCTCCTGGGGCACCATCAAGAGCTACGCCGAGCAGGTCATCCCGGTGATCCGCAGCCGTGACCCGGAGGCCGTGGTCCTGGTGGGCACCCCGGACTGGTCCTCGCTCGGTGTCTCCGGCAGCGGCGGCGGGGTCGACACGATCGCGGCGAACCCGGTCAGCGGCGGCAACCTGATGTACGTCTTCCACTTCTACGCCGCCTCGCACGGCGACCTGTACTACAACACCTTCGCCCAGGCCGCCGACCGGCTGCCGCTCTTCGTCACCGAGTTCGGCACCCAGGAGTACACCGGTGACGGCCCCAACAACTTCACCATGTCCCAGCGGTATCTCGACCTGATGGCCAGCAAGAAGATCAGCTGGACGAACTGGAACTTCTCCGACGACTTCCGATCCGGCGCCGTCTTCACCACCGGCACCTGTGGCAGCGGTCAGTTCGGCGGCACCAGCCGCCTCAAGCCGGCCGGCGCCTGGATCCGGGACCGGATCCGCACCCCCGACGACTTCTGAGGCCCACCGGAGGGCCCCGTCCCGCCGCCACCGGCGGAGGGACGGGGCCCCTTCTCGTCAGCTACGGCCGGCGGTCGTCCGGGGGCCGCCCGTCGGCAGCGGAGCCGGCACCGTCGAGGTGACCCGGTCGGCCCCGGCCTCGACGGTGAAGGTGTACTGCGTGCTCATGGAGCGGGTGCCGGCGGCCGTGACGCCGCGAACGGTCAGCCGGTGCTTGCCGGCCCCGGTCGGCGTCCAGGTCAGCGTGGCGGTGCCGTCGGGCTGGGCGAGGATCTTCGAGTACGGGGCGTGGTTGAACGAGTACTCGTACGCCGTCGTGCCGGACAGGCGCGGCGTGAGGGTGAACGTGCCCGTGGCGAGGGGGCCGCTGCCGGTGGCCGGGAAGTCGGTCGAGGTGACCCGGGGCCCGTCCACGACCGACCAGGACGTGCCGCCTTCCACGGTCCGCACGCCGGCGGCGTTGCGCGCGAAGACCGTGACGTAGTGGTAGCCGCCCCTGGTCGGGGTGAAGGCGAAGGTGACGCTGCCGCTGGCGGACGGCGCAAGGACCTGCTTCGTGGCCTCGTCGCCGTTGAACGTCGCCACGTACTCGACGACGTCCGCCATCCGGGTGCGGGCCGTGAAGGTGGTCGGCGTCTCCACGTCGGTCCCGCCGGTGTGGGTCACCGTGGGCTCCGCCCCGTCGACCGAGACGGAGGTCCAGCGCGGTTCGGAGAGGGTGCCGTCCGCGCTCCGGCTCTGGAAGTGCAGGCCGATGACACTGGTCCCGGTGGCGGTCCAGGTGAGGTCGGCGGTGCCGTCCGCGCGAGCCGGCACGGTGGTCTTCTCGACCGGCGGTTCCGCCAGGCCCGAGTACTGCGGCCAGTAGAGGTACGCCTCGACCTGGGGTGCCCGGGGCGCGAGGTGGAACGTGAGCGACGAGCCGATCGTCACGCTCCGGCTGGTGTTCCCGGTGAGCGTGGGGCCGTTGTCCACGGTGAACGTGTAGGTACGGGGAACGTGTGCCGTGCCGTCGGTGGTGACGCTGTGGACGTGGAGGGTCTGCCGGCCGGCGCGGGTGGGGGCGATCATGACCGTCGCCTTCCGGTCGGCACCGACCGGCGCCGTCCCCGACGGACCGTCCCCGTCGATCCGCCAGACGAACGACGCCGCGCCGGGGACGGTGGCGATCAGGTCGAACGCCCCGGGCACCCCGACGTTGTAGTCCAGGTTCGGGCCGTAGTCCGGGTACGCGGACGAGAAGATCGCCGGGCGGGTCTCCCGGACGTAGAACTCGTAGCGGGTCGCCTCGGACCAGTTCCCGGCCCGGTCGACGGCCTGGACGATCAGCGTGTGGTGGCCGGCCGTTCGGGGAGACCACTGGAGGGTCGCCGGACCGCCGAGTTCGTCGGCGTCCACCTGGGCGTAGTCGGAGTCCTCGTCCGGTTCGGTCGAGGCGAACCGGTAGCGGTAGCCGACGGTGTCGTCACTGACCGAGGTGAGCGTGAACGTGCCGGGCACGCCGATCGCGCCGCTGGCGTCGTCCCAGCTTCCGGGCGGATAGACGGAGGAGGCGACGGCCGCGGCCGGGCCGCCGGTGCGGTCGACGGTGAAGTGGCAGGTGCTGCTCCACGGGGACGCGTCCGTGCCGTCGAGGACGCGCACCCGCCACGCGTAGGTGACACCGTCGAGTTGCTTCGACTCGTCCTCGAGCTGGACGTAGACCTGGTCGCTCTGCTCGCCGACGTTCCGGAGCCACTGCTGTGGCTGCTCGGGCGTGGTGATGTCCCACACCTGGAAGTCGGCCCGCAGGCCGGTGTCGTCGCTGGCGCGGCTGAAGGTGCCCCGCAGCACGACGGCCTGGGCGGTGTTGAGCTTTCTCGGACTCAGGTACTGTCCCGGCGCGGCCGTGGCGCAGGGCTGGTCGGCCGTCCGGAGATCGGTGGGCGCGGTCACCGCCGCGGCGGCCGGAACCGCCGCCAGCCCCGCCGCCAGTCCGCAGCTGAGCGTCGATGCCACGATCAGCGCCGTGGTCCGGCGATGGGCGCGCGAGAGTGAAGGCATGTCGATCTCCCCGTGACGGAACGAGTCGTGGTAACCCATCGATGAGGATCGCACGACTGTGTGCCCACGGAGGCCCCGCCCGGCGTCGCGCGGACGGCGGCACCGCCTCCTGCCCCGCCGGGTGGCACACGTCGGTCCCCACCCGCCGCATCCGGCCGATCACGCATTGACAGCTGTGGTGGTGGCGTCGAGACTGGTGTGACAACTCCACACGCGCGTACGTCTGGGGGAAGTCCGGTCGAATTCCGGCGCTGGCCCGCAACGGTAGGCCGTCGAGGTGTGCACCCGGCGGCGAGCCCGAATACCCGACGTGCCGCGATCCCCGCTCCCCACCCGTCGTGGCCCACGGGTCGGAGTCCGGGTCGGCTGCGCCCCTCGGGCGTGCGACCGGGATCTGACGACCGCCGGGCCGGAAAGGCGCTTCCGATGGTCGTCCGCCTGAGCCGGCACCGCCTGCTCGCCCGCACTGTCGATTCCCCGTCACCGCCCCCCGTCATGCTGGGGTCGAGGAGGCGGTCGGCACCGACACCACCACCGGCTTCTTCGTCGTCCACGATCCGGCCGTCATGATCATGGCCGTCGACGCCGGACCCGGCGTCGGGAACGACCTCGTCCCCTCGCGCGGAGAACATTCGTCGCCGGTGTCGGCAAGAACGTCGAGGAGTGCCGTGCCAAGACCTACCTGAACCGATGTACCCGTCCGGGACTTCGCGATCGAGGTCACCCCGGAGTTGTTTTCCGGCGTTGCGGCCACCCGCTTCTCCCGTCCGTCCGCGTAAAGCCTGCTTATCCGCTCCAACGTGGGACGCGGGCATTCGCGCGACCCGATCAGCGCTGATTACAGCGAGATTATTAGATTGTCGAGCATGGATTAACTGGCTGACTCGTGGCATGGTGGCCACCATGGAATTACGCGTCCGTCGTACGACTCTGCGTCTGCTCACGACATTCCGGAGTTCACGTCTCGCCTACGACTCGACCGACACCTGCGTCGCGACGATCGCCCACGGCGGCGTCGCGGGCCAGGGGGAGGGCACACCCGCCTGGGCGCACGGCGAGACCCTCGACGAGGTCGTCGAGGCGATCGTGGCGGAGGGCGCGAAGGTCCTCGGTCCCGACCTGTCCGACCCCGACGAGGTCCTCGACCGGGTGGCGGAGTGGGCGGCGCCCGTCGGCGCCCGGATGGCCCTCGACGGCGCCGTGCACGACTGGCTCGGCCGGAAGGCCGGAGTGCCGACCTGGCAGCTGTTCGGAATGTCCCGCACCCTCGCGCAGCCGACGGGGTACACGATCGGCATCGCCAGCGTGGCGGAGACCCTGGAGGTGGTGGCGAACGCCCCGGACGTGGGCGCCTTCAAGATGAAGGTGCGCAGCGCCGAGGATCTCGACCGGCTGG
Source organism: Micromonospora sp. NBRC 101691 (assembly GCF_030269285.1). Lineage (NCBI taxonomy): Bacteria > Bacillati > Actinomycetota > Actinomycetes > Micromonosporales > Micromonosporaceae > Micromonospora > Micromonospora sp. NBRC 101691. Next base: position 240,163 of record NZ_BSTB01000006.1, read on the forward strand.
TCGCCGTCCGCGCGGCGACCAGCCGCCCGATCCGGATCGACGCCAACGAGGCATGGACCTTCGAGACGGCCCGGGACCTGACCCCGCGCCTGCGTGACCTCGACATCCAGCTCGTCGAGCAGCCCTTCCCCACGGAGGCGGTCGACGCCTACCGCCGCTACCGGGACCTGCCCGGTCGGCTGCCGGTCTTCCTCGACGAGGGCTGCACCGACGTCGCCAGCGTCCATGCCGCGGGTGGCCTCGCCGACGGCGTCGTGGTCAAGCTGGCCAAGTCGGGCGGCGTCCGGGCCACCCGCCGGGTGATGGAGACCGCGCGGCGGCTCGGCCTCTCGGTGATGCTCAGCTGCAACTGCGAGTCGGAGCTGGCGCTCAGCCAGGCTGCGCTGCTGGCCCCCCTCGCCGACCGGATCGACATCGACAGCCAGTTCCTCCTTCGTGATCCACCCTTCCGGGGCCTGGGGCTCGACCGGGGACGGATCGTCCTCGGGGACGCCCCGGGTCTGGGGGTCGTGCCCGGGCCCGAGGACCCCCCGACCCCCGACGTCGGGCCCGGCCCGGCTGCGGGATCCTGACGGTGGGCCGGTACCGGACCGGAACCGCGGCGCGGACCCGTCCTCCCCGGCAGTCGCCGGCGCGTCCCGGCCGCTCCTTCACCGGGCCCCAGATCGCGCTGCTGGCGGGCGGTTTCCTGGTCAACGTCGGCTCGTTCTCGGTCTACCCCTACCTCGCCGTGCTGCTGCGCGAGCGGATGGGCGCGGACATGGCGCAGGTCGGCCTCGTGCTCGGGGTGGCGACGCTGGTGCAGTTCGCCAGCGCGCCGGCCACCGCGGCGCTGGCCGAGCGGCTCGGCCTGCAACGGTCCCTGGTCGGTGCCCTGGTCATGTACAGCCTCGGTGGTGGCGCCTTCCTGGCGGGGGCGGGCAGCCCGGCGCTCACCATCGCGGGACTGTTCCTTATCTCCGGTGGCGGTTCGCTCTACTCACCGGCCTACCGCAGCTACCTGGTGCACGGGGCGAGCCCGGAGCAGCGGCCCCGGTTGGTCTCCGCCGGCAACGCCGCCGGGAATCTCGGTATCGCCCTCGGGCCGGTGGTGGGGGCCCTGCTCATCCAGCATCCGGGCCGGATGTTCGCCGTCGTCACGGCGGTCTACACCAGCCTGGCGGTCGCCCACCTCTTCCTCCGCCGGGAGCGGCGCACCGAGGACGCCCCGCCGGTCGAGCCGTTCCGGCGCATGCTGGCCGGGCTGGCGGTGCTGCCCTTCGTGGTCACCGCGCTCTCCTACTACGTGCACATGCAGTTCTTCCAGTACCTGTCGAGCTACGCCCAGGGCCGGGTGGCCACGGTGTTCTTCGGAGCGACCATGATGGGGTACTCACTCGGTCTGGTCCTCGTGCAGCCGCTGGTGGCGCAGCGGGTCGAGCGGACGAGCTACCCGGCGGCGATGGCGATCGGGTTCGGCTGCCTGGCGGTGGGGATGGTCTCCTTCGCCGGCGGGAACGAGGTCACCATCGCGGTCGGCGTCGCCGCGATCAGCGTCGGCAGCGCGGTGCTGCTGCTCAAGAACGACCTCGAGGCGCTGGCGAGGTCACGACGGTCCGCGACCGTGGTCTTCGGTCAGCAGCGACTGGCCGTCGGTATCGGCTCCTTCCTCAGCGGCGCGGTGGGCGGCAACGTGTACGGGCTGTTCGAGAGCGGTGACCGCCTCGCGGGATTCTGGCTGGTCGTGGCCGCCCAGTGCGTCCTGCTTCCCCCGCTCGTGCTGGGGGCGCACCGGCTGCGCCGACGCGTACCCGGCACGGGGGAGGCGGCCTGACCCGTGGGCGGCGGGTTGCCCGGCCGGCCGCGTCCGGCCCGACGATCGCCGGTCCTGCCGGCCGGCTCTCACCCTCTCCCGGCCGGTCTCCCCGCCGGGGGACCGGGGCGGCGGGAGCCGACGACGACCGCCGACGGGGACGGGTGGCCACGGCGGGCCCACCGCATGGTGGACCAGGGTGGGGTCAGCTCGTCGAGAGAACCGATCTCGACCGGTTCGAGGGTGCCGGGGTCCGGGGCCTCCCGGTGCCGGGCGAACACCTGCTCGACGTAGCGGTGTCCGGTGTCGGCCCCGACCAGCAGGTGGGTCCGCTCCGGACGGCGCCGCGCCTCCCACAGGGCGGTGAGGTACGCCGCGCCGGTGGAGAGGCCGGCGAAGACCGCGTGCGCGCGCATCAGCGCCACCGTGCCGGCCATGGCGTGCCGGAAGCTCATCCAGTGCACGCGGTCGTAGAGCTCGTGACGCACGTTGTCGAAGGGGATGGCGCTGCCGATGCCGGCGATGATGGCCTCCGGGTCCTGGAACCGTTCGCTGCCGAAGCTCACGCTCCCGAACGGCTGGACGCCGATCAGCGGGGTCGAGGGGTCGTGCTCCCGCAGCGGCTGGATCAGGCCGGCGCTCGATGCGCCCGTGCCGACGCTGGCCACCACGGCCAGGGGCGCGTCGGGCAGGGCCTGGCGCACCAGCTCCGCCATCTCCCGGTAGCCCCGGTAGTGGACCGGGTCGTGGTACTGACGCATCCAGTGCATGCCGGGGTTGACGCGCAGGAGTTCCTGCACCCGGGCCACCCGTCGGTGCTGGTCGAGTCGCAGGTCACGCTCGGGGGGCATCTGGTCCACGGTGGCGCCGAGGATCTCCAGCTGCGCCCGGATGGTGGAGGTCACCGTCGTCGACGCCACGATGTGGCAGCGCAGTCCGTAGCGGTGGCAGACCATGGCCAGGGCGAGGGCGTAGATGCCGCTGGAGCTGTCGACGAGGGTGTCCCCGGGGCGGACGGTACCCGCCTTCAGCAGCGCGCGTACCGCGCCCAGCGCGGCGTAGATCTTCAGGGTCTCGGAACGGGCGAGCACCACGTTCCCGGACAGTCGGATGAAACTCGGTGCCTTGACCGCGTCGGTGACATGGGAGTGCAGCAGCGTCGTACTCGTCGAAGCACCGCTGAAGGGCATGACGGATCACTCCTCTGTGCTCGGTCGGGACGGGCCGCGGTGGTGGGCGGCCGCGGCAGTGGATGGCGCGATCGTGCCCGGATTAGGGCGAGCGCAGACACTACATTGACACTAGCAGATGAATAATGGGAGGGACGTGGCCCTGTCTTTCCGTGATGCGGTACACCAGGTGTGCATTTGATGGAGGCGCGCCACTGAATCTTCGCTCATTGGGTGCAGCCTCCGAAAGTGATGGTATGGTTCCGAGTCGACGGGGATTCATGGCCAGTCATGCTAAGACTCCTATGGATGGGAGTGTGTCCATCCAAATGATCTTCAGATTGGCATCCTCTGCGGAATTCCGGCCTTCTGTGGAGGGCTTTCCGCGCCGTCGTGCAACCTGTTGCGCGTCCGCCGCCGTACGAATCGGAGCTGCCGATGGAGTGGTTTGAAGACGACACGTTCTGGGTGGACTTCGCGGGAGCCCTGTTCGCTCCTGCCCGCCGGCGGGAGGCGGCGGACTGGGTGGCGACCTCACCGCTGCTGGACCTGCCGGCCGGCACCGTGGTGCTCGACCTGGGCTGCGGCCCCGGGACCTACGCCGTCCCGCTCGCCGAACGCGGTGCCCAGGTCACCGGGGTGGACCTCAGCCAGGCGATGCTGGACCGCGCGCGGGAGGCGACCGAGGCGGGCGGCCTGAAGGTCCGTCTGGTCCGCGCCGACATGCGGGAGTTCGTCGAACCGGACTGCTACGACCTGGTCATCAGCATGTACACGTCCTTCGGCTACTTCGCCGACCCGGCGCAGAACCAGCGCGTGCTGCACCACGCCCGGCGGAGCCTGGTGCCCGGTGGTCGCCTGCTGCTGGACCTGTTCAGCAAGGAGATCTTCGCCCGCTGGGCCGGCGTCCCGAAGGTGGTGGACGTCGACGGCGGTGCCCTGTTCATGCGGGACACCATCCTGGACGACTGGACCCGGTTCCGCAGCGACTGGACCCTCGTGCAGGGCGACCGCGCCCGGCACGGGTTCTTCGAGCAGTTCGTCTACAGCGCCGCCGAGATCCGCGCCATGCTGACCGCCGCCGGCTTCACCGGGATCCGCTGCTTCGGCGGGTTCGCCGGAGAGCCGTACGACAACCACGCGAAACGACTGGTCGTGGAGGCGACCCGCCCGCTGGACGCCGAGGAGACACCGTGACCATCGCGCTCATCGAGGCCCTCACCTTCGGACTGGCCCACCTGCGGGACGCCGCCGCCGAGGCGGGACACCGGCTGTGCCTGCTCACCGGCAACCGGGCGGTGTACGCGTACGAACTCGACCGGCTGGGGCCGGACGACCTGACGGTGATCGACGTCGACACCACCGACGTCGCGGCCTGCGCCGCGGTCCTCGACCGGATCCCCGACCTGGCCGGGCTGGTCAATTCCACCGACACCTGGATGCTGCCCGGGGCGGAGCTGGCCGAACGGTTCGGCCTGGCCACCCTCGGCCTGGACACCGCCCGCACCCTGCGGGACAAGGCCGAGGTGCGTGACCTGCTGCACCGGGCCGGACTGAGCCGGTCCGGCGCGATCCGGGTCGAGCCGACGGCCGAGGCGGTCAGCGCGGCGGTCGCGGCGATCGGCTGTCCCGTGATCGTGAAGGACTCGGCGGGCACCTCCTCCCGTTCGGTCTGGTTGATCCGCGACGACGCCGAACGCGACCGGGCCGTCCGCCAGGTCGCCGACGCCACCCTGATGGGCGCGCACCTCGTGGCCGAACCGTACTTCCCCGGTCCCGTCTACAGCGCCGAGACGGTGACCGGGGAGGGACGTACGAGGCTGCTCGGGGTCGGGGTGCACATCCACACCCCGGAACCGGTCCGGCGCGAGGAGGCCGTCGCCTTCCCGGTCGCCTTCCCCGCCGAGGAGTTCGCGCACCTGGAGACCTGGATCGGCAAGGTCCTCGACGCGGTCGGGTTCCCGTCCGGGATCGCCCACACCGAGTTCGCCCGCACTCCGGACGGGCCGGAGGTGGTGGAGGTCAACGGGCGGATCGCCGGGGCGGTCATCGGGGAGATGATGTGCCGATCCCTGGGGACCAACGTGTACCGCGCGGTGATCGACGCCGCCCTCGGTCTGCGGCCCCGGCTGCTGGACGTGCCGCTGTCCCCCGGACCCGGTTACGGCATGACCTTCCTGCACCCCCCGGCACCGGGCCGCCTCGCCGGCTGGCGCGGGTCCGAACGGCTCGGGCTCTTTCCCGGCCAGCCCGAGTTCTATCCGACCGCCCGGATCGGGGACCGGATCGTCCACCTCGCCGACCAGCGGGGCTGCACCGCCCTCGTGCTGGCCGAGGGGGCCACCGCCGAACTGGGCCTCTACCACTCGCTGGCCGCCGCCGGCACCGTCACCCACGACATGCGACCGCTGGACTGACCCGACAGGAGGCGCACCATGCGGAACTACGGACCGGACACCTACGGCGAGACCAACGCCGACGTCTACGACGAGTGGCACGCCGATCTCGACCCGGCGGACGCCGTCCGCTGCCTGGCGGAGCTGATCAAGGAGGGGCCGGCGGGACCGGTCCTCGAACTGGCGGTGGGCACCGGCCGGGTGACCATACCCCTGGCCGAGCGGGGAATCGACCTGCGGGGCGTCGACGCCTCCGAGGCCATGGTCGCCATCATGCGTGCCAAACCCGGCGGCGACCGGATCCCGGTCACCATCGGCGACATGGCCGACGTCGACCCGGGGACCGACGACCAGTTCGCCATGATCTTCGTCGTCTTCACCACCTTCTTCTTCCTCATGACGCAGGAGGAGCAGATCCGCTGCTTCGCCAACGTCGCCCGGCGACTGGTGCCCGGTGGCCGGTTCGTCCTGGAGTGCCTGGTGCCGGACATGGCCCGCTACCAGCGCAACCAGAGTGTCGACGCCCACCGGGTCGACCACGACCACGTACGCCTGGTCGCGGTCCGGCACGACCCGGTCGACCAGCGCTTCGACGGCCAGCACATCCTGATCAGCGACGCGGGGATCCGCCTCGCCCCGGTCTCCATGCGGTACGCCTGGCCCTCGGAACTCGACCTGATGGCCCGCCTCGCCGGGCTCGAACGCCGTCATCGCTGGGGCGGCTGGCGCGGCGAGCCCTACCTCGGCAGCGGCACCCACGTCACCGTCTACGAGAAGCCCGCCTGACCGTCGCCCGGACCGTGCCCGCCGGCCCACTGGCCGGCGGGCACGACTCCGTCACCACCTCGGAAGGCGGGGGAGCGGCCACCGTTCGGTGGATCGTGTCGCCGTCGGAAACCCGGCCGCCAGCGTTCGTCGCCCCTTCTCACCTCGCGGGCTCACCCGACGTGACCGGTGCCCCTACGGTAGGTCGCTCCAGTGGATGGTCGGGTTCCGTCGGGCGGCGGACGACCTCGACGGGAACGCGGGTCCGCTGGCCACAGGGCGGACCGCGCGCCGAGAGAATAATCAGGGCTAGACCAGTATTTCCAGCCGGGCCGCCGCCCGCGAGAAACGCCTCTGAGCTGCTGAAACAGTGCTGCCATCGAGGGTTTCAGTGATGCCGAAGGTGCCCTTGGCGGCGTCGGATCCGCCGGTGTGGTCTTGACGTAGCCAGGAGCGGCAGGGATTCTCATTACTGGCATAGACCATGCCGCAGAACCCCTACCAGGCTCCCGGGCCCGACGGCCGATCCGCGCCCCTGCTGACCCGACCGGATCGGCGGCCGCGCCGGCCAGCCATCCGCGGTGGCGAGACCACCGCGTTCCGCGCCGGAACCTCACCGGCGGAAGACACTGATTTGGACCGACAAGTGGAGGTCGCGTGTTACTGGCACGCTCTTTTCGCGGTCGTCGTCACCGCTCTGTCATATTCGCCGTCTCGGTCACGCTCGTCGCAGGTGTGCTGAGCCCTCTGCCGGCCGGCGCCGAGCGACCGGCTCCCACCGGCGCGGCGCGGATCCTTCCGCTGCCGCAGCAGATCGACTCACGCCCCGGAAACGTGGTGCTGTCCGGTGCCGTCGACGTCGTGACGGGCGAGTCCGCCGACCCGGCGGCGCGGACGGCGCTGGTGGAACTGCTCTCCGCGCACGGCGTCACCGCCCGCGTCGTCGGCGACAGCGACCTGTCGGCACGCGGCCCGATGATCGTTCTGGGTGGACCGGGGGAGACCCCGGTGAGCACGGACGCGCTGCGCGCCCTCGGCGTCACCGGCCCGGAGGCGCTGCCCGGTGAGGGCTACGTGCTGGCGGCCGGTCGCGACGGACGCGGCCGACAGCGGATCGTGCTGTCCGGGAAGGACGGCCCCGGCACGTTCTACGCCGTGCAGTCGCTCCGGCAACTGCTCGACCGGAAGGGTTCCCGGGTCGCCGTCGACGGCGTGCAGATCCGCGACTGGCCGGGGTACCGGATCCGCGGCGGCATGGAGTCCTTCTACGGCGCGGTGTGGTCACAGGAGGACCGGCGCTCGCAGATCGAGTTCCTGGCCCGCCACAAGATGAACCAGTTCTTCTACGGGCCGGCGGACGACCTGCGCACCGGCTCGGACTGGGACTCGTTGTACGAGGCGGCGGAACTGGCCCGGTTGAAGGAGATCGTCGACCTGGCGAAGTCCCGCCACGTCGACTTCGTGTACCGGATCTCACCGGAGGCGCCGATGGCGCCCAGCAAGGGGATCTGCCACGTGCGTGAGACCGACCGGGCCAAGCTGCTGGCCCGCTTCGACCAGATGTGGGAGATCGGCGTCCGGAGCTACGTCATCGCCTGGGACGACGTGTCGGGCAACTTCGCGTGTCAGGAGGACCGGGACGCCTACGGGGGCGACTCGTCGCCGCTCGCGGTGGCCCAGGCCGAGGTCACCAACTTCGTGCAGAAGGAGTTCATCGAGAAGCGCCCCGGGGCCAGCCGCATGGTGACGGTGCCGACGGAGTACTGGGGGATGACGAAGACGGCGTACACCAACCGTTTCGACGAGCTGGTGAGCACCGACGTCGACCTCTACTGGACGGGGCCGGCCGTGGTGCCGTCGAGCATCACCGAATCCGACCTCCAGGCCGCCCAGGACGTGTGGTCGCGGCACCGGATCATGCTCTGGGACAACTACCCGGTCAACGACTACAGCCCCAACCGGCTGCTGTTGGGCCCGCTGGAGAACCGCGACGCCGGCATGGCGGACAAGGTCATCGGCATCTCCTTCAACGGGCTCGTCACCTTCCAGGAGGCCTCGCAGATCCCCCAGGGCACCCAGGCCGACTACGCCTGGAACCCGGGTGCGTACGACGCGGAGCGCTCCTGGACGCGTACGTTGCAGCTTCTCGGCGGCGACGCGTACGAGGACCTGCGGCTCTTCGCCGACAACAACCGGGCCAGCGTTCTGAACCAGAGCGCGCGGCCGGAGTTCGCCGCGCTCGTCGACCGTCTCGTCGCCGACTACCGGGCGGGTCGACCGGTCAACGCCCAGCTCGACCGGGTGGACCGTGAGCTGCGCCGGCTGGAGGAACTTCCCGCCGAGCTCCGGGCGAAGCTCGACAACCCGCTCCTGCTCAAGCAGATCTCGCCCTGGCTGGACCGGGTCGGCGTGACCGGTCAGGCCGGTCGGGCGGCCGTGCGGCTCCTCCGGGCCCAGGACGGGGGCGCCAGCGAGGCCGCCTGGGTGGCCCGGCGCGACCAGGCAGCCGCCCGTGGCGTCCTCGACCGTACGTGGCACCAGATCAGTCCCGGGCCGGTCGACGACCTGCTCAGTTTCGCGGCGGCGCAGAACGACGCGTACGTCGGCGACCGCTGGTTCGGTGACCTCGGCGCCCCCACCGGTGCGCCGGCCGCCGCCGCCGGATCCGGGCTGGGCCTGCTGACCGACCGGCGGGACGACACGGCCTATGTCGCCGCCGGCGCACCACAGGCCGGTGACGCCGTCACGGTCCCGATCACCAAGCCGCACAAGCTGTCCGCGGTGACGGTGGTGCAGGACGCGACCGCCCCGGCGGACGGCATGATCCAGGCGCTCGTCGACGGCAGCTGGGTGGACCTCGGGCCGCTCGCCGAGGGGTTCACCAAGGTGCCCGCCAAGGACCTGGCCGCCAGCGCGGTCCGGATCCGGTGGACGCCCGGCAGCGTCGCGCCCCGCGTGTACGAGATCGTTCCGCACTACTCCGACGTGCTCCGTGGCCGGCTCTCGGTCGAGCCGTCGGGGGCGCTCATCGCCCCCGGAAAGACCAAGCGGTTCCAGGTGGCGCTCGAGGTGTTCGCCGAGGACGGGGTGAGCGGACGGGTCACCGCCGCCGGCCCGGACGGCTGGACCGTCACCCCGGCGACGCAGGTGCTCCGCGCCCGACCGGACGGGCGGACCATCGTCACCCGCGTGCCGGTCGCCGTCACCGTCCCGGCCGGCGCCGCCGAGGGCCGCCACCAGGTGACGGTGACGTTCCACAAGGACGGCGCGACGCCGGTGACCGTGTCGGTGCCGATCGTCGTGGGCGACGGCAGCTACCCGGAGTTCGTCACCGGGGCCGACCCGGCCGGCTACTGGAGGCTGGGCGACGCGGCCGGTTCCCGGACGGCGGTCGACAGTTCCACCAGCGGGCGCGACGGCACCTACCTGGGCGCCGGACCGGGCGTCGAGGGCGTGCTCGCCGGCGACGGCGCAGCCGACGTCGGGGACGGCTACGTCGACGTGCCCCGGGGCCCCCGGACCAATCTCGACGGGCCGTTCACGCTGGAGGCGTGGGTCAAGCTCGACCTGCTCGTGCCCACGCCGGGGCAGGCGGTCATCGAGAGCTACCAGACCCCGGCGACCAACGGGTACGTCCTGCGGGTGGACAACGGTGTCCTGCAGGCGTGGACGCTCGGCGCTCCCGGCAAGGGACACGGCGTCGTGTCCGGCCGCACCCGGCTGACGCCGGACCGGTGGCACCACGTCGCCGCCGTGTTCGACGGGTCGCGACTGACCGTGTACCTCGACGGCGTCGCGGACAACAGCGTCGCGACGACGGTCGCCCCGGGCGTCGGCACGGCGAGCATCAAGCTCGGTGGCCGTGGGGACGACACCTTCCAGCGACTCCAGGGCGACCTCGACGAGGCGGCGATCTACGATCGCGCGCTGACGGCGACCGAGATCGAGAAGCACTACTTCGCCGGACTGGGATAGCCACATCCGCCGGATGCGCGTCAGCCGCCCTGCGGCGGGGGGCTGACGTGCATCTGGATGGCGTACCGGTCGCCACGGTAGAGCGACCGCCCGTACTCCACGACCTTCCCCATGTTGTCGACGGAGATCCGCTCGATCAGGAAGGCCGGGGTGTCCTCGGCGACCTCGAGGCGTTTCGCCTCGGTGGCGGTCAGTCGCGCGATGGTGACGACCTGCCGGGCGGACTCGAGCCGTACCCCGAAGACGCGGCCGAGGACGTCGTAGAGCGAGTCGTCGCGGCCCAGCACGTCGAGCAGGTTGGGGAAGCGCGCGGCGGCGAGGTTGGTCCGTTCCAGGGCCATCGGGATCCCGTCGGCGGTGCGGATCCGCTCGATGTAGTGGGTCTGTTCGCCGGGAGCGATGTCGAGGTTGGCGGCGACGGTGCGGGTGGCCGGGCGGGTGCGGCCACGGTAGCTCTTGGAACCCGGCGTCATGCCGCGGATCCGCATGTCCTCGCTGAAGGAGCGGAAGATCTCCGAGTGGGTCAGGGTCGGGTGCTGCACGAAGGTGCCGCGTCCGGGCACCCGCCGCACCATCCCCTTGCTCTCCAACGCGTCGATGGCGCCCCGGACGGTCATCCGGGCCACCGCGAAGCGCTCGGCGAGGACCCGTTCGGAGGGGAGGAGCGCGCCGTCTCGGGAGTCCAGGACCAGGGCGGTGAGCACGTCGGTGATGTGCTTGCCCTTGCCGCGGTTCTGCTCCGCCAGCAACGATTCGAGCGCTCCGTCGCTCGGCTCGTGTCGCGTCCGTGGCACGACTCGGTTCTCCCTTCCCCGCTGTTGACGCCATCGTACGGGCAGTCCGTGGCTCCCCGGGGGAAGCCGGCCACCCGTTGACCACCGGTCTATACCAGTATTACAGTCGAGCTCCCCGTCGGTCCGACGGGGTGGTCGCGACGACGATCGGAGACGTGATGACCAGGAAATACGGTGTGTGGGGAGCGGCGGCGGTGCTCACCGTCAGCCTCGCCGCGTGCGCGCCCGGCAGCGGGGACGGCGGCGACGCCGTCAACCTGAAGGTCTGGGGATGGCGGCAGGAGGACGTCGCCGCGTACAACAAGATCTTCCAGATCTACGAGGACGCCAACCCCGGGGTGACAGTCGAGTACGTCCCCTACAAGAACACCGAGTACGACACGATCCTCAAGACCGGGCTGACCGACGCCAACGGTCCCGACGTGGCGCAGCTGCGCTCGTACGGTCTGCTCCAGCCGCTGGTCGCCGCCGGCGGCCTGGTGCCCCTCGACGACGTCAAGGAGCTGGGCGGCTTCCCGGAACCGGTCCTCGACGGCGCCCGGGGCGAGAGCGACGAGAAGGTCTACGGCGTCCCGTTCGCGCTCCAGACGCTGCACGTGATCTACAACCAGAAGCTCTTCGCGGACCACGGCATCACCGCCCCCACCACCTGGGCGGACATGGTCGCGGCGTTCGACAAGCTCAACAGCGCCAAGGTCATCCCGCTGGCCAGCACGGTCACCGACACCTGGATGCTGCCGATCCAGCACGAGATCTTCGGGGCCACCACCTACGGCGGCCCCGACTACCTCGACAAGATGCTCACCGGCGGGTCGAAGTTCACCGACGCGCCCTGGGTGAAGTCCCTCGAGACCTGGAAGGGCACCGACAAGTACTGGGCGCCCCAGTCGTCCGGGATGAGCTACGCCGACGCGCAGGCGCTCTTCACCGCCGGCCGGGCCGCGATGTTCCCCGGCGGCATCTGGGAGCTCGCCGTGTTCCAGAAGGCCAACCCCGACCTGAAGATGGGCATCTTCAACGTGCCGCCCGCCCCCGGCGCGCCGGTCGACAAGACCCTCGTCCCCGGCTACGTCGACGGATCCTTCGGGGTCTCGGCCAAGTCCGCCAAGCGCGAGGCGGCGCTGGACCTGGTGCGGTGGATGGCGTCGGAGGAGTTCGGCCGGGCGTACTCCGGCGAACTACGTCAGATCTCGGCGGTGCCCGGCGTCCAGCCCCAGGACGAGCTCCTGGCCCAGGCGCTGAAGGCGTACCAGGAGAACCCGAGCCCGTACGTCACCTACGCGTACTTCTCCGGCGGATCGCCCACGGCGTGGGACCTCGCCTCGGCGGCGTTCTCCGACTACCTGCTCGGGCGACGCACCGCCGCCGACGCGGCCGGACACATCCAGCGGGGGGTCGACCAGTGGTTCCGGCCCAGGAACTGACCGTCCGTCCCACCCGGCGTCGCCGCCAGGTGGGACGGACCGCGCCGGGGTGGATCGCGGCGTTCTGCCTGCCGGCCTTCACCCTCTACGGCCTCTTCCTCGTGGTGCCCCTGCTCACCGCCTTCTACTACGGGTTCTTCCGCTGGGAGGGCACGCGCCAGGGGGAGTTCGTCGGGATCGGCAACTACCAGGAGATCCTCACCCGCTATCCGCTCAGCGACCAGATCTCCGCCGCGCTCGGGCACAACGTGCTCTTCTTCGTCGGCACCATGGCCATCCAGAACACCGTCGGGCTGGGCCTGGCCGTGCTCCTGCACCGCAGCCCCCGGGGGAAGCGGTTGTTCCAGACCCTCTTCTCGCTGCCCTACCTGATCAGCCCGCTGATCGTCGGCTACATCTGGTCGCTCCTGCTCAGCCCCACCTTCGGCCCGATCAACGTGGCGCTCCGGGCGGTCGGCCTGGACTCGTGGGCACGGCCGTGGCTCGGTGAGCCGGACACCGCGCTGCCGGTGCTGATCCTGGTCAACGCCTGGCAGTGGGTCGGCGGGCCGATGCTCATCTTCGGCGCCGCCCTGGCCGGTGTACCGCGCGAGCTGGAGGAGGCCGCCGCCATGGACGGCGCGTCGGCCACCCGGACCTTCTGGAGCGTCCGGTTCCCGCTGCTGATGCCGGCGGTCGGGGTGATCACCGTGCTGACCTTCATCGGCTGCTTCAACATCTTCGACCTCGTCTACGCGCTGGGCGGATCCGACGGCGGACCCGGCGGCGCCATGGACGTGCTGGGCCTGCTCTACTACCGGACCGCCTTCCAGGGCGGCAGCAACGCGATCGGAGAGTCCTCGGCGTTGGCCATGCTCATCTTCGTGCTCATCTTCGGGGTCTCCGTCGCCCTGGAGCGGGTGCTCCGCCGCCGGGAGGTCACATGAGCACCCTGCTGGCCGCCCCCCGTCGCACGTCGCCGGCCACCGGCGGCTCACCGCGACCGGGGGCCGCCCGCCCCCGGTCGCTGGCCCGGAGCGTCGGCGTCCAGGTCGTGCTCTGGACGTACGCGGCGGTCGCCTTCGGCCCGCTGCTGCTGGTGCTGATCGGCTCGTTCCGGTCCAACGCGGAGATCCTCCGCGCGCCGGTCGGGCTGCCCAGCTCCTTCGACGTCAGCAACTACACCCGCGCCTGGGAGACCGCGTCGATCTCGACGTACTTCCTCAACTCCCTGGCCGTCACGGCTGCCTCGGTGGTGCTGTGCGTGGGCGTGTCGGCGCTGGCCGCCTACGCCCTGTCCCGGTGGCGGTTCCGGGGGCGCGCCCTGCTGGCGGCGTTCTTCCTGTCCGGACTGATGATCCCGGCGAAGCTCGGCCTGCTGCCGGTGTTCTACATGTTCCAGTCGATGAACCTGATCGACAGCCGGATCGGGCTGGTGTTGCTCTACGCGGCCAGCGGCGTCCCGTTCTCCGTCTTCGTGATCATGGGCTTCATGCGGGGGCTCCCCGGGGAGCTGGAGGAGGCCGCGCGGATCGACGGCGCACACGAGGGGCGCCTGTTCGTGTCGATCGTGCTGCCCCTGATGCGTCCGGCGCTCGCGGTGGTGACCGTCTTCCAGTTCGCGCCGACCTGGAACGACTTCTTCTATCCGCTGGTGCTGCTGCGCAGCAGCGAGAAGTACACCGTCCCGGTCGGGCTGACCCGCTTCTTCGGCGAGTTCGCCGCCGACCGCGGCACCCTCTTCGCCGGGCTCGTGATCGCCCTGGTCCCGCTGGCCGTGGTGTTCGCGCTGGCCACCCGGCAGATCGTCGCCGGCCTGACCGCAGGGATGTCGAAATGACCGTGACGATCACCATCGACGGCGGGAAGTCGCAGCTCAGGATGTTGCTGCGCACGCCCGAGGGCCGTCGGCTCGCGGTCGGGCCGGGCTTCTCCTACCGGCCCCACGAGGACGGCGTCGACCGGATCCTGGCCGCCGTCCGCGACGCCGCGGCCACCATCGCCGTTCCCTCGCGGGTGGCGGGTGTGGTCGCCGGTCTGACCGGCCTGCCCGGCGAGGACGCCGAGCGTCGACGCCTCGCCCACGCCCTCACCGGGCTCCTCGGTGGTCCGGCCGTGGTCGTGGAGGACAGCGTCCTCGCCCACGCCGGCGTCCTCGGCGGTGCCGGTGTGGTCCTGTGCGTCGGCACCGGGACGACGGTCCTGGCGGTGGCCGCCGACGGCGCCCACGCCCGGCTGGACGGGTGGGGTCCGCATCTCGGCGACCGGGGCAGCGCGTACGCCGTCGGGCTGGCCGGGATGCGTGCCGCCACCGCCGCGTACGACCGCACCGGCCCGGGAACCGAGCTGGCCGACCGCCTCGTCGCGGCGCTCGGGGGCCGCGACCTGGCGGCGCTCCAGCGCTACTACCGGGATCCGGATCTGGTCCCCCGGACCGCCGCGTTCGCCGTCGACGTCCTCGACGCCGCCGACCGGGCCGACCCGGTGGCCCGTCGGATCTGCGCCGGTGCGGCGACCGACCTCGCGGCCGCGGCCCAGGCGGCGACCGCGCGGCTCCGTCTCGACGGGGCGGAGCGCCGGGTGTCGTACAGCGGACGGCTCCTGGCTCCGGGGAACGTCCTGCACCGGGCGCTGTCGGCGGAGCTCGCCGCCCGAGGGCTGCCGCTGGTCGCTCCCCGGGCGGAACCGCTCGACGGTGGGCCCACGCTGCTGGACGGCACCGGTCCCTACGCCCGCCTGCTGGCGGACCAGAGTCCGGGCGGTGCCGCATGAGGGTCGGACACGGTACGGCGCGTCTCACGGTGGTGCCCGGCGAACCGATGGGCGGGTACGTCGACCGCTCCCAGGGCGTCCAGGACGTGCTCGATCCGCTCGAGGTGCACGTGGTGACCTTCGCCGACGACGGTCACCGGTTCGCGCTGGTGGTCGTGGACCTGATCTGTGTGAACGCCGACGTCGTCGAGCGGATCCGGGCCGCCCTGCGGGACGTCGGGGTGCCGTCCTGCTGGGTCGCGGCCACGCACACCCACGCGAGCCCGGAGGCGGGTTGCGCCCCCGGTGGCGGGGTCACCCCACGCCACGTCGGCGACCGGCTCGTGGCCGCGTCGCTGGCGGCCACGAGCCGGGCCGTGGCGGCCGAGCGGCCAGCCCGGCTCGCCGCCACCCGCACGCTGGTCTCCGGACTCGCGGGTCGCCGCAACGTCGTGGACCCGCCACCGATGGACATCCCCGTCGACACGATCGTGGTCACCGTGGGCACGGACGTGGTCGGCCTGGTCGTGGTCTCGCCGGTCCACCCGACCATCCTCCCCGCCGCCAACAACCACGTGAGCGCGGACCTGACCGGGGGGATCCGCCGGGCGTTGGCCGCGCCCGACCGGTGGGTGGTCGTCGCCACCGGGGCCGCCGGCGACATCAGTACCCGGCACACCCGCCAGGGGCACGGGCCACCCGAGGTGGACCGGCTCGGCGTCCGGGTGGCCGACCGGTTCGTGCCACCGCCGGCACCCGTCGGCGGCCCGGCGGCCCCGGTGCGCCCGCCGGTCTCGCGGAGCGTGCGCCTGCGGCCCAAACAACCGGCGGAACTCGACGCGTCCGCGCGTCCGGTTCCCCAGGTCCGGGACGAGCGCATCCACCGGGTCCTGCACCAGGGGCTGCGGATCGCGCGGGAACAGGCGGTCCGCCAGCGCCGCGAACCGTACGAGGTCGAGATCGCGGCGGTCGACCTCGACGGCGTCACCGTCGTCGGAGTGCCCGGCGAACTGTTCCTGGAGCTGGGCGAGGCGATCCGGGCCGGCGCGACGGACCGGGCGGGGGACGTCGTGGTCCTCGGCTACACGAACGGCTACCTCGGCTATCTGCCCGCCCGCGACACCCCGCCCTGCTACGAAACCTTCGCCAGCCCGGTCAGCGCCGGCAGCGGCGAGATCGTCGTCGAAACCGCCGTCGAGGCGGCCGTCGAGGCCGCCCGCGACCGTCGTTCCAGGAGGAACAGTGCCTGAACCCGCCTACGCCGCCATCGCCCGGACCGCGCTCGACCAGGTCCTCACCACCCAGCTCACCGCGATCGAGTCGGCGGCCACGCTCGTCGCGGACTCGATCGCCGCCGGTGGTGTGCTCCAGGCCTTCGGGACCGGTCACTCGCGGATCGTCACCCTCGAACTCGCGGCGCGGGCCGGTGGCCTCGCCCCGGTCAGCATGCTGGCGGTCAAGGACCTCGTGATGTTCGGCGGCGCCGACCCGGGGCCGGTCCTGGACCCGACGTACGAGCGTGAGTCCGGCCTGGCCGAGCGGATCTACGCGCTCGCCGCGCCCGCCGCGCACGATCCCTTCCTGATCGTCTCCAACTCCGGCATCAACGCCGCCGTGGTCGAGATGGCGACGCTGGCCCGGGACCGGGGCCACCCGATCGTCGCCGTCACCTCGCTCACCCACACCCGGTCCGCCGGGGCGCGGGCGACCGGGGGACCGCACCTGGCCGACCTGGCGGACGTGGTGATCGACAATCTCGCTCCGGCCGGGGACGCGGCGCTGGAGATCAGCCCGGGAGTCCGGATCGGGGCGCTGTCGTCGCTCACCGGGGTGTTCGTCGCCCAGATGCTCACCGAGCTGGTCTGCCGCCGGCTCCTGGACCGGGGCCTCGACCTGCCGGTCTACATCTCGGCGAACCTCGCCCAGGGCGACGCGCACAACGTGGCCCTCCAGGAGCGGTACCGCGAGCGGGTCCGCCCGATCGAACCGTGACTCCTCGGCCCTGCCGCCGGAGCCCCGACTCCGTCAGTCGTCGCGGGTCGGGGCGGCCGGGATGACGTCCCGCCGGTCGGCGGCGGTGACGTCGTCCGGGGACCGCGGGCTCCGGTCGTCGTCGGGGGGCTCCGGCGGGGAGATCCAGGTGACCAGCACGACCGAGATGATCATGAGGAGGAACCAGGAGGCGAGCTTGGCCGGCGACACGGGTTGCCAACCGTCCAGCTGACCGGGGTAGAACCACGCGTTCGACCAGGTGGCGATGTTCTCCGCGAGCCAGATGAAGAAGGCGACGAGGAGGAAGGCCAGCAGGAGCGGCATGCGCCACCGGAACCGGAAGACGCGGAACTGCATGACACAGCGCCCGAACACCAGCACGACGACGGCGATCAGCACCCAGCGGGCGTCCCAGACGTAGTGGTTGGTGAAGAAGTTGACGTAGATGGCGACGGCCAGGGCGGCCGTCGCCCACCTTCTCGGGTAGCGGACGAAACGCAGGTCGAACAGCCGGTGGACCCGGACCATGTAGGAGCCCACCGCGGCGTACATGAAACCGGTGAAGAGGGGGACGGCGCCGATCCGCAGGACGCCGTCGGGCGCGTAGGACCACGAGCCGACGTCGGTCTTGAACAGCTCCATGGCGGTGCCGACGAGGTGGAACAGGAGCACGACCCGTAGCTCGCGCAGGGTTTCCAGACGTCCGGCCACCATCACGACCTGGATGGCGACGGCGGCGACGGTCAGGGCGTCGTTGCGGGCGAACGCCGCGTCCTCCGGATACCAGAGATGCGCCGCCATGATGACCGCCAGCATCGCCCCGCCGAAGACGCACGCCCAGGCCTGCTTGAGTCCGAAGGCCAGGAACTCGGTGAGCCCGGCGAGCGGCCCGTGCCGGGGCAGCCGGGCCAGGACCGCGCGGACGCGGGCGTCGATCGCCTGTTCGCCGGAGGTCAGGTCGGTCGGATCGGAAGGGGTGCGCACCGCTCAGACGCTATCGGGCCGCCCCGGCACGACGATCACTCGCATCACCCGCTCGGGTGCGAACTTGATGCATATTTAAGACATTGTGTCCGTTATCGGTCTTACGATGGGATCTCTTCATGGAGGTGAAGGACCATGCCGACGTACGTCGCGTTGCTGAACTGGACCGATCAGGGAATCCGAGGCTACAAGGACACCGCGAAACGCGCCGAGGCATTCGCCGCAGCGACCCAGAAGCTCGGGGCGAAACTCCTGAACATCTACTGGACCGTCGGTTCATACGACCTCGTGGCCGTCGTCGAGGCGTCCGACGACGAGACAGCCGCCGCGGCGCTCCTGCAACTGGGCGGGGCGGGCAACGTCCGTACCGCGACCCTGCGGGCCTTCGGTCAGGAGGAGATGGAACGCATCATCGCCAAGACCACTGGCCAGTAGCGGGCCGCGCAGCCCACCGGCCGTCACCGGGTGGGCTGCGCGTGGGGCGCTCAGAAGGCGGTCGTCACCGAGCCCTTGTACCGGTCGCCGATGAACGTCTTCACCTCGGCGGAGTGCAGCAGCTCCTCCAGCTTCCGCACCCGGGGGTCGCTGTCGCCGCCGTCGCGGACCACCAGCAGGTTCGCGTACGGGTTGCCGTCCCCCTTCTCCAGGGCGAGGGCGTCGGTGGCCGGGGTGAGGCCGGCGTCGATGGCGTAGTTGCCGTTGACGACCGCCGCGGCGGTGTCGTCGAGGCTGCGCGGCAGCTGCGCCGCCTCCAGCTCCCGGAACTCCAACTGCTTCGGGTTGTCGACGATGTCGCGGGTGGTGGCCTTCACCCCGGCGCCCTCCCGGAGCGTGATCACACCGTTGTTCGCGAGCAGGCTGAGCGCCCGGCCCGAGTTCGACGGGTCGTTCGGGATGGCGACCACGCCCTTGGCCGGCAGGTCGGCGAGGCTGTCGACCTTCTTCGAGTACACCCCGAGCGGCTCGATGTGCACCGGCTCCAGCGCGGTGAACCGGTAACCCTTGGCGGCCTTCTCCTCGTCCAGGTACGGGACGTGCTGGAAGTAGTTCGCGTCGAGTTGCCCGTCGGCGAGCGCCCGGTTCGGCTGCACGTAGTCGGTGAACTCCACGATCTCCAGTTCCAGCCCCGCCTTCTCCGCCAGGTTGTCCCTGACGTAGGTGAGGATCTCGCCGTGCGGCACCGGGCTGACGCCGACCTTGAGCGCGGCGTCGGTGGGTGTCGAGGTGCCGGTGTCGTCCGTGCCGGAGCCGCAGGCGGTGACGGCCAGGACGAGGGCAGCGATGATCAGCGAGGGGAGTCTGCGTCGCACGGTGGTGCCTTTCTCCTTGTCCACGGCGGTCGACGTGGGTGACTATCGGTGGGACAGGTGCCGGGCGAGCCGGTCACCGAGCATCTGGACGGCCTGCACGAGCACGATCAGCAGCACGACGGTGCCGATCATCACGTCGTCCTCGAACCGCTGGTAGCCGTAGCGCAGGGCGAGGTCGCCGAGGCCCCCGCCGCCGACCACACCGGCCATCGCGGAGTATCCGACGAGCGCGACGACCGTGATGGTCAGCCCGGCCACCAGGCCGGGTCTGGCCTCGCGGAGCAGGACCTTGACGATGATCTGCCAGCGGGAGGCGCCCATCGCCCGGGCCGCGTTCACCACGTCGTGGCCCACCTCCCGGATCGAGGTCTCGACGATCCGGGCGTAGAACGGGATGGCGCTGACGGTCAACGGGACGATGGCGGCGGTGGTGCCGATGGTGGTGCCGGTGACCGCCCGGGTGAACGGGATGATCGCCACCAGCAGGATGATGAACGGCAGGGACCGGCCGACGTTGACGACCAGGCCGAGCAACGTGTTCACCGCCGGGGCCGCCAGCAGGTTGCCCCGGTCGGTGAGGACCAGCAGGACACCGACCAGCAGACCGCCGATCCCGGAGAGCAGGGTGGCGACGCCGACCATGTAGGCGGTCTCGGTGAGCCCCTGCCGGAGCAGGTCCACCAGGTCCGGGGCGATCACCGGGCGGCCTCCACGGTCAGCCCGGCGCGGCGCAGGTCGTGCAGCGCGCCGGCCAGTCCGGGCGCGGCCCCGGGGAGCGCGATGCGCAGCCGGCCCGCCCGGGTGGCGGCGAGCTGCTCGACGGCGCCGGCCACGATCCGGACGTCCAGGTCGTGCCGGCGGGCGAGGGTGGCGACGACGTCGTCGCCGGCCTGCCCGGTCACCGTCACGTCGACGAGGACGTGGTCGGGCATGGCCGGCACCGGGCCCAGCGGGAAGAGGTCCCGGGCCAGTTGCGAGTCGGGACGGTCGACCAGGTCGGCCACCGGCCCGGACTCGACGAACCGGCCCTCCCGCATGACCGCCACCGCGTCGCAGAGCCGTTTGACCACGTCCATCTCGTGGGTGATCAACAGGATGGTCAGGCCGAGCCGCCGGGTGAGGTCGCGCAGGAGGGCGAGGATGGCTCCGGTGGTGTCCGGGTCGAGCGCCGAGGTCGCCTCGTCCGACAGGAGCAGCCGGGGTCGGCTGGCGAGCGCCCGGGCGATGCCCACCCGTTGCTTCTGCCCGCCGGAGAGCTGGGCGGGGTACGCGTCCGCGCGGTCGGCGAGACCGACCAGGTCGAGCAGTTCCGCGACGCGGGCGGCCCGTTCCCGGCGGGGCACGCCCATCACCTCCAGCGCGAAGCTCACGTTGCCGGCGGCCGTACGGGAGTGCAGCAGGGCGAAGTGCTGGTGGATCATGCCGATGTCCTGCCGGGCGCGCCGGAGGTGGTTCTCCCGCAGCCCGGTCAGTTCCACCCCGGCGACGGTCACCCGGCCCTCGTCGGGGCGTTCCAGCAGGTTGACGCAGCGCAGCAGGGTACTCTTGCCCGCGCCGCTGCGGCCGACGACGCCGAACACCTGGCCCTCGGCGACGGTGAGGTCGACGCCGTCCACGGCGGTGACCGGGCCGCCCCGGGTGGGGAAGGTCTTCCGCAGACCTTCGATGCGAATCACGGTGGTGTTCCTCGTCAATCCAACGGGGTCAGGGGCGCTGCCGGGGTCGCCGGACCGGTGGGGATCGGGTCGCCCGGGAGCCCGGAGCGAATAGTCGATCTTCCCTACCTGTTAAGTAGGGTAGCCGCTGACCTCGGAAGACCCGAAAAATGCGCGCCCGAACGTGAGAGGGAACACGCCCCGCCAGGCATGCCGTCCCGGCCTGCCGAACCGCAGCATGGGTGGGACGGACCCGGCCCCGGACGCGGGCCGTCGCCGCAGCGCGTCCTCCGCACCGTGGCCGTTCGCCGTCGGCCGGCACGGTGTGCCATCGTCGCGGCATGACAGTGCATCCCACGCCGTGGCGGCGGCCCGGTCCGTCGCCCGAGCAACGGCGCACCGACGTCCTGGTCGGCGTGGCCGTGGCGGCGGTCGCGCTGTTCAGCCTCACGCTGGTCAACAGCGTGGGCCAGTTCGTCCTCGGTCCGCCGCCCGCCTGGCCGGAGCAGGTGTTCTGGACGCTGGCCTGCACGGCGCCGCTGGTCGTGCGCCGGCGCTGGCCGGCCGCCGTCGCGATCGTGATCTCCGTGGCGTTCATCGTGGCCCAGTTCCGTCAGTCGCCCGAGCAGCAGGTGACCAACGGCGCGCTCTACGCGGCCGTGTACACGGTCGGCGCCTGGAGCGCCGACCGCGCGTGGGCCCGCCGGGTGCGGATCGGCATCATCGCCGCGATGTTCGGCTGGCTCGCCCTCTCCGCCGCGCTGACCGTGGCCGACATTCCGCCGGACGCGTTCTCCGAGGCGAGCGGCCCGCTGGAGCCACTGCTCGCGGTGATGGTCAACAGCGTGCTGGTCAACGTGTTCTTCTTCGGCTTCGCGTACCTCTTCGGCGACACCGCGTGGACGTCGGCCCGCCGGCAGCACCAGCTGGAGGTGCAGGCCGACCAGCTGCGCCGGTCGCAGGCCGACGCCGCGCAGGTCGCGGTCATGGGGGAGCGGGTACGCATCGCGCGGGAGCTGCACGACGTGGTGGCCCACCACGTGTCGGTGATGGGCGTGCAGGCCTCGGCGACCCGGCGGGTGATGGACAAGGACCCGGACAAGGCGCGCACCGCGCTGGCGGCGGTCGAGCAGAGCGCCCGGACGGCCGTCGACGAGCTGCGCCGGATGCTCAACCTGCTGCGCGCCAGCGGCCCGGACGAGCGGCCGGGCGGCGTGGGGATCGACCGGATCGAGGAACTCGTGACCAACGCCCGGGACGCCGGTCTCGACGCCCGGTTCGGCGTGTACGGTCAGCCGGTGCCCCTCCCGGAGTCCCTCTCGCAGGCGGCGTACCGGATCGTCCAGGAGGCCGTCACCAACACGCTGAAACACGCGAGCGCCACGGAGGTCGACGTGCGGATCCGCTACCACGCCACCGAACTGGAGATCGACGTGGCCGACAACGGGCGCGGCGCGCCGCCGGGGGCCACCGCCGGCGTCGGGCTCGGCCTCATCGGCATGCGGGAGCGGGTCACCGCCCACGACGGCGCGTTGACGGCCGAATCGCGGCCCGGCGGCGGATTCCGCGTCCGGGCCCGGTTCCCCCTCGCGCGGGTGCCGGCGTGAGCGCGATCCGGGTGCTGCTCGCCGACGACCACCACCTGGTGCGGACCGGGTTCCGGGTCATCCTGGAGGCGGAGGACGACATCGAGGTGGTCGGTGAGGCCTCCGACGGGCGGCAGGCGGTCGACCTGGCCGCCCGCCAGCGGCCCGACGTGGTGCTGATGGACGTCGAGATGCCCGGCACGGACGGGCTGGAGGCGACCCGACGGATCGTCGCGGCCGACGCCGGACCCGCCGTGCTGATCCTCACCACGTTCGACCGGGACGACTACCTGTTCGCCGCCCTCCAGGCCGGCGCCAGCGGCTTCCTGCTCAAGAACGGCACGCCGGAGGCGCTGATCGACGCGGTGCGGGTGGTGGCCCGGGGCGACGCGCTGCTCGCGCCCGAGATCACCCGCCGGGTCATCGCCACGTTCGCCCGGCCGGGCGCGCCGGCGGGTGGCCGGGCCGACGGCGCCCGCCTGTCCGAGCTGACCCCGCGCGAGCACGAGGTGCTGGTGCTGCTGGCCGGCGGGGCCACCAACGCGGAGATCGCGACCGCCCTCTTCCTCGGCGAGGCGACCGTGAAGACCCACGTCAGCCGGGTGCTGGCCAAGCTCGGGCTGCGCGACCGGACGCAGGCGGTCGTGTACGCGTACGAACACGGGGTCGTCACCCCCGGAGGGTGATCATCCGTCGCGCGACGGACCCCGACGATCGATCGTGCGACGGAGGCCGTCGAGGGCGATCCTGCCTACCGTCGTGGATATGACTTCGCTTCTGCATCTCGAGGCGGTGAACCGCGCCTTCGGTGACCGGCGGGTGCTGCGGGACGTCACCTTCGACGTGGCACCGGGCCGGCTGACCGGGTTCGTGGGCGCCAACGGCGCGGGGAAGACGACCACGATGCGCATCGTCCTGGGCGCCCTCGCCGCCGACTCCGGCACGGTGACCTGGGGCGGCGCGCCGCTGACCCGTGACGTCCGGCGCCGCTTCGGCTACATGCCGGAGGAGCGCGGGCTCTACCCGAAGATGTCCGTCCGCGAGCAACTGGTCTACCTGGGCCGGCTGCACGGCCTCGGCGCGGACGCGGCCGCCCGCAACGTCGACGCCCTGCTCGCCCGCCTCGGCCTCGGCGAACGGGCCGACGACAAGCTGGAGAAGCTGTCGCTGGGCAACCAGCAGCGGGCGCAGATCGCCGCCGCCCTGGTGCACGAGCCGGACCTGCTGGTGCTGGACGAGCCGTTCTCCGGTCTCGACCCGCTCGCCGTCGACACGGTGCTGACGGTGCTGCGCGAGTACACCGAGCGCGGCGTCGCGGTGCTGTTCTCCAGCCACCAGTTGGAGGTGGTCGAGCGGCTCTGCGACGACCTGGTCATCATCGCCGACGGGGTGATCCGGGCCGCCGGTGGCCGCGAGCCTCTGCGCCAGGCGTACGCCCTGCCCCGGTACGAGATCCGGGTCGACGGCGACGCCGGCTGGCTGCGCGACCAGCCGGGGGTGACCATGGTCGACCTGGACGGCGCGTACGCCGTCTTCGACCTGGCCGACGGCGTCGACGACCAGTCGGTGCTGCGCGCGGCGCTCGACCGGGGACCGGTGCGCGCGTTCCGTCCCCTCACCCCGTCCCTGGCCGAGATCTTCCGGGAGGTCACGCGATGACCACGTTCGACGCCGTCCGCATCGTCGCGGCCCGGGAGATCCGGGTCAAGTTGCGGGACAAGACGTTCATCTGGAGCACCGTCGTCTTCCTGCTGATCGCGGTGGCCGCGACGGTCCTGCCCAGCATGATCGGCGGCGGCCCGGCGTCGGTGGCCGTGGCCCAGGGCCCCGCCGCCACGGCCCTGGCCGACGCCGGCCTCGACGTCCGTACGGTCGGCGACGACGCGGAGGCCGAGCGGCTGGTGCGCGACGGCGAGGTGGACGCGGCGGTGGTCGCCGGCCCCCGGGTGCTGGCCATGGACGACGAGCCGTCGGAGGTGGTCAACGCGCTCAGCGTCCGCCCGGCCGTCGAACTGCTCGACCCGAACGCGGTCGATCCGGCGCTCGGCTTCCTCATCCCGTACGCGTTCGCGTTCGTCTTCTTCATCACCTCGCTGACGTTCGGGATGCAGATCGCGCAGAGCGTCACCGAGGAGAAGCAGACCCGGATCGTGGAGATCCTGGTCGCGGCGGTGCCGGTCCGGGCGTTGCTGGCCGGCAAGGTGGCCGGCGGGACCATCCTCGCCTTCGGGCAGATCGCGCTGATCGCCCTCGTCGCGTACGTCGGGGCGTCGGTGGCCGGCGCGCCGGGCGACGTGCTGTCGCTGCTCGGCCCGGCGATCGGCTGGTTCCTGCCGTTCTTCGTGGCCGGGTTCGTGATGCTTGCCGCGTTGTGGGCCGCCGTCGGCGCGCTGGTCAGCCGGCAGGAGGACATCGGCGGCGCGTCCACGCCCATGCAGATGGTGGTGATGCTGCCGTTCTTCGCGGTGGTGTTCCTCCAGGACAACCCGACCGTCATGACGATCCTGTCGTACCTGCCGGTGTCCTCGCCGATCGCGATGCCGGTGCGGCTGTTCACCGGCGACGCGGCCGGGTGGGAGCCCTTCCTGTCGCTGGCGATCCTCGCGGTCAGCGCGGTGGCGATGGTCTTCGTCGGCGCCCGCATCTACGAGGGGTCGCTGCTGAAGACCGGTGGCCGGATCCAGTTCGCGGCGGCGTGGCGCGACCGGGAGGCCGCCCGCCTGGCCGACTGAGACACGTGCCGGACCGCCGGGGGAATCCCCGGCGGTCCGGACGCGGGGTGGTCAGCCGGCGACCGGGTCGCGGCGGCGCAGCAGGTAGGTGTCCATGATCCAGCCCTTGCGCTCGCGGGCCGCCCGACGCGTCTCGACGATCTCCTGCGCCACCTCGGCCAGCGGCCCGGCGACCAGGATCTCGTCGGCCGTGCCGAGGTACGCCCCCCAGTAGATGTCGAGGTCCTCGCCGACGTGCCGGGTGAAGGTGCAGTGCGCGTCGAGCATCACCACGATGTCGTCCACGTCCGGCGGCAGCCCGTCGGCGATCCGCCGACCGGTGGTCACCAGGAACGGCCGACCGACCCGGTTGAGCCCGATCCGGTGTCGGGCGGCCAGCGTCGACACGCTGCTCACCCCCGGCACGACGACGTGGTCGACGTCGAGCTTCCCCCGGGCCTCGATCTCCTCGACCACGGCGAGGGTGCTGTCGTAGAGGGCCGGATCGCCCCAGACCAGGAACGCGCCGGTCCCCCCGTCGGCGAGGTGTTCGGCCATCGCCGCCTCCAGCAGGTCGGCCCGGTCCCGCCGCCAGTCGTCCACCGCCCGGACGTACCCCTCGGCGGTGCGGTCCCGGTCCGGGTCGCGGACCTCCACCACCCGGTGGTCGTCCCGGGCGAAGCGCCCCATCAACTCCTGCCGCAGGGCGATCAGGTCCTGCTTCTCCGCGCCCTTGTCGAGGACGAAGAAGACGTCCGTGCGGCCCAGGGCCTCTGCCGCCGCCAGGGTGAGCTGGCCCGGGTCACCCGCGCCGATACCGATGATCAGGATTGTCCGCACGGCGCTCAGTGTGCCCCAGGCGGGCGACGCTTCGCCGCCCGGTCCCGGTCGGGGGAGTAGAGGTAGCTGTCCGGGAAGGCGTCGGCGGCCAGCACGCGACCGATGATGATCACAGCGGTGCGGCGTACCCCGGCCTGCTCGACCCGCTCGGCGATGTTGGCCAGGGTGCCGCGCAGGATCACCTCGTTCGGGCGGCTGGCGTTGGCCACCACCGCGACCGGGCAGTCCGCGCCGTAGTGCACGGCGAGCTGGGCGGCCAGCTCCCGGGTCCGGGCGACCGCCAGGTGCAGGACCAGGGTGGCCCGGCTGCGACCGAGTTCGGCGAGGTCCTCCCCGGGCGGCATCGGCGTGGACCGGGCCTGGGTGCGGGTGAGGATCACCGTCTGACCGACCGTCGGCACGGTCAGCTCCCGGCCCAGCGACGCCGCCGCGGCGGCGTACGACGGCACGCCGGGCACGATCTCGTACGGCACACCGGCCGCGTCGAGCCGGCGGACCTGCTCGGCCACGGCGCTGAACACGGCCGGGTCACCGGAGCAGAGGCGGGCGACGTCCTCCCCGGCGGCGTGCGCCGAGGTCATCTGCGCCACGATCTCGTCCAGGGTCAGGTCGGCGGTGTCGACCAGCCGCGCCCCGGGCGGGCAGACGGCGAGTAGGTCGTCCGGGACCAGGCTGCCCGCGTAGAGGCAGACCCGGGCGCGGGCCAGGATCCGCTGCCCCCGGACGGTGATCAGGTCGGCGGCGCCCGGTCCGGCGCCGATGAAGTACACGGTCACGGTCGTACCACCGCCCACTGCACCAGGGGCCGGGCCGGTTTCCAGCCGGTGAACCCACCCAGCGGCGCGGCCCGGTCCACCGCCAGACGGGTCAGGTCGCCGCCGAGCCGGGCGGCCCGCTCGCCGAGTTCCCGCTCACCCTCCAGGGTGACCGCGTGCGCGACCAGCCGGCCGCCGGGGCGCAGCGCGTCCCACACGACGTCGAAGAGCCCCGGCGCGCTGAGTCCACCACCGACGAAGACCGCATCCGGGGTGGGCAGGTCGGTCAGCGCCTCCGGTGCCCGGCCCTGCACCACGAGCAGGTGCGGCACGCCGAGCGTGCGGGCGTTCCCGGTGATCCGCGCGGCCCGTTCCGGACGGCCCTCCACCGCGATCGCGGCCGACGCCGGGTCGGCGCGCAGCCACTCGATGCCGATGCTGCCGCAGCCGGCGCCGACGTCCCAGAGCAGCTCACCACCGGTGGGGGCGAGACGGGACAGGGCCAGCGCGCGGGCCTCCCGCTTGGTCAGCGCCCCGTCGTGGTCGAACGCGTCGTCGGGCAGCCCCGGCACCGTCGACAGTGCCCGGATCCCGTCGGCGGCGACCACCCGGACGGCGACCACGTTGAGCGGGTCGCCGGGCGCGGCCGTCCACTCCCCGGCGGTGCCCTGGACGCGCTGCTCCCGGTCCGCGCCGAGCGCGGCCAGGACGGTCAGTTCGCTGGGGCCGTACCCGGCGTCGGTCAGCGTCCGGGCCAGCGCGGCGGGGGTGTGCGCGTCGCTGCTGAGCACCAGCAGCAACCGGCCGGGGACGAGGTCGCGGCGGACCTTGTCCAGGTCCCGCGCGACGGCGCTGTGCACGGTGACCCGCTCCACCGGCCAGCCCATCCGGGCGCAGGCCAGCGAGATCGCCGACGGGTGCGGCACGGTGCGCACCCGGTCCGGCCCGAGCAGCCCCACCAGGTGGGTGCCGATGCCGTACCACATCGGGTCACCGCTGGCCAGGACGCAGATCCGCCGGTCGGCGTGGGTGGCGAGCAGGCCGGGCAGGGCGGGCAGCAGCGGCGACGGCCAGGGCACCCGCTCGGCCCGGACCGATTCGGGGAGCAGGTCGAGGTGGCGTCGGCCGCCGACGACGACCTGGGCGTCCGTCACCGCCCGCCGGCCGGCCGCGCCGAGGCCGGTCCACCCGTCGGCGCCGACGCCGACCACGGTGACCGGGTCCAGGGTTGTCGAGAGGCTCACGTGGCCGAACGGTAGTCGAGGGTGATCGGCACCTGTCGTGGCGGGGGTGGATGTGACATCATCTGCGGCGACGGCGCGGTGAGGAACACCGGTGGGTCGGCCCGGAGGGTCGGCGAATCCGGGGCGGTCCCGCCACTGTGATCCGTCCGGCGGGGTCGCCGGGCGGAGAGCCAGACACTCGCCTCGCCGTCTCGTGCCGCCGGCGGACGCTCCTCGGCGGCGCGGTCCATGGCCGGTCGCGGGCGAGGAGACCCGTGCGAGGTGAAAGGTGCTGACCGTGCGGTCGTACCCGTTCTCCGCTGTCGTCGGAATGGACGACATGGCGTTGGCCCTCAGTCTCTGCGCCGTCTCGCCCGGGATCGGCGGGGTGCTGGTGCGGGGCGAGAAGGGCACCGCCAAGTCCACCGCGGTCCGGGCGTTGACCGCGCTGCTGCCCCCGGTCGAGGTGGTGGCGGGCTGCCGGTTCTCCTGCGACCCGGCAACGCCCGACCCGCGCTGCCCGGACGGCCCGCACCCCGAGCCGGTGGCCGCGCAGGTGCGGCCCGCCCGGCTGGTGGAACTGCCGGTGGGGGCCAGCGAGGACCGGGTCCTCGGCGCGCTGCACCTCGAACGCGCGCTCAGCGAGGGCGTCACCGCCTACGATCCGGGCCTGCTGGCCGGCGCGCACCGGGGCCTGCTCTACGTCGACGAGGTCAACCTGCTGCACGACCACCTGGTCGACGTGCTGCTCGACGCGGCGGCGATGGGCCGCGCCACGGTGGAGCGGGAGGGCGTGTCGGTGACGCACGCCGCCCGGTTCGTCCTGGTCGGCACGATGAACCCCGAGGAGGGGGAGCTGCGCCCGCAGCTGCTGGACCGGTTCGGCCTGACCGTCGAGGTCGCGGCCAGCCGGGACCCCCAGGTACGGGCCGAGGTGATGCGGCGGCGGCTGGCGTACGAGGCCGACCCGGACGCCTTCGCCGCCCGGTACGCCGACGCCGACGCCGCCCTCGGCGAGCGGGTCGCCGAGGCCCGGGCGCTGCTGCCGAAGGTCGAACTCGACGACGACACCGTGCTGGCCATCGCCGCGCTCTGCGCCGCCGCCCAGGTCGACGGGATGCGCGCCGACCTGGTGATCGCCCGGACCGCGATGGCGCACGCCGCCTGGTGCGGACGCACCGACGTGCAGGTGGGCGACGTGCGGGTGGCGGCGCGACTGGCGCTGCCGCACCGGCGACGCCGCAACCCCTTCGACCCGCCCCAGCAGGACGAGGCCGAACTCGAACGGGCGCTGCACGAGGCCGGCCTGGACGAGCCCCCGCCGCCGGAGGACCCGGAACCGCCGGAGGGCCCCGACGGGCCGGGCGGACCGGACGACCCGGACGGCCCCGAGGACCCGGGTGGTCCCGGGGGAGCGGGTCCGGACGACTCCGCCACCGGCGACGAGACGCCA
This sequence comes from Micromonospora sp. NBRC 101691, assembly GCF_030269285.1. NCBI lineage: Bacteria > Bacillati > Actinomycetota > Actinomycetes > Micromonosporales > Micromonosporaceae > Micromonospora > Micromonospora sp. NBRC 101691. The sequence goes on from NZ_BSTB01000006.1 coordinate 269,717, forward strand.
CCGGACGGGCGGCGTACCGGCGGCGAGCCGTCCCCGCCGGGCTCCGGCCCGGCCGGCGACACGCCGCCGACGCCGGCCGGCGCCCCGTACCGGGCCCGGCTGCTGACCGTCGCCGGCACCGGCGCCGGCACCGCCGGGCGTCGCTCCGCCGCCGTCACCTCCGTCGGCCGGACCGTCGGCACCGTACGCCCCAACGGTCCCGCCTCCGGCCGCCCGCACCTGGTGGCGACGCTGCGTGCCGCCGCACCCCACCAGCGGGCCCGGGGCCGCCGTGGCCCCGGCGTCCTGGTCCGGCCCGGGGACGTCCGCCTGCCGGTCCGGCAGGGCCGGGAGAGCAACCTGATCCTGTTCTGCGTGGACGCCTCCGGCTCGATGGGGGCCCGGCAGCGCATCGGCGCGGTCAAGGCCGCCGTGCTCTCCCTTCTCCTCGACGCCTACCAGCGGCGCGACAAGGTGGGCCTGGTCACCTTCCGGGCCACCGACGCGGAACTGACCCTGCCGCCGACGTCCAGCGTGGACGTGGCGGCGGCCCGACTGGAGGCCCTGCCGACCGGGGGCCGGACCCCGCTGGCCGAGGGACTGCTGCGCGCCCGTGAGGTGCTGCGCGTCGAGGCGATCCGGGACCCGCGCCGCCGGCCACTGCTCGTGGTGGTCACCGACGGGCGGGCCACCGCCGGACCGGAGGCCCTGCCGCGCGCCATGCGCAGCGCCCGGCTGCTCGCCGCCGACGGCGTCCCCGCCGTGGTGGTCGACTGCGAGCAGGGGCGCATCCGGATGCGGCTGGCCGCCGAACTCGCCGCGACCCTGGCCGGTGAACACCTGCCGTTGGAGGACGTCGCCGCGCCCACCCTCACCCAGGCGGTGCGCTCCCGCACCGCCCTCCGACACGGAAGCGGGGCAGCCTGATGCCACAGGGTCAACCGGTCGCCGTCCCCGACGACGGTCTCACCACCCGGCAGCGGCGCAACCGGCCGTTGCTGATCGTCCACACCGGTGCGATGAAGGGCAAGTCGACCGCCGCGTTCGGGCTGGCCCTGCGCGGCTGGAACCAGGGCTGGTCGATCGCCGTGTTCCAGTTCGTCAAGAGCGCCAAGTGGACGGTGGGGGAGGAGAACGCCCTCACCACGCTCGGCCGGGTGCACGAGGAGACCGGCCAGGGCGGTCCGGTGTCCTGGTACAAGATGGGCGCCGGCTGGAGCTGGAGCCGCACCCAGGGCACCGAGGCCGACCACGCCGCCCAGGCCGCCGAGGGCTGGGCGGAGATCAAGCGCCGGATCGCCGCCGACGAGCACGACCTGTACGTGCTCGACGAGTTCACCTACCCGATGAAGTGGGGCTGGGTCGACGTCGACGACGTGGTGGCCACCCTCGCCGACCGTCCCGGCCGGCAGCACGTCGTGATCACCGGCCGCGACGCGGACCCGCGCCTGGTCGACGCCGCCGACCTGGTGACCGAGATGACCAAGATCAAGCACCCGATGGACGCGGGTCAGAAGGGCCAGCGGGGGATCGAATGGTGACCGCGCCGCCCCGGATCCTCATCGCCGCACCGGCCTCCGGGCAGGGCAAGACCACCGTGGCCACCGGCCTGATGGCCGCCCTGCGGCAGCGCGGCCTGACGGTCAGCGGCCACAAGGTCGGCCCGGACTACATCGACCCGAGCTACCACGAACTCGCCACCGGCCGTCGGGGCCGCAACCTCGACCCGTTCCTCCAGGGCGAACAGCGCGTCGTACCGCTCCTGCTGCACGGCGCGACGGTGGGCACGCCCGCCGACGTCGCGGTCGTCGAGGGCGTGATGGGCCTGCTCGACGGGGCCGTCGGCCGCGCCGGCTTCGCCTCCACCGCCCACGTCGCCCGACTCACCCGCACCCCGGTGCTGCTGGTCGTCGACGTCTCCGGCACGTCCCGCAGCATCGCCGCGCTGGTGCACGGTTTCGCCACCTTCGACCCGCAGCTCACCGTCGCCGGGGTGATCCTGAACAAGGTCGGCTCGGCCACCCACGAGGCGGAGATCCGGGAGGCGCTGGTCTCCACCGGCGTGCCGGTGCTCGGCGCGCTGCGCCGGGACGCCGCCCTGGACACCCCGAGCCGACACCTCGGGCTGGTCCCGGTCGCCGAACGGGCCGCCGCGGCCCGCCGTACCGTGGACGCGCTCGCCGCCCACGTCGCCGCCGGGGTCGACCTCGACGCGGTGCTCGCCGTCGCCCGCCGCGCGCCCGCCCTCACCGGCCCGGCCTGGGACCCGGTCGCCGAACTCGGCGGGTTCACCGCCGACGCGACCGTCGCGGTCGCGTCCGGCGCGGCCTTCACCTTCCGGTACGCCGAGACCGACGAACTGCTCTCCGCCGCCGGCCTGCGCCTGGCCACCGTCGACCCGCTGCGCGACGAGGCGCTGCCCGCCGACTGCGCCGGGCTCTACCTCGGCGGCGGCTTCCCCGAGGTGTACGCCGCCGGCCTCTCCGCCAACCAGCCGATGCGCGCGGCGGTGGCGGCCGGCGCCGCCGCCGGCCTGCCCGTGGTGGCCGAGTGCGCCGGCCTGCTCTACCTCGCCCGGGAACTCGACGGCGCGCCCATGGCCGGGGTGCTCGACGCCACCGCCCGGATGACCGACCGGCTCGTCCTCGGCTACCGGGAGGCCCGCGCGGTCACCACCAGCGTGTTCACCGACGCCGACGACCTGGTCACCGGACACGAGTTCCACCGCACCCGGGTCGACCCGGGCGGCGAGCCGGCGCACGCCTGGCGGTTCCGGCCCCGCCCGTCGGTCGCCCACGGCACCACCAGCCACGCCGTGGACGGCTTCGTCGCCGGCCCCGACGGCAACGTGCACGCCTCCTACCTGCACGTGCACTGGGCCGGCCACCCGCACCTGGCCGCCCGGTTCGCCGCCGCCGCACACCTGCACCGCACCGGCACGTCGATCCCCGTGCCGCGCCACCCCCTGGAGGACACCGTGGTCCCGGTGCCCGTACCGGACGTGCCCACGTCCACCCCGGACTCCCCGGTCACCGGCCGGGTGACCCTGGTCGGCGCCGGCCCCGGCGACCCCGACCTGATGACCCGACGCGGACTCGACCGCCTCGCCGAGGCCGACGTCGTGGTCGCCGACCGGCTCGTGCCGCACGCGCTGCTGCGGGAGCTGCGGACCGGCGTGCGGGTGATCGACGTGTCCAAGGTGCCCCGGGGCGCGTTCGTCCCGCAGGAGCGGATCAACGAGATCCTCGTCGAGGAGGCCCGCGTCGGCCACCGGGTGGTCCGGCTCAAGGGCGGCGACTCGTTCGTCTTCGGCCGGGGCATGGAGGAGATCCAGGCATGCGAGGCGGCGGGCGTCCCGGTCGAGGTGGTGCCCGGCATCTCCAGCTCGATCTCCGTACCGGAGCTGGCCGGGGTGCCGGTCACCCACCGGGGACTCACGCAGGGCTTCACCGTGGTCTCCGCCCACCTGCCGCCGGGCGATCCGGGCAGCACCGTCGACTGGGCCGGGGTGGCCCGCGCGAACACCACGATCGTGCTGCTGATGGCGGTGCAGACCCTGCCCGACGTGACCGCCGCGCTGATCGGCCACGGCATGGACCCGGCGACCCCGGCGGCCAGCATCGAGAACGGCGGCACCGCCGCGCAGCGGGTGCTCACCGGCCGGCTGGACGACATCGCCGAGGTGGCTGCCGCGAACCGGCTGCGCCCACCGGCCATCACGGTGATCGGCGAGGTCGCCGCGTTCGCCCGCACCGCCCACCCGGCGCCGGCGGCCACCGGCTGACCCGTTCGAGCCGACCGGGGCCGTTGGGTCGATCCCGGTGTCGTCCACGCAGGCCGGAGGTCACTTCCCGTCGAGGAGGTGGCCTCTCCTGCTCGTGCAGCGGCGTCAGGCCCGGGGAGCCGGTAGAGTCCTGCCGTGGAGATCGTGACCCGCGCCGATCGACGGGATCTGCACGACACGGCCGCCGCGGTGTTCAGGGAACGTTGGCCGGAGTTCGTCTTCCACGACGAGACACCCAGGAAATACCTGGGCCGGGTCCGACAGTACTTCAGTTGCTTCGACATCATGGTGCTCGATCACGACGCCGTGGCGGCGGGCGGTTGGGGCGTACCGATTCCATGGAGCGGCGAAGTCGACGATCTGCCGTCCGGATATGACGACACCCTCGTTCGAGCCGTGCAGGCGCATGAGGCGGGCACCCCGGTCACGACGTTGAGCTTCATGGCCGTCGCCGTCGGTTCGACGCATGACAAGCGCGGGATGGCCACGGTCGTTCTCCAGGAGCTGACGCGACGGGCTCATGAGGCCGGCCTGGTCCACGTCGTCGCCCCGCTGCGGCCGACGTGGAAGTGCCGGTATCCGACGGTTCCCATGGACGAGTACGCCACGTGGTCACGTCCGGACGGGCTTTCGATCGACCCGTGGATCCGCACCCATCAGCGCATGGGCGCACGCATTCTCGGCCCGGCCCCGGAGTCGATGGTGATCGAGGGCACCGTCGCGGAGTGGGAGAAGTGGACGGGAATGGTCTTTCCCGTCACGCGGGACTATGTCGTCCCCGACGCGCTCAACCTGATCACGATCGACCGGGAACGTGACCGCGGCGTCTACGTCGAGCAGAATCTCTGGGTTCAGCACCGCTGAGATCAGCACCGCCATCGGGTGGACCGGTGGCGGCGACTGGTCCCGGTCAGGCCGGGCCGGTGACCAGCGGGTCGTGGACCCGGCCGAGGAACAGTGGTACGCCGGTGAGCCGGTCGTGGATGACGTACAGGAAGGGCCGGTTGACGAAGAACTGCGGCCCCTGCGGGATCGACGGCGGCCGGATGATGACGGCCGACGCGGCTGCGGCCTCGGTGCCCTTCTCGTCCACCGCGATGAACGTCTCGTGCGCCACGTTCGCGATGCGCAGGGCCGGTTCGGTGCTCATGGCGGTGAAGTCGGCCTGCGACGTGAACGCCGTGGGCATGCCGAGGCTGCCCAGCGCGGCGCCCAGCTCGGCCGGCAGACGGAACGTCCACCGGGGCAGGCGCAGTTGGACGTCGGTGAGCCGGAACCCGGTCAGCAACGCGCCCAGCCATGTCGCGTCGAGCGTCGCCTCGACCGCCGCGAGGTCGTCCCGGGTCGGCATGACGATGGCCATGGCAAGCCCGTCGCCCGCGTACGGCACGTCGACCGCACGCCACCCGTCCCCTTCGAGGTAGCCCATCCTGTCGAAGGGCCCACGCATGACCGGAACGTCGACAACGGTGCCGTCGTCCCGGGTGAACGGTCCCGCCGCCGTGGCCGTCGCGGTGAACGGGTACTTCCATGCGGCTCTGAGGTAGGTCGTGTTGGTCAGCATCAGGCTGGTGTCGGGGCTCACGACGCCGGACTTCAACAGCTCCGGGATCTTCGCGTTGGTCCGGTCGGACACCCAGGTGTTGATCTCCTGGCGGGCCGCCTCCGGCGCGCCACGGAAGTCGACCGGGTGCGGCGCGGCACCGTAGTAGCCGGCCAGGGTGTCCCGGAAACCGGGTCGCAGGACGAGGTCGAGACGTGTCCACAGGGCGTTGGCCGTGGTCAGTCGAGGCTGCTTGGTGCCGTCACCGTCCCGGTAGCGGCCGGTGAGCATCTGGTCGACGGTGTTGAGCCCGCTGTCGAGCGCGTGGGGTCGCGGATACGGCGCGTGGAGCACCGCGTCCATCTCGTCCGCCGTGGTCGAGCCGGCGCCCGCCCTGGTCATCGCGAGCGCGAGCCCGACCGAGTACGGCGCGCACACCACGTTGCCGCCGGCGCGGGACGACGCCAGAGTGCGGTAGAGGTCGGCGGTGAAGCCGCGCACGGCGGTCGCGGCGGCCTGCGTCGTGGCGGGGTCGGGGGGTACGCGCACCGTGTCCGTCGAGGTGGACGACGCACCGAGCCGACGGTGATGACCCGGGGCGGCGGTGAGGGCGGCAGCCGCGAGTGGTACCGACCGCAGAATCGATCGACGCGAGACCATGCGCCGACGGTAGAGCAGTCCCTGCGGCGACCGCCAGGCGCGGGTTCCCCATTAATCGGTATCCGACAATGTTTTCCATGCTCCCACCCGCCCAGTCGACCGCGCCGGCCGCTTCCGCACGCAGTGGTGGCAGCGCGGATACACGACACGCCGAGCGGATCACACCGCAGGCGGCCACGAAGCCTCGGACACCCGGTGATTCCCGCTGTCCGCAGGCGGTGGACGACCGACGTCGGTTCCTGTCGGGACGGTGCGGAGATCCGGTCACCCGATCAGGGACCCTCTGGCCGGAAGCCCCCGGCCAGAGCGGCCTCGCGCAGTTCCTGACGCTGCCCGCTGGCGACGAGGATCTCCGTGACGACCAGGCTGACACAGACGGCCGCCAGCAGGCCCAGCGCCACCACCGCCGACAGTTGGCCGGCGGCCGGGACGAGCGCCACGAGCAGCGCTGCGGTGATCAGCCGCGGCCAGACGACCCGCTTGAGCAGGCGGGTGATCCGCAGTTGGAAGCCGACGTGGGAGACCAGGAACAGGGCTGCGCCACCGTAGAGGGCGTAGAGGGCCAGGCTCCCCAGTTGCGCGGGCGAGTGATGCAGTTCGTTGGCCTTGATGATCGTCACTACCTTGTGCAGTCCGACGGCGAACAGCATGATGCCGGCGATCATCGGCAGGTGCAGATAGCTGTAGGCGTCGCGGGCGTAGGCGACCCGGCGCTGGTCGGGGTTCTGGATCAGCGTCCGCTCGGCGGCGATCGCGACGACGTCGAAGTAGGTCCAACCCAGTGCGGCGGCGATGACGACGGCGAAGACGAGGGCCGCGATGAGCGGCCCCGTCATCGGCACGCTGCTGCTGGTCAGGCCCACCGCTATGAGCGACTCGCCGAGGGCGACGAGCACGATGAGACCGTGCCGCTCCGCCCAGTGCCGGGCCGAGATGATGTGCCACCCCCACGACCGCATCACCAGCGCGCGGCCGTAGTCGACGATGACGGCGAGCATCCAGAGTCCGGTCTGGCCTGCCTCGACCAGCCACGGGTCGTCGGACAGTCGCTGCGGCACGACGGTGGCGGCGAGCAGGAGGGCGGAGGCGACGAACGGGGGCGCGGCGATCAGCAGGAGATCGCGCGGCCTCGTGTCGGGAAGGGCGTACCAGCGCAGCGCCAGGTGAACCAGCCGAACGACCACGAAGCACGCGACGAACACCACCGGACCGGAGAGAGCCGCGCCCCGGAGGTCGGTGAACGCCTGCCGGACCGCCACCGCCATCACCAGGGTGACCACCGTGACGAACAGCAGCGCGATCCGGATCAGCCCGACCCGTGCCTGGAGGCTGTTGCCCAACCAGGCATAGATGGACCAGGTCGACCACAGCAGGGCCAGCGCGAGCATTCCGTTCAGTACGCCGTGGCCGGTGAAGTCGTCGTCCATCAGCTCGACGACCTGGATGAACGCGAGGACGAACACCAGATCGAAGAAGAGCTCCACGCTGGTCACGCCGACGCCCTCGCGTAGCGGTCGAATGCCGCGCGGCGCTGGCGCCGACCTGGCGCCGGATGCCCCGTCCTCCTCACGTGCCACAGGGCAGATTGTGGCAGCGGGCCGTACCGGAGATGTTCGAATCACTGATCGTGGACGCGTGGCCAGGGAGCGTGGCAGGGAGCCGGCGTCGTGACCAGACGTGGCGGGTTCAGGCGACCAGCAGGCGGAGGCCGAGCTCGGCGGCGTCGAGGTCGACGAGTTCCCGGTTGCGTTCCGCCCAGCGGCCCGAGGCGAGGTCGTCACGGAGGTCGTGCACTGCCCGCTGCTCGGCCTCCGGACCGACCCTGGCCCAGACCGACACTCCGCGACGGACGTTCTCGTCGAGATACGCCTCGGGTCGCCGCCAGTGGGCCTCGAAGAAGCCGTCGACGCAGTCCCACGGGACGGGCACGGGTTCCGTGCGGCCTCCGATCGCGTCGGCCAGGTCGGTCAGCGAGGGCCGGCCGGCAACGAGGTCCGCGACCTCGGGCAGGTAGTCGCGGGTCAGCCAGAACCGCCGAAGCCATCCGCTGTCGCTGGTGTCGTGCGTGAACACCACCACGCGACGGGCGACACGTTGCATCTCGCGCAGGCCCGCGATCGGGTCCGGCCAGTGGTGGACGGTCGCGAAGGCCATCGCCGCGTCGAAGGACTGGTCGTCGAAGGGCAGTCGTTCGGCGGATCCCACCAGGCACGGCGGCGCCTCCGGGCGGCGCTGGGACCGCATGAGCGCCGACGGTTCCACCGCGAGGACGTAACGGTCGGTGGGCTCGTAGGAGCCGGTGCCGGCCCCGACGTTCAACACCGTGCGCGCGTCGCCGAGCGCGGCCCAGACCCGCGCGGCGATACGCGGCTCGGTGCGCCGCGTCACGGTGTACGTGGCTCCGATGGTGTCGTACAACTGTGCGCCGGACATGTCGCTGCCTCCCTGGCCGTCACGAACCCCGGGCACGTGGGCGTCCCGGTGCCACTGCGCCGCATGCTCCGCCACGCGGGCACCGCTTCACCACGTTAGCCGCCGTCGATCGAGGAACGGGAGCGCCGGCCGGGCGTACGGCGGTCGTCCCGCTCCCTTGAGGACCCCGGCGGTCAGGTGGCCGCGCGTGCCCGCGCGTCCGGCCACGGTGCCATCTCGTCGAAATCCTCGCCCGTCTCGGCCTTGACCCACCAGCCCGTGTCGTCGACATAGTGCTCGAACCACGCCGCCAGGCTGGGGGAGTCGATCCACCAGGCCGCGTCGGGATCTCCGGGATTGGGTTCGAAGAGAAGCACGGTTCCCTGCTCGCTTCGGCAGTCGACACCCGCGTACATGCCGCAACCCCAGGTCAGGATCGGAAGGACCCCTTCCGGCCACGCCCACTCGGTGCCGGCGTACCTGGCCCGTGCCCGGAGGTAGCACTCCACCGCCTGCTCCGAGGTCGGGCCGTCGGTCAGGCTGAAGAGCTGTTCGTCGGGACCGAAGCCACCGTTTGCGAAGTCGCGGTAGATCGTCGCGAGTAGAGGGTGCAGCGCGAACCCCAGTCGATCTTCGGCGCTGTTGATCGTCTGCTCGCGGAGCGGAGCTGGCAGGCCAGCGGCGAGTGGTGTCGTCGGTTCGTCGTCCCGTGCCCGCTCAGTGATGCGCGCCAGAAGTTCCGTGTAGTCCGCCACAGGGAGCGATCATGCCCCAGGCGTACGTCAGTTCCGCGCGCCGAGGTCGCCGCGCCGCCGCCTCACCCCGTCGATCATGGAGTTTGGGCACCAGTAAGACCCACACAAAAGCCGCTGATCGGGCGCCACAACTCCATGATCGACGGGGATGGGGCGGTGCGGCCGTGGGTTTTCGACGACCCGGGTGCAGACCTGGCTGTCAACCCAGGTCGTACGGGTCCCGGGCGGCCAGTGCCTCGGCCTCCGGCAAGCCGAGTCGGCCGGCGACCCGTCGCCGCTGTCGGACCTGGGCGCGTGTCCGTGGCCGGAACTTCGGTTCCCGCCCGCACCCGCAGGTCTCGAAGCCCTCGTAGCGCAACCCCGCCCCGAGAACCGCCGCTACCGCAGCCCACCCGGAGTCGTTCCGTCGACGGGGGGCTGCGAAGTCGTGCCCGGCGAAGACCATCGGCCGGCGACACGACGTGCACCGGTGTTCCGCGCCGTCCCACGCGTACTTGTGACTACGGCGGCAGGACACGCACACGTAGTGGACCTTGTAGGGGGTTTCGGCGTACCGGCACATGTCCGCATGGTAGTGATCCACACCCGTACGGCGGGTGGAATTGTGCCGGCGGCGCGGCCGGTGCCGGCTCTCCGCTGTGGTTGCAGGGGTCCCCTGCTCGGCAGAAAGCGGTAACAGGGGGCCCCTGCTACCACCCAGTCGCCACCCGGTGCCACCACCCGGTTGTCACCGGCGCGCACCGCGTGCGTCTCGCATCTGCAAGGTGTATGCGGGTCATGTGCTTCCTTGCGCGAGGCGGGACGGGCGTTCGAGCTGGCAGATGCGGGCGCTAGGGTGTGCGGGTGACGAGCTACCGGATCGGGGAGGCCGCCGAGCTGCTCGGCGTGAGCGCCGACACCGTTCGCCGCTGGGTCGACGGGGGACGCTTGCCGGCCGGGCGGGACACGCACGGGCACCGGGTGATCGACGGGGTGGAGCTGGCCGGGTTCGTCCGGGCCCAGGCCGCCGAGCCCGACGACCGGTCGGAGTTCTCCTCGGCGCGCAACCGGCTGCGGGGCATCGTCACCGCCGTCACGAAGGACGCGGTGATGGCGCAGGTCGACATCCAGGCCGGCCCGTTCCGGATCGTGTCGCTGATGAGTCGGGAGGCCGTCGACGAGTTGGACCTGCGGGTCGGCGCGGTGGCGGTCGCGGTGATCAAGTCGACCACGGTGGTGGTGGAGCGCCCGTCGGTGGCGCGGGGGAGGACGGGATCGTGAGGGTCCGCGGCATCCTGGCCGGCGTGGTCGCGTCGGCCGTGTTGGCCGGGTGCGGCGGCGGGAACCCCGTCGACGCGCCCGGGGAGACCGTCACCGTCTTCGCGGCGGCGTCCCTGACCGACGCGTTCACCACGATCGCCCGGGACTTCGAGGCCGACCGGCCGGGCGCCCGGGTGCGCCTGACCTTCGCCGGCAGCTCCGCCCTGGCCACCCAGATCAACCAGGGGGCTCCGGCTGACGTGTTCGCCTCGGCGGCGCCCGCCCCGATGCGGACCGTCACCGATGCGGGCCACGGCGACGGCGCGCCGGTCGTCTTCGCCCGCAACCAGTTGGTCATCGCGGTGCCGAAGGGCAACCCGGCCGGGGTCGCCGGGCTGGCCGACCTGACGAGACCCGGGACGAAGGTCGCCCTCTGCGCCGAGCAGGTGCCCTGCGGTGCGGCGGCGCGCACCGCGCTCGACGCCGCCGGGGTCGCGCTCACCCCGGTCACCCTTGAACAGGACGTGCGGGGCGCGCTGTCGAAGGTCGTCCTCGGTGAGGTGGACGCCGCCCTGGTCTACCGCAGCGACGTCCGGAGCACGGACGACGTGCGGGGCGTCGAGTTCCCCGAGTCGGCCCGCGCGGTCAACGACTATCCGATCGTCGTGCTCGCCGACGCCCCGAACCGCTCCGGGGCGCGCGCCTTCGTCGACCACGTACGGTCCGCGCGGGGCCGGGCGGCACTCACCGCCGCCGGCCTGCAGGCCCCGTAGCGGCGATGCGGTTCCGTGCCCCTCGGCCCGCGCGGTGGCAGGTGCCGGTCGGGCTGCTCGTACCGGCCGCCCTCGGCCTGCTCCTCCTGGTGCTGCCGCTGGTCGGACTGCTGGTCCGGGCGCCCTGGACGGACCTGCCGGGCCGGCTGACCGAGCCCGGGGTGCTCACCGCCCTGCGGCTCTCGCTGGTTTCGGCGACCCTGGCCACGCTGCTCTGCCTGCTGCTCGGCGTGCCGTTGGCCTGGCTGCTGGCGCGGGTCGAGTTTCCCGGCCGGCGGGTGGTCCGCGCCCTGGTCACCGTGCCGATGGTGCTGCCTCCGGTGGTGGGCGGCGTGGCGCTGCTGCTGGTCTTCGGCCGGCGGGGCCTGCTCGGCGGCTGGCTCGACGAGACGTTCGGCGTCACGCTGCCGTTCACCACCGCCGGGGTGGTGCTCGCCGAGGCGTTCGTGGCGATGCCCTTCCTGGTCGTCGCGGTGGAGGGGGCCCTGCGCGGCGCGGACCGCCGCTTCGAGGAGGCCGCGGCGACCCTGGGCGCCGGTCGCTGGAGCACCTTCACCCGGGTCACCCTGCCGCTGGTGGCGCCCGGGGTGACCGCCGGGGCGGTGCTCTGCTGGGCCCGTGCGCTCGGCGAGTTCGGCGCGACGATCACCTTCGCCGGCAACTTCCCGGGCACCACGCAGACCATGCCGTTGGCGGTCTACCTGGCGCTGGAGACCGATCTGGAGGCCGCGATCGTGCTGAGTCTGGTGCTGTTGGTCGTCTCGGTCACCATCCTCGCCGCGTTGCGCGACCGGTGGGCGGTCCGGTGACCGGCGGCCTCGACGCCCACCTCGTCGTCGACCGGGGTGGATTCCGTCTCGACGTGCGGTTGCGGGTCGCTTCCGGCGAGGTGGTCGCCCTGCTGGGCCCGAACGGGGCCGGCAAGACCACCGCCCTGCGGGCTCTCGCCGGGCTGCGACCGCTGACCGCCGGGCATGTCACCCTCGACGGCCGGGACCTCGACCGTCCCGCCGAGGGGTCGTGGACGCCGCCGGAGCGCCGCCGGGTCGGCGTGGTCTTCCAGGACTACCTGCTCTTTCCGCATCTCAGCGCGGAGGAGAACGTGGCGTTCGGGCCCCGTCGGCAGGGGCTCGACCGGCGGGCGGCCCGCGCCATGGCCCGGCAGTGGCTCGACCGGGTCGGCCTGGCCGGACATGCCGCCCGCCGGCCCCGGGAGCTCTCCGGGGGGCAGGCGCAGCGGGTCGCGCTGGCCCGGGCGCTGGCGGTCCGGCCGGCGCTGCTGCTGCTGGACGAGCCGCTCGCCGCCCTCGACGCCCGGACCCGGCTGGACACCCGGACCGAACTCCAGCGGCACCTGGCCGCGCACCCGGGGGCGGCCCTGCTGGTCACCCACGATCCGCTGGACGCCCTGGTGCTCGCCGACCGGCTGGTCGTCGTCGAGGCGGGGGTCGTGGTGCAGGAGGGTGACGCGGCCACCGTCACCGCCCGTCCCCGCACCGACTACGTGGCCCGGCTGGTGGGGCTCAACCTGCATCGCGGGCACGCCGCCGGTGACCGGGTCCGGCTGCGCGAGGGACTGACGCTGACCACCGCCGACCGGGGCGACGGGGACGCCTTCGTCGCCTTCCCGCCGTCGGCGGTCGTGCTCCATCCCCGTCCGCCGGAGGAGGGCCGGGGCAACACCTGGGCGGCCACCGTCGCCGACGTCGAGCGGCACGGAGACAACCTCCGGGTACGCCTGGCCGGTCCGCTCCCGGTGGCTGCCGACGTGCCCCCGTCCGCCGTCGCCCGGTTGCGCCTCACCGCCGGCGCGCGGGTCTGGGTCGCCGTCGAACCGGCCGCGATCAGCGCCTATCCGACGGCGGACACCTGACGCCCAGGGTCCGTCAACCGCAGGTTGACTTCGCTGGAGCGTCAACCTATGGTTGACGTATGACGAATCCCGTCCAGATGAGCAACCAGGTACGCCTCGACGACCTGATCGAGGCGATCAAGCGCGTGCATCCCGACACCCTCGACCAGCTCTCCAGCGCGGTGGTGGCCGCCGACCACCTGGGCGAGGTCGCCGACCACCTGATCGGCCACTTCGTCGACCAGGCCCGCCGGTCGGGCGCCTCCTGGACCGAGATCGGCCGGAGCATGGGCGTCAGCAAGCAGGCCGCCCAGAAGCGCTTCGTCCCGAAGGGGGGCGAGGCCCCGATGGACCCGAGCGAGGGCTTCAACCGGTTCACCCCCCGGGCCCGCAACGTGGTGGCGGCTTCGCACAACGAGGCTCGTGCCGCCGGCAGCCCGCAGATCGGCCCGGAGCACCTGGTCCTCGGTCTGCTCGCCGAGCCGGAGGCGGTGGCGGCCAGGGTGATCACCGCGCAGGGGGTCACCCTGGAGGCGGTCCGCGAGGCGGTGGCCGCCGTGCTGCCGGCGGCGGTGCCGAACGTGCCGGACCTGATCCCGTACAACGCCGAGGGCAAGAAGGCGCTGGAGCTGACCTTCCGGGAGGCGCTGCGGCTCGGGCACAACTACATCGGCACCGAGCACATCCTGCTCGCCCTCCTCGAACAGGAGGACGGCGACGGGGTGCTCACCGGCCTCGGCGTCGACAAGGCGACGACGGAGGCCGGCATCGCGACGGCCCTCGAAGCCGCCGTGCGGATCACCCCCGCCGACTGAGCGACCGCGCGGACGTTCCGGCTCGGGACGTCCGCGCGGTGACGGGTCCACGCGCTGGGCCCATTACCCGTATCTGATGCCCCAGGGGAGGCGGCGGTCGGTTTTCCGTCACCTACGACGTCGCTGAGTGCGATCGTCCGAACACGAGGCTACGATGTGCGGACGTTCCCGCCGGAAGGGTCGTCCCCCGTTGCGCCGTGCCGCGATCACCTCCCCCTCGGCCCCGAACCAGGGGCGTCACGCCCCGTCCGGTTCGGCGGGGTGGATCCGCCTCGCCCGCGCGGCTGTCCTCGTCGTGACCGGGGTCGGCGCGGCCCTGCTCGCCGTGGCGCTTTCCGCTGCCCCGGCTCGCGCGGAAACCGGCGACGCTGGCGCGGGGACCGGGCGTCCCGCCGACGTGGTGACGCACGTGCGGCAGCTCGGGCGCGAGTCTTCCGTCGTACCGTCGCGTGAGCCCGCCGCCTCGCCGACCGGGATTCGCCTGCGGGCGGGACGGCCCGCGGTCGACGACCGGAGGCGGCTCGCCGTGGCCCCGGTCCGACCGGCCCCGACAACGGGGGAGACGCCGCTGGCCCGCCGACCGGACCGCGAGGCCGGAACGCGGCCCCGACCGGAGCCTGTCCTGCCCCGGATCGTCTCCCGGATCCTGCCGCCGCGCGCCGCGCCGCCGCCAGACCCGCCGGTCGCGCCGGTCGACGGACCGGTACGGCCCCCGGTTTCCGCCCCGCCGGCCATCCCGGACGGAGCCGCGCCCACACCCGTGACCACCCGGCCCCGGCCCCCGGCTCCCGTCGTGCCACCCCGACCGGTGCCCGACAGCGGACCCGCCGGTCCGGTGGACGGGCCCACCGTTCCCGCGCCGGAACCCACGTCGCCTCCCGGTCGGATCCCGCTGCCGCCCCGGCTGGTCGGGGTGCTGGACGGTGCGCTGCGGCCGATCCTCGACCTGCTCGGCGGCGTCCTCGGTGGGGTGCTCGCTCCGATCCTCGACCTGCCCGGTGGTGGCGGCGACCCGGCGCTCCCACCGGGATCGGCGCCGCCGGCCGCGCCGGTGCCGACGCCGGCCCCCGACGTGCCCGTACCCGACAGTCCGACGGAAGGTCCGCCGGTCACGGGCCCGCTCGCCCAGCCCCCCTGGGTCCACAATGGAGGCTGGTCCCCGTCGGGTCCGGCCCGGAGCGGAGAGTCCTGGAGTCCCGTGCGGGGGCCCGTTCCCGGGTTCGGCCACCGGGCGGTGCCGGCCGCGCCGACCCTGGAATCCGGCTCGGCGTCCGGAGACTCGTCCGACGCGCCGGTCGCGCCCGGCGACGACCGGGTCAGCGGTGACAGCGGCCCCCGCTCCGGCGCGGCCCTGCCACCGGAGACGTCGCACCCGGACCGCTCCGTCCGGGACGCCCTCGTGGCGGTGCCGCCGGCGCCCGCCCGGGGCCGCTCTCCCACGGTGACCGCCCGCCCCGGCTGAGTACGCCCTCCCGTCGTCCGTCCCGGCTCCCGGAGCCGTCCGGTCGACGACGGGTCGCGTGGGCTCCATCCGTCCGCTCTCGACAGCGGCGGAGCCCCAGGGTCGTACCCCTTTTCCGCGTGCGTACCGGCCCCGCCCTCCCTGTCCTGGGAGACGGTCGGGTGGCCGTCGCGACGCGTACCCGAGAACGGAGAGTACGTGGTGATCCGCGTTGTCGTGGTGGAGGAGATGGGGCTGTTGCGCGGTGCGCTCTGTGCCGTGCTGTCCCATGAGGAGGACATGGAGGTGGTGGCGGCGGTCGCGGACGTCGGCGAGGTGCCCGCCGTGGTGCGGCGTACCACGCCGGACGTCGTCGTGCTCGATCTGCTGCCGGAGTCGCCCGAGTCGCCCAACCTGGTCCGGACGATCGAGGAGATCGCCGGCCAGGCGCCCAAGGCGGCGATCCTGGCGATGAGCTACCGGTGGAGTCCGGCCGTGCTGGAGGCGGCGGTGTCCGCCGGGGCACGGGGGTTCATCGGCAAGGACGGGCCGTTGGAGGAGTTGGTTCGGATGATCCGGTCGCTCGCCGCCGGGGAGCGGGTCATCGACCCGACGGCGGCGGTGGCGGTGTTGAGCCCACCGAAGAGTCCGTTCACCCCCCGGGAACTGGACGTGTTGCGCGCGGCTGCCGAGGGACTGCCGCTGAAGGAGATCGCCCGCCGGCTCTTTCTGGCGCACGGGACCGTGCGGAACCATCTGTCGGCGATCCTGCGCAAGACCGGATCCCGTAACCGGATGGAGGCGATCCGCCGCGCCCAGCGCGAGGGCTGGCTCTAGCCGGGCCGGTGGTGGGGCCGGTCGACCGGCCCCACCACCGGGATCCCCTCGCGTGATCCCGGTGCACCCGCCGCCGTGCGGGGTGGACCCGGACGGCGGCGACGTGGCATGTCCATGTCGTGCAGTCCCGTGTAAAGGACTTTCCGGCCTCATCGGTCATCGTGGAACTCATCCGACTGGACGGCGGTACCGGCCGAACGTCTGATTCGGTATTGTCCATTCGGGAGGGACGGGGGACCGTGCGGGGGAATCCGTCAAAATCTCATTTTTCGCCACGGGTTCGTCATGCCGATCGGACGTTACATCGGCGTGATGTGACGTTAACTTCCCATGCTTTCCGGTTGGTGTCCAATTCGGGAGGAAATTCGTGATCCGTACCATGCTTGCCCTCGACGGCACGCTGATTCGCGGTGCGTTGGCCCTGGTGCTCGCCGCCGAACAGGACATCAGCGTGGTGGCCGAGGTGGATCGGGGCGACGAGATCCAGCCCATGCTCTGGACGAAGCTGCCCGACGTGGCGGTCGTCGACCTCGACCTGATCGACGACGGCGGGGCCGGCACCGTCGGACCGTGCCCGATGCTGGTGCTGGCCGACCGGCGTCGGGTCCGGGGACTGCACCACGTGCTCGCCGGCGGGCGGACGGTCGGCGTCCTCGCCAACGACGTCTCACCCCGCCGGGTGGTCGACGGTGTGCGCCGGCTCGCCCGCGGAGAGACGGTGGTCGACGCGGAACTGGTGCTCGCCGCGCTCACCGCGACCAGCCCGCTCACCGGGCGGGAGACCGAGATCCTGGAGTTGACCGCGGCGGGGGCGACGGTCGCGGAGGTGGCCGGGTCACTGGGCCTCTCACCGGGGACGGTACGCAACCATCTCGGCCGGATCGCCCGGAAGGCGGGCGCGCGTACCCGGGTGGAGGCGGTCCGCGTCGCCCAGGACGCGGGCTGGATCTGACGGGACGGCGCCGGCCCGATCCGGCCGGTGCCCGGTCCCGACCGGGGATGTCCGGGACCCGGTCGGGACGCACGACACCGACGTCCCCGGACCGCGTGCCGTCAGGCCGGACCGGTCCGCGCGGGTGCGCCGGCCGGCGGTGACGACGCCGGCCGGTCGTCCCAGTACCCGACCAGTTCCCGGTAGGTGGCGGACCGGGCGAGCAGTTCCCGGTGGTCACCGAGCACCGGACGTTCCCCGTCCAGGACCAGCACCCGGTCCGCCCGGAGCGCGGACGTGATCCGGTGGGCGACCACGACCAGGGTGCCGGGCCGGCGGGCGAAGGCCTCCTCGACCAGCGTCTCGGCGGCCGGATCCAGGTGGCAGGTCGCCTCGTCCAGGATGGCCAGTGGGGCGGGGGCCAGCCAGGCCCGCACCGCCGCGATCACCTGCCGCTCCCCGGCGGAGAGCGCGGTCGGCGCCACCGGCGCGTCCAGCCCGCCGAGCCGGTCGGCCAGGGGCCGGGCGCCCAGTGCGTCCAGCGCCGTCGCGAGGAGCGCGTCGTCCGCGTCCGGACGCAGGTAGCGCAGGTTCGCCGCGAGCGAGCCGCTGAAGACGTACGCCTCCTGGGGCACCAGCACCCGCAACCGGGCGAGCCGGTCGGCGTCGACGGAGTCGACCGGCGTGCCGGCGATCGACACCGAGCCGGCCCCGGGGCGCACCAGACCGGAGGCCAGGGCCGCCAGGGTGGACTTGCCCGCGCCGCTCGGTCCGACCACCGCGAGGTGCTCGCCGGGGGCGAGGGTGAGCGAGAAGTCCGCGAGCACGGGCCGGGCACGCGGGCCGTACCGGAAGGTCAGCCGGTGGACGTGCAACGCGGGAGTGCCGTCCGGCCCGGGCAGGCCCGGGACGTCGTCCGGCCCCGCCCGTCGACGCCCGCCCGCCGAGCCGGGTCCGACGGTGGACACCCCGTTCCGCGTCGGGTCGCCGTGCTGCACGGGAACGGATCCGGCGGGACCGGGCGGGCTGGTGTGCAGGATCCGCTCCAGGGCCACCACGTACCGCAGGCCGCCCCCGCCCACCCCCTGCACCAGGGCCCGCAGGGCCGGTTGCAGCCCCGTCGAGACGTAGACCAGAGCGCCGAGCACCGCCCCGGCGGTCACCCCCCGGCTCACCAGCCACGACGCGGCGAGTATCAACACCGCCAACGGAGCCCACCCGCCCAGGCCGAGGCTGAGGCTGCGCAGCGCGGTCATCCGGGCGACCGTCCGCTCGGCGTCGGCCAGTGTCGTGATCCGCGCCGCGACCCCGGCGACCACCCGGTCCTGCGCGCCGCAGGCGAGAACGTCGCGGTGTCCGGCCAGCGCGGTCGCCGCCGCCTCGCCGAGCGCCTCGCCGGCCCGCACGTAGCGGCGTTGGTGGGCGACCATCGCCGGCAGGCCGGCGACGAACACCACCAGCCCGGCCAGCAGCGGCACGGCGACCAGGGCGGCGACCAGCGGGGCCAACGCGACCAGGCCGATCAGCGCCGAGACGGCGGCGAAGAGGAAACCACGCACCACCATCAGCAACCCGCCGAAGGCGTCCCGGACCACTTCGACCTGCTGGGTCAACCGGGCCACCGCCGCGCTCTCCGACCCGGTGCCGCCGGTGGTCGCCGCGCGCAGCGCGCTCCGCACGACCCGGTCGGCCAGTTCGTCGCGGAACGGCTCGACCACCGCCCCCAACGCCCGGTACACCCCGCCGGTGGCCGCCGCGCCGACCAGCATCGCCAACGCCAGCACGCCGAGCCACACCAGGCCGGTGCCGAACCGCCCGGCCAGGAAACCCTGGTCCACCGCCCGGGCGACCAGGAGACCGGAGAGCAGCGCCGGCACCGACTCGGCGGCCGACCAGCCGGCGAGCCGGCCGAGTTCCCGTCGCCGGGCCCGCAGCGCCCGGCCGGTCTCCCGGAGCACCCCGGCGGGCGGCGGTCGGTAACCTGCCGTCGGCCGGGCGTCGTCCCGGGCCGGAAGGCGGGTCACGGCGTGCCCTCCCCGGCCTGGAAGACCGCCCGGTAGGCCGGGTCCGACCAGAGGAGACGGTGCGGGGCGAGGGCCCGCAGCCGTCCGCGGTCGAGCCAGGCCACCAGGTCGGCCGCCGCCGCAGTCGCCGTCCGGTGCGTGACCACCAGACGGGTACGCTCACCGGCCCGCCCGGCGATCGCCCGGGAGACCCGGTGCTCGGTGGCGGTGTCCAGGCTGGACGTCGCGTCGTCGAGGACGAGCAGCCGTTCGGCGGCCAGCGCGCGGGCCAGCCCCAGCCGCTGCGCCTCGCCACCGGAGAGCGGCGCCCGGTGCAGCGGAGTGCGGAAGCCCTCCGGCAGGCGGCCCACGCAGTCGTCCACCGCCGCCGCGCGGGTCGCCGCGAGCACCGGGGGAGTGGCCGGGGCGTCCGGTGGCGGGACCGCCGCGTCGGCGGGCAACGCCAGCCCGACCGCCTCGTGCACGGTCGCGCCGACCAGGACCGGCCGCTCGAAGGCGTACCCGACCGCGCGGCGCAGCGTCGCCGGGTCGAGTCGGTGCAGCGGCACCCCGTCGAGCAGCACCTCACCGGCGTCCGGGTCGTGCAGCCGACCCGCCACCGCGGCGAGGGTGGACTTGCCCGACCCGGAGACGCCGACCACGGCGACCGTGCCACCGGCGGGCACGGTCAGGTCGACCCCGGAGAGGATCGGACGGCCGTCGTCGGTGTGGACGGTGACCCCGCGCAACGTCAACTCACCCCACCCCCGTGGCAGGGGCCGGTCGCCGACCGGGGCCACCGGAAGGGCCAGTGGTTCGGCGAGACGGTGCGCGCCGGCGCGGACCCGGACCAGGCGGTTGAGGGCGGCCACCGCCGCGCCGAGTCCCGCGCCGAGGGTGGCGTACCGGACGGCGGCCACCAGTTCGCCGGGAGTGAGCCAGCCGGCGGTCAGCCCGTACCCGCCGACGGCGATCACGGCCAGGGTGAGCAGCGGCGCCACGGCGGCGGTCCGGGCACCCGCGCGGGCCAGCAGCTCCCAGCTGCGTCGGCCGTGTTCGGCCAGCTCGGGCAGGGGTTCGAGGA
This sequence comes from Micromonospora sp. NBRC 101691, assembly GCF_030269285.1. Classification (NCBI taxonomy): domain Bacteria; kingdom Bacillati; phylum Actinomycetota; class Actinomycetes; order Micromonosporales; family Micromonosporaceae; genus Micromonospora; species Micromonospora sp. NBRC 101691. The sequence continues at coordinate 289,825 of NZ_BSTB01000006.1, forward strand.
TCCGTTCCCGCTCCTGGTCGACGGTGCCGGCGGCGGCGACGGTGCGCGCCCCACCCGTCGACTCCAGCAGCCGCCCGGCGATCGTGCCGAGGACCCGCTGGTAGGCGGTGACGACCGTGGAGGAGTCGGTGACGAAGGTGCGCAGCAGCACGGTCAGCAGGACCAACCCGGCGAGCAGGGTCAGGCCGAGCGCCGGCGCCAACAGGGTGAGCGCGACGACGCTGCCCAGTGGGGGGATCACCGCGACCGCGCCGAGGACCACCGCGTTGCCGGCCTGCCCGGCGTCGGCGGCCCCGGCGACCAGTCGGGCGGTCAGGTCACCCACCGGGTGCCGGCGCGCCTGCCGGACGTCCAGGCGGAACAGGTGGCGGGTCAGCTGGTCGCGGAGCCGGGCGGTGGCCCGGGCCGCACCGTAGCCGGTGGCCAGGTCGCTGAGTGTGTCGGTGGCGATCAGGACCGCCACCAGGACGCCGGCGACCAGCGGCCACCAGCGGGAGCCGTCGCCGAGCGCGGCGTCGACGGCGTGACCGAGAGCGGTGGGCAGGAACAGTTGGGCGGCGGCTCCGAGCAGCGCGACCCCGGCCAGGGCGACCGTCCATCCACCGCCGTGCCGCACCGACCGGCGTACCAGCCGGTCCCCGGGCGACCGCGTCCCCATTCGTCCTCCCGACACGCGTGTGCCCCGGGCGGGTACGTCTACCCGCCCGGGGCTCGCTTGGTGATTCGATCAGTCGCAGGACGTGACCGACAGCGAGCTGCCCTCGCAGAGGAGCAGGCTCAGCCCACTGGTGTCGCCGTGGCCACCACCGTGGGTCTCCAGGCCCTGAAGGTCCAGAAGAGTCATGTCAATTCACCTCCCCCCGGGGTCTTGGTCGTCAGGCTCGCCCCCGTTGGTGAGGGGAGTTCGGGTGCGCCGGCCAGCGGCGCGAGGAAGGGCAGCGTCAGCGGTTCGTCGTGTCGCGCCGTGCCCAGGGCGAACAGCACACCGGCGGTGCCGGTGCCGAGGTCCATCGAGAGCCGCAGCAGCTTCTCGCCGGGGAAGGCCACCCCGTCGGCGTACGGCATGGCGTGCCAGGCCAGCCGCCGCAGCTGCGCGTCCAGTTCCGGTCGCTGCTCGGGCGTGCGGGCGGTCGCCGCGAGGTAGGCGACGATTCCCGCCCGGCCCGCGAAGAGGCCGCTCTGCGCGTACATCGGGGACCGGGCCGCCTGGTACGCCGCGGCGCTCGCCCGGGCGAACCCGTCGTCGTCGCGGTGGGTCAGGTACTGGTCGAGGGCCAGCCCCACACCGACGCCGCCCTGTCCGAGGTAGGGCATGGTCCGCCAGCCCTCGTTGACCTCCAGCGCGCCGTTCGGGCGTACCACACACCGACGCAGGTCCTGGCGCAGCGCCGTGGCGGCGTGCTCCAGCAGCGTCGCGTCCCCGGTCAGCTCGTACAGGCGCACCAGCATCAGCGCCGGCCCGCTCCGGCCGCGCAGCAGCCCGGCGTACGGGTGCACACCACCGCTGATGTCCGGCCCGGGGTCGTCGGCGAGCCGGTCGACCACCCGTTCGGTGGCCTGCCACGCGGCGTCACGCAGCCCGGACTCCCCGGTGCGTCCGGCCAGGTCGGCCAGGTTGAGCGCCACTCCCGACAGGCCGCTGAGCAGGCTGTGGTCCAGCCGGTCCCAGGGCTCCCGGAGGCAGATCTCGATCACGTCCAGGGCGTCCTGCCGGCGGTCCAGCCGCTCCAGCGCGTACGCGACCCCGTGCAGCCCGTCGTAGAAGCCGAGCCGGGTGCCGGAGACCGGGTTCTTCGCCCGCCGGACCAGCCACTCCTCGTGTTCCGGCCGGCGGCCCGCCCCGGTCTGCGCCAGGGTGTGCAGCACCCCGGCCGCGCCGTACGCGAGGTTGAGCCCGCCGCTGCGGAACTGCTCGATGTCACCGGGGAAGAGCCGGTCGTCACGGTCCGGGGTGGCGCTGGCGAGGATCGCCCGGGCGAGTCGGTCCCGGACGGTCGGCCAGTCGCCGTCCGCCAGGTCCGGCAGGGGCTTCCCGGTCGGTACGGAGCCCGCACCGGAATCGCCCGTCGTGTCGGAGCCGCCGGTCTCCGCGCGGAACGCGGCGGTGATCTCGTCGACCGCCGGGTCGAGGAAGGACCGGGGGACCGGGAAGTTCTCCGTGATGACGTCGGCCAGGTGCGCGGCCTTCGCCGGGGAGAGCCGGACCAGCTGGGTCAGTGGGAGGAAGAGCGCCAGGCGGAGGCAGGCCAGGGCGTACCGGTCGGCGGCCCTGCCCCGGACGTGGCGGGGCGCGGCGAAACCCTGGTTGCGCAGTCCCGGTCGGTGGCTGTCGTCCTCGGCGGCGGCGACCTCGAAGTCGATGAGCACGATCCGGTCGTCCGGCCGCACCATGATGTTGGACATGTGCAGGTCGCCGTAGACCACGCCCCGGTCGTGGATCGCCTGCACGGCGGTCTCGACCTGGGTGTAGACGTCCCGCGCCCACCGGGTGTACGCCGCCAGAGCATCCTCGGTGGCGTCGGCGACGACCAGCGGGTGCCGGTTGGCGAGCACCTTGTTCAGCGGGCGTCCCTCGACGAACTCCAGCGCGAGGAACCGGTGCTCGCCGAGGGTGAACTCGTCGTGCAGCCGGGGCAGCTGCGGCAGGTCGGCGAGCCGGCGCAGCATCGCCGCCTCCCGCTCCAGCCGGGCGACCGCGTCGGTCCCGTCGGAGTCCAGGCCGGCCAGGGGGCGGGCCTCCTTGAGCACCACCTGCGCGTCGTCGCGGGTGTCCCGCCCCACGTAGAGGCCGCCACCGTTGGAGAAGTGGATGACCTTCTCGATCCGGTAGGGCACCTCGTTGGTGCTGGTCGCGCTCCGGGCGGCCAGGTGGGGGGCGAGGAAGTCGGGCAGGGTCACCCAGGACGGCACGTGGAAGACCGGGTCGCGCCGGTCCGGCACCAGGGTGCCGGTGTCGTCGGCGATCGCCGGGACGGTCTGCCCGTCCGGGGTGAGGCAGTAGCGGGCGGTGAAGCCGCCGTAGCGGACGTACACCGGGCCGGTGCCGTAGCGCAGGTCGCTGAGGATGTAGGGGCCGGTCTCGCCGACGAGCAGCTCGTCGAGTTCCTTGCAGGCCAGTTCCAGTTCCGCCTCGTCACGCGGGTAGATGGTGACGAACTTGCCGCTGGCGGCGCGGGGGGCGTACTTCGAGTTGCGCAGCAGCACGATGCGCGGGCTGCGGAGGAACTTGAACGCCAGGCCACGCGGCACGCAGTACGACCAGACCGCGTCGAGCACCCGCTCGGCGTTGTCGACGCCGGCCGAGACGTGGATCTTCCAGCCCTGCGGGGGCAGCGAGCCGCCCTCCGGGGCGTAGTTCATCCAGTCACTGGTGGCGTCGGACGTCCAGCCGGCCGGGGCGGGACGCCCGGTCACGAAGGTGCGTCCGTCGGTGGCGTTGCCGAGGGAGTCGTAGAACAACCGGTCCGCGACACAGAAGCTGTCGTAGCGCTCGTCCACCGTCTGACCTCCTTCCGTGTCCCGGGCCGGTCCTCGTTTCCGGCGATGCAATGAGTCTCGTGGACGGGACAGTGTTGGCTCCAGTGCGCTTAGTCACGACGCCGGGTGCGCAGCGCACGGGTACTCATGACAAAAGTCAGACCACACCCGTGCGACACGCAGAAGCCGCCCGGCGCGGACGCCGGGCGGCTCGGACGGTCGGGGTGTCGTCGCAGGTCAGGTGACCCGTGGCGGCTCCACCGGGAGGTGTTCGTGCCCGCCGCGCGCCACCAGGTCGCGCAGCCGCTCCATGCCGTCCCAGACGTCGACGTAGCGGGTGTAGAGAGGGGCGGGGCCGAGCCGCAGACGGTCGGGCACCCGGAAGTCACCCACCACCTTCGCTTCGCTGATCAGCGCCTGGGAGATCCGCAGCGCGTCCGGGTGGGCCAGGCAGATGTGGCTGCCCCGGCGCTGCGGGTCGCGCGGCGAGGCCAGCGTGAAACCGAGCGGAGTGAGCCAGGCGTCGGCGAGCTCCACCATCAACTCGCCGAGGCCGACGCCCTTGGCGCGTACCTGGTCGATGCCCGCCTCGGCGAACACGTCCAACGCCGGGTCGAGGGCGGCCAGCGACAGGATCGGCGGGGTGCCGACCAGGAACCGGTCGATGCCCGGGGCGGGGTCGTACTCCGCGCCCATCCGGAACTGGTCGCGTTGGCCGAACCAGCCCCAGATCGGCTGGCGCAGCCGGGCCTGCAACTCCTCGCGGACGTAGAGGAAGGCCGGCGCGCCCGGGCCGCCGTTGAGGTACTTGTAGGTGCAGCCGACGGCGAGGTCCGCGCCGGAGGCGGTCAGTTCGACCGGCACCGACCCGGCCGCGTGCGACAGGTCCCACAGGACGTACGCCCCGACCTCGCGGGCCGCCGCGTTCACTGCGGCCAGGTCGAGCAGGGTGCCGGAGCGGTAGGAGACCGCCGAGAGCACGACCAGCGCCACCTGGTCGTCCAGGGCCCGGCGGACGTCGTCCGGGTCGAGCCCCTCGTCCAGGTGCGAGGCTATGGTCCGCACCGTGAGGCCCCGCTGCCCGGCGAGCCCCTGGAGGAGGTACCGGTCGGTGGGGAACTCCTCGGCGTCGACCAGGATGGTGTGCCGGCCGGGGTTGGCGTCCAGCGCGGCGGCGGCGAGCTTGTAGAGGTTCACCGACGTCGAGTCGGAGACGACCACCTCGCCGGGGCGCGCGCCGAGCACGTGCGCGGCGAGCCGGTCGCCGAGCCGGCGACCCCAGTCGATCCAGGTCGACCAGGAGCGGACCAGTTCCGTGCCCCAGTCCTGCCGGGCGAGTCGGGCCAGGGCGTCCGGTGTCGCCGCCGGGAGCCGTCCCAGGGAGTTGCCGTCGAGGTAGACCAGCTCCGGGTCGGCGATCACGAAGCGGTCGCGCAACCCGGCGAGGGCGTCGGCCGCGTCCCGTTCCTCGGCCGCCCGACGGGACAGGTCCCCACGCATCGTCCGCTCCCCTCGTCCACGCCACGAGCCGGGCCACCATAACCGATCGACCGGCGACGTCCGTCGAGGCCATCCGCCCGGTGACCGGCGCGCGGTCGCCCGGCGGGTACCCGTTCCCGGGCACCGGGGTCCCGGTAACGTGCTGGTCCATGACCGGATCGGCGACGCGGGGCGCGGCAGCCGTCGTCGGGACCCTCGTCCTCGGCGTCGCCACGGCGGTCCCGGTGCCCGCCGCCGGGGCGGCCGCCACACCGACCGCCGCCCTGCCGGGCGTCACCGGACGGCCCGTCGGGGCCGGCGCCCCGCCGCCAGCGGTGCCGTGTCCGAGGCAGCCCGCCCCGGCGGTCTCCCGTCCGCCCCGACCGGTGCCGCCGCCGGTCGCGCCGGCCGAGCGGGCCGTGGGCGGGGCGGCGCTCGCCACCTCCGGGCTGGTCGTGCCGGCCGGGTCGTCGCCGCCGAGCGTGACCGCCACCTCCTGGCTGGTGGCGGACCTGGACACCGGGGCGGTGCTGGGCGGGTGCGGCCCGCACGAGCCGGGCACCCCGGCGAGCGTGCAGAAGCTGCTGCTCGCGGCGACGCTACTGCCCACCCTGGACCCGCAGCGGGTGGTCACGGTGACCCGCGCCGACCTCGACATCGAGCCGGGAAGTTCGGCGGTCGGGCTGGTCGAGGGTGGCCGTTATCCGGTGGAGCTGCTCTGGCTCGGGCTGCTGCTCCAGTCCGGCAACGACACCGCCAACGTGCTCGCCCGGTTGGGCGGCGGCGCGCAGGGCGCGGCCGGCGGGGTCCGCGCGATGAACGAGCGGGCCCACCGGCTCGGCGCGTACCAGACCCACGCGGTGACGCCGTCCGGCCTGGACGGCCCCGGGCAGTTCACCAGCGCGTACGACCTGGCGCTGATCGCCCGGGTCTGCTTCGCCGACCCGACGTTCCGGCGGTACGCGCTCACCCGGCAGGCCCAGGTCCCGGCCCAGGGACGGCTGGCGCGGGGCTTCCAGATCCAGAACGAGAACCCGCTCGTGGACCGCTATCCGGGGGCGCTCGGTGGCAAGACCGGCTTCACCGACCTGGCCCGGCACACCTACGTGGGCGCGGCCGAGCGCGACGGTCGCCGGCTCGTCGTGACGTTGCTCGGGGCCGAGCCCCGGCCGCTGCGCGGCTGGCAGCAGGGAGCCGCGCTGCTCGACTGGGGGTTCTCGCTGCCCCGGGACGCCACGGTCGGCCGTCTGGTCGACCCGGGTGAGCCGGTGCCCGGCGCCACGCCGGCCGGTGTCCCGGCCACCGCCCCGCCCGTCGTCGCTCCCGCCGCAGGCGCGTCGAGCGGGTGGCGGTGGCCGGGTGTGGCGGGTGGCGGCCTGGCGCTGCTCGGGGCGGTCCTGACCGTCGTGCTGCTGCGCCGTCGCCGGGGTGGCCGGACGTCCGCCGACGGGTGACCACGGCGTGGTCAGCGTCGTGGTCGCTGCCGGTTGGTGAGCCGGAGGGTGTTGCAGACGTCGGCCACGTCGCGGACGCCCCAGGCCAGTTCCCCGGCGGTGAGCCGGACGTCCGGGCTCTCCACGGTGCCGCCGAGGATGACCACCCGGTTCTGCACCTCGACGACGATCCGCTGGCGACGGGTGAGGCGGTTGCCGTTGAGCCGTTGCGTCACCTCGGCGGCGATGCGCCTGTCGTCGCTCTCTGCCGGCGGGGACGGCTCGGCGGGACGGGCGTCGTCGTCGGGGAACGGCCAGGGCAGGACCACGGGACTGCTCCTTGTGGACGGGTACGGATGGGCGGGGGTGGTGGCCGTCGGGGCGGGGTCAGGGGTGCCCGCACGGCACCGCTGCCCGCCCCGCGGAAGAGGCGGACCGCAGGCCGGCCAGGTGGGCCACCGCCTCGTCCCGGCTGGCGAAGGTCGGGACGACGGTGTCCAGCCGCATGGTGCGCAGGACGGCGCGGACGAACGCCGACGGGGCGGCGAGGCAGAGCGTGGCGCCCCGCTCGCGGGCCTCCCGTTGGGCCCGGACCAGCAGGCCCAGGCCGGTGGAGTCGATGAGGTGCACCCGGCTCAGGTCCACCACCACGTCGCCGCCCATGTCGGCGGCATGACGCAGGGCGGCGCGGAGGGTGTCGCCGGTGTCCAGGTCGACGTCGCCGGTGGAGGTGACGACCGTGACGTCCTCGACGTGGTCGATGCCCAGGACGCCACCGGGGCCGTGGGCGTCGCAGGCCGTTCGCTCGTCGGCTCCGGGCAGCAGGCTGCAGTGCGGGCAGCGGTGCGGCCCGGAGGCGAACGGCGAACCCGTCCAGCCGAGGTCGGTGACCAGCGTCCAGACGACCTCGGCGTCGGGCAGCACGCAGGCGAGCCCGGTGGTGGAGTCACCACAGGTGTCGCAGATCAGAGTCATCAGCCGGTCTTCGGACACTACGGTCATCCTGCTGTTCTCTCCTCCGGGTCGGGGTGCGGGCACCGACTGCACTCCACCCTGCCGCCGGGGATTGGCGACCTCCGCGCGGATCCATGACAGTTCCGTGACGATCCGCCCTCGCCGTCGACCGGCCGAGCGGAACACATCTATTGACATGCGTAACTGTCGTGGCAGGATTGCAGATCATCCACGCCGAACAGGCTCCACCATCCGGGGGAACCCGACGGTCCGGCGAAGGCGGGAACGGTTGTGCAGGTGACAGCGGCGTACCGGACGATGCTGCGGATCCGGGTCCTCGAGGAGAGGATCATCGAGTCCGCCAACCGGGGCGAGATCGTGGGCTTCGTGCACCCGTACACCGGACAGGAGGCGGTCGCGGCCGGGGTGCTCGCGGCCCGCCGTCCGGACGAGTGGGTGGTGAGCTTCTACCGCTGCCACGGGCACGCGGTGGCCGCCGGCCTCCCGCTGGACGGGATCGTCCGGGAGATCCTCGGGCGTTCGGGCGGCCTCTGCGGGGGCAAGGGCGGCTCGATGCACCTGGCCGACCGGTCCCGCCACTTCCTCGGCGCCAGCTCGATCGTGGGCAGCCAGCTCTCCATCGCCGCCGGGGTGGCGATGGCGGAGAAGACCACCGCCGCCGGTCGGGCCACCGTGGTCTTCTGCGGTGACGGCGCGCTCGGCACCGGCGTCAGCTTCGAGACCCTCACCATCGCGGCCACCCTCGGCCTTCCCCTCGTGCTGGTCTGCGAGGACAACGGCTGGCAGGACCAGACCCGCAGCGACCTCGTCCGGCACCGGACCCCGACGGAACTGGTGGCCGGCCTCGGCATCGACCACCTGGAGGTCGACGGCAACGACGTCGAGGCGGTCCACCGGGCCGCCGGGACGTTGCTGGTCCGGTGCCGACGCGACCGCCGTCCCCAGGTGCTGGTGGCCCGCACCTACCTGCGGCACTACCACGCGCAGGTCGGTGGCGCCCGGCCCGCCGAGTACCGGCCGGCCGACGAGGTCGCCTACTGGCTGGCGCGTGACCCGCTCGACATCGCCGCCGCCCGCGCCGACCTGACCGACGACCGGCGGACCGGGCTCCACACGGAGACGGTCCGCGAGATCGACGAGGTCTTCGCCGCCGCGCTGGCCGCCCCACCGCCGGATCCGGCGACGGCGGACGGGAACGTCACCACGGAACCCGTGGCGGTGACCCGGTGACCCGGCGGCACCCGGTCGGCGGGGCCGTGCGGTCGGCGCTGACCGAACAACCCGACCTGCACATGTTCTGCACCTACCAGCAGCCCGACCTGATCGACCTCTTCGGTCCCGACCGGATGGTCCGGCTGCCGATCGCCGAGAACGCGATGGTCGGCATGGCCGTCGGCATGGCGCTGGTCGGGCGGCGCGTCCTGGTCAGCATCGCCCGCGTCGCCTTCCTCTTCACCGCCTTCGACCCCCTGGTCAACCAGGCCACCAAGTGGCGGTACATGTCCGACGGGCAGTTCTCCGTGCCGCTGGTTATCCGGGGGCTGACCCGGGGCGACGAGCACCTCGGCGCGCAGCACGAGCACACCGCCCACTCGATGCTCAGCCAGATCCCCGGCCTGGTCGTCGCCGTCCCGAGTTCACCCAACTCGGCGGCCGGGCTGCTCGCCACCGCGTTGCGGCACCCCGACCCGGTCGTGGTGCTGGAGTCGCCGCGTCTGTACACGCCGGACTGGGCGGACCTGCCCGAACCGGAGGCCACCCCGGCGCCCCTGCCGTTCGGGGTGGCCGGCCGGGCCCTGGCCGGCCGTGACCTGACCCTGGTCGGTATCGGCAACACGGTCGCGCTCTGCCTGCGCGCCGCCCGTCGACTCGCCGACCACGGAGTGCGCTGTCAGGTGGTCGACCTGCGCACCGCCGCGCCGCTGGACCGGGACGGCACCGCCGGCCTGGTGGCCGGGGCGGGTCCGGTGGTGCTGGTGGACGAGGAACCCCGCGCCTCCTCCCTGCTGTGCGACCTCGGCCTGCACCTGGTCCAGGCGGGCGCGGTCGAACCCGACCGGCTGGCCGTCGTGTGCGGCGCGGCGGTGCCCGCCCCCGCCAGCCCGGTGCTGCTGGCGCCCCTGCTGCCCACGGTCGACGACGTCGTCGACGCGGCCCTCGCCCTCACCCGACGGCGGTACGCGGCCACGGGTGGGACGCCCACCGCCGGCTCGCACTGACCGGCGTGGGCCGGGCGGCGGCCCGCCGGGACCGGCACCAACTGGGAGGAACAGGATGACGTCGGATTTTCCCGCAGACTACATGGTGTGGCACGGACTGTCGCCGATGACGGACTTCTTCCGCGACGCGGACCCGGGCCAGTTCCTGGTGGAGGGGGACGGTCACCACGTCACCGACGCGGCCGGCCGCCGCTACCTGGACGCGCGGTCGTCCATGTGGAACCTGACCCTGGGACACTCCTGCGAGCCGGTGAAGGAGGCGATGCGCCGGCAGTTGGACACGCTCCCCTCCGGCACCGTGATGCGGTACGAACAGCCGCCCGTGGTGGCCGTCGAGTACGCCGCCCGCCTGGCCGCGCTGATGCCGGCCCCGCTGCGGCACGTCCGGTTCGGCAACACCGGCAGCCAGATGACCGAGGCCGCGGCGATGCTCTCCCGCTTCCACCGCCGGATGACCGGGCAGCCGGACCGGCGGTACGTCGTCGCCGTCCACAACGGCTACCACGGCACCGGGCCGCTGGCCACCGCGTTGACCGGCGAGCCGATCCTGCACGAGTGGTCCGCCCCGCTGGACGCGTACGTCCGCCACGTCACCGCGCCGACCCTGCCGGAGATCCTCGCGCTGGTCGAGGAGATCGGTGTGGACCGGGTCACCGCGGTCGTCGTGGAGCCGGTGCTCGGCAGCGACATCGGGGCCGTCTCGCTGCCCTTCCTGGAGTCGCTGGTCGCCGAGTGCCGGGCCCGGGACGTCCACCTCATCGTGGACGAGGTGACCACCGGCGCCGGACGTACCGGCACCATGACGGTGAGCGAGCGGCTCGCCGTCGCTCCGGACATGGTCGTGCTCGGCAAGGGGCTGAGCGCCGGGTACTTCCCGCTGGCCGCGCTCGTGGTGGGCACGCCGATCTTCGACGCGCTCGCCGACCCGCCGCTGCGGCTGGGCTTCCCGAACGGCTCCACCACCGACGGGCACCCGATCGGGATGGCCGCCGGGCTGGCCGTGCTGGACGTGCTCACCGCGCCCGGGTTCCTGGCGGGGGTCCGGGAGACCGGCCGGCACCTGGTCGAGCTGCTGACCGGCCTGGCCGGCGAGCCGGGGGCGGGGCCGGTGGTGGGCGAGGGGATGATGCTGCGGTTGGAACTGGCCCACGACGACGGCACGCCCTGGTCGGTCCGGGAGGTGAACCGGTTCCGGCTGACCTGCCGTGACCACGGCCTGCTGACCAGCTACGCGCCGGGGTTCCTGCCGCTGATGCCGCCGTTGACCCTGTCCCGCGCCGAGTGCGGGGAACTGGTCGACCGGCTCCGGGCGGCGCTGCGCGCCCACAAGGTGGACAGCTGAGGCGCGTACCGGCCGGTCAGGTCCGCTCGCCCGCTGGCTCCCCGGCGGCCGGTTCGTGCGCGGGCGGGTCCGCGTCCGTCCGGCGGCGGATCCGTCCGGTGACGGTGGCCGTGCCGGCGAGGGCGATCAGGGCGAAGCCGGTCAGGGTTCCCGGCAGCCCCCAGACGTCGGCGGCGACGCCACCGAGGAGCGCCCCCACCGGTACGGCCAGGATGGACACCGTCCGGCTGAACGCGATGACCCGGCCGAGCCGTTCGGTCGGCACCAGTTGCTGCTGGAGGGTGACCGACGCCACCGACCAGACCGTCGCGCAGTACCCGAAGATCAGCTCGTAGACGACGAAGAGCAGCAGCGGGGCGGCCAGGGACGCGGCCGGGATGAACAGCAGCGAGCCCGCCGCGACCGGGGCGAACAGGGCGATCGAGCGGTCCAGCCCGAACCGGCCGACCACCCGTCGGGCGGTGGCCACGGCGGCCAGCGCGGCGGCGCTGTTCACCCCCCAGAGCGCGCCGACCTGGAGCGGGCTCAGCTCCAGCGTTCGATAGGCGTAGAGGGTGTAGAGGGCACCGAGGCCGGCGCCGCCGACGTTCAGCGCGGCGGTGGCGAGGGCCAGCCGGCCCAGCAGCGGAATCTCCCGGAAGGTGGCCAACCCCTCCCGCAGGGAGGTCCGCAGCTCCGCCGTCGAGCGGCGTAGCGCGGCCCGCCGGGACACCGGCGCGGTGACCACCGGCTCTTCGCGGGCGCCACGGTCGACCCCGCGCAACCGGCTGAACACCACCGCCGAGGCGAGGTAGCTCACCGTGTCGACGGCGATGGCGAGCGCCGCGCCGAGGGCCTGCACGAGCAGCCCGCCGACCGCCGGCCCGGCGATCTGACCGGCGGCACGGGCCCCGGCGAGGGAGGCGTTGGCGCCGACCAGCCGGTCGGCGGGCACCAGCCGGGGCAGCACCGCGTTGATCGAGATGTCGGTGACCCCGGACAGGATCCCGGAGCACGCGGCGGCCAGCACCAGGTACGGCAGGGACAGCACGTCGAGCAGGTACATCGCCGGCACCGACGCCACCACGAGCGCGTGCAGCAGGTCGTTGGCGACCAGCAGCCGGCGGGGTGAGCGGACGCTGTCGATGAGCACGCCGACCAGCGGCGCGGTCAGCCCCCGGGCGCCGTACTCCAGGGCGAAGATCAGCGCCGCCGCGACCGGCCCGGCGTCCAGCAGCAGCACGGCCAGCGTGGGCAGCGCCAGCGCGGTGACGTGGGTGCCGGTGAGGCTGATGAGCTGCGCGAGGACCAACGGCCGTAGGGGAGAGCGGCCGGGGGAGGGGGCCGTCGACACGGGACGCACCGGACCTCCGGAGGCGGCGGCGGACCCGGTCACCAGGTGACCGGCAACTCGCGGGGCCCACGCAGGATGGTGCCGGTCTTCCAGCCCACGTTACCGGCCGGCACCGCCAACCGGAGGGTCGGTACCCGCTCCCGCAGGGCGACCAGCGCCTCGTGCAGCTCCATCGTGGCCAGTCGGGCGCCGAGGCAGCGGTGCGGTCCCCACCCGAAGGCGAGGTGGGGTTCCGGGTCGCGGTCCAGCCGGAAGGTGTCGGCCTCCGGGAACGCCTCCTCGTCCCGGTTGCCCGAGATGGTGGAGACGAAGACCGCCTCGCCCGCGCGGACCGTCACACCGTCGAACTCCACGTCCTCGACCGCCACCCGGGCCAGGCCGGTGCCGCCGTTGAGCGGGACGAAGCGCAGCAGCTCCTCGACCGTGGTGGCCATCCGGTCCGGTTCGGTGACCAGGCCCGCCCAGAGCCCGGGGCGGGTCAGCAGCAGGTACGTCGAGCTGGCGATGTGGCTGGCGGTGGTCTCGAACCCGGCGGCCAGCAGGGTCACCCCGAAGGAGAGCAGCTCCTGCTCGGTGAGGCGGCTGCCCTCGTCCCGGGCCTGGACCAGGGCGCTGAGCAGGTCGTCGGTGGGCTGCTGGCGGCGGTGGCGGATCAGGTTCCGCAGGTATGCCTCCAGCGCGTCCACCACGGTGCGGAACTCCTCCGCCGTGATCTTGCGCAGCGCGACCAGGGACTCGGTCCACCGGCGGAACTCGGCCCGGTCGGCCAGCGGCACGCCCAGCGTCCGACAGATCACGGTCATCGGCAGCGGCAGCGCGAGGGCCTGTGTCAGGTCCGCCGGTGACCCCTGCCGTAGCATGTCGTCGATCAGCCGGTGGGCCACCTCGCGCACGTACGGCCGCAGCCCGTCGATGCGCCGCTCGGTGAACGCCACCGCCACCAGCCGACGCAGTCGTCCGTGTTCCGGCCGGTCGACGTCCATGATGGTGCTGACGAAGGGCGGGTCCGGGGTCTGCCGGGGCACGTCCGGCTCCATCGCCGCCGCCCGGCTGAACCGGGGGTCGGTCAGCACCTTGCGGACGTCGCGGTAGCGGGTGGCCAACCACGCCTCGCCCTCGTACGGCAGCCGGACCCGGGTCAGCGTGCCGCTGCGCCGCGCCTCGTCCAGTCGGGGGTCGAGGTGCAGCTCCGTGTAGCCGAGGAACGGGTAGTCGGGGACCTGGTCCGTGGCGCGCGCCATGCTGCTCCTTCCCGTGTACGACGACGGAACGTGGTGGTCAGACGGCCAGGTACGGCACCGGCCAGTGCCGCAGCCGGTAGGGCAGCACCAGCAGCCGCTGGTCGACCCGGAGCAGGAGCCCGGCCTCGGCGACCGTGTCGACCAGTTCCCGGGCCTCCGGCGCCAGGTCGTCCACCGTGCGTGCCTCGGCCATGGCGAGGAAGTGCTCGGCGCCCTCGTCGATGGTGAGGCGGGCGTCCTCGCTCTCCGGGCGGACGTCCTTGATCGAGACGAAGCCGGGGCCGCGCCGGTAGAAGAAACTGCCGTAGCGGTAGCCGGCGGTCCACGACGTGGCGTGGGCGGCGCTGTCCGCGTCCACCCCGCCGGAGGGGGCGACCAGGTGCACGTGGGTGTGCAGCGGGAAGCACGGCAGTCCGGCGAGCCGCCAGCGCAGCCGGACCGCGTGACTGGTGACGTCGCGCAGGTAGCGCAGCAGTTCCAGGTCCTCGGCCGGAGACCGGCCGAAGTGGAGCACGGTGTCCGCGTCCACCGTGCGGTAGGTGAGCTCCGGCGTGATCGGCGGAAGGTCCGAAACCGCCACCACGGCGGTGTCGGGCGGGTTCGTCGTCGGCATGGTCATCCCACCTTGATCGGAATGGCGCTGGTGGCGAGGCCGATCCACTGTCCGTTCTCGACGAAGACCAGGCCCCGCGTGACGAATCCGGCCAGGATCTCGCGCACCTGGGCCTGGTCGACGGCGAAACCGGCGGCGGTCACCTCCCGGTGCAGCGCGGGCAGGGTCCGGCCCGGCTCGGCCGCCCGGTACACCGCCCGGTGCAACGGGTCGGTGACCCGGTGGTCGGTGGCCGGCCACCCCACCCGGCGGTCCTCGAAGACGGTCGCGTCCGGTTCCTCGGTCCGGACCAGGGTGCTGTCCGGATATCCGGTGTTCCACGCGTCGAGCAGGTCCCGCAGGTGCTTGGCCTCGGCCTCGGAGATGCCGGCCGGGTCGGTGTCGAAGAGGTAGACCATGTCGTGCAGGTCCGCCTCGGGCAGGGCGTACACGTGCCGGTACGCCTGTGCGGTGCGCCGGTTCGGGAAGCCCAGCGCGGGGTTCTCGAAGTAGGGGCTGAACCGTTCCAGCAGGATCCGGGACGCCCCGGCCGGCGGTTGCAGGTGCATCAGCGCCGGGATCTGCCGTAGCACGGGCTCGTAGTCCTCGGCGCGCTCCTCGGGGAAGCCGTAGAGCCAGTTCCAGGTGACGGTGAGGCCGGCGGACTCGCAGTCGCGCAGGGTGCGGACGTTGCGCGTCCCGGCCACCCCCTTGTCCATGATCTTGAGGACCGGTGACACCAGGCTCTCGATGCCGGGCTGGACGTGACTGACCCGGGCCGCCCGGAAGGTCTCGATCTCGGCCGGCTTCAGGTTGGACTTCACCTCGTAGTGCAGGCGCAGGTCCCAGTCGAGTTCGGCCAGCCGGGGCAGCACCGTGCTGAAGAAGCTGTTCGCGATGATGTTGTCGACCATGATCAGGTCGAGCGTGCGGTGCCGGCTGGTCAGCTCGCCGATCTCCTGGATCACCGCCTCCGGGCTCTTGGCCCGGAAGGTCATCAGCGTGCCGTTGAGCCCGCAGAAGGTGCAGTGGTGCTTCTCGCCCCACCAGCAGCCCCGGGCGGTCTCCAGCACGAGCTTCGGCTCGACGTGGGCGTTGACCGTGGAGACCTCCATCCGGGTGAACCAGTCGTCGAAGTCGGGGACCGGCACCTGCGCCATCGGCAGCGGCGACGCCTGCGGGTTCTGGTGGGCCGCCCCGGCGTCGTCCCGCCAGCACAGTCCGGGCACGGTCCGTAGGGTCTCCGGTGTGGCGCCGTCGGCGAGGACGCGCAGCAGCGCCGGAAACGACTTCTCTCCCTCGCCCCGCAGCACGAGGTCGACGAAGGGGTAGTTGCGGTGCAGCGCCACGCCCATCGGCCCGTCGCAGTTGCCGCCGCCGAAGACGATCGTCACGTCCGGTCGGCGGGACTTGATCCGCCGGGCTACGGCCAGGCTCGGCACGTTCTGCATGAAGGTGGTGCTGAAGCCGACCACCCGGGGGTGTCGCGCCAGCACCTCGTCGGTGACCATCTCGACGAATTCCGCGGCGTACGCACGCATCCGGCTCACCGGCCCGATGTCCAGGCCCCGCTCCGCCGCGTAGACCTGCAACGTCTCCACCCCGAAGTCGGGGTCGTCGTGCAGGGCGCCGGTGAAGACCCAGTCGCCCAGCCCGTCGAAGAGGCCCTCCTCGGCGACCGCCGTGTACTCCCGGGGACCCAGATCGCCGTCGGTACGGACCATCAGGAACTCCGCCCAGCGCAGGTTCGCGTGGTACGTCTCCGGGGCGGGCAGGCCAGCCCGGGTCGCCGCGGCGCGGAGCAGACCGAGCGGCAGCGAGGGTGACTCCAGCGACTGCCACGGCATCGCGACCAGGCAAACGGACACGTCATCGTCTCCTTTCTCGGGCCGGGACGGGTGGGCCCGGGTGGGCCGGCTTCCACCCGGGCCACTCGATCACTTCTGGGTCTGGGGCCGGTTCAGCGGCACCAGGTACTTGCAGACGCCGTGCGTCGGCGCCTTCACCTTGACAACCGTGATCTTCATCGGAATCACCTCCCTTCCTCGGTCGACGCCCGCTACCTGATCGTGGGCGCGACGTGCCGGGTCTGGACGGAGTGCTTGCAGACGCCGTGGGTCGACGCCTTCACCTTGACGACCGTGATCTTCATCGGAATCACCTCCCTTCCTGGAACTCGATGTGGATGCCGGCGGCGGCGAGCCGGGCCCGGTGCCGCCGGTGGAACCAGGCCTGGACGCTCGCGGGCTCCCGGCCGGTGTGGGTGGCCAGGGCTACCGCGACCTCGTTCAGGCCGGTCAGTCCGATGCCGATGTCGTGCCACTCCTGGGCGTGCTCCGCCCACTCCTCGCGGCCCCGGGGGGTCCGGGTCTCCCGGGCCAGGAAGTTCAGCCCGATCGCGATGTGCCGGATCTCGTCGCGGCGGACGTGGTGGTACAGCCGTCCCAGCGGGTCGCCCGCGAAGACCTCGCCGAGCAGGATGAACTCGTCGGCAGCCAGCCCCTCCAGCATGGTGTGCACCAGCGCCCGGCCCATGTACGGCAGGCTGGTCAGCCCGTCGTCGAGGGGCTGCATCGTCTCCTGGGCGTCGGCCGGCTCGCCGCCGACCAGCTTGGCGTACCGGTAGAAGGCGTCGGCGTGCCGGGCCTCGTCGGCGGTGGCGAGGGCCAGGCTGAACCGCAGCGGCGCGTCCTCGGTCTCGACGGCGAGCGTCGCCGCGGCCACGAGCCCGGCCTGTTCGGCGTAGTAGCCGGCGGAGGCGACCCGCCAGGCGCGTTCTGCACGTGCCGGGTCGTCGCTGAACCGCCCCTCCCGGAGCACGTCCTCGATGCGCCAGGGGGTCCGGTCCCGGGTGACCTGGAAGATCCGGTACGCCACCTCGTCGGCGTCGAGGTCGTCCGGTCGCAGCAGGGTCATGAACGCCTCCGTGGATCGGGTGGGTTTCCGGTCACCGAGGTCGCCCCCCTGGTTCGATCGAGCCGATCCGGATCGTGGGGACCGGTGGGCGGTCGCTACGTCCTGCCCGTGAGCTTCATCGCTCGCCGGGAGCGGTGGCAGGGCAGCCGGCCACCCATATTTCGTCCCCTCCCGTCGCCGGTCGGGGGAGCGGACGGGGCGTCGAGGTGCCGAACCCGGTCGGGACGTACCGAAATCGCTGGTGGTGCGGCCTCCCGGCGGTCGCCCACGGATCCGTGCGCCGGGACGGACAATCTGGGTGGTCGCTACCCATCGCCGGGCCCCGGGCACCCTCGGCATCCGCCCGTCGACGGTGGGTTGCCCTCCCGGGTCCGTGGACCCACCCCCTCAAGATTGATATCTTTCTATTCATGCCGATGGGGGTGACGCGGCTGGTGGGCCGCACCGACGAGGTGCGCACCCTGGCCCGGACCCTGACCGCCACCCGCGGGGGAGACGGTCGGGCGGTGTTCCTGGTCGGCGAACCGGGCATCGGCAAGTCCCGGCTGGCCGTCGCGACCCGCGACCTCGCGTCCGCCGTCGGGACGAGGGTGCTGCACGGTCGCAGCACCGCGGTCGGCCCGGCCATCCCGCTGCGCCCCCTGCGCGAGGCGCTGCTCTCGGTGACCGCCGTTCTCGCCCCGGCCGACCTCGACGTGCTGGGGCCGTACCGGTCGGCCCTGGCGCGGCTGGTGCCGGACTGGGCCGTCGACGACCCGTCCCGGCCGCAGCCGCCCGACCACGACCTGCTGGCCCTCGCCGAAGGGGTGCTCCGCCTCACCGGGCTGGCCGGCCGGGACCGGGGCTGTCTGCTGGTGCTGGAGGACCTGCACGACGCGGACGGCCCCACCCTGGCCGTGCTCGACTACCTCGTCGACAACGTCGGCCGGCAGCCGACCACGCTGCTCGGCACCCTCCGCGCCGACGCCGGACCGGCGCTGGACCTGGTCCGCGCCGCCGCCCGGCGGGGCGCCTGCCGTCTCGTGCCGCTGGGCCCACTCGACCCGGACGGCCTGCGCCAGCTGGCCGGCGTCCGGCTGGACACCCACCCCGACGAACTGCCGCAACCCGCGATCGACCTGCTCTGGGCCGGCAGCGGGGGCAACCCGGGGGTCGCCGAGGACACCCTTGGCGAACTGGTCGACGCCGGTGTGCTGCGGCCCACCCCCACCGGGTGGCGGGTCGGGCGCGAGCGGGCCGACGACCCGGCGGCCCTGCCCACCCTGACCCGCCCGGTCGACCGGCTCGCCCCGGGGCGCCGGGACCTGCTGTCGCTGGGGGCGACCCTCGGGCCGGTCTTCCCGGTCACCGTCCTGTGCCAGGCCACCGGCCGGCCCGAACGGGAGGTGCACGAGGACCTGGCGGACCCGACGGTCGCCCGCTTCGTCCGGCCGGACGGTCCGGAGCCGGACCAGTACCGTTTCGTCCACCCGGTGCTCGGCGGCGCGCTGCTCGCCCGCCTGGATCCGGCCGAGCGGCGTCGGCTCGCCCGACGGGCCGCCGACGCGGTGACGGTCGTCCACCGGGGACTACCCGGCCCCCACGTCCGCCCGGCCGCCGACCTGTGGCTCCGGGCGGGCGACCCGGCCGCCGCCGGCCGCCTCCTCGCCGAGGCGGGGCGGCGCGCCGCCGACCGGGGCGCCGCCGAGGAAGCCGTGGATCTGCTCCAACGGGCCGTCGACCTGCTCGTCGACGCCGAGGCCGCGCGCCGCGCGACCGTGCTGGAGTCCCTGATCAGCGCGCTGACCGAGGCCGGGGCCGTCGACCGCGCGCTCGGTCACGCCGCCGCGCTCGGCGACCTTGCCGGCCGGCTCGATCCGCGACACCGGGCCCGCCTGCACACCGCGCTCGCCTGGGCGGCGACCACCGCCGGTCTGACCGGCGACGCCCGCCGCCACGTCGACCTGGCCCGTGCGCTGCTCGGCGCCGACGCCACCGGGCCGGACACCGCTCCGGTCGACGTCGTCGCCGCCCACCTGACGGCCCGCAGCGGCGGAGCGGACCGGGTCGCCGAGGCCGAGGCCGCTGCCCGGCGGGCCGAGGCGGTGGCCCGTGCCGCCGGCCTGCCGGCCGTCGCCTGGCGCGCCGAACTCCTGCTCGGCGAGCTGACCCGACCCCGGGACCCGGCCGAGGCCACCGACCACCTGAACCGGGCCTGGTCGGTCGCGGTCCGACAGCCCGCGCCGGTCTGGGAGATCCACTCCCTGGTCCGGCTCGGCGACGACGACGCGCTGCGTACCGGCGACCTGAACCGGCTGGAACGGGCGCACCGGACGGCGGCCCGCGCCGGCGCGCTGCACGCCCGCCACGAGGCGGAGACGCGACTCGCCCTGCACGCCGTCCTCCAGGGCCGGTTCACCGCCGCCGACCTGCTCACCGAGCGGGTGCTCGCCGCCGCCACCCGCCACCGGTCGCCGCGCGCCGCCCGCCACGCCCTGCTGCTGCGCGCCACCGCCGCCGCCCACCGGGGACGCCACCGGGCGATGACCGACGCGCTCATCGGGTTCCGCCGCCACGGCGGCGACGCCGACCGGTACGCCCCCTGGACACACGGACTGATCCGGCTCCTCGCCGCCCTGCTGCGTGAGGACCGTCCCCGGGCGTTGCACGAGTCCGCGCGCGCCACCCGGGCCGACCGGGACCATCCGACGGTCTGCCCCCTCGCCGGCCGGCACGGCCTGGACCTGCTGCTGCGTGCGGTGACCGATGCCGACGACCCGTCCGGCGCGTCGGCCGACGACCCGCCCGGCCGGCTCCGCTGGAACCGGCAGTTCCGGCTCTTCGCCCACGCGGTCCGGCACGGCCGCGCCGGCCGCGCGGACGAGGCCACGGACGCGGTGCGGGAGGCGGTACGCGTCGCCGCGCCGTACCCGGTTGCCGCGCACCTCGGGCTCCGCCTGGTCGGCGAGGCCGCCCTGACCGACGGCTGGGGCGAGCCGGTCGAGTGGCTGCGCGCCGCCGAGGACCACTTCCACCGCACCGACGTGCCGGCGGTCGCCGCCGCCTGCCGGAGTCTGCTGCGCCGGGCCGGCTCCCGCCCGTTGCAGCGCCGTGCCGGCGTCGAGGAGATCCCCGGCGTGCTGCGTGCCGCCGGCGTGACACCCCGGGAGTACGAGGTGCTCCTCCTGCTCGCCGGCCGGCTCAGCAACCGGGAGATCGCCGACCGGCTGCACCTGTCCGCGCGGACCGTGGAGAAGCACGTGGCGAGCCTGATCACCAAGACCGGCCAACCGGACCGCATCGCCGTCGGACGGCTCGCCGCGACCGGTGCGCCACCGGGCGCCACCGCGCAGGTGTAGCCGACCCCGGGCGGGGTAGCCCGCGACGTGGAACTGGTGGAGGAGTCGGCGTACCGGTTCCGGATCGACCGGCACGGTCCGATGCGGGTGCCCGGCGTGGTCTTCGCCGCGCGGGCGCTCCTGCCCGACCTCGGCGAGGACCGGTCCCTGGAGCAGGTGGCGAACGTCGCCACCCTGCCCGGCATCGTCGGGGCCGCCTACGCCATGCCCGACGTGCACTGGGGGTACGGCTTCCCGATCGGGGGCGTCGCGGCCACCGACGTGGACGCCGGCGGGGTGGTCTCCCCGGGCGGCGTGGGCTTCGACATCTCCTGCGGCGTACGGCTGCTCGCCGCCGACCTCTCCCGCGACGACTTCCCCCGGCTGCGGGAGGCGCTGCTGGACGGCCTGGACGCGGCCGTCCCCCGGGGGATGGGCCGGGGCGCGGTGTGGCACCTCGGCGACCGGGCCGAACTGGACGCCGTGCTGCGGGGCGGCTCCCGGTACGCCGTCGAGCGGGGCCACGGCGTCGAGGCCGACCTGGCGCGCTGCGAGGACCACGGAGCGGTCGGCGACGCCGATCCGGGCCAGGTCAGCGACCGGGCGGTACAGCGGGGGCAGGGCCAGGTGGGCAGTCTCGGCTCCGGCAACCACTTCCTGGAGGTGCAGGCGGTCGACGAGGTGTACGACGAGCCGGTGGCCACGGCGTTCGGACTGCGGACCGGTCAGGTCTGCGTGATGGTGCACAGTGGCTCGCGGGGCCTGGGCCACCAGGTCTGCACCGACCACGTCCGGGCGATGGAGCAGGTCATGCCCGGTTTCGGCATCGAGGTGCCGGACCGCCAGCTGGCGTGCGCGCCGGTGGACTCCCCGGCGGGCCGGGCGTACCTGGGGGCGATGGCCGCCGCGGCCAACTACGCCCGCGCCAACCGTCAGCTGCTCGCCGAGGCCGCCCGTCGGGTCTTCACGCGGGTCGCCGGCGCCCGCCTCGACCTGGTCTACGACGTCTCGCACAACCTCGCCAAGATCGAGGACCATCCGGTCGACGGGGCGACCCGCCGGCTCTGCGTGCACCGCAAGGGGGCCACCCGGGCGTTCCCGCCCGGACACCCGGACCTGCCCGCCGACCTGCGCCCGGTGGGGCAGCCGGTGCTGATCCCCGGCTCGATGGGCACCTCCTCGTACGTGCTGACCGGGGTGGCCGGCGCGCCCGCGTTCGCCTCCACCTGCCACGGTGCGGGCCGGGTGCGGAGCCGGCGGCAGGCGACGCAGACGGTCCGGGGCCATGACCTGCGCCGCGACCTGGCGGCCCGGGGCATCGCGGTGCGCGGCGCCTCCTGGCGTGGCCTGGCCGAGGAGATGCCGGAGGCGTACAAGGACGTCACGGCGGTGGTCGACGCCGCCGAGGGGGCCGGCCTGTGCCGCCGGGTGGCCCGGCTGGTGCCGCTCGGCGTGGTCAAGGGCTGACCCGCCCGCCGTCCCCCGCGTCACCTGCCGGCCATCGCGGGCCGGTCACACGTCCAGGGTCACCGCGCAGGACCAGCCCGCCGCGTCCCGGCCGAACCGGAGCCCGTGCAGCGACACCGCCTTCGGGACCGCGCCGACCAGCTCCACGGCGTCGGTGTCCACCGTCCGCCACCGCACCCGCAGGCCGCCGTCGCCGGCGTCGGTCACCTCGACCCCCACCGGCAACGTCCCCTCGGTCTCCAGACGGAAGACGACCTCGTCGAGGACGCCCACCAGCAGGTCCTCGTCGCCGCCCGGCGGCACGTCGAAACCGGCGGTGCCGGTCGGCGCGGCCCCACCCGGGTCGGCGAAGCTCTCCACCAGGGCGGCGACCGCCTCGGACAGACACGCCTCCCGGGTCGGCGCCCACGCCTCCACCCGCACGTCGGCGGTGTGCGGCACCCGTCGGTGTCCCCGCCCCGGTCCTGCGTCCATGCCCCGATCATGCCCGGACCGGGTCGCCCCGCGCGGCGCACCGGCCGTTCCGTTCCGGCCCCGGCGTCCCACCGTTCCGTTCCGGCCATCCGTCGACCGCCGTCGACCGCCGATCCGGCCCGTCGCGTGCCCCGGCCGGGACGCCGGGGCCGGGCGGCGTACGGTGCCCCGGTGAAGGTCACCAAGTTCACCCACGCCTGCGTCCGCCTCGAACACGAGGGGCGGGTGCTGGTGATCGACCCGGGCACCTGGAGCGAACCGCGTGCCCTGGCCGGCGCGGACGCCGTCCTGGTCACCCACGAGCACACCGACCACGTCGACGTGCTCCGGCTGGCCGGGCTCGGTGTCCCGGTGCACGTGCCGGCGCAGGCCCACCTGGGTGACCTCGCCCCGCTGCCGGTGATCCGGGTCCAGTCCGGGGAACGCTTCACCGCCGCCGGCTTCACGGTGACCGCCCACGGCGGCCGGCACGCCACCATCCACGGTGGGCAACCCGACTGCGCCAACCTCGGCTACCTGGTCGACGACCGCCTCTACCACCCGGGCGACTCGCTGCACGTCCC
This sequence comes from Micromonospora sp. NBRC 101691, assembly GCF_030269285.1. Taxonomy (NCBI): domain Bacteria; kingdom Bacillati; phylum Actinomycetota; class Actinomycetes; order Micromonosporales; family Micromonosporaceae; genus Micromonospora; species Micromonospora sp. NBRC 101691. The sequence continues at coordinate 312,653 of NZ_BSTB01000006.1, forward strand.
GGGCGTCCCGGTGGAGACCCTGCTCGTGCCGGCGCAGGCGTCGTGGCTGAAACTGACCGAGGCGATCGACTTCGCCCACGCGGTGGACCCGGAGCGGATCTTCCCGATCCACGACGCCCAGCTCAACGAGCGCGGCATGGCCAGCGTCGACGGATGGTTCGGCGAGACGCTCGGTGCGCGGTACCGCCGCCTCGCGCCGGGCGAGAGCGCCTGACCGCGTCGGACCCGGTCCATCACCGTACGGTGACGGGGTCGTGGCCGTCCGCCGTTGACCCGGTCGACCGTGCTGGTTACTGTCCGGTAGTGCCGGTCCGTCGACCGGTGGTCACGCAGGGTGGAACGGAGCGGGCATGGCAGTGGACCACGTCGACGTGCTCATCGTCGGTGCCGGCCTCTCCGGCGTCGGGGCCGCCTGCCACCTGCGCCGCGCCTTCCCCGAGAAGACCGTGGCGATCCTCGAGGGCCGGGCCGCCATCGGGGGCACCTGGGACCTCTTCCGCTACCCCGGCGTCCGCTCCGACTCCGACATGTTCACCCTCGGATACTCGTTCCGCCCCTGGACCGACCCGAAGGCCATCGCCGACGGCGACTCGATCCGCCGGTACGTCCGCGAGACCGCCCGCGAGTACGGCGTCGACGCGCTGATCCGGTTCCGGCACCGCGTGGTGTCCGCCGAGTGGTCCAGCGCCGACGCCCGCTGGACGGTCCGGGCGCACCGCGCCGACACCGCCGAGACGGTGGTCCTCACCTGCCGGTTCCTCTACGCGTGCGCCGGCTACTACCGCTACGACGAGGGGTGGACGCCGCACTTCCCGGGCGCCGGGGACTTCACCGGCCGGATCGTGCACCCCCAGCACTGGCCCGACGACCTCGACCCGACCGGCCGCCGGGTGGTGGTGGTCGGCAGCGGCGCCACCGCGGTCACCCTCGTCCCGGCGCTTGCCGACCGCGCCGCCCACGTCACCATGCTGCAACGCTCACCCGGATACGTGGTCTCGCTGCCGTCGCGGGACCGGCTCGCCGACGTGCTGCGCCGCCGGCTGCCCGCCCACCTCGCCTACTCGCTGGTGCGGTGGAAGAACGTCCTGGCCACCACGGCGATGTTCCAGTTCAGCCGCCGCGCCCCCCGGCTGGCCCGGTCCGTGCTGCGGCGCGGCGTGCGTCGTCAACTGCCCGCCGGCTACGACGTCGACCGGCACTTCTCGCCCCGGTACGACCCCTGGGACCAGCGACTCTGCGTGGTCCCCGACGGTGACCTCTTCGCCGCCGTCCGGTCCGGCCGCGCCGAGGTCGTCACCGACACCGTCGAGACGTTCACCGCGACCGGCATCCGCCTGACCTCCGGCCGCGACCTGCCGGCCGACGTGATCGTCACCGCCACCGGGCTGAACCTGCTCGCCGTCGGCGGCATCGGGCTGACCGTCGACGGGGACCCGGTCGACCTGGCCCGCACCGTCGCCTACAAGGGCATGATGCTCTCCGGCGTGCCGAATTTCGCGATGACCCTCGGCTACACCAACGCCTCCTGGACGCTCAAGGCCGACCTCGTCGCCGGGTACGTCTGCCGGCTGTTGCGCCACATGGACCGGCACGGCCACCAGGTCTGCACCCCGCTCGCCCCGGACACCGACCGGCTGGAACCCATCATCGACCTGCGCTCCGGATACGTGCTGCGCAGCGTCGACGCGCTGCCCAAGCAGGGCCCTGCCGCGCCGTGGCGGCTGCACCAGAACTATCCCCGGGACGTGGTGACGATGCGGCACGGCCCGGTCGACGACGGGGTGCGGTTCGCCCGGGCCACCGCGCCGGTCGCCACCGGGGGAGCGTCCCGTGCGTGACCTGGTCTTCGCCGACGGCACCGCGGTGGTCACCGGCGCGGCCGGCGGCATCGGCGCGGCCCTCGCCCACGGCCTGGCCCGCCGGGGCAGCCATCTCGTCCTGCTCGACCGGGACGGCGACCGGCTCGCCGAGGTGGCCGCCACCGTGCGGGCCGCGCATCCCGCCCTCCGGGTCGACACCCACGTGGTCGACCTGGCCGACGCCGGGGCCACCGCGCGGGTCGCCGGGACGGTACGCGCCACGTGTCCGGAGATCCGCCTGTTGGTCAACAATGCCGGTGTCGCCCTGGGCGGCCGGTTCGACGAGGTCACCCTGGAGGAGTTCTCCTGGGTGATCGACATCAACTTCCGGGCGGTGGTGCAGCTGACCCACACGCTGCTGCCCGCCCTGAAGGCCGAACCCGGCTCACACCTGGTCAACATCTCCAGCCTCTTCGGCCTGATCGCCCCGCCCGGCCAGGCCGCCTACTCGGCCAGCAAGTTCGCCGTCCGGGGGTTCACCGAGGCGCTGCGGCACGAACTGGCGCCCGACGGCGTCGGGGTCACCTGCGTGCACCCCGGCGGCATCCGCACCCGTATCGCCGCCAGCGCCCGGGTCGGCAGCGGCGTCGACCCCGAGGAGTACGAGGCCGGCCGGCGCCGGTTCGAGAAGCTGCTCACCATCGATCCGGCGCGGGCCGCCGAGGTCATCCTCGACGGCGTGCGCCGCCGTCGGGGCCGGGTGCTGATCGGCTGGTCGGCGACCCTGCCCGACCTGATGGCCCGGCTCCTGCCCGCCTCCTACGGCCGGCTGATCGCCCTCGGCAACCGGCGCTCCGTCCCGGCCCGGCGGGACCGGGCATGACCGTCGGCTGGCTCACCGTCGCCGGTCGCCGGGTCCGTCACCGGGTCGACGGGTCCGGGCCGCCGGTGGTGCTACTGCACGGCATCAGCCGCAGCCTGGAGGACTGGACCGAGCAACACGACCGGCTCCGCGACCGGTTCCGGGTCCACTCCCTCGACCTTCCCGGCTACGGCCACAGCGCGCCGCTGTCCGTACCGCACACCCTGCCGGCGCTGGCCGACGCGGTGGCGGGGTTCTGCGACGCGGTCGGGATCACCGGCCCGGCGCACCTGGCCGGCAACTCCCTCGGCGGGGCCGTCGCCATGCAGCTCGCGGTCCGCGACCCGGCCCGGGTGGCCAGCCTGGTGCTGGTCAACAGCGCCGGCTTCGGCCGGGAGGTCGCCCTCGCGCTGCGGATCCTGGCCATCCGCCCGCTCGGACGGGTGCTGCTGCGGCCGAACCGGCTCACCGCCCGCCGGGTGACCCGGTCGCTGTTCCACGACCCGGTCCACGCCACCGAGGCCCGGGTCGCCCACACGCTTGCCCTGGCACGTGAGCCGCACGCCGCCCGGGTGATGCTGGAGACCCTGCGCAGCCTCGGCGGACTGCGCGGCGTCCACCCGCAGTGGCGGGCCGCCCTGCTGGACGCGGTGGCCGCGCTGCCGCTGCCCGTCCTGGTCACCTGGGGCGACCGGGACCTGATCCTGCCCGTCACGCACCTCACGGCGGCCCGGGCCCGGCTACCCCACGCCCGTACCCACCTCTTCTCCGGCTGCGGCCACCTGCCGCAGGTGGAGTGCGCCGAGGAGTTCAGCCGCGTGGTCACCGACTTCTGGGCCACCCCCGGCTGACCGGCCGGCGATTCCCCGCCGCCCGCCCTTTCGGGCCCGTTCCCGGGTGTCCTGGGCCGGGGTGGGGACACCGGAGTAGGTTGCCAGGTGGACATGATCCACGAACCCGTGGCGCGGCGGCGCGACGGAGAACGAGGGGGAGAGCGTGAGCCAGGAAGTGCGGGGAGTGATCTCCCGACGCAAGGGCGCACCGGTCGAGGTCGCCACGATCGTCGTGCCGGACCCGGGGCCCGGGGAGGCCGTCGTCCGCGTCCAGTCCTGCGGGGTGTGCCACACCGACCTGCACTACCGGGAGGGTGGCATCAACGACGACTACCCGTTCCTGCTCGGCCACGAGGCCGCCGGCATCGTCGAACAGGTGGGCGAGGGGGTCACCGGGGTCGCCCCCGGCGACTTCGTGGTGCTGAACTGGCGGGCGGTCTGCGGCGACTGCCGCGCCTGCCGCCGGGGTCGCCCGTGGTACTGCTTCAACACCCACAACGCGAGCCGCAAGATGACCCTCACCGACGGCACCGAACTCACCCCGGCGCTGGGCATCGGCGCCTTCGCCGAGAAGACGCTGGTCCACGCCGGGCAGTGCACCAAGGTCGACCCCGCGGCCCGGCCGGCCGCCGTGGGCCTGCTCGGCTGCGGCGTGATGGCCGGGCTCGGCGCGGCCATGAACACCGGCGGGGTCGGCCGGGGCGACTCGGTGGCCGTGATCGGCTGTGGCGGCGTCGGCGACGCGGCGGTCGCCGGTGCGGTGCTGGCCGGCGCGACGACGATCATCGCCGTCGACCGCGACCCCCGCAAGCTCGACTGGGCCCGGAAGTTCGGGGCCACGCACACCGTCGACGCCTCCGCCGAGGACGCGGTCGAGGCGATCCGGGCCGCGACCGGCGGCTTCGGCGCGGACGTGGTGATCGACGCGGTGGGCCGCCCGGAGACCTGGAAGCAGGCCTTCTACGCCCGCGACCTCGCCGGCACGGTCGTGCTGGTCGGAGTGCCCACCCCCGAGATGACCGTCGACCTGCCGCTGCTGGACGTCTTCGGCCGGGGCGGCGCCCTCAAGTCGAGCTGGTACGGCGACTGCCTGCCCAGCCGGGACTTCCCGATGCTGACCGAGCTCTACCTCCAGGGCCGGCTCGACCTCGACGCGTTCGTCACCGAGGAGATCGGCCTGGACCAGGTCGAGGAGGCCTTCGGCCGGATGCACGCCGGCGACGTGCTCCGCTCGGTGGTGGTCCTCTGATGCCGGCCCGGATCGACCACGCCGTCACCAGCGGCACGTTCTCCCTCGACGGCCAGACCTTCGACGTGGACAACAACGTCTGGGTGGTCGGCGACGACAGCGAGTGCGTCGTGCTCGACGCCCCGCACGACGTCGAGGCGATCCTGCGGACCGTCGCCGGGCGACGGGTCCGGGCGATCCTGGCCACGCACGCCCACGACGACCACGTCCGGGTGGCCCCGGAGCTGAGTCGGGCGACGGGCGCGCCGGTCCTGCTGCACCCCGCCGACCGGGTGCTCTGGGACATGGTCCACCCGGATGTGCCGCCCGGCGGTGAACTGCGTGACGGTGACACGGTCGAGGTCGCCGGCACCACCCTGCGCGTGCTGCATACCCCCGGCCACAGCCCGGGCGCGTGCAGCTTCCACGCCCCCGACCTCACCGCGGTCTTCACCGGCGACACCCTCTTCGCCGGCGGCCCCGGGGCGACCGGACGGTCGTTCAGCGACTTCGGCACGATCATCGACTCGATCCGGGACCGGCTGCTGACCCTGCCGCCGGAGACGACCGTGCACACCGGCCACGGCGACAGCACCAGCATCGGCACCGAGGCCCCCCACCTGCCCGAGTGGCTCGCCCGCGGCCACTGAACGCCCTCGCCGTCGGGGGTTGTTCGGTAGCAGGGGACCCCTGTTGCCGCTTTTTGCGTAACAGGGGTCCCCTGCTACCACCCCAGCCCGCGCCGCACGCCCCGACCAGGGGCGAGGCGGAGGCGCGGGCGGGAAATGCGGCGGCGGGGTGGCGGGTGTGTTGCACATACTCGGCGGCGTGGATGTTTCCTCCTCCCGGACGGTAGGGGCGTCGGTGGCGTACGCGCCGCTGACCCGTGCGCAACGCGCGGCGCTCGACCACGTCCGCGCGGTCGCCCGGCGCGACCGCCCCGCCGTCCTGACCTCGATCGCCCGCGTGCTGGCCGGCTGCGACGTTCCCGAGGAGCCGGCGCAGGTGATCGAGGCGATCGCCGAGGGCGGTGGGTTGACCGTGAACTTCCATCCCGACCGGCTGCTGGCCGACGGCCGGACCGTGGCCGACGCGCTAATCGGGGAGGGCGTCTACCGCAGCCAGTTCGAGACCGGCATCTCCAACGGCGGGTTGACCGCGTACGCGGGCGGCGACCGGGACCGTTGGGAGGCGGCGCTCTTCGGCGGCGCGTACCAGGCCACCGGGGTACGCCTCGCCGAGCGGCCGGTCTACGGCGGTCTCGACCTGCTTGGGCATCCGGAGGGCGCCTGCCCCCGGTTCGGCTCGTGCCACCTGCGGCTGCGGTCCACGGTGCTCGCCCGGACCACGTTCTGCTTCGGCGACAGCCATCTGGGTCCGACGGTGGTCGGCACGACCGACGCCTTCGAGTCGGTGCTCGCCGCGCTGCTGCGCGACACCGACGAGCGGGGCGTCTGCCTCGGGGTGGCCGGCCTGGACAGCGTCGCCCTGCTGCGGACCCTGCTCGCTCGACGCCACCGGGTCGGCTGGACGCCGGGGGAGCCGGCCCGGTCCCTCGACGACTACGTCGAGGCGCAGGTCCACGGCGGTGTCGACCTGCGCCACGACGTCGAGGCGCTGGTGGCCGACCCGTCGTTCCAGGGCACCGCGTGCGGGGCGACCCTGGCGGGTCTCGCCCGCCGGTACGGGTTCCCGCTGTACTGGCACCAGGGGTTCGCCCTGCCCGTCGACCGGGTCGACCCGGAGTTCCGGGGACCGGCGATCCCGCCGCTGGCCGCCCGGGTGCTCGACCGGTTCGGCCGGCCGGGCGCACCCGTCGACGCCGCGTTAATCGGGCGGGCCGCCGCGTCGGTGGTCACCGAACCCGGGCGGTGGGCCGACCGAGGGCCGGCGGCGGTGACCCTCCAGCACCTCAAGCAACTCTGGCACGTCGTCGTCCGGTTCGGTGCGGCGCACTGACCGGTCCGGGCCGGCTCCGGCCCCGACGTCCGGTTCCCAGCCGCCCGTCACCCCTCGATCCACTCCAGATGCGGCATCCGGGGGTTTCCCGGGCTCTCCGACAGCCGAGTTGCCGCATCGTGCGGGTGTAAGTCGGGTGCCCGCACTGTGAGGCGCGAGCCGGCGACGGGGTTCGGGTGCCGGGTCGACCGTGGTCGGGGCGTCCCGGCGGAGGCGGCGGGCGGCGTGATCCGGCCCGCAGCCGACCAGCTAAGCGGCATTTCCGGAATGCCGGACACCGCAAGCTGGTTGTGTCCCCCGTACCCCCGGAATCAAACCCGGTCGGGTACGGCAGGACCCCCGTCCGGCACGTCCACCGATCGAAAGGGCAACCATCGTGAAGTCGCACTTCACTCGATGGCTCCCCGCCATCGCGAAGACCTCGACGAACCGCAGGACCGTCCTCACCCTCGCCGGTGTGGTCGCGCTGGGTGGCCTGGCTCTCGCCCCGGCCGCTTACCCCGGCCCGCTGACCGGCGGGCCGCACCCGGATGCGGTGGCCGCCATCGACCTGGCCACCGGCAAGAACCGTGCCCCGGAGAGCCCGGACGCCGCCACCGCGCCGGAGACCGCCCGGGCCGACGCGGCGGAATCGGACGAGCCGTCCGAGAAGCCTGACGTCGACCGTCTCGTCCCGCACGGCGTGCAGGGCGCGCAGTCGCGCGTCATGCTCGACGACGCGCAGCTGGCCAACGCCACGGCGATCGTCGAGACCGCCAAGGAGACCGGTGTCGGCGAACGGGGCGCCGTGATCGGCGTCGCCACCGCGTTGCAGGAGTCGAAGCTCTACAACCTCGGCCACCTCGGTGCGGTCAACGACCACGACTCACAGGGCCTGTTCCAGCAGCGTCCGTCGACCGGCTGGGGCTCGCCCGAGCAGATCACCGACCCCGAGTACGCCTCGACCGCGTTCTTCGAGGCGCTCAAGGACGTCCGTGGTTGGCAGGAGGCCCCGCTGACCGTGGCCGCGCAGACCGTGCAGGTCTCGGCCTACCCGTTCGCGTACGCGCAGTGGGAGGAGCAGGCCGCGGAGATCGTCCAGCGGGTCTGGTGACCTGACACCCCCCGTCCGGCCGGGCCTCGCACCAGGGGCCCGGCCGGACGCGTGTCCTCAGGACAGCGGGCCGTACTCCTGACGCAGCCGGGCCGACCCGGTCGCCACGGACCAGCCCGCCACCCAGGCGCTGCCGCTGGTGGGGTCGGTCCGCTCGGACAGGTGGTACCAGTCCATCCGGCAGTGCTGCGGGGTCACCTCCACGACGCCGTAGCCGTGGCCGTCCAACTCCGTCCACCGCACGTGCGGATTGGTCGAGCGGATCAGCGTCGCGCCGAGCGCGCTGAGCGCGTTGTCCGCCGGCAGGCCCAGGAAGTCGTTGACGTTGTCGCTGGTCACCGACGGTACGACGAACTCGGCGGCGGCCGGCCCGGACAGTGCGGTCGACCGGGTGGTCACCTCGTTCGCCCAGGAGAAGTGGATGTCCCCGGTCAGGAACACCACGTCCCGGGTGCCGGTGGCCCGCAGGTGGTCGACCAGCTCGTTGCGGTCGGCGTTGTAGCCGTCCCACTGGTCCGGGTTGAGCGCTGCGCCGTTCTCGGGGATGCCGAGCAGCTCGCGTAGCGGGCCGAGCAGCCAGGCCGGCAGCGCGCCCAGGTTGAGCCGGGCCATCATCACCGGGTTGCCGACCAGTTTCCAGCGGGCCGTCGAACCGGCCAGGCCCGCCTTCAACCAGGCCATCTGCGCGTCCCCGGTGATGGTGCGCGCCGGGTCGTCCACCGCCGTGCCGGAGGCCTGCCGCGAGCGGTACGACCGCAGGTCCAGCATGGACAACTCGGCGAGCTGCCCGAATCGCAGCCGCCGGTGGATGGCCCCGTCCGCGCCGGCCCGCACCGGCATCCACTCGAAGTACGCCTGCCGCGCGGCGGCGAGCCGCGTCGCGAAGTCCCCCTCCGTGCCCGGGGTGTGGTTCTCCGCCCCACCGGACCACTGGTCGTTGGCGACCTCGTGGTCGTCCCAGGTGATCACCCAGGGCACCGCGGCGTGCAGCGCCTGGAGGTCCGGGTCGGTCTTGTAGAGGGCGTGCCGGATCCGGTAGTCGGCGAGGGTGAGCGTCTCGTGTGTCGGCTGCACCGGGCGGACCACCGTACCGCCCGCGTCGAACTGGCCCGTGCCGTACTCGTACAGGTAGTCCCCGAGGTGGACCACCAGGTGCAGGTCGTCCCGGGCGGCCAGGTGCCGGTACGCGGAGAACCAGCCGGCCTCCCAGTTCGCGCAGGAGACGACACCCAGCCGCAAGCGGTCGACTGCCGCGTCCGGTGAAGGCGCGGTCCTCGTGCGACCGACCGTCGACCAGGTGCCGGCGTACCCGAACCGGTACCAGTAGGTGGTGGCCGGGGCCAGACCGGTCACCTCCACCTTGACCGTGTGGTCCCGCCCCGGACCGGTGGACGTCACGCCCCCGGCCGTCGTGTCCTGGAAGTCCGGGTCGGTGGCGACCTGCCAGGACACCTGCACGTCCGGTCCCTTCCCGGAGCCCGGTAGCGCCTCGTCGGTGGGGGTCAGCCGGGTCCAGAGCAGGATTCCGTCGGGAAGCGGGTCACCGGAGGCGACTCCGTGCCGGAAGGCGCCGCCGGCCGCGTGGGCGGGAGCGGTCGTGGCCAGCACCGCCCCGGCGAGGACGGCGGTGCCGGTGGTGGCACCGGCGACGCGCAGCAGCGTACGGCGGTCGAGGGTGTTCGTCATGGTCTATGTCCTACTGGCCGCCCCCTCGGCTCCGCTGCCCCTGGCGTCAACGTTCGTCTGTTTTTCGACGTGGGTTCCCGTTTGCGTCGTCTGGCGGGAAGGGCGTCCCAGGAGCGTCGACCTTCGCGCTGGCGGCTGTCCGGTCTGTGGCCTTTCGCGTGGTGTGCCGGGGTCGGTTGGTCGGGTGGTGGGTCGGGGAATGGTGGGGGTGGGCCGGTCGTTGTATCGGGTCGACGGCCGAGGAGGCGCCCTGCTGGTGGGTGGGGTGCGTGGGCCTGGTCGGTGGAATGCCGGCGGGTGGCGGGTCGTTGTACATGGTTCGCCGGCGTGGACGGGCAGCGTGATGGCCTTCCGCTGGTGCGAGAGTTTTCCCC
>NZ_BSTB01000007.1:0-291726 GCF_030269285.1 Micromonospora sp. NBRC 101691
CTCGATCACCGCCCACTGCCCGTCCGTCAGCGACGACTCGTACGCCGGTTTACAGACACAGCGACACAGACGTGATCTTCGCTGACACAGTCAGCGAAGATCACACCGAGGTATCACAACACTCTCTGAGGACGCCGACGGCGGGGACGGGGTGTCGGGGGCGCGTGGTGTGATGGTCGGATGCAGACGTACCGGTTGGTGCGCCGGTCCGCGGGGCTGACCTGGGGTGACGGCGCGACCCCGCAGCCGGCCCGCTGGCGGGGGGACGCCCGGCAGGCGGAGGTGGTCGCCCACACCGACGGGCCGATGCTGGTGCTCGGCGGTCCCGGCACCGGCAAGACGGGCACCCTGGTCGAGGCGGTCGCGGCGCGGGTCGCCGAGGGCGTCGACCCGGAGCGGGTGCTGGTGCTCACCTTCGGGCGGCGGGCCGCCACCACGCTGCGCCACCGCATCGAGGCCCGGGTCGCCGTCGGCAACCGCGTGGTCCGCGAGCCGTTGGTGCGGACCTTCCCGGCGTACGCCTTCGGCCTGCTGCGCCGGGCCGCCGCCGTGCGCGGCGAGCCGTCGCCCCGGCTGCTCACCGGCCCGGAACAGGATCTGATCATCCGGGAGCTGCTGGACGTCGTGGGGGAGGACCCCGAGGACGACCCGGTCGGCTGGCCGGAGGACCTGCGGCCCGCGCTGCGCACCCGGGCGTTCGCCGGCCAGTTGCGCGACCTGCTGATGCGCGCCGCCGAACGCGGGGTGGGACCGGTCGAGCTGGCCCGGCTGGGCGAGCGGCTGGGCCGCACCGACTGGCCGGCCGCCGCGCGTTTCCTGCGGGAGTACGTCTCCGTGCTGGCGCTCCGCGACGTCAGCAACCGGGGATCGGTCGCGTACGACCCGGCGGAACTGGTCCGGGCCGCCACCGGACTACTGCTCGACGACCCGGAGCTGCTGGCGGCGGAGCGCCGCCGGCTGGCCCACGTCTACGTCGACGAACTGGCCGACACCGACCCGGCCCAGCTGGAGCTGCTCGCCGTGGTGGCCGGTGGCGGCACGTCCCTGGTCGCCTTCGGTGACCCCGACTCCTCCACGTACGCCTTCCGGGGCGCCGACCCGTCCGGGGTGGCGGCGTTTCCGCACCGGTTCCGGACCGCCTCCGGGGCACCGGCGGCGCAGGTGGTGCTCGGCACCTCGTACCGCGCGGGGCCGGAGCTGCTCGCCGCGGCCGGCCGGCTGGCCCGGCGGTTGCGCGGCCCGGTCACCCACCGGCGGCTGGCCCCGCTGCCCGACGCGCCGCCGGGCGTGGTCGAGGTCCGCACCTTCCGTTCGGCGACCAGCGAGTCGGCCTACCTCGCCCACGCGCTGCGCGCGGCGCACCTGCTCGACGGGGTGCCCTGGTCCCGGATGGCGGTGCTGGTCCGGTCGACCACCCTCCAGCTGCCCACCCTGCGCCGGGCGCTGCACACCGCCGGGGTGCCGACCGTGGTGCACGGCGAGGACCTGCCCCTGCACCTGCAACCGGCGGTGGGCCCGCTGCTGCTCCTGCTCCGCTGTGCCCTGGAACCCGAACGGCTGGACGAGGAGGCGGCCGTCGCGTTGCTGCACTCCCCGCTCGGCGGAGCCGATCCGCTGGCCGAGCGGCGGCTGCGCCAGGGACTGCGGGCGCTCGCGCTGGCCACCGGCGACCGCCGTGGCTCGGGCGAGCTGGTCGTCGAGGCGCTGCGCGACCCGGAGGGGCTGGCCGCTGTGGAACGACGCTGGGCCGAGCCGGCCCAGACGGTGGCCCGGCTGCTCGCCACCGCCCGCGAGTCGGCAGCCCGCCCCGGTGCCACCGTCGAGGACGTCCTCTGGGCGGTGTGGGCCGCCAGCGGCCTGGCCGAACGCTGGTCGGCGGCGATCGAGGGGCGGACCGCCACCGGGGAGGGAGAGACCGCCCGGCGCTGGCGGGCCGACGCGGCCGACCGGGACCTGGACGCCGTCCTGGTGCTCTTCGACGCGGCGGCCCGGTTCGTCGACCGGCTGCCCGGCGCGCGCACCGAGGTCTTCCTCGACCACGTGCTCGGGCAGGACCTTCCCGCCGACACCATCGCCCCGACCGCCGACCGGGGGGACGCCGTCCGGTTGCTCACCGCCCACGCGGCCAAGGGGCTGGAGTGGGACGTGGTGGCGGTCGCCGGGGTGCAGGAGGGGATCTGGCCGGACCTGCGACTGCGGGGCAGCCTGCTCGGCTCCGAGCGACTGGTGGACGTGCTCGCCGGACGGGGGGACGGCGCGGGCACCGCCGCCGTCCTGGCCGGACAGACCTCCGCGCTGCTCGACGAGGAGCGGCGGCTCTTCTACGTGGCGGTCACCCGGGCCCGGCGTCGGCTGCTGGTCAGCGCGGTCTCCTCCGCCTCGGTGGGGGGCGACGACCACGAGGAGCAGCCGAGCCGTTTCCTGTACGAACTCGCCGCCGGCGACCCGCCGAGGGGGGACGGCGGCCCGGGGCGCGGCCCGGTGCCGCCGCCGGTGGACGGTGACGGGCCGGCCGGCGGTGCGCGGGACGGCGTGGCCGGCGCGCGGGACGACGCGGACGGCGGCGCGCGGGACGGCGACGCCCCGGGCGGCGGGGAGCCGGCGACCGGGGAGCGGGGTGACGACGGCGCTGCGGAGGCGGGCCGGGGCCGGGCGGGCGAGCTGCCGGTCGGGCGGCCACCCCGGGCGCTGACCCTGCCGGCGCTGGTCGCGGAGCTGCGTACCGCGGTGGCCGACCCGGCGGCACCGGTGACCCGGCGGCGGGCCGCGGCGGCCGAACTGGCCCGGCTCGCCGCCGCCGGGGTGCCCGGCGCGCACCCGGACGACTGGTGGGGGCTGCGCGGACTCTCCGACGACCGGCCGCTGGTCGACGACGGCGAGCCGGTGCGGGTCACCCCGTCGGCCATGGAGAGCGCGCTGCGGTGCAGCCTGCGCTGGCTGCTGGAACGGCACGGCGGCAGCGCGCCGCCGAGCACCGCGCAGAGTGTGGGCAACCTGGTGCACGCCGCCGCGATGCTCGCCGAGAACGCCAGCGTCGACCGGTCCACCCTGCTGGAGTACGTCACCGCGCGGTTCGACGCGATCGAGCTGGCCGCCCGCTGGATGGCCGGTCCCGAGCAGGCCCGCGCCGAGGCCATGGTGGACAAGCTGCTCCGCTGGCTGGCCGTGAACCCGCGCCGGCTGCTCGCCATCGAGCACGAGTTCGCCGTCCGGCTGGACGACCCGCACCGTCCGGTCGACCTGGTCGGGCGGGTGGACCGGCTGGAGATCGACGCGGACGGCCGGCTGGTGGTGGTCGACCTGAAGACCGGCCGGTCCACCACGGTCGGCGCGGAGCTGGCCGAACATCCGCAGCTCGGGGCGTACCAGGCGGCGGTCGAGGCGGGGGCGTTCGCCGAGTACGGCGACTCCTCCGGCGGCGCGGCCCTGGTGCAGCTCGGCACCGGGTCGAAGGAGGCGCGGGAACAGGGACAGGCCCCGGCCGACCAGGGACCGGAGGCCGGCTGGGCGACCGCGCTGGTCCGGCGGACCGCCGATACGATGGCCGCCGCCACCTTCGCCGCCGTCGCCAACTCGAAGTGCCGGGTCTGCCCGGTCCGCACGAGCTGCCCGGTCTCCGGCAAGGGGCGCCAGGTCGTCGAACCGCCGACCACCCGTCCCCCGGAGAAGTCGTAACCCAGCCCGTCCCCGGAGTTGTAGCGTGAGCGCGAGGAGTGAGCTTGCGAGCCCCGCAGTCGCGAACTGAGGCAGCCCCGTGACCCAGCCCGCGCTCTTCGGCACCAGCCCCGCGCCGTCGCCGCGCGCGGCCGACGCCGGTCCCCGGTACACCCCGGTGGAGCTGGCCCGGCTGCTGCGCCTGCCGGCGCCCACCCGTGAACAGGCGGCGATCATCGCTGCGCCGGTGGAGCCGCTGCTGGTGGTGGCCGGGGCGGGCTCCGGCAAGACCGAGACCATGGCGTCCCGGGTGGTCTGGCTGGTCGCCAACTCGTACGTCCGGCCGGAGCAGATCCTCGGGCTCACCTTCACCCGCAAGGCCGCCGGCGAGTTGGCGCACCGGGTGCGTACCCGGCTCGACCAGCTGATCCGCCGGCTCGGACGGCCGGGACGCGACCCGCTCGACGACCCGCTGGCCGGGGAGCCGACGGTGGCGACCTACCACTCGTACGCGGCCCGGATCGTCACCGAGCACGGGCTGCGCTCCGGCTACGAACCCTCCACCCGGCTGCTCACCGAGGCGTCCCGCTGGCAGATGGTGGACCTGCTGGTGCGCAACCACGACGGGGACCTCTCCGAACTCCACCGGACGCCGGGCACGGTCACCGACGCGGTGCTGGCGCTCGCCGCCGAGCTGGACGAACACCTGGTCGAGCCGGACGACCTGGCCGCCTGGACCGGGCGGTTCTTCGCCGACGTCCAGTCCCGCCCCGGCAAGGTCTACGCCGACGTCCGCAGGGCGCTCGGCGTCCAGCAGCACCGGCTGCGACTGCTGCCGCTGGTGCGGGCGTACGCCGGACGCAAGGCGGACTTCGAGGCGATGGACTTCGCCGACCAGCTGGCCCGGGCCGCCCGGGTGGCCCGTGACCACCCGGAGGTCGGCCGGGTCGAACGGAACCGGTTCCGGGTGGTGCTCCTCGACGAGTACCAGGACACCAGCCACGCGCAGGTGGTGCTGCTGCACTCGCTCTTCGGCGGCGGCCACCCGGTCACCGCGGTCGGCGACCCGTGCCAGTCCATCTACGGCTGGCGCGGGGCGAGCGCCGGCACCCTGGAGCGGTTCCCGACCGGGTTCACCCGCGCCGACGGGGAACCGGCGCGGGTGCTCGGGCTGACCACGAGCTGGCGGAACCGCCCGGAGATCCTCGGGGTGGCCAACGCGTTCGCCACCCCGCTGCGGGCCGCCGGGGCGCGGGTGCCCGAGCTGCGTGCCGCGTCGACCGTCGCCGAGCCGATCCCGCACCGCACGCCCCGGGGCGCGGCCGGCGGCACCGTGCACTGCGCGCTGCTGCCCACGTACGCCGCGGAGGCCGGGTGGATCGCGGACAGCGTCCTCGCCGCCTGGCGTGGGGCGGCCCGGATGCCGGGCGCGTTGCCCGAGCACATCCCGGTGCCGCGGCGTCCCACCACTGCGGTGCTGGTCCGGGTGCGCAGCCAGATCCCGGCCATCGAGTCGGCGCTGCGTGACCGGGGACTGCCGGTCGAGGTGGTCGGCCTGGGCGGGCTGCTGGACACCCCGGAGGTCCGGGACGTGGTCTGCACGCTGCGGGTGCTCGCCGACCCGACCGACGGGGCGGCGCTGCTCCGGCTGCTCACCGGGGCCCGCTGGCGGATCGGCCCCCGGGACCTGGTGGCCCTGCACCGGCGGGCCCGGCAGATCGCCGCCGCGCGGCGGGAACTGGCCGGCGGGGCGTCCGTCCCGGACGGGGTCGACGTGCTCGACGAGGCGACGCTGGTCGAGGCGCTGGCCGACCTCGGCCCGGCGCAGGCGTACTCGGCGGAGGGGTACGCGCGGCTGAAGGCGTACGCCCAGGAGCTGGCCCTGCTCCGGTACCGGTTGGACCAGTCCCTGCCGGAGCTGGTCGCGGACGTGGAGCGGACCACCGGCCTGGACGTGGAGGTCGCCGTGCGGGCCGGTCGGGACGGGGCCGGCGACGCCGGCCTGGCCCGGGGCCACCTGGACGCGCTCGGCGACGTGGCCGCCCGGTTCAGCGGGGAGACACCGGGGGCGACCCTCGCCGGGTTCCTGGCCTTCCTCGCCGCCGCCGAGGACGAGGAACGTGGACTCACCCCCGGCGAGGTGGAGGTGGTGGAGGGCGCAGTGCAGGTGCTCACCGCGCACGCCGCCAAGGGGCTGGAGTGGGACGTGGTGGCGGTCGCCGGGCTGACCCGGGGCGCGTGGCCGGGACAGGTGCGCAACTCCGACCACTACCTGGGCGGGCTGGGCGTGCTGCCGTTCCCGCTGCGCGGGGACGCCGACGGCCTGCCCGACCTGGCCCTTTCCGAGGCGGCCGACCAGCGCGCGGTGGCCCGGGCGCTGACCGACTTCACCGACGACTGGCGGGCGCACGACGAGCGGGAGGAGCGGCGGCTGGCGTACGTGGCGGTGACCCGGCCGCGTCGGCTGCTGCTCTGCTCCGGCTACTGGTGGGGGGAGGGGACGAAGCGTCCCCGTGGACCCTCGGTCTTCCTGCGTGAGGTGCACGACGCCTGCCTGGACGCCGGGGACGGGCACGTGGTCGACGTGTGGGCGCCCGAGCCGGCCGGGGACGCGGTGAACCCGACCACCGAGGTGGTGCTGCGCGCCGAGTGGCCGGCCGACCCGCTGGGGGCCCGCCGCCCGGTGCTCGCCGAGGCGGCGGCCCTGGTCCGGGGCTTCCTGGCCGGCGAGGACCCGACGGGCGGGGCAACCCGGGGCGTGGGGGAGCCGCCGGCGGGCGGCACACCTCCCGGGGCGGAGGAGGAGCCGACGGACCGGTCCGCCCCGGCCGACGACCCGGAGGCGGTCCGCTGGCGGCGGGAGGCCGACCTGCTGCTGGCCGAGCGGGCCGAGGCGCTGCGCGCGGCCGGGACGGTCGAGGTGACCCTGCCGGAGCACCTGTCGGTCTCCCAGCTCGTCGCGTTGCGCCGCGACCCCGGGGCGCTGGCCCGTACGCTGCGCCGTCCACTGCCCACCCCACCCAGCCCGTACGCCCGCCGGGGCACCGCCTTCCACACCTGGCTGGAGCAGCGGTTCGGGATCGACCGGCTGCTCGACGTCGACGAGCTGCCCGGCGCGGCGGACGCCGACGCCGCCCCGGACGCCGAGCTGCTCGCCCTCCAGGAGCGCTTCCTGGCCAGCGAGTGGGCCGACCGGGTGCCGCTGGAGGTGGAGGTGCCCTTCGCCACGGTCATCGGCGGGGTGGTGGTGCGGGGCCGGATGGACGCGGTCTTCACCCGCCCCGGCGGCCGGTACGACGTGGTCGACTGGAAGACCGGACGGCAACCGGCCGGGGCGGAGGCCGACGCGGCGGCGGTGCAGCTGGCGGTCTACCGACTGGCCTGGGCGGAACTGGCCGGCGTGCCGGTGGAGCAGGTGGGCGCGGCGTTCCACTACGTCCGCGACGGGGTGACCGTCCGCCCGACGGACCTGCTGGACGTGGCGGGGCTTACCGCCCTGGTGGCGGGATTGCCGGAGGAACCTGGTGCCGGCGAGACCGATCCGTGGTAGCTTGACGATGTTGCAGTTTTGGTTACCAGAGACTCTGTGTGCGCCTGGTGAATTGTGGCCCCAGGCGCTCTTTGTTGTGTCCGGAGTTCTCCGGGCGGGGCGACCAGCAGCGACAGGCGGGCCGCACACGCGGCACGCTACTCATCGAGTCCGCAACAGGTGCGGGCACGACGTTCCGTCAAGGAGACGAAACACATGGCAATTGGCACCGTCAAGTGGTTCAACGCTGACAAGGGCTTCGGCTTCATCACCCCGGACGGCGGCGGCCCCGATGTCTTCGCCCACTTCTCGGCGATCCAGACCTCCGGCTACCGCTCGCTCGACGAGAACCAGCGCGTCGAGTTCGAGGTGACCCAGGGCCAGAAGGGCCCGCAGGCGGAGAACATCCGTCCGCTCTGATCCTCCGGGATCCCGTACCACCCACCACCCCCGCTGGGCGTGGTGACGCGGCCGGTCCGCAGCGCACGCGCGTGGACCGGCCGCGTACCCCTTCGGTTCGTGCTTGTGACCACCGCCGCGCCAGCACACTGGCCGCAGCCGGTGACAGCGCCGTCCACCGGCGCCCCTCCTCGACACGTGCCGCGTCGAGGAAGGCTTCTCCATGACCACCGTCATTCCGTCGTTCGCCGACATCGGCCTCCGGCCCGAACTGCTCGCCGAACTCGCCGCGCAGGGCATCGACCGGCCGTTCCCGATCCAGGCCGCCACCCTGCCCGACTCGCTCGCCGGACGGGACGTGCTCGGCCGGGGGCGTACCGGCTCCGGCAAGACCCTCGCCTTCGGACTGCCGACCCTGCACCGCACCGCCGGCCACCGGGCCCGGTCCGGCCGCCCGAAGGCGCTCGTCCTGGTGCCCACCCGGGAGTTGGCCCAGCAGGTGACCACCGCGCTCACGCCGTACGCGACCGCGCTCGGGCTGCGCTGCGCGACCGTGGTCGGCGGGCTCTCCCTGCAACGTCAGGCGGACGCCCTGCGCGCCGGGGCCGAGGTGGTCGTGGCCACCCCGGGCCGGCTGCACGACCTGATCGACCGGGGTGACGTCCGGCTCGGCGAGGTGCGCGTCACCGTCCTCGACGAAGCCGACCGGATGGCCGACATGGGCTTCCTGCCGCAGGTCACCAAGCTGCTGGAGCAGGTCGCCCCGGACGGCCAGCGGATGCTCTTCTCCGCCACCCTCGACGGGGGCGTGGACCGGCTGGTCCGCCGGTTCCTGACCGACCCGGTCTCCCACTCGGTCGACCCGGGCACCGCCACGGTGACCGCGATGACCCACCACGTGCTGCACGTCGAATCCGACGACAAGCCGGCCACCATCGCCCACATCGCCGCCCGCGAGGGCCGCACCATCCTCTTCATGGGTACGAAGCACCGCGCCGACCGGCTCGCCCGGCAACTGCTCGCCCGGGGGGTACGCGCCGCCGCGCTGCACGGGGGCAAGTCACAGCCGCAGCGCACCCGGATCCTGGAGCAGTTCAAGACCGGGGCGGTCACCGCGCTGGTCGCCACCGACGTGGCTGCCCGGGGCATCCACGTGGACGGGCTCGACCTGGTGGTCAACGTGGACCCGCCGACCGAGGCGAAGGACTACCTGCACCGGGGTGGGCGTACCGCGCGGGCCGGGGAGTCCGGCACGGTGGTCACCCTGGTCCTGCCGGAGCAGCGCCGCGACGTCGCGAAGCTGATGAGCGTGGCCGGCATCAAACCGCACGTGGTGGCGGTGCGCCCCGGCGACGAGGCGCTGGCCCGGGTGACCGGCGCCCGCGAGCCCTCCGGTGTCCCGGTCACCATCGCGGCGCCGGCCGCCGCTGCCACCCGGACCTCCACCCCGGCGGCCCGGGCCGGCGGGGGCTCCGGGGCCGGCGCGACGGACGCCAAGGCTCCGGCCGGCGGACGTGGTCCGCACCGCTCCTCGGGGCGGTCCCGCCGCCCCCGCCGCCCCCGGGCCTCCTGAGCACCACGCCTCCGGGCCGGACTTCGGAAACCACGACGGCCCCGCGCCTCCTGGACCACTCCGCGCCGTCGGAGCGGGCGGGAGGTTCGCGTCACCGGGTTCCTGGGCAGTGTGCCGACGGGGGACAGCGGGGGCGGGAGTCCGGGTCGGAGGTTTCGGCTCGGTCACTGTCGCTCGCGCCGCCGCCCCGATGTCGGACGCGGACGGTAGTTTCCTTCCTGTCGGCCGCCGGACTCGGTCGCTGAGTCGGGGATCAGCAAGAGGATCGTCGGGTGGCCGACAGCACCGATCGGCCGGGGGGCTGATGGTGAGGTCGGGGGGAGCGGGTCGGTGGGGACCGACCCGCGTCGGATTCGGGCTGATGGGGATCGGCCCGTGTCAGGAGGAGTGACGATGGGGGCCCAGGCCGGGGCGGTGCGTGAACTGCTGGTGGTGCTCGTGATGGCCGGAGTCGGCCTGCTGCTCGCGCTGCTGGCGGCGTTCGGGCCGTGGCATCCCGGGGTGGGCGACCGGCACCCGGCCGTCGTGGTCGAGTTGCACAGCCCGGTCGGCGCGGTGGGCACGGGGGGTGTCGCCGACAACGCCGGTTGACCGACGGTCACGCCGGGCGACCGGATCGGTTGCCCGGCGTGACCCGTCAGGGGTCACCGGTGGTTTCCGCCTACGACGTCACCGGGTCGGCGCGGCGGTGTTCGGGGGTGAGCAGGTCGGCGAGGGACGTCCGGTCGACGACCTGCTCGACCGCTCCGTGCACGGCCAGCCAGACGTCCCGGAGCCCGACGGCCACCCCCTGGTAGCCGGCGCTCTCGGCGGGTAGGCCGCGCACGCTGGTCAGGGTGCCGCCGACGGCGCGCAGCACGTCCCCGACGGTGATCCGGTCGGCGGGGCGGCTCAGCGTGTAGCCACCCTCCGTGCCGCGGTGGCTGACCAGCACGTCGGCCCGGCGCAGGTCGAGCAGGATGCCGTGCAGCACGCTGAGCGGGATCTGCTGGACCTCCGCCAGGGCGGCGGCCTTGACCAGCTCGCCACCGCCACGGTCGGCGATGGCGAGCGCGGCACGGAGGGCGTAGTCGGCGCGGGCGGAGACGTGCATGGCGTCAGGCACCCGCCTGGTCGAGGACGCCCCACCGGCGTCGGATCGCCTTGTCGGCCGCGCCGAACGCCGCGTCGACCACCAGCCCGACCACCAGGATCACGATCATCGTGGCGAGCAGCCAGGGCGCGTCGGAGAGTTCGCGGGAGTAGGTGAGCTGTGCGCCCAGCGAGGTGGTGGAGATGCCCACCACGATCAGCTCACCGGCCATCAGGCTGCGCCAGGAGAAGGCCCAACCCTGCTTGAGGCCGGCGACGATGGCGGGCAGCGCGGCCGGCGCGATCACGTACCGGTAGAGGTTCAGCCCCCGCGCGCCGAGGTTGCGGCCGGCGCGCAGCAGCAGCGGTGGCACGTAGTCGACCCCGGCGATGACGCCGTTGGCGATCGACGGAGCGGCACCGAGCACCACCACGAAGAAGATCGCCTTCTCGCTCAGCTCGAACAGCAGGATGGCCAGGGGGAACCAGGCGATCGACGGCATGGTCTGCAACGCCGTGATCATCGAGCCGATGGCGGCCCGGAGCACCCGGGAACGGGCCACCGCCAGGCCGACCAGCAGGCCCACCGCGACGGAGAAGACGTACCCGACGGCGGCCCGGCGCAGCGTGGTCGCCATGCCGTCCCAGAGCTGCGGTCCGCCGACCTGGCGGAGCAGTTCCTGCCCGACGGTGACCGGCCCGGGCAGCGAGTACTCCGGCTTCCACCCGGTCCAGACCACCACCTGCCACGCCCCGACGGCGATGGCGAGCGCCGCGAGCTTCGGCCAGGTCGCCGACCAGATCCGGCTGGCCCGGGAGGGCACCTTCTCCTGCCCGGCGATCTCCAGCGCGTCCAGCCCGGAGATCTCCGCGTCGGTACGCGTACCGCTGGTGAGGATGTCACCGGCCATGGCGTCCCACCTCCTCACGCAGTCGGTCGGTGACCTCGGCGGCGATCGCGGCGACCTCGGGGGAGTCGATGCGCCGGGGGCGGGGCACGTCGACCCGGGTGGACCAGATGATCCGCCCCGGCCGGCTGGAGAGCAGGATGATCCGGTCGGCGAGCCGGGCCGCCTCCCGGACGTTGTGGGTCACGAAGAGCACGGTGAGCCGGCGTTCCGACCAGATCCGTTCCAGCTCGTCGTGGAGGATGTCCCGGGTCATCGCGTCGAGCGCGCCGAACGGCTCGTCCATCAACAGCACCGGGGTCTCCAGGGCCAGGGTGCGGGCCAGCGCGACCCGCTGCCGCATGCCGCCGGAGAGTTCGTGCGGGCGTTTGCGGCCGAAGTCGGCGAGGTGCACGGTGCGCAGCAGCTCGGCGACCCGTTCCCGGCGTCGCGCGCGGGACAGGC
This sequence comes from Micromonospora sp. NBRC 101691, assembly GCF_030269285.1. Classification (NCBI taxonomy): domain Bacteria; kingdom Bacillati; phylum Actinomycetota; class Actinomycetes; order Micromonosporales; family Micromonosporaceae; genus Micromonospora; species Micromonospora sp. NBRC 101691. The sequence continues at coordinate 11,579 of NZ_BSTB01000007.1, forward strand.
CGCGCAGTTTCAGCGGCACCTCGACGTTCCCCTCGACGGTCAGCCAGGGGAAGAGGGCCGACTCCTGGAACATCAGCCCCGGGTTGACCCCCGGGCCGAGGTCGATTTCCCCGCCGCTGACCCGGTCCAGGCCGGCGACCAGGTTGAGCAGGGTGCTCTTGCCGCAGCCGGAGGCCCCGACGAGGCAGACGAACTCACCGGGGGAGACGTCCAGGCTGACCCCGTCCAGGGCGAGGACGGCGCCGTCCCCGCGTCCGTACACCTTGGTCACGCCGCGCAGCGCGACCGCACCGGTCGCGCTGCGCGGGGTCGTCGTGGTCGACGTCACGGCTGGACTACCTCGGGCTTGCCCTGGGCCTTGAGCACCTCGTTGAGGTACGTCAGGTCGTAGAGCCCGTCCAGGCTGACCGGTTGGGTCAGCCCGACCGCGACGGCGTGGTCCAGCCCGGTCTTCAGGGAGGAGGGGATCGGGTCGTTGGTGAACTCCAGGGTCGGCCAGGCCTGCTTGATCAGCTTGAGGTCCAGCGGCTTGCCGGTGATCTTGCCGATGTGGTCGGAGATGGCCTGGTGCGCCTGGTCCGGGTTGGCGTTGACGAACCCGTTCGCGGCCACCTGCGCCTCGACCAGCTTCTTCACCACGTCCGGATGTTCCTTCAGGAACTTGCTGCTGACGATCAGGTTGGTGATGACGAACTTCCGGTCCGGCCAGAGGTCCCGTTCGTCGACGAGCACCTTGCCGCCGGCGTTGACGAGCCGGGACACGAACGGCTCGGGCACCCAGGCGCCGTCGATCGCGCCACTGGTGAACGTCTCGACGGTCTGCGCGTTCTCCTGCGGGATGATCTTGACGTCGCCGCCACCCTCCTTGGTGGTGGTGATGCCCTTCTCCTTCAGCCAGAAGCGCAGTGCGACGTCCTGGGTGTTGCCGAGCTGCGGGGTGGCGATCTTCTTGCCCCTGAGCTGCTCGACCGAGGTGATCTCGGGCTTGACGACCAGCGCCACCCCGCCGGACGCGGCGCCGGAGATCACCCGGACCGCCTCGCCCTTGCTCTTGGAGTGCGCGTTGACCGTCGGGTTCGGACCGATGTACGTCGCGTCCAGCGCGCCGGAGAAGATCGCCTCGATGGCGGCCGGGCCGGCGTTGAAGGTCTTGGTCTCCAGCTTGACGTCGCCGCCGAGCTTCTCGGCGAAGATGCCCTTCTCCACACCGACCACGGCCGGCGCGTGGGTGATGTTGGGGAAGTAGCCGAGGCGCAGCGTCGTCGGCCCGGAGGAGCCGCCTGCCGCATCGGCGTCGTCCTCGCCACCGCAGGCGGTCAGGGTCGCCAGGCCGACGAGCGCGACGGCCGCCAGCGACAACGCACGGCGGTGGGGGTGCCGTCTCATCCTCTTGTCCAATCCTCGATATTCCTACTTTGTCGGTGGGAATAGTGGCCCCGGGGTGCGGGTGGCGTCAAGCGCCGACCGGCTCGGGGAAAAGCGACGTCGGGGGTATCCCGCTTTTCCTATCTCTTTGCTAGGTTATTCGCGCGCGACGCGACGGCGGTGGTGACGCCGGGGCGGCGAAGGACCCGACCACGAGAGGCGCGGCGATGACCTTCCACTGGTTCCTGCCCACCTCCGGCGACGGCCACCAGGTCGGTGCCGCCACCGTCAGCGCCGGCGCCGCCCGCCACGTTCGCGCCGCCACCGTCGAGTACCTCAGCGAGGTCGGGCGGGCCGCCGAGCAGGCCGGCTTCGCCGCCGTCCTCACCCCGGTCGGCTCCGGCTGCCCCGATCCGTGGATCGTCTGCGTCGCCGTCGCCCGGCACACCGAACGGATCGGCCTGCTGGTCGCCGTCCGGGCCGGGTTCGCCCTGCCGACGCTTATCGCCCAGCAGGCCGAGGCGTTCCAGGCGGTCTCCGGCGGGCGGCTGGCGCTCAACATCGTCACCGGCGGCGACCCCGCCGAACAGCGGGCCTACGGTGACTTCCTCGACCACGACGCGCGCTACGCCCGGACCGACGAGTTCGTCGACGTGCTCCGCCGCTCCTGGGCGGGGACGCCGTTCGACTTCACCGGCGCCCACTACCGGGTGGCCGGTGGCGGGCTGGCCGCCCCGCTGGCCGACCCGCCGCCGGTCTACTTCGGCGGGGCCTCCCCGGCCGCCGAGGCGGTCGCCGCCCGGCGTGCCGACGTGTACCTGATGTGGGGCGAGCCACCCGCGGCGATCGGGGCCCGGGTGACCCGGATCCGCCGCCTCGCCGCCGAGCAGGGCCGCAGCCTGCGTACCGGGATCCGGTTGCACGTCATCGCCCGACCGACCGCCACCGAGGCGTGGGCCGAGGCGGACCGGCTGCTGGCCGGGATGAGCCCGGAGCGGATCGCCGCCGCCCAGGCCCGGTTCGCCCGGATGGACTCGGTGGGTCAGGCCCGGATGACCGCGCTCAACGGTGGCAGCGCCGACGGCCTCACCGTCGCGCCGAATCTCTGGGCCGGCGTCGGCCTGGTCCGCGAGGGCGCGGGCACCGCGCTCGTCGGCAGCTACGCCGAGGTCGCGGCCCGGATCGACGAGTACGCCACGCTCGGCGTCGACGAGTTCGTGCTCTCCGGCTGGCCGCACCGGGAGGAGGCCCGTCGGGTCGGTGCGGAGGTGCTGACACGGGTGTCGCACCCGCGCGTGTGCCCCGCCGTCGACGGCGGGTGCGGGCGGGCCGGGGGGTCGACACGCTAGGGTCGACGCGTGGCGGCGCGGAGATCCAGAATCCCAGCGACGAAGTACCCGGTGGAACGGTTCACCCTCGACAACGGACTGCGGGTGGTGCTCAGCCCCGATCGCAGTGCCCCGGTGGTCGGGGTCGCCGTCGTCTACGACGTCGGCATCCGGTCCGAGCCGGAGGGGCGCACCGGCTTCGCCCATCTCTTCGAGCACCTGATGTTCCAGGGCTCGGAGAACCTGGAGAAGCTGGCCCACTTCCGGCACGTACAGGGGTCCGGAGGAACCTTCAACGGCTCCACCCACCTGGACTACACCGACTACTACGAGTACCTCCCGGCCAACGCGCTGGAACGCGCGCTCTTCCTGGAGGCCGACCGGATGCGCGGTCCCCGGTTGACCGAGGAGAATCTGCGCAACCAGGTCGACGTGGTCAAGGAGGAGATCCGGGTCAACGTGCTCAACCGCCCGTACGGCGGTTTCCCCTGGCTGACCCTGTCCCCGGTGGTCTTCGACACGTACCCCAACGCGCACGACGGGTACGGCTCCTTCGACGACCTGGAGTCGGCGACCGTCGACGAGGCGGTCGACTTCTTCCAGCGCTTCTACGCCAGCGGCAACGCCGTCCTGTCGGTCAGCGGGGACATCGACGTGGCCGAGGCGACCACGCTGGTCGAGCGCCACTTCGGCGACGTGCCGACCCGGCCCGCGCCGGACCGGCCCGACTTCCGGGAACCGGACCTGTCCGCCGAGCGGCGCACCTCGTACACCGACAAGCTGGCCCCGATGCCGGCGGTGGCGAGCGCCTGGCGGGTGCCCGACCCGATTACCGACGTCGCCGGCTACCTGGCGTACGTGGTGCTCGCCGAGGTGCTCACCGACGGCGACGCGTCCCGGCTGGTCGAACGGCTGGTGCAACGGGACCGGACGGTCACCAGCGTCGGCGGGTACCTCGGCTTCATGGGTGACCCGTTCGACGTCCGGGACCCGACCGTGCTGCTGCTCCAGCACCACCTGCCGCCCGGCGGCGACGTGGACCGGGTGCTGCGTACCGTCGACGAGGAACTGGACCGGCTCGCCGCCGACGGGCTCACCGAGGGCGAGCTGGCCCGGACCCAGGCCCGGATGGCCACCCACCTGCTGCGCGACACCGACGCGGTGCTCGGCCGGGCGCTGCGGATGGCGGTGCTGGAGCAGCAGCGCGGTGAGCCGGGCCTGCTCAACGAGCTGCCCCGGCTGGTCGGCGAGGTCACCGAGGAGCAGGTCCGCGCCGCCGCGGCCATGCTGCGGCCCGAGCGCCGCGCGTCGATCGAGGTCATTCCCGGAGGTGCCCGTTGACGACGGAGACCCGGACCACGGCCCGGCCGCTGCCGCCGCTCGGCCCGGTCCGACGGCTGAAACTGCCCCGCCAGGCCGAGCGGACGCTCGACAACGGGCTCACCGTGATCGTGGTGCGCCGGCCGGCGGTTCCCCTGGTCGAGCTGCGGCTCGGCGTGCCATTCGGCCGGGCCCACCTGGCCCGGGGCACGCTGCTCTCGCAGACCCTGCTCGCCGGCACCGAGCGGATGTCCAGCAACCGGATCGCCGCCGAGTTGCAGGCGGTCGGCGGTGGGCTGTCCGCCGGGGTCGACCCGGACCGGCTGATGGTCTCCGGGTTCGGCCTGGTGACCGGCCTGGACCGGATGCTGGAGATCCTCGCCGACGTGTTGACCGGAGCGACGTATCCGGCCGACGAGGTGGCCACCGACCGGGCGCACACGGTCGACCGGATCGAGATGGCGCAGAGCCAGCCGGCACACCTGGCCCGGGTCGCGCTGCTGAAGCGGATCTACGGCCGCCACCCGTACGCGGTGCAGACCCCCGCGCCGGAGCAGGTCCGCGCGGTGCGGCCGGCGGCGCTGCGCACGCTGCACGCCGAGCGGGTCCACCCGGCCGGCGCGGTGCTGGTGCTGGTCGGTGACGTGCAGCCGGAACGGACGCTGGACGTGGTGGAGCGGGTGCTGGGCGGGTGGCGGGGGGACGGCCGCCCGGTGGAGCTGCCGCCCACGCCGCCGCTGGAGCCGGGACCGATCCGCGTGGTCGACCGGCCCGGTTCGGTGCAGTCGTCGCTGCGGATCGCGCTGCCGGCGGTCACCCGCACCCACCCGGACCACGCCGCCCTGCAACTGGCGAACCTGGTCTTCGGCGGCTACTTCTCCTCCCGCTGGGTGGAGAACATCCGGGAGGACAAGGGCTACACCTACGGGCCGCACTCGATGGTGGAGCACTCGGCCGCCGGCTCGGTGCTGGTCGCCGGGGCCGAGGTGGCGACCGAGGTGACCGGCGCGGCGCTGCTGGAGACCACCTACGAGCTGGGCCGGCTGGCCTCGCTGCCACCCGGCGCGGACGAGTTGGAGCAGGCCCGCCGGTACGCGCTGGGCAGCCTCCAGCTCGGCATGGCCACCCAGGCCGGTCTCGCCTCGCTGACCAGCGCGTACGCCGGCAGTGGGCTGCGGCTGGACTTCCTCGCCGAGCACGCCGCCCGACTGGCGAAGGCGACCGTCGACGACGTCGCCGAGGCGGCGGCCCGCTACCTCGCCCCCGCGCGGGCGGTCACCGTCGTGCTCGGGGACGCCGAGCGGATCGCCCCCGGGCTGGCGGTGCTCGGGCCGGTGGAGACGGAATCCGCGTCGACATGACCCGTGCCGGTGCCAGCGGGGCGGGGACGGCGGCCGGGGGCGGTCCGGCGTTGCCGCCGCTGGCCCGGGCGGTCCTGGACCGGGCGGCGCACCGGCGCACCGACCAGGCGTGGCTGAGCGGGGCCTGGCAGCGGAGCCGGGTGCTGGTGGTGGACACGTCCGCCGGTGGCCGGACCCTGGTGGCGGCGGACGCCGAAGCGCCGGCGCTGCGGCTGCTCGACCCCGGGCAGGCACCGGACGCGCCGCCGATGTTCCTCGGTGTCGGTGCCGACGGGGTGCCGATCTTCGCGGTGGACGCGCCCCTGCCCACGGTCCCGGACACCCGCCCGGCGTCGTTACGGGAGGTCGGGCACCTCCTCGACGACCGGGACGCCGGCCTGTTCATCACGGCGGTCGCGCTGGCCAACTGGCATCTGCGGCACGGTTTCTCGGCGGCCACCGGCGAGCCGACCGTTCCGGACGAGGGCGGCTGGTCGCGGGTGGACCCGCACGGTGACCGGGTCTGGCCCCGGACCGACCCGGCGATGATCGTGCTGGTGCACGACGGGGTGCCCGGCCCGGACGGCCGCTGCCTGCTCGGGAACAACGCGACCTGGCCGGTGACCCCGGGGGCCCGCCGCTTCTCCTGCCTCGCCGGCTACGTCGAGCCGGGTGAGTCGGCCGAGGCCGCCGTCGCCCGGGAGGTCACCGAGGAGGTGGGGCTCACCGTCTCCGGAATCAGGTACGCCGGCAGCCAGCCCTGGCCGTTCCCCGGCTCGTTGATGCTGGGGTTCCTGGCCGGCGCGGACCCGGCGCAGCCGCTGCGCCTCGACCCGGCCGAGATCGCGTACGCCCGCTGGTTCTCCCGGCGGGAGATCGCCGACGCGGTCGGCGGTGGCGCGGTGGACGCGGGGGACGGCGCGCGCCTGCTGCTGCCGCCGCCGCTGTCGATCGCGCACTTCCTGATCGACCGGTGGTTGGCGGCGGACGTGGAGCCTGGCCTCGGCCCGTGACCGTCGTTGCCGCGACGGTCACGGGCCGAGGACCGGCACCGCCGGGGTCGCGCAGGCGTGGAGCACGGCGGGGGAGCGCCGGTGGCGACCGCGACGGGCGTCGGTGTGGTCTAGGGGGTGGTGCGGCCCCGGCGGGCGGAGCGGGCGCGTGGCTGGTTGACCGGCAGCACCTTGACCCGTTGCCGGCCAGCGCGGACCCGGCCCACCGCCGCGAGGGCGCGGGCCAGCCGCAGGGCGGCGTCCCGGTCGTCGGCGTGCAGGACCTGCCGGCGTGGCTCGGGCGCGGTGGTCTCGTCCCGGAGCCGGTCGCCGGTGGACCAGGCGGCGGCGAGGTCGGTGTCGTCTGCGGTACGGATGTCGGTGCGGACGATCAGGAACCGCATGGGTGTCTCCCGATGCACTGACGAAGTCTGGGTGCGCCACGGGTGTGCCGGGCCTGGGCCGTGCCCGGGTCGCGGCGGTGTTCGCCGGGGTCGGCGGCCGGCGGGGAGGCCGGGGCCGGTGGTCCGACCGTGAGGTGGAACTTTCACGTGAACTCCCGGGTCATGTTACGCCCAGGTTTCGCGCCGGCAAGGGAAACGCGGCCGTCGGTGCGCGTACCGACTGATCGGTGGATGTCCACCTCGACTCCCGGTCGGCTCGGAACAGACGACGGGGCCGCCGGTCCATGACGGATTCCGGCGGCCCCGTGACCTGTCGGTCGGTGTCAGCGCGTGTCGAACTCCCCGTTGCGAGCGCCGGTGAGGAAGTCCCGCCACTGCTCCCGTCGGAACAGCAGCACCGGGCCACCGCGGTCCTTGCTGTCCCGCAGGGCCACCGCGGTCGGCCCGGCCGGCAGGGGGGCGACCTCGACGCAGTTGGAGGTCTGGCTGCGCGAGCTGGTACGCCACGCGGCGTCGGCCAGCTCGACGGTGCCGACGGACGTGTCGGGAATCTGGTTCATGGTCTCGGCTCCTGCTCTCTTCTGCGATGGGGCGAGTGGTGGGCCGACTCCGGCACAGCCCGCCTCACCGCTCGGTGAGTCGCTCGGAGATGCCGCGGCGCTGGGCCGGCGCCGTCGGCGACCCGTATGTCGCCGTGGGCGGTGCCGCCGTCTCGGCCGCCTCGATCAGCCAGGCGAGGGAGTCCGATGGGGAGCGCGCCGCCGTGCCCAGCCACTCGAAGACCATTTTATAGCGGTTCAGGGCATTTGCGTCGTGTGACACGACGTCGGTGAAGCCTCCTTCGATCGCCAGCGTCTCCGGATCCGCCGGGTCCGGGAAGCGGTAGAGCGAGAACGCGGTCGGGGGGAGGTACCAGTCACCGATGGTGGCGTCACGGGGCAGCACCTGGATCGTCACGTTCGGACACGCGGCCAGCTCGCAGAGCTGGACGAGCTGCTCCCGGATGACCTCCGCCGGCCCGGCCCGCCGGCCCAGCGCCCCCTCCTCCAGCACCGCCGTGTACCGGGGCGCGTCGGCGGTCTGCAACAGCGCCTGCCGGGCCAGGCGCGCGTTCACCTCCGTCTCGATGGACTGCGGGTCGGTGTCCTCCTCGGCCAGCCGCGCCGAGACGATCCGCACCCGCGCGTACGCGGCGGTCTGCAGCAGGCCCGGCACCAGGACCGGGTTGTACTCGCGGATCTCGGCGCAGCCCGCCTCCAGCTCGGCGTAGCTGCGCTGGTGCTCGGTCATCGCCCCGTACGACTTCAGCCAGGCCCGGATGTCCCCCGCCTCCCGGGTGATGGCGGTCAGTTCGGCGCGGGTCACGTCGTCCGCGCGGTAGAGGTCGAGCAGGACGTGGATGTCCCGGGGGTCGGGGCGGCTGCGCCCGTTCTCCAGGCGGGAGAGCTTGGACGCCGAGGCCCAGCCGATCCGCTCGATGACCTGTTCCCCGGTGAGGCCGGACGCCTCACGCAGGCTGCGTAGTTCGGTGCCGAGCCGGCGTCGTCGCAGGATCGGGCTGGGTACGGCAGGAGGCACGTCGACCTCTTCTCCGTCGGGCCGTCGCGGACGCGACGGTAACTGTATGAAACTGGCCCCCCACGGCCAGTATGGACGGCGCGGCCCGCGCCGGACGTCCCGCGCCGGGCGTGTCTCGAAAAGGAGGACGTCGGTACGACTCCGCCCGCCCCTGCGACCCGGTCGGGGATCCCCTGACCGGCCCCACCCCCGCGGAAGGAATCCGATGCACACCGTCCTGCGCCGCCCCGACTTCCGACTGCTCTTCGGCGCGCTGTTGGCGAGCATGACCGCCGAGTCGATCCTGTTGCTCGCCCTGGCCATCTGGGTGAAGGACCTGACCGGGTCCGACCGGATGGCGGCTGCGGTGATCTTCGCGGTGGTCGCGCCGAGGGTCCTCGCTCCGCTGGTGGGCTGGGTGGTCGACCGGTATCGTCGCCGGCCCTTCTTCCGCACCGCGAACCTGGTCACCGCCACGCTGCTCACCCCGCTGCTGACCGTCCGCGACGCCGGCGACGTGTGGATCGTCTACCTGGTCGGCGCGCTCTACGGCCTGTCGTCGATCGCGCTCGGCGCGGCGCTCAGCGGGCTGCTGCGCACCCTGCTCCCGCTCGGGCTGCTGGCCGAGGCGAACGCGGCCCTGCAGACCGTGCGCCAGGGTCTGCGGCTGGGCGGCCCGCTGGTCGGGGCGGCGCTCTACGCCGTGGCCGGCGGCTGGGCGCTCACCGTCGTCGGCGTCACCGGGTTCGTCACCGCCGCCGCCGTGGTGGGGCTGCTCCGGGTGGCCGAGCCGGCCCGGCCGCGCCGGCTGGCGCGCAGCCTGACCGAGCTGGGGGCGGGGCTGCGTCACCTCGGTGCCGAGCCGGTGCTGCGGCGCGCCCTGCTCGGGTACGGGATGGCCTCGCTGGTGATCGGGTTCAGCGAGGCGCTGCTCTTCGCCTACGTCGAGCGAGGGCTGGAGCGGCCCCCCGCCTTCGTGGGCGTCCTGTTCAGCGTGCAGGGGGTGGGCGGTCTGGTCGGCGCGCTGCTCTCTCCGGCCGTGGTCCGCCGCTTCGGCGAGATCGGGGCGCTCGCCGCCGGGGTGGCCCTCTTCGGGACGGCGGCGCTGACCCTGACGTACCCGGGTCTCTGGCTCGCCGTCGCGGCCCTGCTGCTGGCCGGGACGTCCCTTCCGCTCAGCTGGGTCGGGCTGCACACGCTGGTGCAGCGGCGGACCGAACCCGGGCTGCTCGGCCGGACGACCGCCGCGACGGAGGCACTGGTCAGCGGACCACAGGCGATCTCCATCGGCACCGGGGCGTTGCTGGTGGCGGTGTTCGACTACCGGCTGCTGTTCGCCCTCGTGGGCGTGGTGATGCTGGCCGCCGGGGCGTACCTCTGGCGGGCCCGGAGGTTCGTCCCGGTCCCGGCCCCGGCCCGTCCGGTCGTGCCCGCCCCGCGCCGCCCCCGGCCCGGCCCGGGTCCCGCCCCGCGCGTCGACGGCGGGGTCGTCGCCTCGACCCGGCAGGACGGGTGACGACGGCGGACGCGACACCGGCGGCGCGGGACGGCCGGTGGGCCGCCCCGCGCCGCCGTGCTCAGGCGCCGGTCAGGCTGGCGAGATGCTGCTTGACCTGGTTGATCGAGGGGTTGGTGAGGGCGGAGCCGTCGGCGAAACGGAGCGTCGGCACCGTCTGGTTGCCGCCGTTGACCTTCATCACGAACTCGGCCGCCGCCGGGTCCTGCTCGATGTCCACCACCTGGTACGCGATGCCCTCCCGGTCGAGCTGCGACTTCAGCCGGTGGCAGTAGCCGCACCACGGGGTGGAATACATCGTCAACATGGGTCAGAACCTCCGTCGGTCCAGGGTCGGGCGGCTTCGCCCGCCAGGGTATCGGCTGTAACGTCCGGCGGGGCTGGGATGATTCCTCGGGTGGTGGTGCACTCGACAGCGGAACAGGTGCTGGCCGGGCTCGACCCCGAGCAGCGGACGGCGGTGACCGCGCCCGCCGGACCGGTCTGCGTGCTGGCCGGCGCGGGCACCGGGAAGACCCGCGCGGTCACCTCCCGGATCGCGTACCGGGCGTTGAGCGGGCAGATCTCCGCCCGGCACGTGCTCGCGGTGACCTTCACCGCGCGGGCCGCCGCCGAGATGCGCGCCCGGCTGACCGCGCTGGGCGTCGCCGGGGTGCAGGCGCGCACCTTCCACGCCGCCGCGCTGCGCCAGATGCGCTACTTCGCCCCCCGGCTGCTGCACGGCCGGGAACTGCCGGAACTGCTGGACAGCAAGGTACGGCTGGTCACCCTGGCCGCCGCCCGGGTGGGCCTGCGCACCGACCGGGCCGCCGCCCGGGACCTGTCCGGTGAGATCGAGTGGGCGAAGTCGTCCCTGGTCGAGCCGGGCGAGTACGTCGTCGCCGCAGCCAAGGCGCAGCGCGAGACGCCGCACGAGCCGGCGAAGGTGGCCGAGGTCTTCGCCGCGTACGAGACGGTCAAGCGGGCCAACGGGGTGATCGACTTCGAGGACCTGCTCCGCGCCGCCGTCTGGGGCATCGAGGAGCACCCGGACGTCGCCGAGCAGGTCCGGGCCCAGTACCGGCACTTCGTGGTCGACGAGTACCAGGACGTGAACCCGTTGCAGCAACGGCTGCTCCAGGCGTGGCTCGGCGGCCGGGACGACCTCACCGTGGTCGGCGACGCCAGCCAGACCATCTACTCGTTCACCGGGGCCACCTCGGCACACCTGGTGGACTTCCCCCGCCACCACCGGGGGGCGGTGGTGGTCCGACTGGTCCGCGACTACCGCTCCACCCCGCAGGTGGTGGGGCTGGCCAACGCGGTGATCGCCCAGGCACGCGGCACCGAGGCCCGGCTCCGCCTGGAGCTGGTCGGGCAGCGCCCCTCCGGCCCCGAGCCGGAGCTGCGGATCTTCACGGACGAGCCGGCCGAGGCGACGGCGGTCGCCGCGCGCTGCCGGCAACTCGTCGCCGCCGGCACGCCGGCCCGGGAGATCGCCGTGCTGTTCCGCACCAACGCCCAGTCCGAGGCGTACGAGAAGGCGCTCACCGAGGCCGGGGTGCCGTACGTGGTGCAGGGGGCGGAACGCTTCTTCGAGCGGGTCGAGGTGCGGCAGGCGATGGTGGCGCTCCGTGCCGCCACCCGGTCCATCCCGGGCGAGACCCCGCTGCCGGCCGCCGTGGTCGAGGCGCTCGCCGCGGTCGGCTGGGCCCCGGACGCGCCCCCGGCCGGCGGCGCGGCGCGGGAGCGGTGGGAGGCGCTGGCCGCCCTGGTCCAGCTCGCGCAGGAGTACGCGGCCACCCCGCCGGTGCTGCCGATCGGCGAGGGCGCGGTGGTCGAACGGCCACCCACCCTCGCCGACTTCACCGACGAACTGCACCGGCGGGCCGCCCAGCAGCACGTCCCCACCGTCGACGGGGTGACCCTGGCCTCCCTGCACTCGGCCAAGGGACTGGAGTGGGACGCGGTCTTCCTGGTCGGGCTCGCCGAGGGCACCCTGCCGACCGGGTACGCGAAGACCGCCGAGCAGGTGGAGGAGGAACGGCGGCTGCTCTACGTGGGGATCACCCGGGCCCGCCAGTGGCTCTGGCTGTCGTACGCCTCGGCCCGCTCGCCGGGCGGGCGGAACCGGCGCCCGTCGCGTTTCCTGCCGCAGCTCGACCGCTCCGGGGGCGGGGAACGGGCCGGCGCCGGCCCGGCCCGCCGCCCCGAACGTCGCCGCAACCAGGTGGTCTCCTGCCGGATCTGCGGGGCGACCCTGCTCGCCGGTGCCGACCGCAAGCTCGGCCGCTGTCCGACCTGTCCGTCCGACGTGGACGAGGATCTGCTGGAACGGCTCCGGGACTGGCGGCAGCGGGTGGCCGGCGCGCAGCGGGTACCGGCGTACGTGGTTTTCACCGACGCGACCCTGACCGCGCTGGCCGAACGGCGTCCCGGGCGCCCCGAAGAGTTGATCGCCATCGCCGGAATCGGCCCCCGCAAACTGGGCCTCTACGGCGAATCCGTACTGGCCCTGGTGGGTGGAGCGACGGTCGACACGGTCCGCCCGAAAGAAAGTTTGGAAAACCCGTCGTAATTCGTTTGCCCTCGCGCCGGGAGGCGGCATAGCCTCAGGACACACCTCGCGGGCGGCCCATCGTGGCTGCTCACGGGGGCGAGACCGAGTCGATCAGCGAGTGAACGTCAAGGAGGAGGTGGCACCGATGGAGAGCTTCGTCTACGTCTACGAGCGTCCGGCGGCGCTGCCTGCTGCCATCGCTCCGCTGTCGGCTGTCCGGACCGCCCTGACCGTTGGGCTCCCGGTTCCGCAGGCGCACCAGACCCAGGATCAGGCCGAGCTGCTCCTGACCGTCGCGCCGACCGGAAACGAGGGGACCAGTGGCTTCACGGGCAAGGGTGTCGAAATCGCCATGAAGCGGCGGCTGGACGTCCGCGGTGTTCCACCTCGAGGGAGACCGGTCTGATTCATCAGACCACCGGCTCACCTCGAGGCCGCGGAACCCGCTACCGGGATCCGCGGCCTCAGTTTTTTGTCCCGCCGAAGTACGTCGGAATTGCGATCCACGAGATCGAAGTGAGAGAGAGGTGACCGGGCGATGAGTCTGGCGTTGGCCCCCCTCGACGCGAACGTCGAGCTGGAGGCGAATCTGCCCTGCCGGAAGTTCGACCCCGACCTGTGGTTCTCCGACTCGCCCACCGAACTGGAACTCGCCAAGTCGCTCTGCGGGGACTGCCCGCTGCGCGTCGAGTGCCTGGCCGGTGCGGTGGAGCGGGCCGAGCCCTGGGGTGTCTGGGGCGGCGAGATCTTCGAGCGTGGCGCGGTCGTCCCGCGCAAGCGGCCCCGGGGCCGTCCGCGCAAGGAGGACGTCGCCCGGGACGCCGCGCTCCGGGTCGAGGCCGAGGCGCGACTGGCGGCCAGTGGGCTGGCCACGTCCCGCAACACGGTCCGGCTGGCGGCCTGACATGAACCCGACCCGCGATCGTGCCGGTGGCGCACCGGCAGTCAGCGAACTGATGAACCCGCACGTCCTGAACGGAGTCACCGAGATGCAACTACTTCACGAAGCGTTGTCCAGGGCTCGAATGCGTCGGCCTCAGGCCGGTCGTACCACCACGAGCACTGAGGCAACCCGATCCGCCCGTACCGTCGCCATGGCCAGCCGTCAGCGGTCGGCCCGCGAGTTGGGCGTTCTGTAACCACCACGAGCCGCGGGGGCGGTGGGGCCGGGTACCGGCCCCACCGCCCCCGCGCGTCGTTCAGGCCACCGGCGCGAACCCGGGAAGCCAGCGTTCCAGGATGCCCCGGTAGGGGGCCTTCGCCTCCAACTGGCAGAGCACCCCGATGGAGCCGAGCGTCACCCGGTGGATGAGCAGGTACGACGGGGGCAGGTTGAGCTGCCGACCCAACTGGTAGGCCGGTGACCGGGGGCTGGCGATCCGGGCCGCCTCCGCGCGCAGCCAGGCCCGGGTGAACTGGAACTCCTCGGTCGCCACCGGGTCCAGCATCGGCCGGACGAAGCCCAGCACCGCCTGCGCGTCGATCGGCTCGTCGGCGGGAACGAAACCCTCCGCCCGCAGTCCCTCCACCACCGCCTCGGCCTCGCCGCGCAGGGCCAGTCCGGCCAGCCGGCCGATCGGCTCCGGCGTCCCCTCCGGCATCCGGGCCACGGCACCGAAGTCGATCACACCGAGCCGACCGTCCGGCAGGATCCGGAAGTTGCCCGGGTGCGGGTCGGCGTGCAGCAGTCCGGCCCGGGCCGGGGCGGAGAGGTGCAGGACGGCCATCAACCGACCCGCCTCGTCGCGCTCCTCCGGGCTGCCCTCGCGGATGATCTGCGCCAGCGGGGTGCCCTCCACCCAGTCGGTGACCAGCACCCGGGGCGCGGCGGTGACGACCGCCGGGATGAAGATCTCCGGGTCGTCCGCGTACGCCGCCGCGAAGGCCCGCTGCGACTCGGCCTCCAGCTCGTAGTCGAGTTCCTCGGTGATCCGTTCGCGCAGCTCGGTGAGGAGGGGCTTGACGTCCAGCCCGGGTTGGATCGCGCGGAACATGCCGCCCAGCCGGGAGAGCTGCTTCAGGTCGGCCAGGAGGGCGTCCCCGGCGCCGGGATACTGGATCTTGACAGCGACCGGACGTCCGGCCGCCTTCCGCCGTCCGGTGGTCGGCTCCCGCCAGACCGCCCGGTGCACCTGACCGATGCTGGCCGCCGCGGCGGGCGTGTCGTCGAACTCCAGGAACCGGTCCCGCCAGTCCGGCCCGAGCTGCTCGGCGAGCACCTTGTGCACCGTGGCCGCGGGCAACGGCGGAGCCGCCTCCTGCAACTTGGTCAACGCCTGCCGGTACGGCGCGGCGACCTCCTCCGGCAGGGCGGCCTCGAACACCGACAGCGCCTGGCCGAACTTCATCGCCCCGCCCTTGAGCTGCCCGAGCACGCTGAACAGTTGTTCGGCGGTCCGTTGCTGGATCTCGGCGGAGATCACCTCGGAGGCGAGCCCGGTGACGCGTTTTCCCATGCCGAGGACGGTCCGACCGGCGAAGCCGAGCGGCAGTGCGGCGAGCTTGGCGGTCCGGGACACGGCCCGGCGCGGGATGTCGGTCACCCGGCCATTGTTACCGACCGGACCGCCCCACTGCTGCTCTGATGCCGGGCCGGGGTCAGTGGGGTGGGTCTCGCCGGTCGCCGCCGCATCCGCAGTCCGGGTGCGGTGGCCAGCTCCGTCGCCGGAACCGGCCGGCCCCGCCGACCTCGACGGCCGCCCCGACCGTCTCGGGAACCCCACCGTCGACGTGGCTGAGAGCCTCCGCCGTGGCCAGTGCGACGGCGGCGAGAAGGGTCGTGACCCCGCAGGCGGGGGTCGGACCGTCGCCGGCGAGTTGGGCGGCGAGTCCGGGCCAGGCCGGATCCCGGTCCAGCCGGTGTCGGTCGAGGCAGTTGAGGCACGGCCCGACCGGCGGACGGACCAGGGGACCGATCACCGGTACGCCGTCGCGTAGCGAGAGCATCAGGTGCGGCTGCCGACGACGGGCGAACCCGGCGGCCAGCAGCGCGGCCGGCCGGTCGGCGCCCACCTGGACCACCAGGTCGGCGCGGCGACGCCGGACCGGACTGGTGACGGTGCCGGCCGCGGTACGGGTGATCGCGTCGGCCACCGCCTCGGCGGTGTGCCGGCCGACGTCCCCGGGCAGGAGGCCGCCGCCGACCAGGTCGGCCGGGCGCACCCGGCCACCCAGGTCGGGGTCGACGTGCCCGACGCCGGCCTGGGCCAGCGCCACGGCGACGGGGCCGCCGAGTCGTCCCGAACCGGTGACCACCACCCGGGCGGCCCGGCGACGCCGGAGCACCTGGGCGGGGGTGCCGGGCAGGTCGTCGGCACCGAGGGCGAGGGCGTCCGCCTCGTCGCTCAGCCGCGCCCGCTCCGGGTCGGTCAGGCCGGTGGGGAGGAGAGTGTGCGCGGCGACCACCAGCCCGGCGGCCCGGAGCGTCTCCAGCAGGCTGCGTGCGTCGTCGCGGTCGACCCGGATCCGGGTGGCGTGGTCGAGGATGTGCCGTTCGCTGTGCGCGCCGTCGAGCAGGTCGAGCAGCCGGACGGCACGCGGGTTCGCCACCTCCAGCAGGACGGCCCGGGCGGGGGCCAGGCCGAGTTGCAGGGTGTGCCGGTCACGCCAGAGCCGGGTGAGGCCGGGTAGCAGGGTCGGCCGGGGAAGTGTGGCACGGGTCATGGCTACCAATGGTGACCGTGTCCAGACGATCCGTCGATCGTTGTCCACAGCCCGGCGGCGTTCTCTCCAGGGTTATCCACAGGTCGCGGACAGTTGTCCACAACCGGCCGGTAACATCGCTTCGTCACCGGACGGTCACGGCGGAGAGGGGGCGACCCGACGGGCCGCCCCCTCTCCGGTCGGTCCGATGGTCAGACCTTCGCCTTGCCGAGAATCCGGTTCACTGTTGTGCCACAGACCGGGCACTTGCCCTTGGCCATGTTCATGCCGGTCTTGGAAACCTCGACCTTGCCCTCGAAGTCGCGCTTCTCCTTGCACTTGACGCAGTAACCGTTGTAGGTCTGGGCCTGGTCGGCCACGGTGCCCTCCTCGTCTCGTCCGCCGATCGGTGTCGGCGGCAGCCCGGCGGCGGGCCTCGCGGGCTCCGGCGCTGGGGTCTTCTGCGCGGTCACGCTCGTGACCGCTGGTCCGGCGGACCCTACCCAGGTGTGGGTGGTTCCATGTCAGAGATCCATCGACACTGTGAGCTAGTCGACGTCGAGAGTGTGCATGCCGAAATACGTCGGATAAGTGAGTTTGGCGGGGACACGCCGGGCGAACCGCCCCGAAGTGGCCGCCAGGCACCCCCGGTGCGGCGGTTCCACCGAAGATCACCTAACGTGGGCGGGTCCCGTCGGCATCCCCTGCCGACCGCCACCGAGGGTGATCGGATCGCCGTGCGGACCTGGGGCGGACGGCCCCGCCGACGGGTCCGCAAACATTTTTTTCGGACTGGACGCCATCAACCTGGAGTTTCCGGGCGCGTGTCGGTGGGTTGACCCTTGCGGACCCCTGGTCAGAACGCATTAGCTTTCCCATGTGGCAGGAACACGAGGCTGCGCAGGTCAGTGATGGCAGGCGCGCGGAAGCCGGTCGTCGAGGTGCGACGCAGTCAGCGTCGGCGACGCACGGTGTCCGCGTACCGGGACGGGGAACGGGTGGTCGTCCTGATCCCCGACCAGTTCTCCCGGGCCGAGGAGACCGAGTGGGTCGACCGGATGCTCGCCCGGCTCGCCGCGCGTGAGGGCAGGCCGGCCCGCACCGACGGTGAACTGCTCCAGCGGGCCACTCGCCTGATCAGCCTCTACCTCCCGGAGCACGGTCCGGCGGCGGTCCCCACGAGCGTCCGGTGGGTGACCAACCAGAACGGCCGCTGGGGGTCCTGCACCCCGGCGGACCGCACCATCCGCATCTCCCACCGGCTCCAGGACATGCCCGACTGGGTGATCGACTACGTCCTCCTGCACGAGCTGGCCCACCTCATCGTGCCGAGTCACAACGCGTCCTTCTGGGCGCTGGTCTGCCGCTACCCGAAGGCCGAACGGGCCCGTGGCTACCTGGAGGGGGTCGCCTCGGTGGCCGGCGTGCCGCTGCCCGACTGAGCGTCGTGGCCGTCGGCGTCCCGCCCGGCGACCGCCGGTTGCGGACGGCGCGGAATCGGCCCGCCGCCGCCCGCGGCGTCGATCACGAACGCCCGGGGGAGGCTAGGGTCGGACGGTGACCCGACGAGTGGTGGTGGCGTTGCTCGCCCCGGTGGCCTGGTCGCCGCCGGGCGTCGAGCCGGCGGACTGGCGGCACGCCCTGGCCGAGGACGTGGTGGACCTGCTCGCCACCCTCCAGGAGGTGAGGACGGCGGTCGCGGTGACACCTGCGGACCGGCCGCTGGCCGACGCGGTGGTCTGGCCGGGCACCCCCGTGGTCGAGGTGGCGAAACCGACCGCCGACGCGGTCCTCGCCATGCTGGACGGGTACGACCAGGCCGCCGTGATCGCCGCCGACGCACCGGATCTGCCCGGACTCACCATCGGCAAGTTGCTGCGCCCGTTGACCACCCGACCCGTCGCGGTGGCTCCGGTCGAGGGGGCCGGACCGGGCCTGCTCGGCCTCGCCGCCCGGCTACCCGCGCCGGGGTGGCTGCCGGAGGTCGATCTGGACGAGGCCGTGCCGGCGATGATCCGGGGCGCGGCCCCGCGACCCGCCGACGTCGCGGTCACCGCCGCCTGGCACCGGCTCCGTGGTCCGGCCGACCTCGCCGCCCTCGACCCCGCCGTGGAGGGCTGGGAGGCGACCCGGGCCCTGCTGGGCACCGGCCACCACCCCGCCTGACCGTCTCCCCGCCGAACGCCCTGCGGCCACACCGCCCACACCGCCCACACCGCCCACACCAGCCTCACCCCGCGCCGCCGCCGTACCGCCTCACCCCGCCCCCGTACCGCCGCACCGCGCTCACCGCCCCCGGGTGGTAGCAGGGGTCCCCTGCTCATCAAAAAACGACTGCAGGGGTCCCCTGCTACCACCTGGCGGGGGCGCGTCGGTCGGCGGAAGCGGGGAGCGCGGAGCGGAAGCGGGGAGCGCGGATAGGCGATCGGGCCGGTCAGGACCGGTCGGTGTCCCGCGGGGACGTGCCGTCGCCATCCGGCGGTTGTTCCTCGGTGCCGCCCGGCGGTGTTTCCTTCGGGCCGCCCGGCGCGGTGAAGTCGAACTCGTCCAGCTCGCCGAAGTCGAGCTGCGAGCGGGCGAAGGCGACCGGGTCGGCGAAGTCCTCGCCCGAGGGGAGGAGGTCCGGGTGCCCCCACAGGGCGTCCCGGCCGGCGATGCCCCGGTGTTCGGTCAGGGCCGACCAGAGCGCCGCCGCCTCGCGCAGTCGGCGCGGCCGCAGCTCCAGCCCGACCAGGGCGGCGAAGGTCTGTTCCGCCGGGCCGCCGGCCGCCCGCCGCCGACGGAACGCCTCGCCGAGGGCGACCACGTTCGGCAGTCGGCCACCGGCCGCGTTGTCCACCACGTGGCAGACCCACCCCTCGACCAGCGCCAGGGCGGTCTCCAGACGGGCCAGGGAGGCTTTCTGGGCCGGGGTGTCCTCCGGCGTGAAGATGCCCTCCAGGGCGATCGCCCGCATCGACTCCGGGTCGGTCGGGTCGACCCGGCCCATCGCCTCCTCGATCGCCTCCCGGTTGACCCGGATGCCGGCGGCGTACGTCTCCACCGAGCTGAGCACGTGTCCGCGCAGCCACGGGACGTGCTGGAAGAGGCGCTGGTGGGCGGCTTCCCGTAGGGCGACGTAGAGGCGTACCTCGTCCTCGGGCAGCTCCAGGCCCTCGCCGTACTGCCGGATGTTGGCCGGGATGAGCGCGGCCGTGCCGGCCGGGCCGAGCGGGAGGCCGATGTCGCCGGCGGAGAGCACCTCGGCGGCGAGCGAGCCGAGTGCCTGACCGAGCTGCCCACCGAAGAGCGCCCCGCCCAGGGTGGCGACCATCGACTGCATCGGGCCGAGCTGGGCCCGCGCCTCCGGCGGCACGAGGTCGCCCATCGCGCCCACCATCCGGCTGGCCACCGGGTCGCAGAGCTTGCGCCAGACGTCGAGGGTCTTGTAGATCCACTCGTTGCGGTTCCAGGCGACCGGGGTCTGGATGCCCGACGGCCACGACGAGACCGGCTCCAGCCACAGGTCGGCCAGGCGCAGCGCCTCCTCGACGGCGTTACGTTCGTACGGCGTGACCGCCGGGTCGCCGGAGGCGGCGAGCTGGCTGGCGGCCACCTGACGGGCCAGGTCCCAGTTGACCGGTCCGCTGCCCGGCGCCGAGAGCAGGTGCTGCAACTGGCTCATGAACTGCTGCAGTTGCGCGGGGTCGTTGGGGTCTGGTGGTTGCCCACCCGGAAGCGCGAAGCCGAACGGAATATCAGGCACGGGGTCTACGGTACGCGCGCCGCGCCGCTGGTCGCCGCCACCGGCGTTGCGCTGAGGGCGAAGTCGCGGCCCGGCCCACCGCCGGGTACGGCGAGGTGGTGGGACCGGCCGGCGTCCCGTGGAACGCGGGTCGGCCGGCCGACGACGTGGCGTGGCACGCTGCCGATTTCGGGGCGTCGGCTCGCCCCGGCGGGATGCCGGGCTCGGCCCGACGAGGTGTCGGAGCTGTCAATGTAGCGTTGACAGATGGTGTCCGAACTGACGCAGCTGGCCGATGTCGCCGTCGATCGGACCCGTCTGGACGAGCGTGAGCTGGAGCTGATCGACCGTGCCCGGCACGCGGGCGCGACGTGGGCGCAGGTGGCCGCCGCGCTCGGTCTCGGCAGCCGGCAGGCTGCGGAGCAACGCCGCCAGCGCCTGGCGGCCCTGCGCCGGTCGCGGCGGCAGGAGAGAGACCTCGCCTGCTCGCCACGGATCGCGGCGATCCGGGGCGCGGTTCTCGATCTTCGGCGGTGGATGGCGACGGATCGACGGTGGGACGGGCGGTTCCGGCGGGCGGCTCTCGTGCGGAGCACCGTGGAACTGGCCCTCGACGCCGACCCGGGCCCGCTCTACGCGCTGGCCGCGCTCCTCGTGGCCGACCTGTCCGCAGCGGGTGCGGCGCGGTTGCCGGCACCCGTGGTGGCGGCCAGGGCGAACCTGGAGGGGCTGCTGTCAATGGACAATTGACATCCAGCACCATTGTTGCTTGTAGTCCACTCAAGGCCAAGGATTTGAGTCGTTCCGGCTCAACTCTTGGGGGACCCGTGCGCCGCAACGCAGCCCTGTTCGTGACGATCTCGATGCTGTCCGGCTTCGGCGGCAGCGCCATGGCGCTGGTGTCCGGGATCTGGATTCTCGATCTCACCCGGTCCACCGGCCTCGCGGCCCTCGCCGGGCTCTCCGTGTACGCCCCGGTACTCGCCGGCCCGTGGCTGGGTGGCCTGCTCGACCGGGCACCGAGACGACCGCTGGTGATCGCGGTCAACCTCGTGCTGGCCGCCGTCCTGCTGAGTCTCCTCACGGTGCGGGGGCCCGCCCAGACCTGGCTCATCTTCGTCGTGTCCGGCGCCTACGGCGTCAGCTACGTGCTGATCGACGCGGGCGAGACCGCGCTGCTGCCCGCCGCGCTGTCGCCGGCGGAACTCGGGGACGTCAACGGCTGGCGCTCCAGCGCCCAGGAGGGCATGAAGCTCGTGGCGCCCCTGGCCGGCGCGGGCCTCTACGCCTGGCACGGGGGCCACGCGGTGGTCGTGCTCAGCGCGGTGCTGCCGGTCCTGGTGGCTGTCCTGTACGCGGCCGTACGACTGCGGCAGCCGCCATCCGACGGGTCGCCACCGCAGCGGCCCGGCCTGCGCGCGGGGGTGGCTGTGCTCCTCGCCCGGCGGACGACGCGCGTCACCGTCGTCCTCGCCGCGGTGGCGATCGCCATGTCCGGCTTCACGACCGCGGCCAACTACGCGATCGTCACCACGGAGCTGGGCCTACCGACGACGTTCCTCGGCGTCCTGCTCAGCACCCAGGGCGCCGGGTCCGTCGTCGGCGGCCTCGTCGTGGGCCGGCTCCTCGCCCGGTGGAATCCGGTCACCGTGGGCGTCGCCGGCACGACGCTGTTCGCCCTCAGCTGTCTGGTGCGCTGCCTGCCCTGGTGGCCCGGCACCGTCGTCGCCTCGGTGGTGGCCGGCGTCGGCCTGCCCTGGGCCCTGGTCGCCGCGGTGACCGCGGTGCAGACGCGCACACCGACGGCGATGCTCGGCCGGGTGGCCGGGACCGCCAACACCGCGATGTTCGGGCCGGTCGCGCTCGCGATCCCGCTCGGCTCCGCCGCCGTCGGCCTCGGTGGCCGTCCGCCGCTCGTCGTGGCCGCCGCGATCTGCCTGGCCTCGGTGCTCGGCGTGACCCGCCGTTCCCGGGACCGGCGCAGCGCCGAACCGGACGTCGCCCGCGTGCCGACGCCGTCCACCCCGCAGCAGGCCGGACGACGCGCCTGAACAGCTCCGCCCCGGCGTTTCCGACCGGCCGGTTCGTCCGCCCCGGTCGGCCCCCGACCGGTCGGTACGCTCTGCCGCATGAGACGTCGCGGTGTCACGGTCCTGCTCGGTGCTCTGCTCACCACCCTGCTCAGCATCGGAGTGCTCGTGGCGCCGATCCCGTACGTGGTGCTCGGCCCCGGCCCGACCGTCGACACCCTCGGCACGCAGGACGGGGAGGAGATCATCAAGATCGACGGCCGGGAGACCTCCACCTCGGCGGGGCAGCTCCGGCTGACCACGGTGGGCGTGCAGCCGTCGGTGAAGCTGCGGTCGGCGATCGCCGGCTGGTTCTCGCCGGAACGGGCGGTGGTGCCCCGGGAACTGGTCTATCCGCCGGGCCAGAGCCGTGAGCAGGTCGAGGAGCGCAACGCCGAGGAGTTCACCGCGTCCCAGACCAGTGCCGAGACGGCCGCGCTCCGGAAGCTCGGCTACCCGGTGCAGGTGGTCGTCCGGACGGTGGCCGCGGACGGCCCCTCGGCGGGGCGGCTCCAGGTCGGCGACGTGCTCACCTCGGTCGACGGCGAGCCGGTGACCAGCGCCAACGGACTGACCGGGTTGATCCGTGCCCGTCCGGTCGGCGCGGAGCTGGCGATCGGGTACACCCGGGGCGGGGTCGCCGGCACGGCCACCGTGACCAGCCGGGAGCAGGACGGCCGCCCGCGCGTCGGGATCGAGATCGAGCAGCAGCAGCCGCACCCGTTCACCCTGGAGATCGACCTCGGGGACATCGGCGGGCCGAGCGCCGGACTGATGTTCGCGCTGGGGATCGTGGACAAGCTGGATCCCGAGGACCTGACCGGCGGCCGGATCGTCGCCGGCACCGGCACCATCGACGAGGAGGGCCGGGTCGGTCCGATCGGTGGCATCGCCCAGAAGCTGGTGGGCGCGAAGCAGGCCGGGGCGAAGGTCTTCCTGGTGCCGGAGGCGAACTGCGCCGAGGCGCTCAGCAACCCGCAGCCCGGTCTTCCGCTGCTCAAGGTGGGCACGCTGGACGATGCGCTGACCGCCCTGGAGAAGCTGCGCACCGGCGGCGAGCCGACCCGCTGCTGACCGCCGACGGCCGCTGGGCTGGGCTTCCCGGCTGACCGCGCCCTCCGCGACGCGACCTTGACCCGAGGTGTCCAGGAACACCACGTACTCTTGTGGCCTGGTCGGATCCGGTCACAACGAGCGTGCGGAGCCAAACAGTGGTCATGCGTAGTGCCCCCCTACCCAGGATGAGCCGACGCGGACGCGTCACCATCGGTGTCCTGATCGGGGTGTTCGTACTCTTCACCCTGCTCGGCTGGGGTGTCCAGGCGTGGACGGACTGGCTCTGGTTCGACGAGGTCGACTACACGCAGGTCTTCACCGGCGTGCTGGTCACCCGGCTGCTGCTCTTCCTGGCCGTCGGTCTGGGCATGGCGGCGCTGGTCGGCGGCAACCTGTGGCTGGCCCACCGGCTACGCCCGGGGCTGCGCCCGCACTCCGCCGAGCAGGCCACCCTGGAGCGGTACCGGATGCTCCTCGGGCCGCGGATCGGCATCTGGATCCTGCTCGCCAGCGCCGTGGTGGCGCTCTTCGCCGGGCTCTCGGCGCAGAGCCGGTGGAGCCAGTGGCTGCTCTTCCGTAACGGCGGGGACTTCGGCGTGAAGGACCCCGAGTTCGGCGTCGACGTCGGCTTCTACGTCTTCCAGCTGCCGTTCCTGCGTTACCTGCTCGGGGTGGGCTTCACCGCCGTGGTGCTGGCGGTGATCGGGGCGCTGGCCGTGCACTACGTCTTCGGCGGGGTGCGCCTCCAGGGCGTCGGTGACCGGATGACCAACGCCGCGCGGGCCCACCTGACCACCCTGGTCGCGGTCTTCGTCCTGCTCAAGGCAGTCGCGTACGTGCTGGACCGGCGGGCGATGCTGCTGGAGTACAACGACAGCGCCAAGCTCTACGGCGCCGGGTACGCCGACGTGAACGCGCTGCTGCCGGCGAAGGAGATCCTCGCCTACATCTCGATCGTGGTGGCCATCGCGATCATCGTCTTCTCCAACGCGGTGATGCGGAACCTGGTCTGGCCGGGCATCTCGCTGGCGCTCCTCGGCATCTCCGCGGTGGCGATCGGTGGCATCTACCCCTGGGCGGTGCAGACCTTCGAGGTCAAGCCGAGCGCCCGGGACAAGGAGGCCCCGTACATCCAGCGGAGCATCGACGCGACCCGGGCCGCGTTCAGCCTGACCGACACGAAGACCACGCCGTACGGGGCGAACAACCTGACCCCGCCGGCGACGCTCGCCACCGACAAGGCCGTGGTGCCGAACGCCCGGCTGCTCGACCCGCAGCTGGTCTCCGAGACGTACACCCAGTTGCAGCAGGTCCGGGGCTTCTACGACTTCGGCCCCAAGCTCGACATCGACCGGTACACGGTCAACGGCCAGACCCGCGACTACGTGGTCGGCATGCGCGAGATCAACTACGGCGAGCTGACCGACCAGCAGAGCAACTGGATCAACCGGCACACCGTCTACACCCACGGCTTCGGCCTGGTCGGGGCACCGGCCAACCAGGTGGTCTGCGGCGGTCAGCCGTTCTTCGTGTCCGGCTTCCTCGGCGAGCGGGAGCAGGAGCGCTGCTCCGCGCAGACCGACCAGATCCCGACCGAGCAGCCCCGGATCTACTACGGCGAGCGGATGACCGCCGACGACTACGCGATCGTCGGCTCCACCGACGAGGACCGGAACGCCGAGTTCGACCGGCCCACCCCGACCACCGGCGGCGAGCAGTACTACACCTACACCGGTGAGGGTGGGGTGGAGATCGGCTCGTTCACCCGCCGGCTGCTCTACGCGATCAAGGAGCAGGAGTCGAACTTCCTCCTCTCCGAGGCGGTCAACGACAACTCCAAGCTGCTCTACGTGCGTAACCCCCGGGACCGGGTGGAGAAGGTCGCGCCGTTCCTCACCATCGACGGCGACCCCTACCCGGCGGTGGTCGACGGGCGGATCCAGTGGATCGTCGACGCCTACACCACGTCGGCCACCTACCCGTACGCCGAGCGGGTCAACCTCCAGCAGGAGACCACCGACGAGCTGACCGGGCGGGGCACCTTCCAGCTCGCCCGGGAGAACGTCAACTACATCCGCAACTCGGTGAAGGCGACCGTCGACGCGTACGACGGCACCGTCCGGCTCTACGAGTTCGACGACGCCGACCCGGTGCTGAAGGCGTGGAACAAGGCGTTCGGCGGTGACCTGGTGACGCCGAGGTCGGAGATCCCGGAGGCGCTGGCCGGGCACTTCCGTTACCCGGCCGACCTGTTCAAGGTGCAGCGCAACCTGCTCACCAAGTTCCACGTCACCAACCCGGGCGACTTCTACTCCGGCCAGGACTTCTGGCAGGTGCCGAACGTGCCGGACGCACCGGACAGCGGGCAGAAGCAGCCCCCGTACTACCTCTACACCCAGTTCCCGGAGCAGGACGCGCCCCGCTTCCAGCTCACCTCGGCGGTCACCCCGAACGGCCGGCAGAACCTGGCCGCGTTGATCTCCGGGTCGTACGTGGACGGGCAGCCCCGGTTGGAGGTGTGGGAGCTGCCGGACCAGACCCGGGTCTCCGGCCCGGTCCAGGTGCACCAGCAGATGACCAACAACGCCGCCATCCGGCAGCAGCTCAACCTGCTCTCGTCGAACCAGGCGCAGGTGCAGTACGGCAACCTGCTCTCGCTGCCCTTCGACAACGGCATGCTCTACGTCGAGCCGGTCTACGTGAAGAGCAACCAGCAGGACGCGTACCCGCTGTTGCAGAAGGTACTGCTCTCCTACGGTGACGGCGGCTCGTACGTGGTGCTCGCCGACAACATGGAGGACGGCATCAAGCAGCTCGTCGAGCAGGGCAAGCAGGCCGCCGCCGGCAACCCGCCACCGCCGCCGGCCGGGGAGAACGAGAACCCGCCGCCGCCCGCCGGGGGCGAGACCCCGCCGCCGCTCACCGGGGAACTGGCCGAGGCCGCGCAGCGGGTGCAGACCGCCATCGCGGAGGTCAAGGCCGCGCAGACCTCCGGCGACTTCGAGCGGTACGGCCGGGCGCTGAAGGCCCTGGACGAGGCGATGACCGCCTTCCAGCAGGCGCAGCGGGCGGCGGGTCCGGCCCCGTCCGCGCCGGCCGCCAGCCCGTCCGCCCCCGCACCGAGCGGTAGCCCGTCCTCACCGGCGCCGAGCCCGAGCGGCTGATCCGCCGGCCGCCACCGACCCGAGGGTCGCCGGGGCACCTTCCTGCCGTTCCGTGCGGAGGAAGGTGCCCCGGCGCCGTTAGGGGGCCGTTTTGCGGGTTCGCGTCGGGTTGCGCTAGGGTTGGTCATACCGACGCGGGGTGGAGCAGCTCGGTAGCTCGCTGGGCTCATAACCCAGAGGTCGCAGGTTCAAATCCTGTCCCCGCTACCACGACGAACGGCCCTCCGGTTCACCCGGAGGGCCGTTCGCTTTCTGCGGTGCCGGCCGGTTGGCCGCTGTGGTCGTCGGCGGTGCGGACCTCCCGCCGTTCGCGATCCGGGCCTGCGGTTCTCCCACACCGGCGGCCCGCACCCGGGGACCCGTCCGGCAACGCCATGACCTGCGCTTTCCCGGAAAGAGCAGGTGCGGCAGGGATCGGTACGGCCGGTCCGGCCCCCCGCCCGGTGCCCGCTCCGGCGATGCGATAGAGTGGTCATACCGACGCGGGGTGGAGCAGCTCGGTAGCTCGCTGGGCTCATAACCCAGAGGTCGCAGGTTCAAATCCTGTCCCCGCTACCACACGAGAAGGACCTCCGGACACAGTCCGGAGGTCCTTCTCCGTTGTCGCCCCGGGACGATCGGGGTGCCGTTCTTGCCCACCTCGGCGAGGATGGGGTCATGTCTTCCTGGAACAGATGGTGGGGCCGGCTGGGAGCCGTCCTCGGTGCGGTGGTGCTCTCCGTGTTCGTGCCGGTCGCCGCGTGGGCGTCCACCGGCCCCGGCGAGCTGGTCGTGGAGGCCGCGCGGCGGCGTCGCGGCGGCGGGTTCGGTCTGCTCGGCCTACTCTGCTGCCTCGTGGTGGTGGCGGTGGTCGTGCTGCTGCTGATCCGGATGACGCGCGGACGGCGCGGCCCCGGCCCCCGCTGAACCGGATGGGGCGGGCCGCGTGTCGGCCCGCCCCCGGGCGGTCGTGGACGCCGCGTCCACCAGACCGGGGGAGAGATGCGCCGGTCAGGCGGCCAACGCGGCGGCGGCCTGCGCCATGAACCGCCAGGCGGCGGCCCGGATCGTCGACCGCCCGGCCTGGACGGACTCGGCGGTGGTGATCAGCAGCTCACGGATCCGGGCGTGCCCGGTGGGCGGGGGCGGCGGCGCGGTGCCGAACGTGTCGGCCACGCTGAGTTCGAAGGCCGCCGAGGCCCGGACCGAGGCGTCCCGGACCGTCGGTTCCACGAACTTGCGGATGTTGAGGTGCGGGCTCAGGCCCCGGTCGTAGCCGAGCACCCGGCCCGCGGCCACGTTCGTGGTCAAGAAGTTGATCACGTCGACGACCAGGTCCGGGTGGCGGGTGCCCCGGAATCCGGCCCAGTACATCGACGCCCGCGCCCACTGTGCGGCTGCCGGGCCGGGGCAGCTGACGATGCCCAACTCGTCCCGGCTGTGGCGCTGGAGTTCGACCAGTTGGTTCGACCAGGCGAACGAGGCGGCGGTGTGCCCGGTGACCACGAGCTGACGGGCCGGTTCGCCGCCGTTCGCCTGCTGCACCAGCGCCGCGCTCGGGGTGGCCCGCGCGGCCCGGGCCCGCTGCCACAGCTCGAACCAGTCGATCAGCTCCGGGGAGTCGAAGCCGAGCTTGCGTCCCTGGTAGAACTCCTTGCCCCGGGACCGCAGCCAGAGCCAGAGCGCCCGGTGGTCGCCGGAGGGATCCATGGTGCCGGCGACCCGGCCGTCGCTGGCCTCGGTCACCCGCGCCGCCCAGGTGAGGTACTCCGGGTAGCTCATCCCACTGCGGGGGGCGGGCTGGCGCAGCCGGCCCAGCAGATCCCGGTTGAAGACCAGCCCGGCCGAGTTCTGCGCGGCGGCCACCGCCATGGTGCGGCCCGCGACCTGGCCGTAGCGGACGAGCCCGTCAGGCAGGCCGCTCAGGTCGAGCCGGTGGTCGGCGGCGTACCCGCTGAGGTCCAGCAGGATGTCGCGGCGGGCGTACTCGGTGAGGAAGGTGTCGTCGATCTGGAACAGGTCCGGGACGTTGCCCCCCACCGCCTGGGTGGCGAGGCGCTGGTAGTAGCCGTCGAGGCCCTGCCAGGTGACCCGGAAGGTCACCTGGGGGTTCCGGTCGGAGTAGAGCCGTAGCGCCTGTTCGGTCAACTGTGCGCGGCGTGCGCTGCCCCACCAGAACACCGACAGCTCGACCGGACCGCTCTCGACCAGCGCCGCCGGTTCGCTCCGGCAGCCGGTCAGCCCACCCGCCGCGACGACCGGCAGGCCGAACAGGCCGGCGAGCACCCGCCGTCGTCCCGGGTCGACGCCGGTGCGGCGGGCGGTCGGGTACGGGACTGCGGACACGGTCGACTCCTGGGACGCCGGACGGATTCGGATCATTGACCCAGGTGACGCGGGAAGGTGTCAACGTCCGGCGGGACGGGACCTCCGGCCCGGAAAGCCAGGGTTCGGGTCCGGCCTCCCGGGTGACCGCTGCCGGGGGTACGGCGGACGGGGGAAAGGGCACGTGGCGTCGCGTGGTCTACTAGGCCGCGTGGAACTACTGCACTCCGGCAAGGTACGGGACGTCTACGCCGACGGGGACGACCTCGTCCTGGTCGCCTCGGACCGGATCTCCGTCTACGACGTGGTGCTGCCGACCCCCGTCCCGGACAAGGGGCGGCTGCTCACCGCGCTCTCGGTCTGGTGGTTCGGACAGCTCGCGGACATCGTCCCGAACCACGTCGTCTCCACCACCGACGTGCCGGCCGAGTTCGCCGGGCGGGCGATCCGCTGCCGCCGGCTGGAGATGGTCCCGGTCGAGTGCGTCGCCCGGGGCTACCTGACCGGGGGCGGCCTGAAGGAGTACGAGCGCACCGGCGCGGTCTCCGGAGTCGCGCTGCCCCGGGGGCTGGTGGAGGCGTCGATCCTGCCCGAGCCGATCTTCACGCCGTCGACCAAGGCGCCGATGGGGGAGCACGACGAGCCGATCACCTACGAGCAGGTGGCGGCGAAGGTCGGCCAGGAGACCGCCGAGCGGCTGCGGCAGATCACCATCGACGTCTACCGCCGGGGCGCGGAGATCGCCGCCGACCGGGGCATCCTGGTCGCCGACACCAAGATCGAGCTGGGTTGGGCGCCCGACGGCACCCTCGTCCTCGCCGACGAGGTGCTCACCTCCGACTCGTCGCGGTTCTGGCCGGCCGAGTCGTACCAGCCGGGCCGGCCCCAGTTCTCCTACGACAAGCAGTACGTCCGGGACTGGGCGGCCGGCAGCGGCTGGGACAGGCAGGCCCCGGCCCCGGAGGTGCCGGCCGAGGTGGTCGAGGCGACCCGGGCCCGCTACGTCGACGTCTACGAGAAGCTGACCGGCAACCGCTGGGCCTGACCGGCCCGGCGGTCCGGTCCCGGGTGGGCCCGGTCAGTCGACCCAGTCGAGGGTGCGTCGCACCGCCTTGTGCCAGTGGCGCAGTTCCCGCTCGCGGTGGCCGGCGTCCATGTCGGGCGTCCACTGCGCGTCGGACCGCCACTGCCCGCGCAGGGTGGCCAGGTCCGGCCAGAAGCCGACCGCCAGGCCGGCCGCGTACGCGGCGCCGAGGCAGGTGGTCTCGGTGATCCGGGAACGCACCACCGGTACGTCGAGCACGTCGGCGAGGAACTGCATGAGCAGCGCGTTGGCGGTCATCCCGCCGTCCACCCGCAGCCGGCGCAACGCCACGTCGGAGTCGGCGTTCATCGCGTCCACCACGTCCCGGGTCTGCCAGGCGGAGGCCTCCAGCACCGCCCGGGCCAGGTGCCCCTTGGTGATGTAGCCGGTCAGCCCGGCGACGACGCCCCGGGCGTCGCTGCGCCAGTGCGGGGCGAACAGCCCGGAGAAGGCCGGGACGACGTAGCAGCCCCCGTTGTCGTCGACGGTGCGGGCCAGGTCCTCCACCTCGGGGGCGGTGGAGATCAGCCCGAGGTTGTCCCGGAGCCACTGCACCAGCGACCCGGTGACCGCGATCGCCCCCTCCAGCGCGTACGCCGCCGGCTGGTCGCCGATCCGGTAGGCGACCGTGGTGAGCAGGCCGTGGCTGGACGGCACCGGGCTCGCGCCGGTGTTGAGCAGCAGGAAACTGCCGGTGCCGTAGGTGCACTTCGCCTCGCCCGGCTGGAAGCAGGTCTGCCCGAACAGGGCGGCCTGCTGGTCGCCGAGGGCGCTGGCCACCGGAACCCCGGCGAGCACGCCGGAGGCGGTGCCGTACACCTCGGCGGAGGAGCGGATCTCGGGCAGCATCCCGGCCGGCACGCCCAGCGCGGCGAGCAGCTCCGGATCCCAGTCCAGGGTGCGCAGGTCCATCAGCATGGTCCGGCTGGCGTTGGTCACGTCGGTGACGTGCCGGCCGGTGAGTTTCCAGATCAGCCAGCTGTCCATGGTGCCGAAGTGCACCTCACCGGCCTCGGCGCGCTCCCGCAGCCCGTCGACGTGGTCGAGCAGCCAGCGCAGCTTCGGCCCGGCGAAGTAGGTGGCCAGCGGCAGCCCGGTGCGGGAGCGGAACAGGTCCTCGTCCAGTTCCCGCAGGATCGGCTCGGTGCGGGTGTCCTGCCAGACGATCGCGTTGGCGACCGGACGACCGGTGGCCCGGTCCCAGACGACTGTCGTCTCCCGCTGGTTGGTGATGCCGACCGCGGCGAGCGCCTCCGGGCCGAGGCCCGCGCTCGCCAGCGCCTCCCGGACCACCCGTTCGACGTTGGCCCAGATCTCCTCGGCGTCGTGCTCCACCCAGCCGGGGCGGGGGAAGACCTGCCGGTGCTCGCGCTGGGCGACGGCGACGATCTCCCCGGCGCGGTCGAAGACGATGCAGCGGGAGGAGGTGGTGCCCTGATCGATGGCGGCGACGTGTTCCGGGCTCACCCGGAGCACCGTACCCGGGCCGGGCCGCCCGCGTCAGTCCCCGTGCCCGGTGGGCTGCGGGGCCTGGAGGGCGGTGCTGATCCGTACGGTGGTGCCGGCCGAGCCGGTCTCCACCTGCATGGTGTCGCTGAGTTCCCGGGCCAGCCAGAGTCCCCAGCCCCCGGCGGTGTCCGGGGCCGGTCGCCGGCGGTCGTGCAGGCGTTGGGTGCTGATCCCCTGACCGTGGTCGGAGACCTCGCACAGCACGCTCTCCGCCGCCCGCCACAGCCGCAGCCAGCCCCGTCCGCCGCCGTGTCGGACCGCGTTGGTGATCAGCTCGTTGACCGCGAGCACGAAGTCGTCCAGGCGTTGACCGGAGAGTCCGGCGGCACGCGCGCAGGAGGTGACGGAGTGTCGCAGCTCCGTCACCTGAGCCTGGTCGAAGGCTTCGGCGATCAGCAGGGAACGTTCGATGGGCACCACCGTACGCGGTGTGGGGCGTTCGGCGTTCGTCATGGCCCGTACCGCCGCTGGGTTCTCGATGATTTTCGTGGCATTTCCACCCTACGGCAGGGTATGACGTGTGGCTCGTCACCAAGCCGCCACCCCCCGGCCGGATGTGGCATCCTGCTGCCCATGCCGACCCCGCCCGGCGGGCTGGAGGTGCCGCTCTGGCGGGCCATCGCCGTCTACCGCGTCGCCGCCCTCGGGTACGCCTGCGCGGTCCTCCTGCGCGACCTCCACCGGTACGCCCACCCGCTGGCCGCCTGGCCGGTGCTGGTGGCGATGGCCGGGTGGACGGCGTTCACCGCGTACGCGTACGCCCGGCCGACCCGGCGGGGCTGGCCGCTGCTCCTGGCGGACCTCGGTGTCGTCCTCGGCATCCTGCTGCTCAGCCCCGGCGTGGTCGGGCGTACGGCGCTCGCCGCCGGGGTGCCCGCCCTCGCCGTGGCCTGGCTCGGCGGCCCGGTGCTGGCCTGGGCGGTCTCCGGCGGCCGGCGACGGGGCGCGGCGGCTGCGCTGGTGCTCGGCGCCGGTGACCTCGTGGTCCGGGGCTGGCTCGCCCCGTCGGCGCTCAACGGCGCGGTCCTGCTGCTGCTGGCCGGCGTGGTGGTCGGGCACGTGGCCCGGCTGGCGGTGACCGCCGAGCAGCGGTTGCAGCGGGCGGTCGAACTGGAGGCGGCGACCCGGGAACGGGAACGGCTCGCCCGGGACATCCACGACTCGGTGCTCCAGGTGTTGGCGATGGTGCAGCGGCGCGGCGCGCACCTCGACGGCGAGGCCGGCGAACTGGCCCGGCTCGCCGGTGAGCAGGAGGCGGCCCTGCGCGCCCTGATCGCCACCGGTCCGCCGGCTTCCCGGCTGCCGTCCGGGCCGGTGGCTCCCGGACCGCCCCCCGGGCCGGTGGTTCCCGGGGGACCGCCGGTCCCGGGAGCGTCGTCGGTGGCCGCTTCGCGGTCCGGGCCGGCGGGCCGGGCACCCGGGCGGGCCGGTGCCGGGCCGCCGGGCAGTGGCCCGGCACCGGACGGGACACGCGACCTGCGGGACCTGCTCCGCCGGTTCGCCGGACCGGCGGTGTCGTTGGCCGCCCCGGCCACGGCGGTGCCGCTGCCCGAGCACGCGGCGAGGGAGGTGGCCGCCGCGGTGGCGGCGGCCCTGGACAACGTCGCCCGGCACGCGGACGGCCGCGCCTGGGTGCTGCTGGAGGACGAGGGGACCCTGGTGCGGGTCTCGGTCCGCGACGCCGGTCCCGGCATCCCGCCCGGCCGGCTGGACGAGGCCGCCGCGCAGGGCCGCCTCGGGGTGGCCCAGTCCATCCGGGGACGCCTGGCCGACCTCGGCGGCAGCACCACGATCACCGCCCACCCCGGCGAGGGCACCGAGATCGAACTGGTGCTGCCCCGCCCGTGAGCCACCCGTCCACGGGGCCTTGGCGAGGCCGCCTAGGGTGGCGGGATGGGCGAGATCGAGGCGGTCCGGGTGATGGTGGTCGACGACCACCCGATGTGGCGGGACGGGGTGGCGCGCGACCTCACCGAGGCCGGTCACCTCGTGGTCGCCACCACCGGCGAGGGCCGCCAGGCGGTCCGGATCGCCCCCGCCGCCCGGCCCGACGTCGTCGTCCTCGACCTGCACCTGCCCGACGCGGGCGGGGTCGAGGTGATCCGTGGCCTGCGGGCGGCGCTGCCCGAGGTGCGGGTGCTGATGCTCTCCGCCAGCGGCGAGGAGCAGGACGTCCTGGAGGCGGTGAAGGCCGGCGCCACCGGCTACCTGCTCAAGTCGGCCGCGGCGGCCGAGTTCCTGGACGCCGTCGGGCGCACCGCGCGCGGGGAGGCCGTCTTCACCCCGGGCCTCGCCGGCCTGGTGCTCGGCGAGTACCGCCGGCTGGCCGCCCGGCCGGGGGCGCCGGCCGGCGACGACGGGACGCCCCGGCTCACCGAACGGGAGACCGAGGTGCTGCGCCTGGTGGCCAAGGGGCTGTCGTACAAGCAGATCGCCGCCCGGCTGGGCCTGTCGCACCGTACGGTGCAGAACCACGTGCAGAACACGCTCGGCAAGCTCCACCTGCACAACCGGGTCGAGCTGACCCGTTACGCCATCTCCCAGGGCCTCGACGACTGACCCGCACACGCCCCGGCCGGGACTCCGGCCGGGGCAACCGGCCCAGGATGCGGCGAAGCGGGGTGTCGAAGGCCGCCGACAGCCCGACGTGGCGCATGTCGTGAGCGCCCAGCGGGCGGTGCGCGGTGGCGGTCAGTGCGCCTCGGGCGGACGGGTCTCGTGGATGGCCAGCTCCTCGGCGGTCGCGCCGCCCCCGGCCGCACCGGCGTCGTACGCGACGGAGTCGGTCTCGGTGTCGCTCCGCGCCCCCTCGTCCGGCTCGACCAGCCGCCCGACCTGGGCGTCGGCGACCCCGCCGAGCTGCCCGTGGTCGTAGAGGGACACCGGGGAGTTCGGGTCGGAGGTGGGGCTGGGATTCAGCACGTCGGCGTCGAGCTGGGCCTGCGCGGCGGCCTCCTCGCTGTCCGCCTCGGCCGCGATGTCCGGATCGACCGGACCGGCCAGCGGATCGTCGGCGGGACGCTCGTACCGCTCGCGGTCGAGCTTGTAGTCCAGTGACTCGCCGTCGCGCTGCTCCTCGGCGGTGGCCCCGAACCGGTCCACGGCCACCGGCGTACGGTCACCGGGCAGCTGCGCCGGCTCCGGACCGTCCGCCTCGCGGCCGCTCTCGACGTCGTCCTTGGCGGTGGAGTCGTCGTCGGCGGTGTCGGGCAGGCCCTCCGCCTCGGGATCGGACACGGGGGTCGGGTACTCGTCGTCGCGCATGGCTGGTCCCTACCCGCTGCCCACCCGGCGTAACCGCTCCCGGCCCGCTGACACGGCCCCAGAACGGGACTAACCGAGCAGAGCGTCCTCGTCCTCCCCGTGCAGGACCGCCCAGACCAGCTTCCCCTCCGGCAACGGGGTGCAACCCCAGCGGCGGGCCACGGTGTCGATCAGCAGCAGCCCCCGGCCACCGGTCGAGGTGAGCGGGGCGAACCCGGCGAACCGGGGGGTCCGGGGGGAGTGGTCCCGGACGCCCAGCCGCAGCAGGCGGTGGCCGGGGGCGAGTCGCACCGTCATCGGGGTCAGGGCATGGGCCACCACGTTGTTGACCATCTCGGTGACCGCGATCGCGCCCGGTTCGATCAGGTCGGGTAGGCCCCACCGGGCGCAGCCGGCGGCGACCAGCTCGCGGGCCTGCCGGGCCGAGCCGACCGCAGGCGGCAGATCCAGGGTGAGCACGCCACCGGAGGGGAGTCCGGCGAGGGCCACGTCGCGACTCGGCCAGACCGGCGCCCCGTCGACCGTCCAGCCGCCGGCCGGGTCACAGACCAGCAGGTCCGCCGCGGGCCAGTCGGCGACCGCCCGGCGGACCTCGGTGAAGACCGTACGGGCGGCGGGATCGGCGACCCGGAGCCCGGAGAGATCCACCACCACCGGACCGGCGTGGTCGCCGAGCCAGGCGAGGAGGGCGTCCCGGACCCGGGCCATGCCGGCGTGGTCGAGCACTCCGGTCAGCCGGACCAGTGCGGATCCGTCCGTCTCCACCTGGCATCGCACGTCCGTCGGCATAGTCGCCCTATTGTGCACGCCACCAGGAGGGCGCGCATCCGGCCGATCCGGCGGTGAGGTCACGACTCCGACCGGGTACGTCTGGCCAGCACGGCGGCGGTACCGGCGGCGGCGAGCCCGAGTGCGGTGCCGACCCGGACCAACTGGCGGCGGCGTCCGTGCCAGCCGCCCTCCGGTTCGGCCGTGGCGTCGGGCCGGAACACGTTGCCGCTGCCGCCGGGACGGGCCGTCGGTCCGAGCTGGGTGCGGGCGGCGTACCAGCCGAGGGCGCGCTCGGCCAGCGCCGGTGCCAGCCGCCACTGGAGGCCGAGCAGGCGGGCGGCCCCGCCCGCGTACGCCTCCCGGCGGGGTCGGCGGATGAGCCGGACGATCGTCTCCGCCACCAGCTCGGGCGGGTAGACCGGCGGGGGTGGGGTCAGCTCCCGGCCGGTGTGGTTCGCCGCGTGCGCGAAGAACGGCGTGTCGATGCTGGCCGGCAGCACCGTGCAGATCGAGACGGCGTGCCGGCCGGTGACCCGCAACTCCTGCCGCACCGTGTCGGCGAACCCCCGGATCCCGTGCTTCGTCGCGTTGTACGCCGACTGGTACGGCATCGCCACCTCGGCCAGCACCGAGGCGTTGTTGACCACCACCCCGCCGCCGGACGCGAGCAGGTGCGGCAGCGCGGCCCGGGTGCCGTGCACCACACCGAGCAGGTTCACCTCGACCACCCGGCGGAACTCGTCGGCCGGGATCTCGTCGAACAACCCCACCGCGCTGACCGCCGCGTTGTTCACCCAGGCGTCGATGCCGCCGAACTCCGCCACCGTGCGGGCGGCGAGGTACTCGACCTGCGCCGGGTCCGTGACGTCGGTGGGGACGGCCAACGCCCGTCCCCCGGACCGCCGGCAGCGCTCGGCCACCTCCGCCAGGGCGTCCGCGCTGCGCGCGGCGAGCACCACGTCGGCGCCCCGGCGGGCCAGGGCGCAGGCGGTCGCCGCGCCGATGCCGCTGGAGGCGCCGGTGACCACCACGGTCGAGTCGTCGAGGCTGCGGGTGAGGGGCATTCTGAGCCGGTACCCCGGTCTACCGGTTGCATGCCTGTCCGACGCGATTCTTCCTGTTGGTGGCATTGGTCGGGCATGTTCGAGGTGGACGGCGTTCGCCGACCGGATGCTGTCCGCCCTCGATGCTGTCCGCCCTCGTGCGCGCGGCCACGGGCGATCTTCGTACCCGGCGACGGGGCGATCTTCGTGTGTGCAGCCACGGGCGACGGCACCCCGGTGCGCCGCCGCCCCGGTCCGACCGATCCTGATCTGCCAGGTTTCGGCTCCTTGGCCCCAGGTTAATGGGACCCTCTGACCGGAGGACCGTAGCTCGTGATCGCATGGAGGTGACCATGCGCGTCGGCCTAGTCTGCGCGCACGCCGGGCCGGCCCGGCGTGCCGACGGTCCTGTCGTCGGCACACACCAGCACATCGCCCGGATCGCCGCCGAGCTCGCCGGCCGTGGCCACGACGTCCGGGTCTACGAACGACGCGACGACCCCGACCTGCCCCCGGACCTGGACCGCGACGGCTACCGGCTGGAGCTGGTCCCGGTCGGGCCGCCCGCGCCCACCCCCACCGCCCGGCTGGTGCCGTACGTGGCCGAGTTCGGCCAGTGGCTGGCCGACCGGTGGGCCGGCGACTGGCGTCCGGACGTGGTGCACGGCCACTACTGGGTCGGCGGGCTGGCCGCCGCGCACGCGGCCCGGGAGTCCGACGTGCCGGTGGTGCAGACCTTCCACTCCCTCGGTATCGAGCAACTGCGCCATCTCGGCCAGGAGTACTCCGGGCCGGGGGAGCGGATCCCGTTGGAACGGGCCCTGACCCGTGCGGTGGACATGGCTGTCGCCCAGTGCAACGACGAGGTCGACGAGCTGACCCGGATGGGCCTGCAACGCGCCTCGGTGGCGCTGGTGCCGACCGGCGTGGACACCGAGCAGTTCCACCCCGACGGGGAGGCCGCGCCCCGGGAGCAACGGCCCCGGATCCTCACCGTCGGCGGCCTGACCCCGTCCAGCGGCCACGACGACATGGTCCGGGCGATGCGCCTGGTCGGCGACGCGGAACTGGTGATCGCCGGGGGACCCCCGGCCGAGCAGCTCGACCGGCACACCGAGGCCCGCCGGCTGCGCGAACTGGCCGAACGGGCCGGCGTCGCCGAGCAGGTACGCCTGGTCGGTGCGGTGCCGCACGACCAGATGGCCACCTGGTACCGGTCCGCCGACGTGGTCGTCTGCACCCCGCACTACGCCTCCGCCGGGCGGGTCTCGCTGGAGGCGATGGCCTGCGGTGTGCCGGTGGTCGGCTACGCCATGGGCGGCATCGCCGACGCGGTGGTGGACGAGGTCACCGGCCGCCTGGTGCCGCCCGGCGACGTGCGCGTCCTGGGGGTGACCCTGCGCCGGATCCTCGCCGACCACGCCGGCCGGTTCGCGTACGGGCACGCGGCGGTGGACCGGGTGCGGTGCAGCTACACCTGGGAACGGACCGCAGGCGCCCTGGAACGCCTCTACGAACGGGTGGTCGGCCGGCGCAGACCGGTGGAGGCGTGAGAGGCGTGCGCATGCGCGCCGTGCCGGGTTGGTAGCAGGGGTCCCCTGTTACCGCCTGGTGATGAGGAGGGGGCCCCTGCTACCACCTCAGCGGGCGCGCCAGCGCCCGCAGCGCCCGGCATCCGGGTGACCGGGAGCGTCGGGCGGGCACGGCGTTCGACGGCCGGTCGGTGGTGCTGCGGTTCCGCGTACCGGGTCAGGCCGATCACCGCGACCAGCGTGCCCAGGAAGCCGACCGCGGCCAGCCACTCCCGACCGGGCCAGATCTTGTCGTTGAGCAGCAACAGCCCGACGATCGCGGCGGGCACCGCCCCGGCGGCGTCCATCGCGGCCACCGCCGCCGTGGTCGACCCACGCTGCATGGCCAGGCCGAGCAGGAGCTGCCCGACCACCGAGTGCGCGATCAGCAGGTAGAGCAGCGGGTCACGGAGGAACGCCTCCATCGAGTGCACCGACGCCAGGGGCCGGGCGGCCACCGCGGCGGCGGAGAAGGCCAGCCCGGCCAGCGAGCCGAGCGCCACCGAGCCGGGCGCGCCGTGCAGGCGTACCGCGAAGAAGCCGAGCAGCGCGACGGCGGCCAGGGTGACCGCCAGGCCGACCAGCCCGGCCGTGCCGAGCTGGCCGGACGGCGCGGGACGGGCGGCCAGCACCAGCGCGGTGATCCCGCCGAAGAGCAGGACGAGCAGCGCCACCTCGGCCCTCGGCAGCCGCCACTTCAACACCAGCACGCCCAGCACCGCGGTGACCCCCAGTCCGGCCGCCACGCTGGCCTGGACCAGGAAGAGCGGCAGGTCCCGGCGGGCCAGGAAGGCCAGCACGAACCCGGCCACCTGGCAGGTGAGTCCGACCAGGTAGGTGGGGTGGCAGGCCAGCCGCAGCAGCAGGCCCGGGTGGAAGGTGTGGTGCACGGTCGTCCGCGCGGCGGCGACGGACTGGAGGAGGTTGGCGATGCCGTACGCGACGATCATCGCCGCGAGGAAACACCAACCGGAGGTAGACACCCGGCGAGGATAGATGGTGCCCCGGTTCAGCGCTCGGCAGGCCGACCCAGCCGGTCGAGGACGTCGGGGTGCAGGGTGCCGTTGGTCGCCACCGAGCTGCCGTCGCCGGGCGCGGGGGCGCCGGCCAGGTCGGTGAGCGCGCCGCCCGCCTCGGTGACGATCGGCACCAGCGCGGCGATGTCCCACAGGGACAGTTCCGGCTCGACCATCACGTCCAGGGCGCCCTCGGCCAGCAGCATGTAGCCGTAGAAGTCGCCGTACGCCCGGCTGCGCCAGGTGTCCCGCATGAGCTGGAGCATCGGCTCCAGCCGTCCGGTCGCCTCCCAGCCGTCCAGTGAGGCGTAACAGAAGCTCGCGTCAGCCAGGCGGGCCACCCGGGAGACCCGGATCGGTTCGCCGTGCGCCGCGTCCGGGCCGGCGTACGCCCCCGCGCCGGTCGCCGCCCA
The DNA here is from genome assembly GCF_030269285.1 of Micromonospora sp. NBRC 101691. Taxonomy (NCBI): domain Bacteria; kingdom Bacillati; phylum Actinomycetota; class Actinomycetes; order Micromonosporales; family Micromonosporaceae; genus Micromonospora; species Micromonospora sp. NBRC 101691. The sequence goes on from NZ_BSTB01000007.1 coordinate 50,570, forward strand.
CCAGCGCCGGCCCAGTGCCGGTGCGGAGACCAGCCCGAGCACCGGCCGGTCGCCCTCCAGCAACGCGATCAGGGTGGCCCAGATCGGCACTCCCCGGACGAAGTTCTTGGTGCCGTCGATCGGGTCGACCACCCACCGCCGTCCGGCCGCGTCGGTCGCCGGCTGTTCGCCGTACTCCTCGCCGAGCAGACCGTCGGTCGGCCGGTGGGTGGCGAGCAGGGCCCGGATCTCCCGTTCCACGGCGGTGTCCGCATCGGAGACCGGCGTCAGGTCGGGCTTGGCCTCCACCCGGAGGTCGAGAGCGCGGAACCGGGCCGTGGAGACGGCGTCGGCGGCGTCGGCGAGCAGGTGGGCGAGGGCGAGGTCGTCGGCGTACCCGGTCATGGGGGTGACGGTAGCGACGTCGCCGTCAGGCCATGCCGTGCGGGTCGGTCTCCGTCCGCACGTCGGTCTCCCCGGCCCGCGAGGCGAGCAAGCGGCGGTACGACGCCAGCCGGCGCGGATCCGCCTTCCCGGCGGCCACCCAGGCGTCCAGCGCGCAGTTCTCCTGGTCGGCGGTGTGCTCGCAGTTGGCCGGGCAGTCGGCGGTCGCCTCCACCAGGTCGGGGAAGCCGTGCAGCAGGCTCTCCGCCGAGACGTGCGCCAGCCCGAAGCTGCGCACCCCGGGGGTGTCCACGATCCAGCCCGGGTCGGTGTCGGTGCCGGGCACCGGGGGCAGTCGCAGCGCCACCGCGCTGGTCGAGGTGTGCCGGCCCCGGCCGATCGCGCTGACCGTGCCCACCGCCCGGTCGGCCGCCGGCACCAGCCGGTTGACCAGTGTCGACTTGCCCACGCCGGAGTGTCCGACCATTACGGAGATCCGTCCGGCGAGCAGCGCGCGCAGCTCGGTCAGGTCGGAGTCCGGCCGGACGAGCACGTGCGGCAGGTCCAGCTCGGTGTAGTAGCCGAGGACGGCCTCCGGGCCGGCCAGGTCGGCCTTGGTCAGGCAGAGCAGCGGTTCGATGTCCGCGTCGTACGCGGCCACCAGGCAGCGGTCGATGAAACCGGTGCGCGGAGGTGGGTCCGACAGCGAGTTGACGATCACCAACTGGTCGGCGTTGGCCACCACGACGCGTTCCAGCCGTCCCTCGGGGGTGGTCTCGTCGTCGTCGGCGGTGCGGCGCAGCACCGAGCGGCGCTCGTCGATCCGGACGATCCGGGCCAGCGCGCCGTCCGCCCCGGAGGTGTCGCCGACCAGGCCGACCCGGTCACCGACCACCACCGACCGGCGGCCCAGCTCACGGGCGCGCATCGCGGTGACGACGGGGGCGTCCGGGCCGTCGTCGGGCAGGACGCAGGTGTAGCGGCCCCGGTCGACGGCGACCACGAACCCGTCGACCGCGTCGGCGTGCCGGGGGCGGGTCCGGGTACGCGGACGGGAGGACCGGCCGGGCCGGACCCGCACGTCCTCCTCGTCGTACTCACGCCGTTTTCTGGTCGCCAGGACCGCCCCCTGTCCGTCAGTTCCCGCCGGTCACCATCCTCGACCATAGTGCCGGGAACTCGGGCATGGTCTTGGAGGTGCACGACACGTCGTCGAGTTCGACGCCCGGCACGGCCAGCCCGGTCACCGCGGCGGCGTGCGCCATCCGGTGGTCGTGGTACGTGCGGAACACCCCGCCGCGCAGCGGCCGGGGCCGGATCTCCAGCCCGTCGGAGGACTCGGTGACGTCCGCGCCGAGCCCGGCGAACTCGCGGGCCAGCGCGGCGATCCGGTCGGTCTCGTGGCCCCGGATGTGCCCGACCCCGGTGAACGTCGACGGGGAGTCGGCGAGCATGGCGAGCGCGGTCAGCACCGGGGTCAGCTCGCTGACGTCGGAGAGGTCGGCGGTGATGCCGTGCACCGTGCCGGTGCCCCGCACGGTCAGCCCGGCGGTGGAGAGGGTCACCTCCCCGCCCATCTCGTGCAGCAGCGAGCGGAGCCGTTCGACCGGCTGGGCGCTGCTGCGCGGCCAGCCCCGCAGGGTCACCTCGCCGCCGGTGACCAGCGCGGCGGCGAAGAACGGAACCGCGCCGGAGAGGTCCGGCTCGATCTCCCAGACCCGTCCGCTGAGCGGTCCGGGCTCGACCGTCCAGACGTCCGGCGTCCCGTCGTCCACGGCCGCCCCGGCGGCCCGCAGCATCTGCACGGTCATCCGCAGGTGCGGCGCGGACGGGACCGGCGGGCCCACGTGCCGGACCACCACGCCCCGGTCGAAGCGCGGGGCGGCCAGCAGCAGCCCGGAGACGAGCTGGCTGGAGGCGGAGGCGTCGATGACCACCTCGCCGCCGGTCACCCGGCCGGTGCCGAGCACGGTCAGCGGCAGGCTTCCCGGACCGGTGACGTCGATCCGGACGCCGAGCGAGCGCAGCGCCTCGACCAGCGGGCCGAGCGGACGGGTCCGGGCCGCCGGGTCGCCGTCGAAGGTGACCCGGCCGTCGGTCAGCCCGGCGACGGGCGGGACGAACCGCATCACCGTGCCGGCCAGACCGACGTCGACGTGCGCCGGGCCGACCAGCGGGTGCGGCCGGACCAGCCACCGGTCGTCGTCGGCGATCGACATGTGCGCGCCCATCGCCCGCAGCCCGCCGGCCATGAGTTCGGTGTCCCGGGCCCGGAGCGCCCCCAGCAGGGTGGACGGCCCGCTGGCCAGGGCGCCGAGCACCAGGGCCCGCGCGGTCAGCGACTTGGAGCCGGGCAGCCGGAGCGTCGCCGCGACCGGGTCGCTGGCGGTCGGCGCGGCCCACGGCTGCAACGGACGGATCGCGGTCAGATTCCCCACGGTGACATTCTGCCGGGTTCCCGGCCCCGGTGGACGAAGCCGGCACCTCGCCTCCCGGTGGGCGGGACACGGTCGTCCGCCGGTCGGGAGGAAGGGGCTCGTCCGCCGTCGGCCGGAGCGGTCGTCCGCCGCCGGTGGGACGGCCGGAGGTCGGTCGGGCGGGTTAGCGTGTCCGCATGTGCGGCAGGTACGCGACCACCCGTGGTTCCGGGACGCTGAGCCAGCTCTTCGAGGCGTACGACGACACCGACGGCGGGCTGCGGCCGGACTGGAACGTCGCGCCGACGAAGCCCGTGCCGGTGGTGCGGGTCGACGACGAGGGGGCGCGGGCGCTGTCCCTGGCCCGCTGGGGGCTGCTGCCGCCGTGGGCGACGTCCCCGGCGGCCGGGGCGCGCATGATCAACGCTCGCGCGGAGACGGTGGCGACCAGTCGGGCGTACGCCGCCCCGTTCGCCCGCCGTCGTTGCCTGGTGCCCGCCGACGGCTGGTACGAGTGGACCCGCACCGAGGGCGGCAAGCAGCCGTACTACCTGACCCGGACCGACGGCGACGTGCTCGCCCTGGCCGGAATCTGGTCGGTGTGGCGGGGGCCGGACGGCCCCCGTCTCACCTGTAGCGTGCTCACCACCGCCGCCCTGGGTGTGCTGGCCGACGTGCACGACCGGATGCCGGTGCTCCTCCCGCCGGATCGCTGGGGCCGGTGGCTCGCGCCCACCGCCGACCCGACCGCCCTGCTCGGCGCGGACGAGGACTGGCTGGCCGGGCTGGAGATCCGTCCGGTCGGGCCGGCGGTGGGCAACGTCCGCAACGAGGGGCCGGAACTGACCGCCCGGGTGCCCGGTGTGCCGGTGCCGCGTCGCCGTCCGCCGGTGGAGGAGACGGCCGACGAAATGACGCTGTTCTGAACGGCGTCAGCGCATTGTCGGGTGCTGATTTGCCAGAGTTGCGGACGAATCGTCGTGCGAATATCCGCCCATTTTCCGGCAGACCCTTGTCCCCGTGTGTCCAAGTGCGATAGAACACAGCGCCGGTAGTGGGTGTCGATCGTACGGTGCGATCGACCATCGCCGATCTAGCCGGTCCCACGGGGGAGGTGGGTTGATGACTCGGGCGCGAATGCCCCGCCCGCACGAAGTGGCCGCCGCGCGCCGCGATCCGCGACTGTTGCGGGCCCTGCGCGAACGACGGCAGGACGACGCGTGGCGAACCAAGGGAACCTGCCGCAGCGTGGACCCGGAGACGTTCTTTCCGGCGCCGAACGAACCAGCCGACGCGGCGGTCGCGCTCTGCCGCACCTGTGAGGTTCAGGGGTCCTGCCTGGCCTGGGCGCTGGAGGCCGGGGATTACCACGGGGTCTGGGGTGGCACCACACCCCGGGAACGGCGGGCCATGCTGGTCGCCTGGCGCAGCGAGGTCGAACCGGACCCGGACGCGGCCGACGAGGCCGGTCCGCCGGTCCGTGATCGCCTGCTCGCCCTGGTGCCGCTCTCCTGACACCCGCGCCGGTCGTCGGGAGCAGAATGGGCCGGTGCGACATCGCGTACATGTCGAGACGCCCCGTGGTCCGGCGTGGCTGGACAGCGACCCGCCGGCCGGGCCGGCGACGAGCCTGCTCGTGCTGGGGCACGGTGCCGGCGGCGGGGTGGACGCGCCCGACCTGGTCGCGCTCCGGGACGCGGCGGTGGCGGCGGGGCTGCTCGTCGTCCGGGTGACCCAGCCCTACCGCGTCGCGGGTCGACGTGCCCCGGCGCCGGCCGGTCACCTCGACGAGGCGTGGCGGGCCGTCCTGGCCGAGCTGCGTCGGCTCCACCCCGCGCCGGCGCTCCTGGTCGGCGGACGCTCCAGCGGCGCGCGGGTGGCCTGTCGGACGGCCCTCGCGGTCGGTGCGTCGGGCGTGGTCGCCCTGGCGTTCCCGCTGCACCCGCCGGGCCGGCCGGAGCGCTCACGGGCGGCGGAACTCGACACCGGTCTGCCCACGCTGGTGGTCAACGGGGACCGGGACCCGTTCGGGGTGCCGGAGGCGGGACCGTCGGTGCGGGTGGTGGTCCGCCCGGGAGAGCGGCACGACCTGCGTAGCGACCCGACGGGCGCTGCCGAGGTGGTGGTCGACTGGCTGCGCGCCCGGGGCTGGGCCCACGGGCGACCGGGTCCTCCCGGAGCGGACCGGGGAGACGAGGGGCGCGTCGTCCGGCCGTGAGCCGCCGGCCCCGCCGGTCCGTCTCCGCCGGGCTCTCCCGGTTCCGCGCGCGTGCGGCCCGTGACCCCTGCCGAGGACGGTTCGTTGCATCGATTGGTGCCGGCTCCCGTGGCGGGCACCGCCCTCCCAGGCCCTTCCTGGTCCCAGCGTTCACCCCCCGGTGCCGCTGGGGCCGGGAACGGGGGCGGAATGCGTCGCCGGTGGGGCGGTGTTGCACCCCCTGGACGGGTTGCTGGACGACCGAGAGGGGTGACCGGTGTCGACCGGTACACGGAGCCGGGAACGGGACGAGCGTCGGCTGCGCCGGCTGCTGGACGGGCCGGCGTGGTCCGCGACGGCACCGGCGGGCGGGGTGAGCACGAGCACACCGGCGGAAAGTGAATCTGCGGACAGGTCCGTGCGCGTATTCTCGGCGGGAAGGCATCCGACGCGAGGGGATGTGCGGTTGACCACCGAGAAGACGGACGAGCGCCGGGCGCGCTTCGAGCGCGACGCGCTGCCCTTCGTCGACCAGCTCTACGCGGCGGCGTTGCGGATGACCCGCAACCCGGCCGACGCGGAGGACCTGCTCCAGGAGACGTTCCTGAAGGCGTACGCCGCCTTCCACCAGTTCGAGCAGGGGACGAATCTCAAGGCCTGGCTCTACCGGATCCTGACCAACACGTACATCAACTCCTACCGGAAGCGGCAGCGGCAGCCGATCCAGGCGCCGACCGAGGAGATCACCGACTGGCAGCTCGCCGAGGCCGAGTCGCACACCTCCAGCGGTCTGCGTTCCGCCGAGACCGAGGCGTTGGACCGGCTCCCGGACACCGACGTCAAGGAGGCGCTGCAACAGCTTCCCGAGGAGTTCCGGCTGGCCGTGTACCTCACCGACGTCGAGGGCTTCTCCTACAAGGAGGTCGCCGACATCATGGGCACCCCCATCGGTACGGTGATGTCCCGACTGCACCGGGGTCGACGTAATCTGCGGAAGCTGCTGGAGCGCTACGCGGCGGAGCGCGGTTTCTCCGCGGCCCGTTCCTCCGGTGGTTCGACCACCGCCGCCGGCCGGGAGGTGTGACGTGAGCTGTGGGGAGCCGCACGAGACGGACTGCCGCGAGGTGCTCGCGGAGGTCTACCTCTACCTGGATCTGGAGTGCGCCGAGGAGCGCCGCCGGCTGATTCGCGACCACCTGGACGAGTGCAGCCCGTGCCTGCGGGAGTACGGCATCGAGCAGGAGGTCAAGGCGCTGGTGGCCCGCTGCTGCGGCAACGAGACCGCCCCGGCCGAGCTGCGTGAGCGGCTGCGGATCCGGATCAGCGAACTGGTCGTCTTCGAGGCGTCCGAGTCCCGCGAGCTGGCCGACTGACCACGGGCCGTGCTCTGCCGCCGGCAGACGCGCGCCGTCCGACGACAAAACACCGGTGGCCCGGGTCGGAATCCGACCCGGGCCACCGGTGTTTGCGTCCCGACACGCGACCGGCGCTCGACCGGTCCCGTCGATCAGGCGTTGGGGCGCTTGCCGTGGTTGGCGGAGCTCTTCTTACGGGCCTTCTTCTTACGGGCCTTCTTCGCCATGGTGACCTCCTCGTGACGAGTCCTGGTCGGCCGCGGTACGACCGGGGAGCCGGTCGCGCCGGTCTCGAACGCCTGCGGGCCGACCCGCTGATGCTAGTGCCGCTGGCCCCCGTCCCACCGGCTGGGGCGGGATCCGGCGGAACGGGTCGACTCCTGCGGCCCGCAGCCGGCCGGCGCGTTCGCCGTCACGCCGGCTGCCGCCGCCCGCGCGAACCGTGCGGCGGATCGACGGCCGCGCGTGCCGCGCGGGAGGCCGGCACGTGATTGGATACCGTTCGCAAGCAACCCGTGGAGAGGGAGGGCCGTCCGATGGCCGAGGAGATCCGCGCCGAGATGGTGGCCAATGTCTGGAAGGTCGTCGCGTCGGCCGGGGACACCGTGTCCGAGGGGGACACGCTGGTGATCCTGGAGTCGATGAAGATGGAGATCCCGGTGGTGGCCGAGAGCGACGGTGTGGTCAAGCAGCTCGCGGTGAACGAGGGTGACGTCGTCCAGGACGGCGACCTGATCGCGGTGATCGACTGAGCATTCTCCCGGTCGTGGGCGGGACGGCGGACCGGTCCGTCCCGTGCCGGGGCGACCCGCCCCGGCAGTTCGGTGGAATTCCCCTGACGCAACTTCGTCATCGGAATGACTTATTCGCGACGAGACGTTGACTCCCGTCGATGGGAATGTCAGGCTCGACGCATCCACCGAACAGAGAACGGAGCTGTCATGCGCATGTTCCGCAGGGCCCTCGCCGCCACCGCCGTCGCCGGCGCGTTCACGGCGTCGCTGCTGGCAGGTGCCGCCCCGGCGTCCGCCGCCACCGAGGGCGCGCAGGCGAGCGGCTGGTACACCGGGTACGGGTCGAGCTCCACCGCCTCGTTGGCCCTGATGTGGGCCCAGGACGACGCCGAGTGGAAGGCGGAGCTGGCCGGCTTCAACTCGTTCCTCGACTGCCGGGTGACCTACAGCAACGTCACGCAGTCCGGGCAGTACTTCTACAACGCGAACGTGCAGCTCTACTGCTACAAGTTCTGACGGATCGGTTCTCCGGTCCCCACGCGGCGCGTCCGTCGGTCCCTCCGACGGGCGCGCCGTCGTACGTGCGGCTGTGCCCGGTCTCACCCGGTACGCGGGCGCAACCGGCAGTTCCCCCGGCCTTCCCGGCGTAAGCTGACCACCCGGGTCGGCACGTCGGTCACGTACCCGGGGGAGCCCATGAGCCAGGCCAAGCAGTCCGTCGCCGGGCGTCCGAACATCCGGCTCGTCCTCGTCGCCCTGATGATCGCGATGATGCTGGCGATGCTCGACAACATGATCATCAGTACCGCGCTGCCGCGCATCGTCGGCGAGTTCGGTGGGCTCGACCACTTCACCTGGGTGGTGACCGCGTACGTCCTCGGCACCACCGTGTCCACGCCCATCTGGGGCAAGCTGGGCGACCTGTACGGCCGCAAGTCCGTCTTCCTCAGCTCGGTCGGCATCTTCCTGTTCGGCTCGGCCCTCTGCGGTATGGCCGGTTCGGCGATGCTGGGCGGCGCGGACAGCGGGATGGTCCAGCTCATCGCCTTCCGCGCGGTGCAGGGTCTGGGGGCCGGCGGACTGATGGTCGGCGTCATGGCGATCATCGGTGACCTGGTCCCGCCCCGTGAGCGGGGCCGCTACCAGGGTCTCTTCGCCGGCATCATGGCGATCGCCATGGTCGCCGGTCCGCTGGTCGGCGGGTTCATCACCGACCACCTCTCCTGGCGGTGGGCCTTCTACGTCAACCTCCCGCTCGGCGGGGTGGCCCTGGTGCTGCTCATCGTCACCCTGCGTCTGCCCCGGTACCGTACCGAGCACCGGATCGACTGGCTGGGCGCGGCGCTGCTCTCGGCCGGCATCACCGGGCTGGTGCTGATCACCACGTGGGGCGGCAACGAGTACGCCTGGCTCTCCCCGCAGATCCTCGGCCTGGGTGCCGTCGCGCTGCTCGCTCTCGGTGGTTTCGTCCTGGTCGAGCGGCGGGTGACCGAGCCGATCCTGCCGCTGGGGCTGTTCGCGAACCGGAACTTCGCCCTGGTGTCGGTGGTGGGGTTCCTGCTGGGCTTCGCGATGTTCGGGTCGATGAACTTCCTGCCGCTGTACCAGCAGACCGTGCAGGGGGCCTCGGCCACCGAGAGCGGACTGCTCCTGCTGCCCCTGATGTTCGGCATGCTGGTGGTGTCGCTGGTCGTCGGTCGGGCCATCACGCGCACCGGCCGGTACCGGGTCTTCCCGATCGTCGGCGGCGTGGTGATGAGCGTGGGCGTGGCCCTGTTCACCCTGCTGGACGCCGGCACCAGCCGGGTGGAGGCCGGGTTCTACATGGTCGTGTTCGGGGCCGGCATGGGCTTCCTGATGCAGACCACGATGCTGATCGCACAGAACAGCGTCGAGCAGCGTGATCTCGGCGCGGCCAGCGGTGCGGCCACCTTCTTCCGCTCCATCGGCGGCTCGTTCGGCATCTCCCTCTTCGGCGCGGTCTTCGCCAACCGCCTCGCCGACTCCCCGGCCGGACCGGCGGTCAGCGGTGGCACCAGCGAGCAGGGGGTGGATCCGGCCGCGTTGAACGCGCTCCCCGAGCAACTGCGGACGACCGTTCTCGGTGGCCTGGCCGACTCCATCGCCCACGTCTTCGCCTGGGCGGTGGTCTTCGCCGTGGCGGTCCCGGTGGTCGCCTGGTTCATCCGGGAGATCCCCCTCCGCGCCGGCCCCGAGGTCACTCCCGGCGACGGGGCGACGCCCTCCGACGACACCGGGCCGACGCCCTCCGACGACGCGGTGGCGACGCCGTCCGACGACGCGGGGACCACGCCCTCCGGGAGCGCCGGGGGTGGGTCACGTGACGGCGCCGGCACCCGGGCCGGGGCGGTCAGTGCCGGCGGAGACGGCGCGTGAGCCGGTGCCAGAGCCGGCGCAGCCGGCTCCCGGCCGGCGGGTCGCCGATCACCTGACAGGCCAGCACGGTGCTCGCCTCGTCCAGGTCGGGCGTGGCGAGGGCCAGATGGGCCAGCGAGACGAGGATCGGCACCGGACGCTCCGCGCCCACCGCCACCGCGTCGGCGAGTCGCGCGGCCATCACCCCGGCCACGTCCGGGCGTACCGCCGGGTCGACCCAGGCGGCGGTGACCAGCGCGAAGAGAGCGGCCTCGGTGGTCCAGTCCTCCACGCCCCAGACCAGGTCGAGCAGCATCCGGCGGCGGGTCGAGTCGGCCCACGGCTCGTCGGTGCGGTGGTGCAGCAGCCCCAGGCAGGCCCAGACCTGCACGCAGCGCACCCAGAGCGACGGATCCTGACCGAGCACCACGCCGAGCGCGGTGGCCGGGGCGGCCGGCGGGTGCGCCAGCAGGGCGAGCAGGTCTACGCCGTCCAGGGTGGCCAGCCCGACCGCCGCGTCGTACGCCGCCGGGGGGTGGGGCCAGGCGGGGTGGGCGAGCTGCCGGATCCGGTCCACCGCCGCGGCCGACGGCGTCGGCACCAGTGGTACGACACCGTCGTCGGTGTACCGCCACAGCGGCCGGACCCCGGCCCGCCGGGGTGCGCGCGGGTCCGGTCCGGCCACCTCGGTCGCCGCCACGCGTAGGCCGGGCCGGCTCGTGGCCAGGATCCGCAGCGCGCTCGGCGGCGGTGGGGCGGGCAACCTCAGGGGCGGTCCACCGGTGGGCTGGTCGGTGGCGGTGAGCCGGCGCAACGCCTCCACCGCCGGCCCGCCGGCCGGGGTGAGCTGGCCGAGCCAGGGCCGCCCCCGGCAGCACTCGGCGAGGTCGCCGTGCTCGTGGGAGTCGTCGGGGTGGTCCCGGGTGAAGTCGGCGAGCGCCACCAGGTGGCCGACCCGCCCGTCCCGCTGGTGCCGTAGCCGGTGGGCGGTGTGCACCGCGCAGTCGAACGTGGGGTCCCGGGCCAGCGCCCGGTCGATCCAGGCCAGTGCCTCGTCGAGGCGACCGTTGTCGGCGAGGGTGCCGGCGATGTCGGCATAGACCGCGAGGTCGTCGGGGTCGTGTTCCACGGCGCGACCGAGCGCGGCGAGCGCCTCCCGGGTGCGGCCGGCGCTGCGGTACGCGTACCCGAGCCAGACCTCGCCCAGCTTGGACGGCTGGACGTGGACCCCCCGGGCGGCCCAGCGGATCGCCAGCTCGACCTCGCCGACCCGCCGGGCCAGCGCGGACGCCGCCCCCAGCAGCAGACCGTGCTCGGTGTGCACGGTGACCGCGTGTCGGGCCAGGGTGAGGTACGGCCGCAGCGGCGCCCGGGCGGCCTTCGGCACCGGGTCGGGGACGGCCGCGCAGACCTGCATGAGGATCCGCGCGCCCCGTTCCGGGTCGAGTCGTTCGGCCAGCTCCGGCGCGGTGACCCAGGGCACGCCGGCCCAGTCGGCCTGCGGGGTGTGGCCGGTCGCGGCGGCGAGCAGTTCCAGCCCCTCGCCGGCCCGGCCGGCGGCGGCCAGCAGGTGGGCGCGGGCCACCACCGCCCCGACGAAGACGTGCTGTTCGAGGGGGAAGAGGTCGATGCCGCCGCCGCTGACGGCGGCGATCCGGGCCAGCGTCTCGTGCACCTCGGGCATGGTCGGGGCGTACGCGATCGCGCCCGCGACGTGGCCGGCGGCGTGCCGCAGGTCGCCCTGGTCGAGTGCGAGTCGGGCCAGGGCCAGTTCACCCTCGGCGGAAAGGCGGGGGTCGTCCTCTCCCTCGGACACGGTGCCCTTTCACTCGGCGTGCTTCTCGGGTGCGGTCAGCGTAGGGGATGACCGGCTTCCCCGGGACCCCCCTGCGCATTCATGCTCGTTGCGTTGCTCGATCAAGGAGAAAGATGCAAGACTGAGCATGAAGCGCGCGGTAACGCGCAGGAGAGGGAGGTTACCGGTGACGGTTCCGGGGGCTGGCATGACCGCCGACATCGAGGAGCAGCCGGCCGGCTTCGCGCGGCTGCTCTCCGCCGAACACGCCGGGCCGATCGCCCGGGTGGCCGAGGTGATCGCCCGGCGGCGGCCCCGGCACGTGGTCTTCACCGCGCGCGGCACCTCCGACCACGCCGCGCTCTACGGCGCGTACCTCACCGAGATCCGCCTCGGCATCCCCGCCGGGCTCGCCTCGCCGAGCACGATGACCCTCTTCGGTGCCCGGCCGGACCTCTCCGACGCCCTCGTGATCGGGGTCAGCCAGAGCGGCGGCTCGCCCGACCTGGTCGAGGTGCTCCGCGTGGCCCGCTCCGCCGGAGCGCTCACCCTCGCCGTCACCAACGCCCCCGGGTCACCGTTGGCCGAGGCCGCCGAGCTGAGCGTCGACATCGCCGCCGGGCACGAGCGGGCGGTCGCCGCCACCAAGACGTACACCGCCGAACTGCTGGCCCTGCTGCTGCTGGTCGAGGGGATCCGCAACGGCGACGGCACCCTGCCGGCCGACGAGCGCGCGGCGCTCGACACCCTGCCCGACCTCGCCGCCCGCACGCTCGCCGACCCCACCCCGACCCAGCTCGCCGCCCGCTACCGGTTCGCCGCGCGCCTGGTCACCACCGGCCGTGGGTACGCCTACCCGACCGCCCGGGAGGCGGCGCTGAAGCTGATGGAGACCTCCTACCTGCCGGCGCTCGCCTTCTCCGGGGCGGACCTGCTGCACGGCCCGCTCGCGATGACCGACCCGGACGTGCCGGTGCTGGCCGTGGTCGGATCCGGCCCCGGTGGCCGTTCGATGCGCGAGGTGCTGCCCCGGCTCGGCGAGCGCCGGGCCGACGTGGTCGTGGTCGGCTCCGCCGACGTCGAGGGTGCCACCCGGATCGCCGTCCCCGACGTCGACGAGCGGTACGCGCCGCTGCTCGACATCCTGCCGTTGCAGCGGCTCGCGCTCAGCCTGGCGCTCGCCCGGGGCGAGAACCCGGACGCGCCACGTGGACTGAAGAAGGTCACCTCGACGATGTGACCGTGCCGGCGCCGAAGCCGACCGGCCGGGCGACGCGTAGCGCGGCGTGGCACGCTGTCCGGGTGTCCACGCTGCGCGAACTCGCCGAGGAGCACACCCAGCTCCGTCCGGCCGACGTCGACCACCTGCACCGGATCGCCGGTGACTGGCAGCTCCTGTCCGACCTGTCCTTCGCCGACCTGCTCCTCTGGGTGCCGGTCGACGGCGACGAGAGCTTCCTCTGCGTCGCCCAGGTCCGCCCGACGACCGCCCCGACCGCGTACCTGGACGACCAGGTGGGACGGATCGTCGGCGGGCCGGAGGTGGCGCACCTGACCATCGCCTACAACCAGGGGCGGATCTGGCGGGAGGGCGACCCGGTCTGGTACGGCGACGTCCCCGCCCGGCACGAGGCCGTCCCGGTCCGGCTGCGCACCGCCGACGGCGAGGCCGGCGAGGTGATCGCCGTGGTGGGGCGGGACACCAACCTCTCCACCGCCCGCACGCCCAGCCAGCTCGAACTGAACTACCTCACCACCGCCGACGACCTGGCCCAGATGCTCGCCGACGGCACCTTCCCGCCGCCCCGGCACCCGGGCGAGACGACCAGCGCCCCCCGGGTCGGCGACGGGCTGGTCCGGCTGGACGCCAGCGGCAAGGTCACCTACGCCAGCCCGAACGCGCAGTCGGCGTACCGGCGGCTCGGGTTCGCCTCGCACCTGGTCGGCGAGGACCTGGCGGCGCTGCACCGCCGGCTCGCCACCGATCCGCTGGAGGGGACCGACGCGGCCAACGGCATCCTCGCCGCGCTGCGCGGCGAGGCACCGCCCCGGCGGGAGATCGACGCCCGGGGGGCGACCATGCTCACCCGGGCGCTGCCGCTGATGCCGGCCGGGGTGCCGATCGGCGCGCTGGTGCTGGTCCGCGACATCACCGAGGTCCGCCGTCGGGACCGGGCGCTGATCACCAAGGACGCCACCATCCGGGAGATCCACCACCGGGTGAAGAACAACCTCCAGACCGTGGCGGCCCTGCTGCGGCTCCAGGCCCGCCGGGTCGGCATTCCGGCCGCCCGCGCGGCGTTGGAGGAGTCGGTACGCCGGGTCGCCTCGATCGCGCTGGTCCACGAGACCCTCTCCATGTCCAGCGACGAGGCGGTCGAGTTCGACGGGATCGTCGACCGGGTGGCCCGCGCGGCGGCCGAGGTCGCCGCCACCGACACCCCGGTACGGATGCGTCGGGAGGGCAGCTTCGGCGTGCTGCCCGCCGAGATCGCCACCTCGCTGGTGATGGTCCTCAACGAACTGCTGCTCAACGCCGTGGAACACGGCTTCCCGCCCAGCGACACCGCCCCCGAGCCGGGTGCGGTGGCCTCCGGAGCGGAGGTGGTGGTCTCCGCGCACCGTTTCCGCAAGCAACTGCACGTCACGGTCGACGACAACGGCCGTGGGCTGCCCGCCGACTTCGACGCCGAGCGCGGCGGCAACCTGGGCCTCCAGATCGTCCGGGCCCTCGCCACCGGGGAGTTGCGGGGCAGCATCGAACTGCGCAACCGCGCCGACGGCGGCACGGAGGCGGTGCTGGTCGTCCCGCTCGCCGGCCCCCGCCCCCGCTGAGCGGTGTGCCGGTCGGCTGCTGAGGTGGTTGCAGGGGACCCTTCCTACCGCATTTTGCGGAGCAGGGGTCCCCTGCAACCACCTCAGCCCGCTCGGGCGAGCAGGGCCACGGTGATGCCCGGCACCGTCCAACGGCCGGTGGGGGAGAAGCCGTCCAGCGCCTCCCGGTTCGCCGTCGGCAGCGCGGCCACCGGGTCGGCCCGGTCGCCGGCCACCACCAGCCACACCCGGTCCACCTCGGCCAGGCAGCGGGCCGGTCGCTCGCACTCCGTCGCGCGCAGGTCGCCGGCCCGACGCGGGTCGCGGGCTGCCAGCACGTCACGGGGACGCCCGTCGCCGAGGTGGAACGCCAGACCGAGGTCGAGGAAGAGGAAACCGTCCCGGGAGCCGTAGACGACTCCGTCGCCGGGTCGCTGACCGGCGGCGACGATCCGGGCCGCCGCGCGGTAGTCGACCTGGGCAGTGCGGGGCCAGTCGTGGGTACGGCGCAGGTCGAGCTGGGCCGGTGCGCCGAGGGCGGCGGTGAGGCCGACCACCGCCAGGGCGGGGACCGGGCGTACCGAGGCGAGCAGCGCCCCGGCCGGAAGGCAGAGGAAGGGTGTGGTGAAGACCAGGTAGCGCGGCACCCAGACGGCGGTCACCAGCCCGGCGACGAAGAGCAGCGCGGCGGGTGCCGCCACCGCCGCCAGCATGATCCACCCCCATCCCCGGGCGGGCGTCTCCAGCGGCCCGCCACCGGACCCCGACGAGGCGGCGCCGACCACGGCCAGGCCGACCACCATGCCGCCCACCACGGCGCTGGCGGTGAGCGAGCCGGGCAGTCCGGCCAGGTCGCCGAGGCGGGCCGGATCCACCCAGCTCAACTGGCGGGACTGCTGCCGCCGGGCGAGCAGCGCCAGCGGGACCGCCACCAGCGCCGCCGGCACCAGGGCGAGCAGCCAACGGCGGACCGCGCCCCGCACCGCCAGGGCGTGCGCGGCGAGCAGGGTCAGCGCGACCAGGTGGGTCAGGCCGAGGGCGGTCACCACGGCGGCGTACGCCGCCCACCGGCCCCGTCCGGGCCGGCGCAGCGCCGTGACCAGCAGCACGGTCGCGGCCACCGCCAGCAGGGTGGCGAGCGCGTACGGCCGGGCCTCCTGCCCGTACCGGGAGGTGCTCGGCAAGACCGCGAAGAGCAGCCCGCCCAGCCGGCCGGCCCGGGTTCCGAACAGGCGCTCCCCGAGGACGGCGGTGAGCCCGGCCGCCCCGGTGACGGCCAGCACGGAGGGGGCCCGCAGCGCCGTCACCGAGTCCCCGAAGACCGCCACCCAGCCGTGCAGGAGCAGGTAGTACGGGGCGACGGTGGCGTCGACGGTGGCCGCCAGCCGGGCCAGGTCGGGCAGCGGGCGGGTGGCCGCGCTCCAGGTGGCCAACTCGTCCCGCCACGGTTGGGCGTACCCGACCCCGGTGGAGGTGACGACGAGGGCCAACAGCGACGGCCAGAGCCACACCGGGCGACCGGCGCGCCGTGACCGCTTCCGCCGGCCGCCCGGTACGTCGGATCCGCCGACCACACCCGAAGCGTCGCACGCGCCGGTCGCCGACGACCGGGTGATCGGGACAGGTCGATCTGTCCGGCCCGGTCCGGAGTGTGTGTTCCGAGGTCGCCCGTGATGTGGGATGCCGCACCGGGACCTTGGCCGGGCTCTCGCAGGTGTGGCAGCATGGGCGACATGACCGCCGCTGTCGAGCGCCGCTTCGTGGCCCGCCGCCACGTCGACTACGGCCGCGTTCGCAGCGCCATCTGTCCGGCCCACTGACGCCGCCCGACCCACCCCCTCGGGCGCGCACCCGCGCCGGCTCTCCGACACCGTTGTCTCCCGCCCGGTATCCCGGGCTGGCCGGCGCGTCCCGCGCGCGTACCGACGCGATCACCAGACAACGGAGGACGCCGCGATGGCCGTCAACAGCACCCCGGACCGGCCCGAGCGCCCGGTGGCGACCGCCACCCGGGCCCCCCGCCGACCCCGGGGTGAGGGGCAGTGGGCGCTCGGGCACCGGGAGCCGCTCAACCCGAACGAGCGGATCAAGAAGGACGACGACCCGCTCAACGTCCGCGCCCGGATCGAGAACATCTACGCGCACCGGGGCTTCGCCTCGATCGACCCGCAGGACCTGCGTGGCCGGTTCCGCTGGTGGGGCCTCTACACCCAGCGCAAGGCCGGCATCGACGGTGGGCGGACCGCCGTGCTGGAGCCGCACGAGCTGGAGGACGAGTTCTTCATGCTCCGGGTGCGGGTCGACGGCGGGCAGCTCAGCCTGGCGCAGTTGCGGGTGGTCGCGGACATCTCGCGGGAGTTCGCCCGGGACACCGCCGACATCACCGACCGGCAGAACATCCAGTACCACTGGATCCGGGTCGAGGACATGCCGGAGATCTGGCGGCGGCTGGAGTCGGTCGGACTCCAGACCACCGAGGCGTGCGGGGACTGCCCCCGGATCGTGCTCGGCAGCCCGGTCGCCGGGGTGGCGAAGGACGAGGTGCTCGACCCGACTCCGGCGATCGACGAGATCGTCCGCCGGTACGTCGGCGACAAGCAGTACTCCAACCTGCCCCGCAAGTTCAAGTCCTCGATCTCCTGGCTGGTCGACACCCCGTACGAGGCGAACGACATCGCGTTCCTCGGGGTGGAGCACCCCGACCACGGCCCCGGTTTCGACGTCTGGGTCGGTGGCGGGCTCTCCACCAACCCGATGCTCGCCAAGCGCCTCGGTGTCTGGGTGCCGCTGGCCGAGGTGCCCGACGTGTGGGCCGGCGTGGTCGGCATCTTCCGTGACTACGGCTACCGCCGGCTGCGCAACCGGGCGCGGCTCAAGTTCCTGGTCGCCGACTGGGGGGTGGAGAAGTTCCGGGAGGTGCTGGAGAAGGAGTACCTCGGCCGGGCGTTGCTGGACGGTCCGGCGCCGGAGCTGCCGTCGAAGCCGCTGGACCACATCGGGGTGCGGGAGCAGGTCGACGGGCGGAACTACGTCGGGGCCGCCCCGGTGGTCGGGCGGGTCTCCGGCACCCAGCTCGCCCAACTCGCCGACGTGGTCGAGGAGCACGGCAGCGACCGGGTGCGGCTCACCCCGTACCAGAAGCTGCTGGTGCTGGACGTGGCGCCGGAGCGGACCGACTCGCTGGTGACGGCGCTGCGCGGGATCGGCCTGGAGGCGGAGCCGTCGGCGTGGCGGCGCGGGACGATGGCCTGCACCGGCATCGAGTACTGCAAGCTCGCGATCGTCGAGACCAAGGCCCGGGGCGAGGAACTGGTGGCCCGGCTGGAGGAGCGGCTGCGCGGGTTCGACGCGGACATCTCCATCCACATCAACGGCTGCCCGAACGCCTGTGCCCGGACGCAGGTCGCCGACATCGGCCTCAAGGGGCAGCTCGTGGTCGGCCCGGACGGCCGCCAGGTCGAGGGCTTCCAGGTGCACCTGGGCGGTGGGCTCGGCATGGCGCAGGGCCAGACCGCGGGCTTCGGCCGGAAGCTGCGCGGCCTGAAGACCACCGCCGAGGAGCTGCCCGGGTACGTGGAGCGGGTGGCCCGGCGCTACCTGGCCGGCCGGACCGAGGGGGAGACGTTCGCGAACTGGGTGATCCGGGTCGACGAGGAGGAACTCCGATGAGCGAACCAGGCAGAGGCGTCAGTGTGTCCCGTCGCGGCGAGGTGACCCGATGAGCGAGACCCGGTCGGTGCCGCTGTACTGCCCGTACTGCGGTGAGGAGGACCTGCGGCCGAGCGAGGCCGGACACGGCGCGTGGGAGTGCCACGCCTGCGTGCGGGTCTTCACGGTGAAGTTCGCCGGGCTGCTCTCCCGGGCGGCCGCCGGCCCGGCGGGAGCGACCGCGCCGGTGCCCGGGACGGTGACCCGATGAGCGGCCTGGTGTCGGCGGCCGAACTCGGGCTGGTCGGCCCCGGCCGCCCGGCTCCGGCCGAGGCGGGCCGGCGCAGCCCGGAGGAGCTGCGGGAACTGGCCACCCGGGCCGGTCGGGAACTGGAGGGCGCGCCGGCCCTGGAGATCGCCCGCTGGGCGGCGGAGACCTTCGGTGACCGGCTCTGCGTCACCAGTTCGATGGCGGACGCCGTCCTGGCCCACCTGCTCTCCCGGGTCGCGCCCGGGATCGACGTGGTCTTCCTCGACACCGGCCTGCACTTCCCGGAGACGCTGCGGATCCGCGACGAGGTGGCCCGCACGTTGCCGGTGAACGTCCGCTCGATCCGTCCCCGGCTGACCGTGGGCCAGCAGGACGGTGAGTACGGCCCCCGCCTGTTCAACAAGTCGCCGGACGAGTGCTGCCGGCTGCGCAAGGTGGAGCCGCTGGAACGGGCACTGGGCGGCTACGACGCCTGGGCGGCCGGGCTGCGGCGGGACGAGTCGCCCACCCGGGCGAACACCCCGGTGGTCGGCTTCGACGAGCGGCGCGGCAAGGTGAAGGTCAACCCCATCGCGGCCTGGACCCAGGCGGACGTGGACGCCTACGTCGCCCGGCACCGGGTGCCGGTGAACGACCTGTTCCGGCAGGGCTACGGCTCGATCGGGTGCTGGCCCTGCACCCGGCGGACGAAGGCGGGGGAGGACCCGCGCGCCGGTCGCTGGGCGATGTTCGAGAAGACCGAGTGCGGACTGCACGTCTGATCCCCGGCGGACCGGGGCGGGCGGCCCTCGCCGGCGCCCCGGCACCGGCTGCCCTGCCCGGCTGGCCGCCCGTGGATCCGGGTCCCGGGGCGTCGGCGCGGGCTTTCTCCGCCGGCCCGGCGGCCGATGACCGGGATCCCGTGCGGGCCGGTCGGCCACCGGCCGCCACCGGGGTCGATCCGGTCGTCCTGGTCGCCCACGGCAGCCGGGATCCCCGTGCCGCCGTCGCGACCCGGGCGTTGGCCGAGGCGGTCGCCGCCGCGCGGCCCGGCTCGGTGGTCCTGCCGAGTTGGCTGGACCACACCGAGCCCACGCCGGTCGAGGTGCTGCGGGGACTGGCCGCGGCCGGGCACCCCCGGGCGGTGCTGGTGCCGTTGCTGTTGACCGCCGCGTACCACCGGCGGGTGGACGTTCCGGCGGCGGTGGCGGAGGCCGGTGCCGCCGGACCGCCGATGGCGGTGCGGGTGACCGACGTCCTCGGGCCGGTCGGTGCGGTGGTGGAGGCCACACTTCTGGGCGGGCTGCGGCAGCGGCTGGCCGAGGCCGGGGCGGACCGGTTCGACGCGTTGGTGTTGGCGGCGGCGGGCACCCGGGACGCGCGGGCCCGTGCCTCGGTGGGACGGGTGGCCGCCGCGCTCGGCGCGAGCTACGGGGTGCCCTGCCGGGTGGCGTACGCCTCGGCCGCCACGCCGACCACCGGTACGGCGGTGGCCCGGCTGCGGGCGGCGGGGGCCGGACGGGTGGCGGTGTCGGCGTACTTCCTGGCGCCGGGGCTGTTCCACGACGCGGTGACGGCAGCGGCACGGGAGGCCGGCGCGGTGGCGGTCTCGGCCCCGCTCACCGACACCGCGGACCTGGTCCGACTGGTCCTCACCCGGATCACGCCCGCCGCCCTGCCGGCCGGGTGACCACGAGGTCGGCGGGTCGTCCGGTGACCGACGTCATGGTCGGCGGGAAGCGGAGCCGGGGTCCACGGGGGGTGGGAAGGAAGACGCCCCGCCAGTCGGGCCTGGCGGGGCGTTCCGGTGGTGTGTGTGGTCAGGCGGAGTGAGCGCGCAGCACACGGAGGCCGCCGCGGCGCTTGACGGCGCGACGCTCCTCCTCGCTCATTCCACCCCAGACGCCGGCGTCCTGACCGGACTCCAGTGCCCACTTCAGGCACTCGTCGGTCGCGGTGCAACGCCGGCAGACGGCCTTGGCCTGCTCGACCTGCAGCAGGGCCGGCCCGGACGTCCCGATCGGGAAGAACAGCTCCGGGTCCTCGTCGCGGCAGGCAGCATGGTGGCGCCAGTCCATGGCGGCAACACTCCTCATTCTGGGTGGGTGGCAGTTCTTGCTGTTTCCGTTTTCCTATTTGCATCCGCAACGCCGATGGTGACGGTTCGCGTTCATCAAATCAGCATTGCGTGAGCAGGCCGTTAGCCCTGGGGCACCGCGGAACAGCTCGACACGTCGAGCATATCCGTGCAATGTCCCGGTAACTCAAGTCCGCTTGTGAATACTTTCACGAACTACCGGAATGTCAAGGGTGACGCTCCGAAAAACTTCTGGGCGGTGAGCAAGCTCACGACCTTTTGTCCGGTTTCCCGGACCGGCTCGCCCGCACCGCCCCGTAGCCGAGGATCAATATAGTACAGTCCGCGCGACATTGCAGGCATATCCGGCACCTCGCCCTCCTGGCGCGTCGCCGTCGCGCCAACCGAGGGCTGTACCCCAGACTCAGCAGATTACTCTCAGTGCGGCGGGTACGGATGTGAATCTAACTTTTTCCCGCTCCCCAAGGTAGTCCCCGTCGAGCTGGAATGCCTGCGGACGCGTCGCGACCAAGGTGAACTCGGCCACGTCATGGAGGCGGAGCACCTGCCGCCCTCGGGGGTCCGGTTGGCGGGAGAACATCTGGGTCACCGTACGTGACGTACTCGCCACCCTTAGCTGACGAAGCGCCATCACGTCAAGGCCAAGGTCGAATGAGGCGTCCGGGTTCGGGTTGATCTCCCGCTCGCCGAGGTACGTCCAAGGCGCCGTGTTCTGGATGATGGCCGTTGCCAACTCGCCTTCCGACTCCTCTCCCGGACGCTCCAAGCGGATCATCGGATGGCGTCGGTCGGAGCCGAGAAAGTACTGATTCACCGCAGCGCGAAGATATAGCGACGGAGTGGAAACACGACCCCGCTTCCGCGCCATTTCCACGCGGTGCACGACCGCCGCGTCGAGGCCGAAGCCGGCGCAGAAGGTGAAGTAGCGATCGTCGGCGCGGCCGAGCCCGATCGTCCGGGAACGGCCCAATCGGAGCCCTTCCAGGATCATGCTGGTGCCGTCCGGCCATTCCCGGGGCAGACCCAGTGCCCGCGCGAAGACGTTCGTCGACCCGCCCGGCACGGTGGCGAGCGCGGGCAGGCGGTCGGCCGACGTGCCACCGGTGACAGTCGGCGGGTCGGCGGTCATCAGCCCGTTGACCACCTCGTTGACCGTGCCGTCACCACCGAGCGTGACGACCAGGTCGACGCCCTCCTCGGCCGCCTCGCGGGCCAGGTCGGTGGCGTGCCCCCGGCGACGGGTGTACCGCACCGCGAGGTCCACCTCACTGCGCAGCGCGCGGACCAGCACGTCCCGGCTGCGTTCGCTCGTGGTGGTGGCCTTCGGGTTGACTACCAGGACGGCCCGCATGGCCGGACTGTACCGCGATCCCGCGCGGGTATCGTGTCGCCGTGACGATCGACTCCGACCCGGTGCCCACCACGCTGAGTTGGGCGGTCCGCCTGCTGTGGGCAGAGGCGGTCGCCCTCGGGCTGGTCGCCGTCTGGCTGGTCTACAAGAACCTCACCGCCGACGCGTTCGACCTCGCCTCGGCGGTGCTCGTCACCGTCTTCGCGGCCGGTGGCGCGCTGGCGCTCTGGGCGCTCGGCACCGCGCTGACCCGTCGCCGGGCCGCTGCCCGCGCCCCGGCGATCGTGCTCCAGCTCATGCTCCTGCCGATCGGCTGGTACATGATCCAGGGCGGGCTGGGCTGGCTCGGGGCGCCCTTGATGGCGCTCGGCGTGGGGGTCTGCGCGCTCCTGCTCGCCCCGGCCACCACCCGGGCGCTCGGTCTGCTGGACTGACGCCGTCCGGCCCGCCGGGCGCGGCCCCACGGCGGCAGCGGTCCGGCTGCGGACGGCCGTCCGACGGCGTCAGTGGGTGGCGCGGCGGGTGAGCAGTGAGATGGTGGCCCGCCCGTCGGTGGCGGTCGCGGCGGCCGACGTGGTCAGCGCGGTGAGCACCTTCCAGGCGAAGGAGGACTCGGCCGGCAGCTTCGCGCCCTGGACCGTCGGCACGGTCACCTCGACGGTCAGCGCGTCCTCGGTGACCGCGAAGGAACACTCCAGCTCGGCATCGCGGGTGGCGATCGCGAGCAGCATGGCGCAGGCCTCGTCGACCGCGATCCGCAGGTCCTCGATCTCGTCGAGGGCGAACTGGAGACGCGCGGCGAGGCCGGCGGTCGCGGTCCGCAGCACGCTGAGGTAGCCGCCGTCCGCAGGCACGGTGAGGTGTACGACGTCCTCGTCGGCCGTCGTCCGCCCGGTCAGTTGAGTCACGCGCATCCCCCCGGTCGCGGACTCTACCCGGTCGGGCCGATGGGCGCTCCGTCAGCGGTGGACCCGACGGCGAGCCACCGCGAAGCGACGACGGCCGGTACGTCCGCGGGACGTACCGGCCGGACCGCCGGTTCGGCTGCGCCGAGGGTCACGCCTGCTTGGTCTCCCAGAAGATCTTGGAGATCTCGTCGATCTTCTGGAGCAGCTCGTCGGCCTTGGCCGGGTCGATGGTGCCCTTGGCGCCGTTGGCGCCGGCCAGCTTGGTGGCCTCGTTGAACAGCGCGTGCAGGTTCGGGTACTTCTCGAAGTGGGCCGGCTTGAAGTAGTCCGTCCACAGCACCCACAGGTGGTGCTTGACCAGCTCGGCGCGCTGCTCCTTGATGATCAGGGCGCGGGTGCGGAACTCCGGGTCGGTGTTCGCCTGGTACTTCTCGCAGATCGCCTTGACCGACTCGGCCTCGATCCGGGCCTGCGCCGGGTCGTAGACGCCACACGGCAGGTCGCAGTGGGCGCTTGCGGTCACGCGCGGCGTGAAGATGCGGGGAAGACGCATCGGGATCCTCCATGAGACGTTTGCGATGATCCGAGATGACATTACTCCTGGAGTTGCTCCCCGACGGTGCGGAGGTGAAACCCGGTGACCACTGGTGGCGGCGGGTCGCCCCGGCCGCGCGGGCCGCTCACCGCCGTACTGGTGACCGGGCCCTCCATGGCCCCGACGCTGCGGCACGGGGACGCGTTGCTGGTCCGGGTCGGCGGTCGCGCCGTCCGTCCGGACGACATCGTGGTCGCGGTCTTCCGTAGCCGCCCGGACCTGCTGGTGGTCAAGCGCGCGGTCCGCCCGGCCGACGGTGGCTGGTGGGTACGCGGGGACAACGAGTTCGTCACCGACGACTCCCGTGTCCACGGGGTGGCCGACGTGTGGGGACGGGTGGTCGCGCGCTACTGGCCGCGGCCCCGGCGCTTCAGTGACCGACGGTTATGACCCTACTCACATTCGAGGTTCATGCCGGACACTATGCTCGGGCGGTGCCCGGGTGACCCCCGCACCGCGTGCCGCCCGCTGCCGCTGACCACGTGGCCCGGCTGGCCGGTCCATCTGCTCGACAGATCCTGGAGTCACCATGTCATCGTCTTCTGTGGATCCCGCTGATCCCGTCTTCCGGCTGCACGCCGGCGGCAAGATGGCCGTCGCCTCGACGGTGCCGCTGACCAGCCGGGAGGATCTCTCCCTCGCCTACACCCCGGGCGTCGCCCGGGTCTGTGAGGCCATCGCCGCCGACCCCGCCCTGGTGGACGACTACACATGGGTGTCGCACACCGTCGCGGTGGTGACCGACGGGTCGGCCGTACTCGGCCTGGGCAACATCGGTCCCCGTGCCGCGATGCCGGTGATGGAGGGCAAGGCGGTTCTGTTCAAGCAGTTCGGCGGCGTGGACGCCGTGCCGATCTGCCTGGACACCCAGGACGTCGACGAGATCGTCACGGCGGTGACCGCCCTGGCCCCGTCGTTCGGTGGGATCAACCTGGAGGACATCAGCGCGCCGCGCTGCTTCGAGATCGAACGCCGTCTCGACGAGGCCCTCGGCATCCCGGTCTTCCACGACGACCAGCACGGCACCGCCATCGTCGTGCTGGCCGCCCTGCGCAACGCGGCCCGTCTGCTCAACCGCAAGCTCGGTGACCTGCGGGTCGCGGTCAGCGGTGCCGGCGCGGCCGGGATCGCGGTCACCAAGATGCTGATCGCCGGGGGCGTCAACCCGGACGACGTGGTGGTCTGCGACTCGCGGGGCATCATCGGCCGGGACCGCCCCGACCTCACCGCGACCAAGGCCGAACTGGCCGCCATCACCAACGCCGCCGGTCGGCAGGGGGACATCACCGAGGCGTTGCGGGACGCCGACGTGCTGATCGGCGTCTCCGGCGGTCAGATCCCGGAGGCCGCGGTGGCCGGGATGGCCTCCGGTGGCATCGTCTTCGCCCTGGCGAACCCCACCCCGGAGGTGCACCCGGAGGTGGCCGCCCGGCATGTCGAGGTGGTCGCCACCGGCCGCAGCGACTACCCCAACCAGATCAACAACGTGCTCGCCTTCCCCGGCGTGTTCCGGGGGGCGCTGGACGCCCGAGCCACCCGGATCACCGAGAACATGAAGGTGGCGGCGGCCGACGCGATCGCCGGAGTGGTCAGCGAGACGCTGACCGCGGACGCGATCGTGCCCTCCCCGCTCGACCCCCGGGTCGCCCCGGCGGTCGCCGAGGCGGTCGCCGAGGCGGCCCGCGTCGACGGCGTCGCCCGCGCCTGAGCCACCGGCAGGCCGGAGGGCTCCCGCCCGCTCGACGGGCCGGAGCCCTCCGTCGCTTCCGACGACGACCTGAGCCGTGCCCCGGACATCCCTGCCCGGTGCCGGCTCGTCGAAGGTGTCCGGGACCGCCCCGACGGCTCAGCCGGAGCGCCTGCGACGGATCAGGTGCCAGGCGAGCAGCGTGCCGGCGACGGCGAGCACCGCTCCGACGACGACCGGTAGCGCGAGCCCGGTTCGTCCGGCGGGTTCCACCGCGGTGGCCTCGACCGGTACGGGGAAGGTCAGTGTCCCTTCCACCTCGCGTTCCACCGTCCCGCTGGTCAGCACCAGCCGGGCGGTCCAGCGGCCGGGCGCGAGGGGTTCGGTCACCTCCGCGCTGACCTGCCCGCTCTGGCCCGGCAGGATCGTGACGCCGGTCGTGACGACGAAAGGGCCGAGTTTGGCGGTGCCGGACTCGCGGGACAGGGAGAGGGCGCCGCCCATGTCCAGGGCACGTTGGCCGGTGTTGTGCACCCGCGCGGTGACGACAGGCCATTCACCGGGGCCCGGGCCGGCGGCGAGTCCGTCGATCCGGAAGTCCGTGGGCGGCTCGCCGCCAGGGCCGACGTCGAGGTAGATCCGGACGCCCACCCGGCGGATCTGGCCGATGTTGCTGCCGTCGGTCGGTTGCTTGGTGACCTGGGCGAGGAGCGCGGCGTAGCGTTCGCCGCGCGAGGCGGACCGCGGCACGCTGATGGTGACCTTGACCGCCCTCCTGGCACCGGCCGGCAGGTCGAGGCTGGGCACCTCCGTGCGTACCCAACTGCTCAGCTCGTTGCCGCCGCGACCGTCGGAGGCGGTGAAGACGTTCTCCCGGACGGTTGCGCCCGCCGCGTACAGCTCGATGTGCTGCCGCTCGGGGGACGAGTTCTGGATCTCGACGCGGCGGTGGATGGTGGTGCCCGGTTTGAGGTGGTCCACGATGTAAGCCCGGGCGCGGGGGTCCTTCACCCGGGCGGCCGGGATGTCCAGCATCCGGATGCTGATGGTCGGGTCGTCATCGGCCCGGGGCAGGGATCCCGGGAGGGCGGCGGCTGGCGATGCGGGCACCGTGAACGTCATGACGGCGACGGACGCCAGCATCACCAGCCGCCGGACGCGGTTACAGGACAGTGTGGGTCACCGTGCCCGTGTAGACCCCGGCGACGGCGGTCTCGGGAACGTTGACCACGAGCGTCGGGTTCCAGGTGGCGGAGTTGTCGCCGTTGCCGCCGGTGAGGGAGAACGCCGTCCTCGGCACGTTGATGATCTGGGCGTCACCGGGACCCGGCTGGCCGGGAGTGAAGGTGCCGTTGCCCGTGGTGGCGGTGGCGCCGCCGGACCAGTAGCGGACGTTGATGTTGGGGATCGTCTCCGCCGGGGTGGCCCCGCCGGTGGTGAAGTCGGTGGCGATGACCGTCGCGTTCCAGCTCGCGTTCAGCGCGGCGCGTTGATCTGTCACGGTCACCGGCCCGATCTGTCCCGAGACGCTGTCACCGGGGTTTCCGGTACCGATGTTCGCCGTCGCCGGAACGGAGATCGCGAGTCCGTCCTCGGCCGCGACGGACAGGGTGACGATGGTGTCCTCGGCCAACGCCGGAGAGGCGAGCCCGATGGCCAGTGTGGTGCCGGCCAGGCCGGCAGCCAGGAATTGTGCCCTCACGAAAGATTTCCACCTCTGATTGCGGGATATAACGGACAGAAGTAAGTTAAAGCCGCATCCCCTTAGACGTCGGTGAAACGGCGAATTCACCCCCGGGCATCCGCTCCCGCTTTCCGGACCGGTTGCCGAGCGTCACCCGGCGGGGGCTGCACGCGACCGGCATCCTTGTTACCGTGCCGACCATGCGTGCCGCCTTCGCCTCCCGATTCGACGACGCCGACCCGCTCGCCGCCCTCACCGTGGGAGAGCAGCCCGAGCCGACCCACTGGGCCGACGACTGGGTGACCGTCCGGGTGCTGGCCAGTTCGCTCAACCACCACGACCTATGGTCGCTGCGCGGTGTCGGCCTGGGCGAGGACCGCCTGCCGATGATCCTCGGCTGCGACGCGGTGGGCGTCGACCCGGACGGCAACGAGGTCGTCGTCTACCCGGTGATCGCCGACAAGGGCGACCCGCGCGGCATCTCCCTCCTCTCCGAGCACGCCCAGGGCACCCTCGCCGAGCGGGTGGCCGTTCCCCGGGCGAACCTGCTGCCGCTGCCCGCCGGGCTCTCGGTCACGGACGCCGCCTGCCTCCCCACCGCCTGGCTCACCGCCTGGCGGATGCTCAAGACCGTCGGGCGGGTCGACGAGGGCGACGCGGTGCTCGTGCAGGGCGCCGGTGGCGGCGTCGCCACGGCCGCCGTGGCGCTCGCCCTGGCGATGGGCAAGCGGGTCTACGCGACCAGCCGGGACGCGGCCAAGCGGGAGCGGATCGCCGCGCTGGGCGCGACCGCCGTGGCACCGGGGGCCCGGCTGCCGGAGCGGGTCGACGTGGTCGTCGAGACGGTCGGCGCGGCCACCTTCGACCACTCGCTGAAGTCGGCCGCGCCGATGGCCCGGATCGTCGTCTCCGGAGCGACCGCCGGGCACGAGCCGAAGGTCAACCTGCGTCGGATCTTCGCCATGCAGTTGCAGATCCTCGGCACGTCGATGGGCACCCCGGACGACATGGCGCAGCTGCTCGCCTTCTGCGCCGAGCGTGAGGTGCGGCCGGTCGTCGACAGCGTGCACCCGTTCAGCCAGGTGACCGAGGCGTTCGCCCGGCTGCACTCCGGTGACGTCTTCGGAAAGGTCGTCGTCGACCACACCCGCTGACCCTGGGCGGACACCCTGCCCGACGCTGTTGGCGGCGCCCCGACCGGTGCCGGTCGGCCTCAGAGGCGGTCGTCCAGGGTGGCGAGGCCGCCCCGGGCCGCGTCCGCCGGCAGCCGGCCCCGGGCCGCCTCGTCGCCGTAGAGGCTCCAACGCAGGAACTCGACCGTGGTGTCCGAGACGACCCGTAGGGACGCGCCGTCGGAGAGCAGGGCCCGCCCGTGGTCGCCCCGGGGCAGGCTCAGCATCGCCTTCGGCCAGGGCACCCGGTCGTAGGCGGCCCGGCCGGAGGCGTAGTCGACCACCTCGTCGAGTTCGCCGTGCACGAAGAGCTGCGGGGCGGCGGCGCCGGCGAACGTGCTGCCCACGCCGAGCGCGGTGCCGGCGAGGACCACCCCGGCGTCGAGCCGCTCGTCCCGGTCCAGGGTGAACAGGCCGATGGTGGTCACCCCGCCGGCGGAGTGCCCGGTGGCGGCCACCCGGTCGGTGGCCAGCCGCCCGCGCAGCGGGTCGCCGGCCCGCTCGTCCAACCCCAGCACCTCGGTGAGCACGTACGACACGTCGGCCGGCTGGTTCAGCACGTCGAGCGGGTTGACCTGGGCGGATCCCCGGCTGGTGTTCGGGAAGGTGGGGGCGGCCACCACGAAACCCGCCGCCGCCCAGCGGGTGAGCAGGGCGGCGTAGTCGGCGGGCCGGGCGCCCAGCCCGTGGCTGAACACGACCACCGGGAAGCGACCCCCGGCGACCGGGGCCGACCGTTCGGCCGTGCCGCCCGCCTCGCCCCGCGCCGGATACCAGAGGGTCACCGGCAGGGGCCGGTCGCCGTCCCGGTTCAGCGGGAGCTGGCGCACGCCGACCGCGAACGTCTGCTCCGGCGCCTGCCCGCGCGGCACCCCGGGGGCCGGTGTGGCGGTCGCCGACGGTTCGGCCGCCGGGGACCAGGTGGTCGGGGCGGCGTCCGTCGAGCACGCGGCCAGCCCCACGGTGAGCAGCGTGGTGGCGACGAGCGCGGCGGTACGGCGACGGGGCATGTCCTCGATTGTGCCTCGCGGCCGGGACCGGCCGGACGGCTCAGCGGGAGACGTCGAGCCGGTCCTCGAAGGCGGTCACGCCGGGCAGCCGGGCGCCGGCCGCGATCCGCCGTCCGGACGCGGGGTCCTCGTAGAGCCGCCAGCGCAGCAGGTCCGTGGTGGCGGCGAGGACCTGCGCGAAACCGGGGCGGCCGGGGGTCAGGAACTCGCCGTGCCCCTGGCCGGGCAGGGTCAGGAACGCCCGGGGCCAGTCGGAGCGGTCGTACCCGGCCCGACCGACGTGCCACGGCACGATCTGGTCGGCTCCGCCGTGCACGAAGAGCAGGGCGGCCGGTGGCCCGGCGAAGCTGCCCGCCATACCGCCCCCGGCGATGATGACACCCGCGCGCAGTCGTGCCGAGTGGCCCGAGGCGAACATGCCGGCGGTGGTGAAGCCCCCGGCCGAGTGCCCGGCGGCGGCCACCCGGGCGGTGTCCAGGTGCCCGGCGAGCGGGTCGCCGGGGGTGCCGTCCAACCGGATCAGGTGGCGGATCACGCGCCAGGCGTCCGCCGGCTGGTTGCGCACGTCGGCCCGGTCGAACCGGAGCGAGCGGAGGTTGGTGTTCGGGTAGGTCGGCGCGGCCACCACGAATCCCGCCGCCGCCCACCGGGTGGTCAGCGCGGCGTGCAGCGCGGGCACGCTGCGCAGCCCGTGGCTGTACAGCACCACCGGGAACCGGCCCGGCGCGACCGACCGGCCGACCGCCGGGTACCAGACGGTCACCGGCAGCGGGCGGGCCGACCGGGGCTCGACGGTGAGCGTCCGCATGCCGACGTCGTACGCCTCCCGGGGAACCGGGCGGGGCTCCGACGTCGTGCCGGGCGCGGCGGTGGCCGTTCCGCATCCGGCCAGCAGCGCCGCCAGCAGCACGGCGAGCAGGCGAGACAGCTTCATGTTGCAGACGGTAGGTGGCGGCGGGGCCGTGCGGTCCCGCTTTCCGGACCGGGTACGCCCACCGGCCGGTCGGTCCGGCCGACCCGGTCGGCGTACGCGCGATTCGCCGGGCCCGGGTTGCGCGGCTTCGCTACCCTCGTCGGCATGGCTGACGACTCCGTCGACCCCGGTGGGAGCATCGAGTCGTACCGCGCCTTCGTGCCCGCTCCGGACCTGGCCAGCCAGATCGGCCCGCCGGTGGCGCAGTCGTCGAAGCCCTCGCTGATCGGTGCGGTGGTGGTGGCCTCGGTGCTGCTCGCCCTGGCGTTCTGGATCGCGTTGGGCTGACCGCCCGGATCAGGCCGCCCGGCCAGGTCGCCCGCGTCAGGCCGCCCGGGTCGACCGGGCCGCCGCTCCCGGTGCGCTCAGCCGGCGGCGACCACGGCTCGGGCCGCCCGGGCGATCTCCCGTTCCTCGTCGGTGCCGACCACGCAGACCGCGACCTCGGAGCCGTCCGGCGAGACGATCCGGTCCCCGTCGCCGGTGGCGTTGCGCGCCGGGTCCACGCTGATCCCCAGCCGTTCCAACCCGACCAGCGCGGCGGCACGGACCGGCGCGGCGTGCTCGCCCACGCCGGCGGTGAAGGTGACCGCGTCGACCCGTCCGAGCAGGGCGTAGTACGCCCCCACGTAGCCGGTGATCCGTCGGCAGTAGACGTCGAAGGCGAGGGCCGCCGCCGGGTCGCCGTCGGCGCGGCGGGCCAGCACCTCCCGCATGTCGTTGGCCCCGGCCAACCCGAGCAGCCCGCTGCGGTGGTTGAGCAGGTCGTCGAGGTCGTCGACGCCGAGACCGCCCTCGCGGTGCAGGTGGAACAGGATCGCCGGGTCGAGGTCGCCGCTGCGGGTGCCCATCACCAGGCCCTCCAGCGGCGACATCCCCATCGAGGTGGCGATGCTGCGTCCACCGGCCACCGCGCAGGCGCTCGCCCCGTTCCCCAGGTGCAGGGTGATCGTGTTGGTCTCCCCGTACGGCCGGTCGAGCAACTCCGCGGTGCGTCGGGAGACGTACGCGTGCGAGGTGCCGTGGAAGCCGTACCGGCGGACGCCGTACCGCCGGGCGGTCTCCCGGTCGACGGCGTAGGTCGCGGCGGCCTCCGGCAGGGTGTGGTGGAACGCGGTGTCGAAGACCGCGACCTGCGGCGTGTCCGGCAGCAGGTCGCGGGTCACCTCGATGCCGGCCAGGTTCGCCGGGTTGTGCAGCGGCGCGAGCGGGAACAGGTCACGGATCGCGGCGAGCACCCCGTCGTCGACCCGCACCGGCTCGGTGAAGCGCTGCCCACCGTGCACCACCCGGTGGCCGACCGCGACCAGGCCGGTCAGGTCCAGCCCGGCGAGGATCTCCCGGACCGCGCCGGCGTGGTCCGCCGGGCCGCCGCCGGGCTCGCCGATCCGCTCGACGGTGCCCCGGTCCCGCACGGTGTCGGAGTCGTAGAGGCGGTACTTCACCGACGACGACCCGCAGTTGAGCACCAGCACCCGACTCACGACGACTCCCCGCTGCCGGCGGCCTGGATGGCGGTGATCGCCACCGTGTTGACGATGTCGGCGACCGTGGCGCCCCGGGACAGGTCGTTGACCGGGCGGCGCAGGCCCTGCATGACCGGACCGACCGCGACCGCGCCGGCCGAGCGCTGCACCGCCTTGTACGTGTTGTTGCCGGTGTTCAGGTCCGGGAAGACGAAGACCGTGGCCCGCCCGGCGACCAGGCTCTCCGGCAGCTTGGTGGCCGCCACCTGAGGGTCGATCGCCGCGTCGTACTGGATCGGCCCCTCCACCAGCAGGTCCGGCCGGCGTTCCCGGACCAGCTTCGTGGCCGCCGCGACCTTCTCCACGTCCGCGCCCGCGCCCGAGCTGCCGGTGGAGTAGGAGAGCATGGCGACCCGGGGGTCGATGCCGAACCGGGCGGCGGTGTCGGCCGAGGAGATCGCGATGTCGGCGAGCTGGGCGGCGTCCGGGTCGGGGTTGACCGCGCAGTCGCCGTAGACCAGCACCCGGTCGGCCAGGAGCATGAAGAAGACGCTGGAGGCCACCGAGAGCCCCGGCACGGTACGGATGATCTCGAAGGCCGGGCGGATGGTGGCGGCCGTGGTGTGCGTCGCCCCGGAGACCATGCCGTCGGCGTGCCCGGTCTGCACCATCATGGTGCCGAAGTAGTTCGGCTGCGCCACGATGTCGTACGCCAACTCGACCGTCACGCCCCGGTGCCGGCGCAGCTCGGCGTAGCGCTCGGCGAAATCGTCCCGCCATTCGCTGGTGACCGGGTCGACCACCTCGACGCCGCCGACGTCGATGCCCAACTCCCGGGTGCGCCGGGCGATGTCGTCCGGACGGCCCAGCAGGGTCAGCGCGGCCACACCCCGCCGGAGCAGGATCTCGGCCGCCCGCAGGACCCGCTCCTCGGACCCCTCGGGCAGCACCAGCCGCCGCTGCCGGGCGCGGGCCCGGTCGATCAGGTCGTACTCGAACATCAGCGGGGTGACCCGCGCGGACCGGCTGACCTCCAGCCGGCGGGCCAGGTCGACGGTGTCCACGTGCGACTCGAACGCGCCGAGCGCGGCCTCGACCTTGCGGGGGTTCGCCGGACTGGGCCGCCCCTCGATCCGGTTCGACGCGGAGATCGTGTCGTAGCTGTCGGTCGGCACCGACAGCACGGCGAGGCCGGTGTTCATCCGCTCGACCAGCCGCATCGCCCGGGGATCGGGCCGCTCGCCGAGGGTGAGCACCAGCCCGGCCACCGAGACCTGCCCGGCCACGTGCGCGGCGCTCGCCGCCACCAGCAGGTCGTCCCGGTCCCCGGGCGTGATCACCAGGCAGCCGTCGGTCAGGTGCTCCAGCAGGGTCGGCACGTGCGCCGCGCCGACCACGTAGTCGAGCACGTCCCGGCCGAGCGCGGCGTCGTCCCCGGCGAGCAGGGTGGCGCCGAGCGCCGTCGCCACCTCGGCCACCGTCGGCGCCGACACGGTCGGCACCTCCGGGATCGCGTACGCCGGCACGGGCAGCTCCGGCAGCGTCATCGGCCCGGACACCCGGTTGGCGATCACCGCCAGCACCGTCGCCCCGAGGTCCACCAGATCGTGGTACGCCCCCCGGGCCGCCGCCGCCACCGCCTCCGGCTCCTGCCCGAAACCGTCCACCACGGGCACCACCACGCTGCCGAACTCGGTGGCCAGTCGGGCGTTGAAGGCCAGCTCACGGGGGGCCGCCCCGTCACCGGAGTCGGCGAAGTCGCTGCCCACCACGACCATCGCCGGGCAGCCCCGCTCGATCTCCCGGTACCGCGCGACGATCCGGGAGACGAGTTCCTCCCGCCGTCCCTCGCCGACCAGCGCCCGCGCCTCGGCGTAGGTGGCCCCGGCGGGCTCGGCCGCGCTGACGTCCACCCGGTAGCGGTCGGCGAGCAGGGCAAGGATCGGGTCCGGCCGGACTCCGGAGACCAGCGGCCGGAACACGCCGATCCGCTCGACCTGTCGGGAGAGCAACTCGGCGAGACCGAGCGCGATCGTCGACTTTCCTCCGCCGGAACCCACGCTGGTGAGATAGACGCTGCGGGCCACGCGGCCAACCTACTAGGTCGGCGTGCGCCGCGCCCGCCTGCGGTCCGGATGGTCGCGTCGCCACGTTTTCCCATGTCAGACGGGACACAGGCGCGGGTTTGCGGGACTTGTCCGTGGTTGACTCGCCGGGGTGGAGGGCCCTACCGAGATTATCCCTGTTGCTCCGGAACGATCCCCAATTTTCGTCGATCCCAGCGGCCGCCGTCGGCGGTGGCTCCGTCGTACCGCGTACGCCCTCGGACTGGCCGGGGTGGCGTACACCGCCCTGGTGGGGGTCAGCTTCGCGGGCGGACCGGTCCGGCCGGAGACGATCATCCCGTTCGTCGAGCCGACGACCCGGCAGTGGCAGCCGCCGCCGGTCGAGCCGGTGGCCGAGCCCACGCCCGCCGTCGAACCCTCCGCCGCGCCCACCTCCCGCACGCCGCCCCGTCGCCCGGCGGCAACCCCCGCCTCGCCCTCCGCCACCCCCTCCGCCACCCCCTCCGCGCCGACGCCGACCACCCCCTCGCCGAGCCCGCCGGCGGAGGGGTCGGGCAGCGACCGGCCGGAGGGCACCCCGACCCGGACGACGTCGCCCGCGCCGCCGGTCACCAGCCCGGCTCCGGTGCCCCCCGCGCCGTCCCCGCAGGAGCCGGTCGCGTCAGCCGAAGCGCCCGCGCCGTGAGCCAGCCGCCCCACCGCGTACCCGGTCCGCCGGCCGACCGGCCCCGCCGGCACGCCCGGCCGCTCCCGCTCGCCGGTCCGGCGAACCGCGTCCGGCGCTACGTGCCGCGACCGAGTTGGACCATCTTCGCGATGGTCTTCGTCCTCCTCGGCGGCATCCTCTTCGTCCAGGCGTACGCCAACGGCTCGTTCGTCCCCGACTACCGGGCGGAGGTCACTGCCGGCGGCGGGCAGGGCGAGGTGCCCGAGCAGATCCGCGACGGCGGGCCGATCGTCAACACCACCTCCGGCCGCCCGCAGTCGTACCGGCTGCCGCCCCGCACCATGGTGCTCACCTTCGACGACGGTCCGGACGAGCGGTGGACCCCCGAGGTGATGAAGGTGCTGGAACGCCACCAGGTGCCCGGGACGTTCTTCGTCCTCGGCAACCAGGTCGTCCGGCATCCCGACCTGGTCCGCGCGCTGGCCGACTCCGGGCACGAACTCGGCGTGCACACCTTCACCCACCCCCACCTGGTCGACCTGCCCGGCTGGCAGCGCCGGATGGAGTACACCCAGACCCAGCTCGCCATCGCCGGCGCCACCGGGATCCGCACCAACCTGCTGCGGTTCCCGTACTCGTCGCGGGCGGACGCCTTCCTCGACCGGGACTGGCCGCTGCTGCGGCAGGCCGGCGAGCTGGGCTACCTGACCGTGGTGAACGACCTCGACAGCCGGGACTGGGAGCGGCGCGGGCCGGACTCGATGATCGCCAACTCCACCCCGACCGGTTACGCCGGGGCGGTCACCCTCTGGCACGACTCCGGCGGTGACCGCTCGCAGACCGTCGAGGCGCTGGACCGCTTCATCCCGATGATGAAGGAACGGGGGTACCGCTTCACGACGGTCAGCGGCGCGTTGGACCTGGCCCTCGCCGAGGCCGGAGCCACCGGGGGCGGGCCCGGCCCGACCAGCGCCTCGACGGGGGAGCAGTGGCGGGGCGCGATGGTGATCCGGGCGGTACGCGCCGCCGACCTCACCTTCGTGCTCTTCAACGTGCTCTTCGTCGTCGTCGGCGTGCTCACCATCGGACGTACCGTGCTGCTCTTCCTGCTGGCGCTCCGGCACGCCCGCCGCCGACGCCGGCGGGACTGGTCCTGGGGGCCACCGGTGACCGCACCGGTCTCGGTGGTCGTGCCCGCCTACAACGAGAAGGAGGGGATCGCGGCGGCGGTCCGCTCGCTCGCCTCGGGCGACCACCCCGGCGGCATCGAGGTGGTCGTGGTCGACGACGGGTCCACCGACGGCACCGCCGACATCGTGGCCGGTCTCGGACTGCCGAACGTGCGGGTGGTCCGCAAGCCGAACGGCGGCAAGCCGAGCGCGCTCAACACCGGCGTCGCGCTGGCCCGGCACGACCTGATCGTCATGGTCGACGGGGACACCGTCTTCGAGCCCGACGCGGTCCGACGGCTGGTCCAGCCCTTCGCCGACCCGCAGGTGGGCGCGGTCGCCGGCAACGTCAAGGTGGGCAACCGGCGCAGCATGATCGCCAAGTGGCAGCACATCGAGTACGTCATCGGCTTCAACCTGGACCGTCGCCTCTACGAGACGTTGCGGTGCATGCCCACCGTCCCGGGCGCGATCGGCGGTTTCCGGCGGCAGGCGCTGGCGTACGCGGGCGGGATGACCGACGAGACGCTCGCCGAGGACACCGACGTCACCATGGCGCTGGGCCGGGCCGGCTGGAAGGTGGTGTACGAGGAGAGCGCCCGCGCCTGGACGGAGGCGCCGACCAGTCTCGGGCAGTTGTGGAAGCAGCGCTACCGGTGGAGCTACGGCACCATGCAGGCGATGTGGAAGCACCGCCGCTCGGTGCTCGACCGGGGCGCCTCCGGCCGGTTCAGCCGACGGTGCCTGGCGTTCCTGACCCTCTTCGGGGTGCTGCTGCCGCTGACCGCCCCGGTCATCGACCTGCTCGCCCTGTACGGCCTGGTCTTCCTGGACCGGACGGAGACCGCGCTGGCCTGGCTGGCGATGCTCGGGTTGCAGTTCCTCACCGCGATCGTGGCGTTCCGCCTGGACCGGGAGAAACTCGGGGTCCTCTGGGTGCTGCCGTTGCAGCAGTTCGTCTACCGCCAGCTGATGTACCTGGTGCTGGTCCAGTCCGTGGTCACCGCGTTGACCGGCGGCCGGCTCGGCTGGCAGAAGCTGCGCCGCACCGGGCTCGACGCCGCCGGCCCCGGTCCGTCGGGCCGACCGGTGGCGCCGGTGACCGGCCGGGGATGACGTGACGGGTCAGCGGCCGGCGCGCTCGGCGAGCCCGAGGGCGTACTCGGGCCACCAGACGCCGATCTCCGGCTCGCCCGGACGGCAGGACCCGTCGGACTCGCCCGGGTACTTGATCCAGAGCAGCGCGTCGACCCGGTCCAGGCCGGTCTCGGTGGTGGGTTCCTCGCCGAGCGCCCGCCCCGGCGGGTTGCACCAGCTCGGTGCGCCCGCCACCGTCGGTTCCGGGTACGGGCCGTTGCCGTTGCGGCTGGTGTCGATCACGAACGTCGTCGTGCCGTCCAGGGCGTCGGAGATCCGGTGGCCGTACCGCAGGTTCTCCGGGGTGCCGACGAAGTTGGCGACGTTCAGGGCGAAGCCGTCGGCGTCGGCGATCCCGGCCCGGGTCAGCGCCGCCGCCAGCTTCGCGGGGTCGCGGACCCAGCCCGGGTGCCCCGCGTCCAGGTAGACCCGGGCGCTGCCGGTGCTGCCGAGCACCGTGACCGCGTCGCGCAGCAGCGTGAGCCGTTCGTCGACGTCGGTCACGCAGCGGTCGACGGCGTCCGGCACCGCGCCCGGTTCGAGGATCACGGTGACCGGACGACCCCGGACCGCGCCGGCCAGCTCCCGGATCCACGTCTGGTACGCCCCGGCCGTGCCGGCGCCCCCGCCGCCCTGCCGACCGCAGTCACGCTGCGGCAGGTTGTGGGTGACCAGGATCGGCATCTGCCCGGCGAGCGCCGCGTCGGCCAGGTAGTCCGCCACCTGGTCGGTGACCGGGGTGGTGCCGTCGACCAGCCATCGGGCGGTCGGCCGGGTGCTGATCCCGCGCAGTGTCGCGGCGTCGCCGCCGCGGGTCCGCTCCCATCGGGTGACCTGCTCGGCCGCCGCGCTGTACGGGTCGACGTAGAAGACCGGGGGCGGTGGCGCGGGGGTGGCCGGGGCGGTCCCGGTGGGCGTCCGCCCGCCGGTGGCCCCGTCCGCGCAGCCGGCCAGGAACACGGTGAGCGCGATCCCGGCCAGCAGGGTGGCACGGCGGCCGAGAGGGAGGCTGTTGCGCACGGCCGTCACGCTACCTGGTGCCCCAGCTGGGAAAACTAGTCGTCGTCCTCGTCGTCCAGCCGGGCCAGCCAGGTGGCGAACCGCTCGATCGGCGTCTCGAACTCCGGGTTCAGGTCGACGAAGTCACGCAGCCGCTCGCCCAGCCACTCGACCGACACGGATTCCTCTCCGCGCCGCTGGACCAGCTCCTCGATACCACGGTCGGTGAAGTACACGGTGCTCTCCTCGACATGCCGCTGGGGCAGGCCCGGCCGGTGTCGGCGGGCGCTGCCCCAGCGTGGGACGGGCTCAGGGACGGGGCAGGGCCGCTTCGATGAGCGCGGTCTGCTCGACGTCGTGCATCTTCGCCGAGCCGACGGCGGGGGCCGCCGCAGCCGGCCGGGAGATCCGCCGCAGCCGGACGTCGGACAGGTGCTCCAGCAGGTTGAGCGCGACGAAGCTCCAGGCGCCCTGGTTGGCCGGCTCCTCCTGCACCCAGGCGAAGTCCTCGGCGTTCGGGTACTCGGCCAGGGCCGCCCGGATCTCCTCCACCGGCAGCGGGTAGAGCTGCTCGATCCGGATGATCGCGGTGTCCGTGACGCCCCGCTCGGCGCGGGCCTGGAACAGGTCGTAGTAGACCTTGCCCGAGCAGAGCAGCACCCGCTTCACCTGCTCCGGCGCCGGCGCGGAACCGTCGCGCAGCACCGGCTGGAAGGTGCCCGAGGTGAACTCCTCCACCTGCGAGATGCAGAGCTTGTGCCGCAGCAGCGACTTCGGCGTGAAGACCACCAGCGGCTTGCGCTTCGGCGACAACGCCTGGCGACGCAGCAGGTGGAAGTAGTTCGCCGGGGTGGTCGGGATGGCCACCCGCATGTTGTCCTCGGCGCACATCTGGAGGAACCGCTCGGGACGGCCGGAGGTGTGGTCCGGGCCCTGGCCCTCGTGGCCGTGCGGCAGCAGCAGGGTCACCGCCGAGCGCTGGCCCCACTTCACCTCGCCCGAGGAGACGAACTCGTCGATGACCGACTGGGCGCCGTTGACGAAGTCACCGAACTGGGCCTCCCAGCAGACCAGCGCGTTGACGTTCTCCACCGAGTAGCCGTACTCGAAGCCCATCGCGGCGTACTCGGACAGCAGCGAGTCGTGCACGAAGAACCGGGACCGCTCGCCGTCGGCGGTGAGCGACTTCAGCGGGAGGTAGTCGTCGCCGGTCTTGGCGTCGACCACCGCCGCGTGCCGCTGCACGAAGGTGCCCCGGCGGGAGTCCTGCCCGGCGAGCCGGACGGTGACCCCGTCGTGCAGCAGCGCGCCGAAGGCGATGATCTCGCCGAAGCCCCAGTCGATGCCGCCCTCGACGGACATCTTCGCCCGCCGGTCGAGCAGCTGCTGGATCCGCTTGTGCGGGGTGAAGCCCTCGGGGAGGTTGACGTGCGCGTCCCCGACCGCCTTGACCACGGCGGCGTCGGTGGCGGTCTCCACCTGCGGCTCCGGCTCGTCCTCGCGGCGCGGCCGGGCGACCTGCTTCGGGGCCGACGCGGCGTCCCGGGTGGCCTTGAAGACCCGCTCCAGCTGCGCCTGGTAGTCGCGGAGCAGTTCCTCCGCGTCCTCCACGGTGATGTCGCCCCGACCGATCAGCTCCTCGGTGTAGAGCTTCCGGACCGAGCGCTTCGAGTCAATGATCTTGTACATCTGGGGGTTGGACATCGAGGGGTCGTCGCCCTCGTTGTGCCCACGCCGCCGGTAGCAGACCATGTCGATGACGACGTCCTTGTTGAACGCCTGACGGTACTCGAAGGCGAGCCGGGCGACCCGGACCACGGCCTCGGGGTCGTCGCCGTTGACGTGGAAGATCGGCGCCTGGATCATCCGGGCCACGTCGGTGCTGTAGAGGCTGGACCGCGAGTACTCCGGGGCGGTGGTGAAGCCGACCTGGTTGTTGACCACCACGTGCACGGTGCCGCCGGTGCGGTACCCCCGCAGCTGGGAGAGGTTGAGCGTCTCGGCGACCACACCCTGACCGGCGAAGGCGGCGTCACCGTGCACCGCCAGCGGCAGCACGGTGTACCCCTCCAGCTTCAGGTCTATCCGGTCCTGCTTGGCCCGGACGATGCCCTCCAGCACCGGGTCGACCGCCTCCAGGTGCGACGGGTTCGCCACCACCGAGACCTTGACCTGGTGCTCGCCGTCGGGCGTGCTGAACTTGCCGTTCTGGCCGAGGTGGTACTTGACGTCGCCGGAGCCCTGGGTCGAGCGCGGGTCGAGGTGTCCCTCGAACTCCGAGAAGATCTTCTCGTACGGCTTGCCGACGACGTTGGCCAGCACGTTCAGCCGGCCCCGGTGGGCCATGCCGATGACGACCTCGTCCAGCCCGGCCTCGGCGGAGGACTCCAGCACCTCGCCGAGGAGCGGGATCAGCGACTCGCCGCCCTCCAGCGAGAAGCGCTTCTGCCCGACGTACTTGGTCTGGAGGAAGGTCTCGAACGCCTCGGCCGCGTTCAGCCGGTTGAGCACGTGCTTCTGCTCGTCGGCGGTCGGCTTCTCGTACTGGCGCTCGATCCGCTCCTGGATCCAGCGCCGTTCCTCCGGGTCCTGGATGTGCATGTACTCGATGCCGATCCGGCGGCAGTACGAGTCGCGCAGCACCCCGAGGATCTCGCGCAGCTTCATCCGCCGCTTGCCCGCGAAGCCGTTGACCGGGAACTGGCGGTCCAGGTCCCACAGGGTCAGCCCGTGCTGGAGGACGTCCAGGTCCGGGTGCTTGCGGATCTTGAACTCGAGCGGGTCGGTGTCGGCCATCAGGTGGCCGCGCACCCGGTACGCGTGGATCAGCTCGTGCACCCGGGCGGTCTTGTTGATCTGCCCCTCGTTGTTGACCGCGACGTCGCGCATCCAGCGCACCGGCTCGTACGGGATGCGCAGCGAGGTGAAGATCTGGTCGTAGAAGGCGTGCTCGCCGAGGAGCAGCTCGTGCATGACCTTGAGGAACTCGCCCGACTGCGCGCCCTGGATGATCCGGTGGTCGTAGGTGCTGGTCAGCGAGATGACCTTGCTGACCGCCAGTTCGGCCAGGGTGGCCTCGCTCATGCCCTGGTACGGCGCCGGGTACTCCATGGCGCCGACGCCGATGATCGCGCTCTGCCCCTGCATGAGCCGGGGGATCGAGTGCACCGTGCCGATGCCGCCCGGGTTGGTCAGCGAGATCGTGGTGCCGGCGTAGTCGTCCATGGTCAGCTCGTTGCGGCGGGCGCGCCGGACCACGTCCTCGTACGCCTGCCAGAACTGCCGGAAGTCCATCTGCTCGCAGGCCTTGATGGAGGGGACCACCAGGTTGCGGGTGCCGTCCGGCTTGGTCAGGTCGATGGCGATGCCGAGGTTGACGTGCTCCGGCGTGACCATCGCCGGCTTGCCGTCGACCTCGGCGAAGGAGTTGTTCATCTCCGGGTGCTGGACCAGCGCCCGGACCATCGCGTACCCGATCAGGTGGGTGAAGCTGACCTTGCCACCCCGGCCCCGGGCCAGGTGGTTGTTGATCACGATGCGGTTGTCCACCAGGAGCTTCGCCGGCACGGCCCGGACGCTCGTCGCGGTCGGCACGTTCAGCGAGGCGTCCATGTTCTGGACGATGCGCGCGGCCACGCCGCGCAGCGGGGTGGTGCGGGGGCCGCTCGGTGCCGGCTGGGCAGCGGCCTTGGCGGCCGGCTTGGCCGGGGCGGCCTTCTCCGGAGCGGGCTTGGCCGGAGCCGTCTTGGTGGGCGCGGTGGCGGCCGGCTTGGCCGCCGGCTTCGCCTGCGGCGCGGCCGTCCGGCCGTTGTCCGGCTGCCCGGCGGACGGGCGGTCACCGTCGGGCCGGGTCACGGTCGCGGCGGGCTCCTGCTGCCCGGCCGGCTCCGCCGTGGTGGCGGGGGCTGCCTTCTTCGGCGCCGTCGCCGGGCTGCCGGCGCCCGGACCGGGCCGGTAGTCGGCAAAGAAGTCGTGCCAGGCCGAATCGACGCTGTTGGGGTCGGCGAGGTAGCGCTGGTACATCTCCTCGACGATCCACTCGTTCGGGCCGAAACCCGCCAGTGGGTTCTCCTGCGAAGTCTGCTGGGTCGACACGGCCGGTAATCGCCTCTTTCACGCGGGTTGTGTGTCTCGCGACG
Organism: Micromonospora sp. NBRC 101691; assembly: GCF_030269285.1. Classification (NCBI taxonomy): domain Bacteria; kingdom Bacillati; phylum Actinomycetota; class Actinomycetes; order Micromonosporales; family Micromonosporaceae; genus Micromonospora; species Micromonospora sp. NBRC 101691. Next base: position 91,640 of record NZ_BSTB01000007.1, read on the forward strand.
TCCGCGGGCAGTCCCCGGGGGGAGCGGACAGACGGCTCCCAGGCTACGCCGTGCGCGGGCCGGAGGCATTTCCGCCTCCGGCCCGTGTCACGTTTCACAGAAGACGCCAGAAATTCACCAACTGCCGGGTAGGCCGTCGCCTCCTGCTAAGGCGATCCGCCCCGGCGGGAGCGGCGTCGACGCGCCGTCCCGCCGCACTCCGGAAGGGTCCGACCTCAGGAGATGTCCCGGCGGCGGGTGATCATGATGCCGGCCAGTCCGGCGGCGACCGCGTACGCGACCAGCACCAGGGCGCCCGTCCACCACGGCGGCAGCATCGGCGAGTCGATGCCGCTGATCATGATCTGGGAGGCCATCGCCGGCCAGACCACCTGCCACTCCAGGATGGCCTCGGAGTCGAACAGGTTGGACAGGAGCAGGAAGAGCAGCCCCACGACCTGCGTGCCGACCAGGTAGACCACCGAGGCGGTGATCACCGCGCCGAGCTGGTTGGTGATCAGCGTGCCGAGGCCCACGCCGAGGACCGTCCAGATCGCGTACGCCAGCAGGTTGAGCAGCAGGGCCCGGTGGACCTCCCACTCGCCGAGCTGGGTGCCGAAGTCGTTGGCGGACATGAAGATCACGCCCGCGACCAGGGCGATCACGGTGGTGGCCAGCCAGAACACGAAGCCCATCGCCGACGCCGCGATCAGCTTGCTCGCGATCACGGAGGTGCGGCGGGGCGTGCTGAGGAACGTGGTGGTGGCCGTCTGGTGGAAGAACTCGTTGGTCACCATCAGGATGCCGATCAGCATCACCAGGAGCAGGCCGAAGAACTGCCCGGAGGTGTAGAGGTTCGCCGCCTGCCCGGCCACGTCGGCCTGGGCCGCCGCCTCCTCGGGCGGAAGTCCGATCTCGGCGGGGTCGCCGGTGAGCGAGACGTGGGTGAGCCAGGCGTTGAACGCGAAGGCGACCGCCGTGGCGAGGAAGGCCCCGATCGCCAGCAGCCACCAGGTGCTGGTCGTACGGATCTTGAGCAGTTCGGACCGGACCAGGTTCATCATCGGATGTCCGCCTTTCCGGCCGTCAGGTCCAGGAAGACCCGTTCCAGGTCGGGTCGTTCCGGCGTCAGTTCGTGCAGCTCGATCTGGGCGGCCAGCGCGGCCCGGCCGACCGTGGGGGCGTCCACGCCGGCGACCAGGAGCGCGCCCTGCCCGTCCGGCTCGACCGTGGCGGAGAGTTCCTTCAGCGCCGTGACCAGCGCCTCCGCCTGTGGGGTACGCACCCGTACGCGGGCGCTCTGGGTCATCGACCCGAGGACCTCGGCGACCGGTCCCTGCCGGATCAGCCGCCCGGCCGCGATGATCACCACGTCGTCGGCGAGCAGCTGCATCTCGGAGAGCAGGTGGCTGGAGACCAGCACCGTCTTCCCCTGGTGGGCCAGGCCCTTGAGGAAGCCCCGCATCCAGCGGATCCCCTCCGGGTCGAGGCCGTTCGCCGGCTCGTCCAGGATCAGCACCCGGGGGTCGCCCAACATCGCCGCGGCGATGCCGAGCCGCTGCTTCATGCCCAGCGAGTAGCCCTTGAACTTGCGGTTCGCCGCCGGCGTCAGGCCGACCATGGCGAGCGCCTCGTCGGCCCGCTGCTTCGGCAGGCCCGCCGCCGCGCAGATCACCCGGAGGTGGTTGATCCCGGTACGCCCCTTGTGCGCGCTGGACGCCTCCAGGACCGCGCCGACGTGCCGGAGCGGCTGTGCCAGGTCGGCGTAGCGCGTCCCGCTGATGGTGGCCGTCCCCTCGGTCGGGGTGACCAGGTTCAGCAGCATCCGCAGTGTGGTGGTCTTGCCCGCGCCGTTCGGCCCGAGGAAGCCGGTCACCCGTCCCGGTTGCACGGTGAACGACAGGTTGTCGACCGCGCGCACGGTGCGGTACTGCTTCGTCAGGCCGGACACCACGATCCGACCCTGGTCGGCGGGGCTCGGCTGCCCGTCAGACATCTTTCTCCTCTCCCTGGCGCAGAGAAGCGCCGTTACCCAGCGTGACGGCTGGGTCGGGCAAGGTCAATAACGCTCGACTCTGAGATGTGTCTCCACCTCAGGCAGGACCGGGTCCTCCCCAGGGGGGAGAACACTACCTTGGGTAGCGGTTACGCCACCGAGGTGGTGTCACCCGTGCCGGGCCGACCGGTCCGGCCGGCGCGTCCGGGGCCAGGGAGCGACCTGTCCGGCGGTGGGTCAGTCGGCGGGCAGGGCGATCCAGGTGGCGCGGGCGTGGGCCAGGAGGGCGCCGTCGGGGGCGTACAGACTGGAGTGCACCAGGGCCTTGCGTCCCTCGCCGCCGCTTGCCGCCCCGGTCACCACGCACTCGTCGCCCGGTCGGGGCAGCGCCGCGACGCGCACCGCGATCCGGCCGAGCACGTACGGGCGGCCGGGGCCGATCACCGCCCAGCCGCCGGGACAGTCCAGCGCCGCCCAGACCGTCTCCGGGCGGACCTCGGCCGGCACCCGGAACGGGGCCGCCGTCCGGCCGTCGGGGAGCCGGCCGGGGAAGATCCGCAGACCGTCGGGGTGCTCCGGCCCGCACACATAGCAGCCGGGGAAGGGATGACCGGTGAAACCGGCATAGTCGGCGGAGGCGGCCCGCGCGGTGGCCAGGTCCACGCCCGGCACGGTCGGGCTGAACTCCGCCACCGGCGCCACCTGGGCGATGAGCGCCCCGTCCGGGTCGTGGACCTCGTGGCGGCCGGGCTGGTCGGTGGAGGGCATCGTACGCAGCGGCACCCCCAGCGGTGGGGGCCGGCGCAGGGTCACCTCGACCGTCCCCGGCGGCGCGACGGCGGAGCCGGCGTCCCCGCCTGTGCCGCCGACCGCGGTGGCGAAGACCCCGGCGCTCCAGCCGCCGTTGCCCGAGCCGGGCGGTCCGTTGTAGCGCGCCTCGATGATCATCCGGTAGGTCCTCCGTCGCCCCGCCCGGCGGCGGTGCCGGGCCCCCGGGCAGCCTGCCACGTCCCCCCGCCCGGCGACAGGTGCCCGCCCGGCGACAGGCGTTCATCCGATCGACATCCACCGAACCGGTACCCGGCAACCCCGGTCGCCTACACAGTGCTCATGGCCGTTCCGAACGCCACTGGCACCCCCCTGACGACCAGTGGATACACCCTGCACATCGCTGACCGCCCGGCCGAGGTGGCGGCCGCCCAGCGGCTGCGGCACGAGGTGTTCGGCACCGAACTCGGTGCCACCCTGCGCCCCGGCGTCGCCGGGCTGGACACCGACGACCTCGACCCCTGGTGCGACCACCTGATCGTCCGCGAGGAGCGGACCGGCGCGGTGGTCGGCACGTACCGGCTGCTGCCGCCGGGGCGCACCGACCGCCGGTACGCCGAGCAGGAGTTCGACCTGACCGCGCTCGACCCGCTCCGGGACGACCTGGTCGAGGTCGGTCGCTCCTGCGTGCACCCGGACCACCGCTCCGGCGCGGTGATCAACCTGATGTGGGCCGGCATCGCCCGCTACCTGCACCTGCGGGGACGCCGCTGGCTGGGCGGCTGCGCCTCGGTGCCGCTGGCCGACGGCGGGCACACCGCCGCCGGAGTGTGGGAGCGGGTGCGGGCCGGGCACCTCGCGCCCCCACCCCTGCGGGTCCGGCCGCACCGCCCCTGGTTCGCCGAGCCGGACGCCCCGTCGCCGGCCGGCGACGCCGGGCGCACGGTGGTGCCACCGCTGCTGCGCGGATACCTGCGGCTGGGCGCGTGGGTCTGCGGCGAACCCGCCTACGACCCGGACTTCGCGGTGGCCGACTTCGACGTGCTGCTCAGCCTGGACCGGATGAACCCGCGCTACCTGCGGCACTTCCTCGGCGAGCCGGCCGCCCCGCGCCGGGCCGGGGCCACGGCGTGAGCGCCGTCGGGTACGACCTCTGGCGTCCGCTCTCCGCGTGCGGCGCGGACTGCCTGCCGGCCGACGGTCACCCGGCGGCCGTACCGGTCACCCGGCGGGTGGCCCGCCTGCTGGCCGTACTCGGGATGCTGCTGGCCGGAGCCGCGCTGGCCGCCGCGTTGCCACTGCTGCCCGCTCCCGCCCGGCGGGCCGGGTGCCGGGTCTGGGCGCGCGGCACGGCGCGGGCGTTCGGCGTGCGGCTGGTGGTCCGGGGCCGACCGCCGCGCGGCCGGGCGCTGCTGGTCGCCAACCACGTCTCCTGGCTGGACGTCGTGGCGCTGTTCGCGGTCGCCCCGGCCCGGATGCTGGCCAAACGGGAGGTGCGGGACTGGCCCCTGGTCGGCCTGCTCGCCCGAGGCGCCGGCACGGTCTTCGTCGACCGCTCCCGCCCCCGGGCGCTGCCGGTGACCGTGCGCCGGGTGGCCGACCTGCTCCGGGCGGGCCGGCAGGTCGCGGTCTACCCGGAGGGGACCACCTGGTGCGGTACGGTCGACCCGGTCCACGCCCGACCCCGGCCGGGCTTCCGGCCGGCGGTGTTCCAGGCGGCGGTCGACACCGGCACACCGGTCGTGCCGGTCCGGATCGCCTACCGCTGCGCCTCGGCCGGCGTCGACACCACCGTCCCGGCCTTCCTCGGCGAGGAGAACCTCTGGCGGTCGGTACGGCGGGTGCTCGGCGCCCGGGACCTGGTGGTGTCGGTGACCGTCGGCGCGGCCCTGCACCCCGCGCCCGGGGCGGACCGGCGTGGCCTGGCCCGGACGGCGGAGTCCGCGCTGCGGCTGATGCCGGTGTGGAAGAGTGGTACCTGAGTCCGATTCACCGAGCCGGCCGGCTTTCAGGGTTTTTGCAGGAAGCGCCCAGCCCGGGCGCAGCGTCGTCACGGATGATGGCCACATGGCCCCTACCCAGACCGAGGCGCGACTGCTCGTCGTCGAGGACGACCCGAACATCCTCGAACTCCTCTCCGCGAGCCTGCGCTTCGCCGGCTTCGACGTGGCGACGGCGACCAGCGGCAGCGCGGCGTTGAACGCCGCCAAGGACCACCGCCCCGACCTGGTCGTCCTCGACGTGATGCTGCCCGACCTGGACGGCTTCGAGGTGATCCGGATGCTCCGCGAGGGCGGGACCCGGACACCGGTGGTCTTCCTGACCGCGCGGGACGCCACCGACGACAAGATCCGGGGCCTGACGCTGGGCGGCGACGACTACGTCACCAAACCGTTCAGCCTGGAGGAGCTGACCGCCCGGATCCGGGCGGTGCTGCGGCGCACGGTCACCGGGGAGCACTCGCCGTCCCGCCTCACCTTCGCCGACCTGGAACTGGACGAGGAGACCCACGAGGTGCACCGCGCCGGGCAGCGGGTGCAGCTCTCGCCGACCGAGTTCAAGCTGCTGCGCTACCTGATGCTCAACGCCAACCGGGTGCTGTCCAAGGCGCAGATCCTCGACCACGTCTGGAACTACGACTTCCGGGGCGACGACAACATCGTCGAGTCGTACATCTCCTACCTGCGGCGGAAGGTGGACAACACCCAGCCCCGCCTGATCCACACCCTCCGTGGGGTCGGCTACGTGCTGCGCAAGCCGGCGGCGTGAACGTCGTCGACCAGGCGAAGGGACGACTGCGGGCCGTACCGCTACGGGTCAAGCTGGTCGCGGCCGTGCTCGCCCTGGTCGCCGCCGCCCTCGTGGTGATCAGCACGCTGACCACCTTCTTCCTCCGCACCTACCTGGTCGACCAGGTGGACGCGGAACTGCGCAGCAACGAGGCGACCATCCGGGGCGCGATCAGCCGCCTGCTGTCCGAGGGGAACCCGCAGAAGGCGGACCTGCCGACCGACTACATGGTCGCGGTGATCGACGCCAGCGGGGTCGAGCCGCTGCGGTACGACACCAGCAACCTGGGCCCGTCGGACCTGCCCGCGTTGTCCGGAACGCTCGCCAGCGCCCAGGAGCGCGTCGGTGAGCCGTTCACGGTGCGCTCCCAGGACGGCGGAATCCGCTGGCGGATCCTCTACATCCAGCTTCCCGACGGTCCGGTGCTCGCCATCGGGCAGCACCTCTCCGACGTCGACCAGGCGGTCAAACAGCTCATCTGGATAGACCTGCTGGTCGGTGGCGCGGTGCTGATCCTGCTCGCCTCGATCGGCGCGGCGATCGTGCGGACCAGCCTGAAACCGCTTGTCGACATCGAGCGGACGGCCGCCGCGATCGCCGGCGGCGACCTGACCCGACGGGTGCCCGACCCGGAACAGGGCAACGAGTGCCCCACCTCCGAGCTGGGCCGCCTCTCCCGGGCACTGAACTCGATGCTCACCCAGATCGAGGCGGCCTTCACCGCCCGGGCCGCCTCCGAGGCGTCGGCCCGGTGGGCCGAGGCCGCCGCCCGGGACGCCGCCGAGGCGGCGCGCGCCTCCGAGGCGCGGGCGATCCGCTCCGAGGAACGGATGCGGCAGTTCGTCGCGGACGCCTCGCACGAGCTGCGGACCCCGCTGACCACCATCCGGGGCTTCGCCGAGCTGTACCGGCAGGGCGCGGCCCGCGAGCCCGGGGAGACCGCCGGTCTGCTGCGCCGGATCGAGGACGAGGCCGCCCGGATGGGGCTGCTCGTGGAGGACCTGTTGCTGCTGGCGCGGCTCGACCGGGAACGGCCCCTGTCGCTCGCGCCGGTGGAGCTGCCGGTGCTCGCCGCCGACGCCGTCCAGGCCGCCCGGGTGGTCGCCCCGGACCGCCGGATCAGCCTGGACATCGCCCCGAACTCCGGTCCGCTCGTGGTCCGCGGCGACGACGCCCGGTTGCGGCAGATCATCGGCAACCTGATGACCAACGCGCTGACCCACACGCCACCGGACGCGTCGGTGACCCTGCGGCTGCGCGCCGAGGACGCGACGGCCGTGGTGGAGGTGGTCGACACCGGGCCGGGGCTCTCCGAGGAGCAGGCCGAACGGGTCTTCGAGCGGTTCTACCGGGCCGACGCGGCGCGCACCCGACGGGTCGGCGGGGCCAACGGGACCGGGCTGGGACTGGCCATCGTCGCCGCCCTGGTCGCCGTGCACCAGGGCACCGTCGAGGCGGTGCCCACCCCGGGGGGCGGCGCGACGTTCCGGGTCCGGCTGCCGCTGGCCCCCGAGGAGCCGGGCGACTCCGGGGAGGAAGCAGACAGCGACGGCCGGTGATTTTCAGGCAACATTCAGGCGGGTTCCAGGCTGGACGCAGCCCGTCGGGGCAAGGTAGGGACATGACCGAGTACGAGACCGACCCGCAGCGGCGACCGGCCGACGCCGAGCCGGTGCACCCCACCGCCGAGCTGCCCCGCGCCGAGCACGCGCAGTCGCCGTACGCCCCGGACGCCGCTGCGACGGCCGCCGACCGTTCCGGGGCCGGGGCGTCCACGGTGACGCCCCCCGCCTCCGACGTGCCGGCGACCGGCCCCGCGCCGGCCGGCACCCCCACGTCCTCCTTCGCCTCCACCGCCGCCCCGCACGAGGCCCCCGCTCCGGCCGGCGTTCCCGGCGCGGCTCCGGCCGGCGCTCCGGGCTCGGCTCCGGCCCCGTCCGGTGCTCCCGTGTCGGGCCCGGTCGGCGGATCGCAGGGCTGGCGACCGGCCGAGCCGGCGTCCCCCTCCGTCCCGCCCTACCCGGGCCACGTGTCCGCCCAGCCCGGTCACCCCTCGTCCGGCGGCCCCTACCCGAACACCCCCTGGTATCCGGGGAGCCAGGGCGGTTGGCAGGCCGGCCACCCGGGGCAGCCCGGTCCGTTCGGGCCCGTGCCGCCCGGTGGGCCGGTGCCGCCGTGGGCGCAGGGTCCGGCCCCCCGCCCCGCCCAGCCGGGCCGGGTGGCCAAGTTCGCCGCGGCCGGGGTCGCCGCGCTGGCCCTGATGTTCGGTTCCGGTGTCGGTGGGGGCGTGCTCGCGCTCGCCCTGTTCGAGGATGCCGGCACCAAGGTCACCTACTCCGCCGCTCCGGTGCTCGACGGCGCCGACCTGCCGAAGATCGCCGCTGGCGTGCAGGACAGCGTGGTCTCCATCCAGGCCGGCAGCGGCGAGGGTTCCGGTGTCATCCTCAGCGCCGACGGATTCGTGCTGACCAACAACCACGTGGTCGCCTCCGCCGGCCGGGAGTCCGTGCAGGTGGTCTTCGCCAACGGCAGGCGGGCCACGGCCGAGATCGTCGGTACCGACCCGAGGACCGACCTCGCGGTGGTGAAGGCGTCCGGCGTCTCCGGTCTCCAGCCGGCCAAGCTCGGCGACAGCGACGCGATGCAGGTCGGCGACCAGGTGCTCGCCCTGGGCAGCCCGCTCGGCCTCCAGGGATCGGTGACCGCCGGCATCATCAGCGCCCGGGACCGGACCATCCGGGCCGGCAGCCAGCAGGACCCGCAGGCCGGCGGCAGTTCCATCTCCGGCCTGCTCCAGACCGACGCCCCGATCAACCCGGGCAACTCCGGCGGCGCGCTGGTCAACACCCGCGGCGAGGTGATCGGCATCAACACCGCGATCGCCACCAGCGGCCAGAGCAGCGGGAACATCGGCGTCGGCTTCGCCATCCCGAGCAACAAGGCCAAGCTCGTCGCCGAGCAGCTCCAGCGGGGCGAGGACGTCAGCCACCCCTCGCTCGGGGTCAGCGTCACCGGTGCCGAGGGCGGCGGCGCGCTGGTCTCCACGGTCACCCCGGGCAGTGCCGCCGAGAAGGCCGGCCTGCGCCAGGGCGACGTGATCACCAAGTTCGGCGACAAGAGCATCGGCGACTCGAACGACCTGGTGGCGGCCGTGCAGGCCGGCAAGGTAGGCGACCGGGTGGAGATCGAGTACCGCCGCGACGGCGCGACCGCCACCGTCACCGCGACGCTCGCCGAGGCGTCCTGACCGAAACTGTCTCCTCCCCACTGGCGGCGGGCGGCGGAACCGAGGGGGTCGGTTCCGTCGCCCGCCGCCCCCTGTGCCCACCCGGGCCGGGTGAGGTCACCTCACCCCGGTCGCGGGCACCGTCGACGGCATCCGTGGCGGCAGGGGAGAGGGGAGCGGCATGACCACAGCGAGGAGACGACCCACCGACGGGCAGATCCAGCAGGACGTCTCCGAGGAGCTGGTCTGGGAACCCCGCGTCCCGTCGACCGGGGTCGGGGTGACCGTCCACGACGGGGTGGTGACGCTCACCGGCCAGGTGGGCAGCTACGCGGAACGGTGGGCCGCCGAGCGGAGCGCGCAGCGGGTGCGTGGGGTCCGGGCGGTCGCCGACGAGCTGGAGGTGCGCCTCGACGCCGACGCGGAACGCACCGACGCCGAGGTGGCGCTCGCGGCGGTCCGGGCGCTCGAATGGGACAGCTACGTACCGGCCGAGCGGCTCGACGTCACCGTCGCCAACGGCTGGGTGATGCTCCGGGGCCAGGTGGAGTTCGGCTTCGAGCGTCGGGCGGCCGAGCGCGAGCTGCGCCGGCTGCGTGGCGTGCGGGGCATCACGAACCTGGTCCGGGTACGCCCCCGTGGCCCGTCCACCGGGCAGGAGCTGCGCCAGCGGATCCAGCGGACGCTGATGCGTCGGGCCGGCACGGAGGGGGTCACGGTCGAGGTGGCCGGGGACGCCGTGCTGCTCGCCGGCATGGTGCACACCCTTGCCGACCGGGACGAGGCGGAACGCGTCGCCTGGTCGACCCCGGGGGTCGGCGTGGTACGTACCGAGGTGTCCGTCTCCGGTTGAGCCGGCCCGGTCCGGTCGTTTACCCCCGGCGGTGACGGGAAGACGCCGTTCGGAACCTGACAGGGGAGGCGTCTCGTCGTGAACCACTCGTCCGCCGCGCGCGAAGGGCCGTTGCGGATCGCCATGGTGGTGCCTCCCTGGTACCCGGTGCCCCCGTCCGGCTACGGCGGCCTCGAACAGGTGGTGGCCGGTCTGGTCGACGGTCTGGTCAACCGGGGACACCGGGTGACGGTTTTCGGCGCGGGTGCCCGCCACGGCACGGACGCGGCCTACGTCCCGACGGTCGGTGAACTCCAGCACGAGCGGCTCGGCGAGTCCCTGCCCGAGCTGGCCCACCTGGCCCGGGTGCACCGAGCGCTCGATCCGGACCGGTTCGACGTGGTCCACGACCACACCACGATCGGGCCGTTGATGGCCGACCGGCGGAGCGTGCCCACGGTCGCCACCGTGCACGGCAACCCGGTCGGTGAGTACGGCGACGTGCTGAGCCAGGTGCCCCCCTCGGTCGGCCTGGTCGCCATCTCGCACGCCCAGCGACGGCTGAACACCGGCCTGCCCTGGGTCGGGACCGTGCACAACGCCCTGGAGACCGCGCTCTTCCCGCGTAAGCACGCGCCGGGCACCGGTCCGGTGCTCTGGCTGGCCCGGTTCAGCCCGGACAAGGGCCCGGAGGTGGCCGTCGCGGCCTGCCGGGCGGCGGGCCTGCCCCTGGTGCTGGCCGGGAAGTGCAACGAGCCGGGCGAGCGCCGCCACTACACGGAGGTGGTCGAGCCGCTGCTCGGGCCGGACGTGCGGGTGGTGTTCGACGCCGACCGGGACACCTGCCTGCGGCTGCTGGTGGAGGCCCGTTGCCTGATCATGCCGATCCAGTGGGACGAGCCGTTCGGCATGGTGATGGTCGAGGCGATGGCGACCGGCACCCCGGTGGTCGCGTTGAACCGGGGCGCCGTGCCCGAGGTGGTCCGGCCCGGGGTGACCGGGCTGGTCCGCGACCGGCCGGAGGAGCTGCCGGCCGCGCTGCGCGAGGTGGACCGGCTGCGGCCGGAGGACTGCGTGGCGCACGTGGCGGAGCACTTCTCCACCGCCGGGATGGCGCGTGGGTACGAGGCCGTGTACCGGCGCTCGGCCGCCCGGGCGCACCCCGTCCCCGCCGAGCCGGTCCGGACGCCCGTCCGCTGACGGCTCCCGTCGGCTCGTGCCGTTCGCGCCGCAGAACAGCCGGCGCGCGACGTGACCTCCTGAGACGGATTGATGACACAGGTTCCGGCGACCGGATCTGCGTCAGCACCCGGTGCGACCCCCGTTTCCCGCCCGGTCGCCTTTCTGCTGGTCACCCGGATCCGCCGGGTCGTCACGGGGCCGACGTGGGTCGTGGCGGTGACATGAATCCGACGAACGGGCGTCCGATTGATCGGTGAATGGCCTACTGGTCCCGTCCGTTGTTGAAATGCAGCAGAACCGCCTGGATGAGGCGAGCTTTCGCCGACGACGGTTCCTGCTTTACTTCACGTCACTGGTCCCGCCTTCAAGCGGAAGGGGAGTGCCGCCGCGTGGGGGCTCCAGCCGAATTTTCACCCACCCCCGGGAAATGAGGTCCACTGTGGTTGCGATGGAGAAGGCGATAGCGGGGTTCACGGGAACGGACGAGAAGGCTCTGCAGGCGAAGGAGCGCATGGAGTTCGTCAAGAGCGCGGCCGAGGCGCATCTCCAGCTTGCCGAAGACCGGATCAGTGCGATGCTGCACGGGACGGGTGGCGGAATCAGCGACCTGTTCATCGTCCCCGGCTCCGTGCAGAACTTCCAGCAGGGATACACCGTCTCGTCGGGGGAGCAGGCCGCACCCGGAATCGATGCGGCAGTGGATCAGTTCTTCTCCGGTCAGTACAAGGATGGCCTGAAGACGGTCGTCCACTCTGCCATCGGTGTCCTGTTCGGCGACACGACGACAGGTGAAACCAAGAAGGACTTCTACTTCGTGACGATGGAACACAACGCCTTCATCCGCGTCGACGTTTCCTTCTGGAAGTACTACTTCACGCAGAAGAGTGTCACCGAAGCGATGGAGCAGGCATTCTGCTACACGTTCGTCAAGTCGGTCGTCGACCACAGGAAGGTCCCTCTCGACACCATGATCTACCTGGTTTCGCAGCACGTGGGCGATGATCTGGACAAGGTGCACGACTTTCTCGACGGCATGCGGAAGCTCTACGCCGACCTCGGCGAGCAGGACCCCGCCGAGACCGCCGAGCGTGTGGCGGCCGCATAACGCGATCAGGCAGGCGCTCCCGCCGGACCGAAGTCACGGAGAGGCGACAGCGGACGGGCGGACGGCCGGGCACCGGTCCGGACGCCCGTCCGCTGACGGATCCGTTGCCGGCGCGCAACTGTGGGTCGACGGTGAACCCGATTGACGGCGGGTTCACCTGCTGACTAGGGTTCGCCCCGTGTCCAGCCCCGAGGCGTCCAGACGCTAGCCACCGGTCTCCGGTGGCGGTGACGTCGCGCTGAAGCGCTGTCGGATCTCCGGACGGCGCGGTTCCGCCGTACCTGCCACCGGACCGCCGTGGGCTGTCCTCGCGAGGCCGCGACCAGGTTCACCACCGCCTCGTCGCCTCCGTGCCGCAGCCCGGTCCCCCTCGCGCGGTGGTTCCCGTGCGCCCCGCCCGGACCGATGGCCCGTCGGCCCCGTCCGGCCGTGCCCGCCGTGAGTCCACCGCGTTCTCTTCATCCATGTACGTCGAGGGACGTGGTGTGCCGTGCCAATTGCCGTCTACCTGCTCGGACTGGCGGTCTTCGCCCAGGGGACGTCCGAGTTCATGCTGTCCGGTCTGCTCCCGGACATCGCCCGTGACCTGCAAGTCTCCGTCCCGGCAGCGGGAGTGCTGACCTCTGCCTTCGCCGGAGGAATGATCATCGGAGCGCCGCTGACGGCGATCCTCAGCCTGCGGTGGCCGAGACGACGGGCACTGCTGGTCTTCCTGCTCGTCTTCATCCTGGTGCACGTCGTCGGGGCGGTCACCACCGACTTCGAGGTCCTGCTGGCCAGCCGGGTCGTCGGAGCGCTGGCGTACGCCGGCTTCCTGGCCGTCGGCCTGGCCACGGTGACCGGGATGGCCGGGCCCGACGCCCGGGGCCGGGCCGCCGCCGTCCTGCTCGGAGGCATCACCCTGGCCTGTGTCGCCGGGGTGCCCGCCGGTGCCCTGCTCGGCCAACTGTGGGGCTGGCGGTCGGCGTTCTGGGCGGTGGCCGCCGTCTCGGTGCCCGCCGTGGTCGCCGTCCTGCGCTCGGTTCCGGCCGGCGCGCCGGACGCAGCCGCCCCCGGCGCCCGGCGGGAACTGCGGGCGCTGCGCCGTCCCCGCCTGCTCGTGCACCTGCTCCTGGGCGCCCTGGTGAACGGCGCGACCTTCTGCACCTTCACCTACCTGGCGCCACTGGTCACCGAGGTCAGCGGCTTCGGCCGGCAGTGGGTGCCCGTCCTACTGGCCCTCTTCGGCCTGGGATCGTTCACCGGGGTGACCATCGGGGGCCGCATGTCGGACTCCCGGCCGATGCGACTCCTCGTGCCCGGTGGGGTTGCCCTGCTGGTCGGCTGGCTCCTGTTCACGGTGACCGTGGAGCACGCGTACGTGGTGTTCCTGCTGGTCTTCGTCCAGGGAACCCTGTCGTTCGCGGTCGGGTCCACCCTCGTCACCCGGGCGCTGTACGAAGCCGTCGAGGCACCGTCCCTGGGTGGCTCGTTCGCGACCGCCGCCCTCAACGTGGGCGCGGCCGTCGGCCCCCTGCTGGGCGGAGCCGCCATCGGGGCGGGATTCGGCTACCGGTCCCCACTCTGGGTCAGTGCGCTGCTGGTCGCCCTGGCGTTCCTGACCGCAGGACTCGCCCGGACGGTGCACAGGCCCGACCGACCCGTCGGGGAGACGGTCCCCACCTGACTCCGGTCGACCCGGCCGGGCGAGGTGAGGACCGAGAAAACCGTGCGCACCTGCTCGCCTCGCCCGGTACGGTCGCGGGCGTGTGCGCGCTACGGAGCCCGGAAGCTCCGCGTGCGGCACCCCGGCAGTCCCCACGTTGAGAGCAGGTCTGGTCGATGGCATGTCGGATCAGTGAACTCGTGCTCGAATGCCGCGACCCGGAAGCGCTGGCGCGGTTCTGGTGCGAGGTCCTGGACTTCGTGGTGCTCGATCGCGAAGAGGACGGCAGCCTGGAGATCGGGCCGCGCGAAGGGTTCGGCGGCGCACAGCCGACGATCATCCTCAGCCCCAGGGACGAGCCGGAGCGGGCGAAGCCCCGGCTGCACATCGACGTCAACGCCACCGACCGCGACCAGGACGCCGAGCTGGAACGCCTCCTGAAGATCGGGGCGCGTCCGGTCGACATCGGCCAGACCGGCGAGGAGTCCTGGCACGTTCTCGCCGACCCCGAGGGCAACGAGTTCTGCCTGCTCAGGGCCCGCCTCAACCCGCTCTGACGGAGCTGGCCCGGCGCGGTGGGCCGGGACCACGAGGCGGGTCAGCCACAGGGCGGCTGCGCCGGGGTTCCGTCCGGCAGCAGTTCGCGCTCAGCCTCCGTGTAGTCGCGACCGGCGACGGCGCACAGGGTACGGAACTGGACCTCGGGACGCAGGTCGACGGTGAGCTGACGCAGCCGGAACGTCTCGTCGCCGTCCCGCACGACGACGGTCAGGTGTTCCCCCCGCATGTACTCTTCCGGCTGGCCGAGGACGTGCAGGGTGTCGGAGTTGCTGGCATCGGCCAGGTCGTGGAGCGTCACCGCGCCCTCGTTGTAGGTGACGACGCGATCTCCGGTGCTGATGCCGATCAGGGCGTGACTCGTCGGAACGGACGCGCTGCCGGCCAGTTGCTTCTGCCCGTCGACGTCCCACACCCGAACCCCTCCGCCGTCGCTCTGCACGGCGAGCCGCGAGCCGCTCTCGTCGAACAGGAACGGAGGTCTTTCGGGCTCGCGATCGTAACCGGTCGGCGAGCTGACCGCCTGCCCGGACAGGGTCGCGATGTGCTGCGGGGTGCGGAGGTCCCACAGCAGAATCTCGCCGAGACCCATACTGCTCCGGGTGACCACCGCGACCTGGCCGGGGTGCTGCGGTCGGGCGACGAGGTGGCCCGTGATGAAGACCTCGCCGAAATGGCGGGGGCCGGTCCAGGAGGCGGATTGGGCGAGGAACGGCCGGGTGAGCAGGGCCCCGCTGGTGGCGTCGACCCGGGCGAGGTGACCGTCGACGGTGGACAGGGCGATCTCGCTGCCCTCCAGGGCGACGACTTTCTCCACCTCGCCGCCCCGGAGGCCCCGATCACCGTCACTCGTCAGTGCCTTCACCCCGGGTAGCACGTCGTCGAGTGGCATCCGGTCGTGCAGGTCCCGTACCGGGTATGCCGCGAGGAGATTGCCCTGCGTGGTCCAGAGCACGACCCACCGGGAGTCCGCGGTCCAGGTGGGCGTGACATCGGGGAAGTAATTGTCGCCGAGTGGTGGAAGCGGCACCGACTGGCGGCGGGTTCCGCCTGAGTCGACGACCTGCAGGCTCTGCTCGTCAGCTATGGCCAGGAAACGCCCGTCCGGGGACATCCGGAAGGCGGCATCCCTGACGGCGGGGAAAGGGCCGCCGGTGTCCTTCTCGGCGCGTACCACCATCAGCGCGGTGCCGATCGGCGCGAGGACGACCAGGCCACCATCGTGGTGTGGCACCGCCGCGAGGCCGGCGTCGGTGAGTTCGTGTGCGCGGGGGACCCGGGCGTGGTGGCTCTCTCCGGTGCTCAGGTCGACCAGGGTCTGCTCGTCGTACTGTCCGGCGTCGGAGCGGTTTCCGGAGTTGCGCGGCAACGGGTGGTACCGCGTGGTGCCGTCCAGAATGCCGCCGGCGGCGGGCAGGTCGATCCGACGGCCGGGGGTAGCGCCGAGAGGCTGTGTGTACCCGGTGGCACCGTCCCTCCAGACCAGGAGTTCGCCACCGGCTCCCAGCCAGACCTCGCTGTTCAGGTTGATCTTCGTGGTGGAGGTGTACCGCAGCTCAGCGGTGCGGAGGTCCCTGATCTCGACCCGCTTGTCGTGATCAGGGGTGGTGTAACTGATCGTCACGACGAAGTTCGGGTCAGCGGTGAACGCCGCCTCGGATGCTCCGCCCGCCGGGGCGAGCCCGTCCGGTACGTGGATACGCGAACCGGACTCGGCCTCCCAGGCTTGCGCCAGGGATTCCTCGGCGTTGCTCTTCATGGTCAGGAGCAGCCGCTTGCTGTCGCTGCTGAAATCCAACGTGGCCCTCGACACCGTCGCCGGCTGACGAACCAGGGGCAGGACCACCGGGTCCGGGGAGCCGTCCAGTCGCCACATGTGCACCGCGCCCGCGGCGGTCACCGCGAAGAACCGACCGTCCGGGCTGAGGGCGTTCCACTGGACCAGCCCCTCCGGGACGCCGTGCAGCTCCCGTGCCCGTGGCTTGCCCTGCACGGCTCCGGTGACCACGGTGTACACCGGTAGGGTGCCACCGAGCGTCGACCGGACCACCAGGACCCGACCATCCGGCGTGGACACCAGGTCACCGGCCCGCCCCCGCCAGACCGACGGGTAGCTACCCAGCAGGTCCTGCCCGCGTACGTACTGGGTCAGCAGAGCCTGGCGGGTCGCGGGGGTCTGCCGGGCGTTCCAGCCGGCCAGCGCGAGCTGCAACGCGGTGGCGGGATCGTCGGCCGGATGCTCCTCGGAAGCCTCGGCGAGCAGGTTCGCGGCCTGGAGGCGGAGCTGCTGTTCGGCGCGCCGAAGGCCCTGCCAGGTGGCGAACGCCAGGACGAGGGAGATCACGGTGAGCAGGGCGAGCGCGCCGACCGCCGTCCTGCGGACGCGGATCCTGCGACGGAAATGGTGACGGCTCAGCTGGATGTAGGCGTGCTCCTCGGCCGAGACGTCCTCGCGGTGCCGGGCCAGCCTGCGGTCCGCCTCGGCCAGGTCGACCCCGCTCAGCAGGCGCGCGGAGTCGCTCTCCCGGGCCTGCCAGCGGTGCCGGTCGGCGCGCAGTTGCTCCTGCCAGGCACGGAAGTCGCGGGACTCCACGAGCCACCCGTGCAGGAGGGGCCAGAGCCCGGTCAGCGCCTCGTGCGCCAGGTCGACGATCTCCTCCGGCCCGGAATCGCCCGGGGCGTGCGAGAGGACGAGGAGCTTGCCGGGTGCCAGTTCCCGGACCAGATCGACCAGTTCGGGGGCGAGCTCCGCGGTACGGGCCGGCCTGCGGACGAAGGCGTCGTTGTCGCCGGGCCGCGCCAACTGCGCGAACAGCCGGGGGGCGAGTTCCTGCTGTTCCCGGGTCAGCGCGGCGTGGACGCCGTCCGCGTAGTTGACGAGCGCCCCCGCGACGCCGCCCAGCTCGTCGTAGGCGGCATGGGTGAGCATCGAACGGCGGCGGCGCTGCCACAACTCGGTCAGCGTGAACTGGACCAGGGGCATCCGTCCGGGCTCGTCGCCCGCGTCCGCGACGATCCGCTCCGGCAGCCCCGGTTCGAACCACAGCCCCGGCACGGCGTCGACGGGTGCGGTCACCGCGCGCTTCAGGTCGTCGGCGGCCAGCGGCGCGAGGAACTGCACGGCGTCGCTGACGAGGTGGGACGTGCCGGCCGTCACCAGCACGTCCAGGGAGTCGGGGCGGGCGGTGGCGATGATCCGTAGCGCGGCTGCCCCGGCCCCGCCGGCCAGGCCGGAGAGCAACCGGAAGAGTTCGCGTGCGTCGGCCGGTACGGCGCGGGCGTACTCCTCGAACTGGTCGACGAAGAGGACGTAGCCGGTGCCCCGGGCGCGTGCGAGGATCCGGCCGCGCAGTTCGGCGAGTATTCCCGCGTCAGCCGCAAGAAGTCGCGCCAGTTCTTCGGCTCGGGTGAGTCGCTCGATTTCGCCGAGCCCCGGTTCCAGGACATCGGTCAGTGCCCGGGCGAGAATCGAGGTCGCGGGAGCGCCCGGAACCGGCCGCAACTCGCATACGTTCATGCCTTCGTTTCGTAGCCGGGGCAGTACCCCGGCCTGCACGAGGGAGGACTTTCCGCATCCCGACGGTCCCACCACGAGCGTCACCGGCCGCCGGTGAACGGCGTCGTGTATCCGGATGGTGTCGCTCTCTCGACCGTGGAAGAACTCGGCATCCTCTTCGGTGAATGCCGTCAGCCCCTGAAAGGGGCAGGGGGACGGCAGAGTGTGCTCGTCGATCAGGTCGGCCGACGGCAGCAGATAGGCGGTGGTCGCGCCCCGGTGCACGGCGACCGTCATCCCGACGACCCCGTCCTGCGCGTCGTCCCAGACCGGGGATCCGCTGAATCCTTCCGCGACCCGCGGCCCGGGCAGTTGCGCCTCCATCTGGAGCAGGCCCGAACCCTGCTCGGCCCGCAGCGTGCCCGACACCCAGTAGCCGTGATCAGCGCCGGCCGGGTAGCCGAACACCCGGAACGAGTGCCCCCAGACGCCGGTCCCGTCGACGAGCCTTGCCGGCCGCGCGCCCTCGACCGGCGCGTCGAGCCGCAGCAGGGCGATGTCAGCTCCTCCGTGACGCCAGGAGAGCACACTCGCCCGCACCGAGGGGCGGGCGGGCAGCAACGGGAAGTCGAGGTCCACGCGCCCGTCGGGTGCCTCTTCCGTGGACGCCGGCAGGTCGAACACCTGCGCGACGACGTGAGCGCAGGTGCACACCACGTCCGGAGCTATCAGGAAACCCGCGCCGACCACCTCGCCGTCGGCCAGGCGTATCCGCGCCTGCGAGGCCTGCAGGCTGTCGGTCCGCCACTCCACGGTCACGGTCCCGCCTTCCTTCCCGTTCGCGCCGACCGGCCCCGGAACGCGACGGCGACGTCAACGGCGGGCCGGCTTTCAGAAGTGCGAACCCCAGCTCACTCGTCAGTGGTCGACGCCGACGGTGTGGCGTCGCTCCGTTGCCACTCGAACAGGACCTTCACCTGTCCCTCGACTCCGGTCTCGGCCAACACCAACCGGCCCTTGGCGGTGACCTTCACCCCCAGTTCGATGGCCACCCGATCGGGCGGGTGCGCCTGATTCCACGCCTGTCGAGCAACCCCGGCGGCGATGGTGCGGAACTGGGCGAAGGAGTCCTCGAACGATTCGGTGAGGCGACCCACCACGTCGCCTGCTCGACCTGCCGAAACGATTCCCTCCACCTGCTCGGTCACCTCGGCGAGCACGACCGAACCGTCCGACAGGGGCACCTCGACGTAGAACGGCATCTGATCAATCCCCTCCGGCGGTCACCCGGTGTCCAAATGCAACACGATATGGGGGACTGGCAAACTTTTTGATCAGCTCAGGTCTATGCCCGCGCGGCGGCGAGACGTTGCAGGGCGGTGTCGAGCTGGCGGGCGTACCCGGGGGTGATCGCGCCCTCGCTGACCCGGCGCGCGACCTTCTCCCGCAGCTGCGCCACCGACTGCGTCACGTCGTGCTGGCCGACGGCCGCGGCGGCGGTCAGGTTGCGCAGGTGGTTGTCCAGGTCGAGGCCGACGTCCTCGCGGATCTCGCCGGCCGTCACCCCGGCGTCGATGAGCTGGTCGAGCCGACCCACCGCGCTCTCCAGCGTCTCCCCGTCCGGAACGGTCGGAGGTTGCGACGGTGCGTCCGCCGGCGGCCGGGACGGCCGTGCGGTTGCCGTCCCGGCCGGGTCGGGCGACTCGTCGGTCGGCTCGACCGCTGGCCCGGTGGTCGGCTGGACCTGCGCGGGCGGAGGCGTGGTCGCGGGGTCGTCCGGCCAGGCCAGCGCGACCGGGACGAGCACCGCGACCGCCCCGGCGGCCAGGGCGAGGACCCACCGGCCCGGTCGCCGGTCCGGTGGTGTGTGCGCCCGCACCCCGTCGGCCGGTATCCGACCGACCGGCGGGGCGGGCGCCGCTGCCGGACCGGCCGTCCCGGGCACCGGGGCGGGCTCGCTCGGTGGCAACGGCACGGTCTGCGCGGGAGCCGGTTCGGTGGCCAGTTGCCGGCGCAGCGCCTCGGCGACCTGACGCGCGGTCGGGCGTTCCGCCGGATCCCGGGCGAGGCAGCGCAGGCAGGTCCGCGCCACCGGAGGCGGCAGGTCCGGTACGCCGGCCAGCGACGGCGCCTCCCGGGTCTCCAACGCCACGCTGAGCTGTTCCCAGGTGTCCGCCGGATACGGCACCCGGCCGGTCAACGTCTCGTACAGCAGCACGCCGAGGGAGTAGACGTCGGTCGACGGCTGGGCGGGTACCCCGTCGAGGCGTTCCGGTGCGACGTACGCGGGGGTGCCGAACGTGCCGCCGTCCTCGTCCTCGTCCGGGGCGCCGATCCGGGTGGCGATGCCGAAGTCGAGGACCTTCGCCCCGACCGAGGTCATCATCACGTTGGCCGGCGTGATGTCCCGGTGCACGATGCCGAGCCGGTGGGCGGCGGCGAGGGCGTCGGCCACCTGCACGCCGATCTCCACCGCCTCGGTCCACGGCAGCGGCCCCTCGGTGAGCCGGCACTCCAGCTCCTCGCCGCTGAGCAGCTCCATCACCACGAACGAGGTGATCGTGCCGTCCGGGGCGATCGCCTCGCCGTAGTCGTGCACCGAGGTGACGTGCGGGTGGACGAGCTGCGCGGCGGACCGGGCCTCCTCCCGGACCATGTCCCGGAAGCGGGCGTCGGCGGCCAGTGACGGGGCGAGCACCTTCACCGCGACGATCCGGTCGAGGACCTCGTCGCGGGCCCGCCAGATTACCGACATGCCGCCGGAGCCGATCCGGTCGACCAACCGGTACCGGCGCGCCAGCAGGCTGCCGGCGTGAAGCGCTCCCATCACTGAACGCACCTGCCTCGGGTCGGAGCGGTATCAGGTTGCGGGAATGTGTCCGGGGTGTCAACGGTTGGCCGGTTCTGCGGGACGGTACGGCCGCCCGCCACCCCGAACCGGCGGCACCGGACCCGCACGCGGCAGGGGCGTTCCGCCGTCCACCGGCCGACGTCCGACGGGCACGGACGTGCCAGGATCAACGTCATGACTGACGGTCCGGTGGCGTTCGTGCTGGGTGGCGGGGGAGTGCTGGGCGCGGTCGAGGTGGGCATGCTGCGCGCTCTCTTCCGCGCCGGGATCCGCCCCGACCTGGTGCTCGGCACCTCGATCGGAGCGGTCAACGGGGCACTCGTCGCGGCCGACCCGACCGAGACGGTGACCGACCGGCTGGTCCGGCTCTGGGCCTCCCCCGAGGCGAGCGAGGTGTACGGCGACTCGGTGGCCCGGCAGTTGCGTCGGTTCGCCGCCCGTACCCACCTGCACTCGCCCCGTCCGCTGCGCCGGTTGCTGGAGGCGGAACTCGGCGCGGAAACCACCTTCGGCGAGCTGAAGGTCCCCTTCCGGTGCTGCGCGGCGAGCATCGAACGCGCCGCCGAGCACTGGTTCAGCACCGGCCCGGTGGTGCCCGCCGTGGTCGCCTCGGCCTCGGTGCCGGGGCTGCTCCCACCGGCCGAGATCAACGGGGAACACTTCGTGGACGGTGGCATCGTCAACTCGATCCCGGTCGGCGAGGCGGTCGCGCTCGGCGCGCGCCGGGTCTTCGTCCTCCAGGTGGGACGGATCGAACGGCCGCTGACCCCGCCCCGACGGCCGTGGGAGGTCGCCCAGGTCGCGTTCGAGATCGCCCGCCGGCACCGGTTCGCCCGGGAACTGGCGGCGCTGCCCGACGGGGTCGAGGTGCACGTCCTGCCCACCGGGGGCCTGGAGCCCCGGGACGACTCGCCGTGGGCGTACCGGGACATGGCGGCGGTGGGCCGGCGGATCAGCCGCGCCTACATCGCCTCCCGCGACTACCTCGCCGCGCTGGACCGCTGATGCCGCTGCCGCCGAGGTGGATCCGCCGGGTGCTGCTCGCCCCGGCCGTGGTGTTCCTCGCCTTCACGGTGGTCACCACGCTGCCGGTCTGGCTGCTGGTCGCGGCGGCGCTGTCGCCGTTCGTCCCCGGCCGGCTGCGTCCGCTGCGCCTGGTCTGGATCGGCGTCGTCTACCTGGTCTGGGACGCCGCCGCGCTGCTGGCCCTGTTCGGCCTCTGGATCGCCTCCGGCTTCGGCTGGCGACTTCGCGCCCCCGCCTTCCAACGGGTGCACTACCTGCTTGCCGGCTGGTTCCTGCGGGTCCTCTTCTGGCAGGCCCGCTGGACGCTGCGGCTGAGCATCGACGTGGCCGGCACCGACCCGGACACCGCCCTGCCCGGCCGGCCGGAACTGGTGCTCTGCCGGCACGCCGGGCCGGGTGACTCGTTCATCCTGATCCACGCGCTGGTCAACTGGTTCTACCGGGAACCGCGGATCGTGCTGAAGGACGCCCTCCAGTGGGACCCGGCGATCGACGTCCTGCTCAACCGGCTGCCGACCCGGTTCCTCGCGCCCGGGGCCCGCCGCGACGGGACGGTGCTCGACCAGATCGCACACCTCGCCACCGGGCTGGACGACAACGACGCGTTCGTCATCTTCCCGGAGGGCGGCAACTTCACCCCCCGGCGGCGGCTGCGGGCCATCGACCGGCTCCGCTCCCGGGGCCTGGAGGGGATGGCGCTGCGCGCCGAGCGGATGCGGCACGTGCTCGCGCCCCAGCCGGGCGGGGTGCTCGCCGCCCTCGACGCCGCCCCCGAGGCCGGCGTCATCTTCGTGGCGCACACCGGGCTCGATAAGATGCTGACCGTGGCGGACGTCTGGCGGGAACTGCCGATGGACAAGCGGATCGTCATGCGGTTCTGGTCGGTCCCGCCGGAGGAGGTCCCGACCGGGCGGCAGGAGCGCATCGACTGGCTCTTCGACTGGTGGGCGCGGATCGACCAGTGGATCGAGGCCAACCGCGACGGTACGGCCGCGCTGAGCGGCGACGGGCCGCCTGACGCGTAGGGTGCGCTGCGTGGATCAGATCTGCGTGGTGACGACCGTGGTGGACGCGCGCTCGGTCGCGGACGTGCTGGCGGCCACCGCCGTGGCCGGACGGTTGGCGGCCTGTGCCC
Organism: Micromonospora sp. NBRC 101691; assembly: GCF_030269285.1. Classification (NCBI taxonomy): domain Bacteria; kingdom Bacillati; phylum Actinomycetota; class Actinomycetes; order Micromonosporales; family Micromonosporaceae; genus Micromonospora; species Micromonospora sp. NBRC 101691. Next base: position 114,229 of record NZ_BSTB01000007.1, read on the forward strand.
AGGTCGGCGGTCAGGTGGACAGCACCTACTGGTGGCGGTCCGCGATGGAGACCAGCGCCGAGTGGTCGGTGCAGTTCAAGACCGCCTCGGACCGGGTGGACGCCCTCGTCGACCAGATCCGGGCCAGCCACCCGTACGAGGTGCCGGAGATCCTGGTCACCCGGGTGGGGAGCGGCAACCCGGAGTACTCGGCCTGGGTGCACGAGCAGACCCGGCCCTGAGTACGGGCACTCTGGGCCGACGATGTCCGGCCAGGGCAGGATGACCGCGTGCAGACCAGCGGCTACCCCTGTCCCGCGTGCGCGGCACCGGCCGACCTGACCGTCGGTTGCCGGTCCTGCGGCCGGGGACCCGACCCGACCGCCGCCGAGGTGATCCGGCTCGACGCCGAGATCACCGTCCTCGCCGGGCGGGTGGAGCAGGCGCGACGGGCGTACCTGGACCTCGGCGCGGCCCTGGACACGGCCCAGCGGCACCGGGCCGACCTGGCGGCGCGGGTCCGGGCGACCCGGACGATGCCCGCGCAGGCCACGGCGGCCCCGACCGGTGCCACGGTGCGTCCGCCCCGGCCGGCGGTGGCCCCGACCCCGTCGGCGCCGGCCCTCACCGGTCCGGTCCCGTCCGGTCCGGTGTCCACGGGCCCGGTCCCGTCCGGTCCGGCTCCGGTCCGGCCGGCCGCCGCCGGTCCGGGTCTGGTCCGGCCGGTCGCCGTCGGCCCGGTTCCGGTCGGCCCGGCGGCGGTGGGGGGCACCGCCGCCGGGCAGCGGGAGACCTCCACCCGGACCGTGCAGGGGGTGCTCTTCGTCCTCGGTGGCCTGCTGCTCGGCACCGCGGCGATCGTCTTCACCGCGGTCGCCTGGGCGGCGGTGGGCGTGGTGGGCCGGGCGGCGATCCTGGCGGCGGTCACCGCGCTCGCGCTGGCCGTGCCGGCGGTCGTGGTACGGAGGGGACTGCGCGGCACCGCGGAGACCATCGCCGCCGTCGGGCTGCTGCTGGTGCTCCTCGACGGGTACGCCGCGTGGGCGGTCGACCTGGTCGGCGTCACCGGTTGGCCGGTGACCCGGTACGCCGCGCTGGTCGGGGGGGCCAGCGCGGCGATCGCCGCCGGTTATGCGCTGCTCACCCGGCTGGCGGTGCCCTGGTTCGGGGCGTTGCTCGTCGCACAGCCGGTGCTGCCGCTGCTCGCCGCCGAGACGCGACCGGGCGTCGCGGGATGGGCGCTGGTGTTCGCCGGGGTCGCCCTGGTCGACCTGGCCGTGGTGCGCGCGCTGTCGGGCCGGGCCGCGCTGCCTGCGTCGTCGGACCGGACCGGGGTGCCCGTGCCGTCGGACCGGACCGTGGTGCCCGTGCCGTCGGGCCGGGCCGGGGCGGGTGGGTCGTTGGTCGTCGCGGGCCGGGTCACCGCCTGGACCGGTCACGCCCTGGCACTGGTCCCGGCAGTGGTCTGCGCGGTGGCCGCCCTGCTGGCGGGGGAGGCCTTCGACACGCCGCTCGCGGCCGGTCTGCCGCTGCTGGTGGTGGCGGTGGTCCTGGCCGGGACCGCGCTGGTCGCCGCCGGCTCGGTCCTCCGGCCGGTCGCCGTCGCGCTGCTGGTGGTCGTCTCGGCTCCGGCGGTGCTCCGCCCGGTGGCCGAGCTGCGCCCCTCGGTGCTGCTCGTCACCTCGGCGGTGGTGGTGCTCGCGTTGGCCGCCGCCGTCCGGGCGATGCCCGCCGGGCTGCGCAGCGGCTCCCGGGCCGGTGCGCTCGTCGTGGCCGGGGTGATGGCCCACGTGGTCCTGGTGCCGACCGGTGGGCTGGCCGCCGCCGGGGTGCTCCGTTCCGTCCCGCCGTGGCAGGGCGCGACCGCCGGCCCGGACCTGCACTGGGGCTGGCAGCTTCCGGTCGCGGTGCTGCTGACCGTCGGGGCGGGTCTGCTCCTGCTGCCCCGGGCCGCCCGGTTCCCGGTCGCCCTCGGCGGCGGTGTGGTCGCGGTGCTCGCCGTGCCGGCCGTCCGGCCCACGCCCTGGCCGGTGGTGGTGGCGCTCGGGCTGGTCGTCGGGGCGGCCCTGCTGCTCGTGGCGGTGTTCCGGTCGGGCGGCCGGGCGTACCAGCCGGTGCTCACCGCCGTCGCCGGCGTGGTCCTGACCGGGCACGCGCTGCTCGTCGGCCTCGCCGCGCCGGTGGGAGCCGGCGCGGTCCTGGCCGGGATGCTGGCCGTCGGTCTGGTGGTGGCCGGCCGGGCCCGACGGCTCGGTGGACCGGTCCGGTGGCTGGCCGGCCCGGCGCTGACCGTGGCGCTGCTCGCCGTACCGGCCCTGGTGGTGGTGACGCAGGTCGAGCTGGCGTCGTCGCTGCCGTGGCGGCTGCGCGGGCCGGCCATCGCCGTCGGGCTGCTGCCCGTCGCGCTGGTCGCGGTCCGTCGGCACTGGCCCGACCTCCAGCGGTACGCCGGCACCGCGCTGGCCGGGGCGCTCCCGCTGGCCGGCCTCGCGCCGGTGGTCGTGCCGGCCGGGGAGTCGGTGCCGGTCTACCTGGCGGTGGCGGTGCTGGTGACGGTGGTGGGGGCCGCCGTGCTCCGCCCGGACGGTGGCCTGCGGGTGGTCGGCGTCGTGCTGGCGGTGGCGGCCGGCGCGGTGCTCGTCCCCGCCGTGTTCCGGGTGCTGGTCGCCCCGTACGGCTGGCTCGGGTCGGTCTGGTCCGGTGCGCCGGACGGGGTCGGGCTGGCACCCGGGGTGGCCCCTTCGCGGCTCTCCGCCGGGGTGGCGTTCCTCGTGCTGCTCCTGGCCCTGGCGGTGGCCGCCCGGTCCACCCCGCTCGGCCGGGGCCGGGCGGTGCCGATCGCCGTACCGGTCGGCGCGGTGGCCGTGCCGGTGCTCCTCGGCGGGGTCGGTGCACCCTGGCCGGTGCTGCCGGCGGCGTCCCTGCTGCTCGGCGCGGCGGGCCTGCTGTCCGCCACGCTCGCCAGCACGTCGACCCCGCGTCGGGCCGTGCTGCCGGTGCTGGCGGGCACCGGGCTGACCCTGGCCGGCGCCGGGTTGGCCGGCCTGCTGCCGACCCGTGCCGGCACCCTCGCCGGGTTGGGCCTGGCGCTGGTGGTCGCGGTCGTGGTCGGGGTCGCCGGTCGGGTCGACGCGGTCCGGCCGGTCGGCTGGGCGGGCGCGGCCCTCACCGCCACCGCCTTCGCGGTCACCGCCACGGTCGCCGCCGACCTGCCGCTGCGTACCGCCGGGTCGGCCGTGCTCGCGGTGGCCGTGCTCGTGCTGGGCACCGCCGCCCTGCTGGCCCGTCGGCGTCCGGGGGAGGGACTGGTGCTGGACGCCGCCGCCCAGGGAGTCGCCCTGACGGCGCTCCTGCTCACCGTCGGGTCACGCCGGCAGGCCGCCCTGGTCTGTGTGCTCTGGGGCACGGCTGTCGCGCTGCGGGCGCTGCGACCGGGGGAGCCGGTCGGTCGGCGGTGGACCTTCGCGGCCGTCGCCGGGGGCAGCGAACTGCTCGGGGCGTGGCTGCTGCTCACCGTCGCCGAGGTCACGCTGCTGGAGGCGTACACCCTGCCGGCGGCCGGGCTGGCGCTGCTCGCCGGGCTGGTCGCGCTGCGTACCCGACCGGGGTTGACGAGCTGGACCGCCCTCGGCCCCGGGCTCGCCGCGGCGCTGCTGCCGAGCCTGGCGTCGGTCCTGGTGGGCGCGGACCCGCAACCGTGGCGGCGGCTGCTGCTCGGAGCCGGTGCGCTCGGCGTGGTGTTGTTCGGCGCGGTCCGGCGGTGGCAGGCCCCGGTCGTGCTCGGCGGGGCCTGCCTCGTCCCGCTCGCCCTGCACGAGGTCGTCCGCAGCTGGGACCTGGTGCCCCGGTGGATCTTCCTCGCCGTCGGCGGTCTCGCGCTGATCGGACTCGCGACCACCTACGAGCGTCGTCGGCGGGATCTGGCCCGGCTGCGTTCCGTGGTGGGCAGGATGGGGTAGGGCCTGCCCTACCGGCTGTTCGGGGGGTCGCAGGATTACCCAGCGCAACCGTCGTTCGGAGACTGGAGTCGGGCCGCCGGCCGGCGGCCCGACCACCCGAGGAGACGGGGGCACAGATGACGCTCGGTTCGGTGGCCGACCCGCCGCTGCGGCGGGGCAGTGACTACGCGCGGTTGTCCCGGCGGATCAGCGAGGCCGGTCTGCTAAGGCGGCGACCCGGCTGGTACGTGGCGAGCGGAGCGCTGACGGTGGCCCTCTTCGTCGGCGGCTGGGCGTTGTTCGTCGCGGTCGGTGACAGTTGGGCCCAACTCGGCGTCGCCGTGCTGCTCGCCGTCGCCACCACCCAGGTCGCCTTCCTCGGACACGACGCGGGACACCGGCAGATGTTCCGTCGACGCGGTCCCAGCGAGGTGGTCGGGCTGCTCGCCGGCAACCTGGCGGTCGGGCTCAGCTACGGCTGGTGGGTGGACAAGCACAACCGGCACCACGCCAACCCCAACCACGAGGGGGAGGACCCCGACGTCGGCGCGGGAGCGCTGGTCTGGACCCACGAGCAGGCGGCGGCGACCCGGGGTTTCGGGCGGTGGCTGGCCCGGTGGCAGGCGTGGCTGTTCTTCCCGATGCTGCTGTTGGAGGGGCTCGCGTTGCACGTGTCCAGCGTGCGTGCCGTCGTCGGGCGGAACCCGGACGGCGGATTCCGGACGCCGATGCGGCACCGGACGGTGGAGGGGCTGCTCCTCGCCGCGCACCTCGTCGGCTACCTCGTGCTGGTGGGCGCCGTCCTGTCGCCGGGGCGGGCGGTGGCGTTCGTCGCCGTCCACCAGGGGCTCTGGGGGCTCTACATGGGCTGTTCGTTCGCCCCCAACCACAAGGGCATGGAGATGCCGACCGCCGAGGACGACCTCGACTTCCTGCGTAAGCAGGTGCTCACCTCACGCAACGTACGGGGCAACCGCCTGGTCGACGTCGCGCTGGGCGGCCTCAACTACCAGATCGAACACCACCTCTTCCCGAACATGCCCCGGGGCAACCTGCGCCGGGCCCGGCCGATCGTCCGCGCGTACTGCGCCGAACAGGGCATCCCGTACGCCGAGACCGGGCTGTTCGACTCGTACCGGCAGGCGCTGGCGCACCTGCACGAGGCTGGCCGCCCGGTACGGAGCTGACCGTCGCACCGGCACCGTCCCGCTGCTGCTGGTGCTGCTGGTGCTGCTGGTGCTGCTGTGTCGGCGGTGGCGGCGGCGGTGCTGCTGTGGTGGCGGTGGTAGCAGGGGACCCCTGCACGACAAAAACGAGTAACAGGGGTCCCCTGCTACCAACCACACCGGGGGCACCCGCCGTGACCGGCGGGAGCGGGGGAGTGACGGTTGCCGCTGGGTGACGTTCGGGTCCGGCGGTGGGCGGCACCGCCCCGGTAGGGTGCTGACCATGGCAGAGGTGCTCACCGCAGAGGCGGTACGCGACAGACTGGCCGCGTTGGCGGACTGGACGGGCGACCCTGCCGGCATCAGTCGCACCGTCCAGCTCGGCAGCTTCCCCGAGGCGATCGCGGTCGTCGGTCGGGTCGCCGAGGTGGCCGAGGAGCGGGACCATCACCCCGACATCGACATCCGGTGGCGGACGCTGACGTTCCGCTGCACCACCCACTCCGCCGGCGGTGTCACCGAACGTGACATCGATCTGGCCCGGCGGATCGACGAGATCGTCCGGAGCACGCGATGAGATTCGAGATCAGCAAGGTGCTGGACGCGATCGAGGGACGCGTCTGCACCGACCCCTCCCTGGCCCGCGCGGTCGTCGACCTGGCCGAGGTGATCCGCTACCAGGACCTGGACGCCGGCCGACCGGCGAGCATGCTGCGGCTCGGCATGGTGATCGACGCGCTGGCCCGGCAGCTGGAGGAGGACAGCGTCCCGGTCTACGCGGTCGTGCACCGGGCGCTGCTCTCCGACGCCGACCTGACCTCGAACGAGCGGATGGTGGTCCGCCGCTGGGCCGACGACGGCCTGGTCGAGGTGCTGGACCAGCCGGGTGACCGGATCCTGGAGGTGGCCGACCTGCTCGGCCTGCCGGTGCTCAGCCGGGCCCGCTTCGACGGGCTGCGCGGACGCTACCCGTGGGTGGTCGAGCAGCCGGGCCGGGTGGTCGCTCCGGTGCCGGGACAGGGCGGTCCGGCCTTCGTCGCGCACGTCGGCCCGGGTACGACCCCGGTCGCCGGGGAGCCGTCGCCGGTCGGGACGAAACTGCTCTCCCGCCTGTGGCGCTGCCCCGAACCGGGCTGCGCGCTCTTCGGTTCCGGGGGCGGCGGTGGTGCCTTCGCGGATCTGTCCCCCCGCTCGGAGCGGAGTCCGGCCGCCCAGCCGCCGCCGACGCTGCGGACCGGCGCGCCGACCTGTCCCCGGCACAACACCCGACTCGGTGACGGCGGGGCCCGGCCCCGGACCGAGGTCCTCGCGGTTCGGATCGGTGGTCTGGTCCGGCGTCGGTTCGTGCTCACGTCCGAGGAGCCGGTGCTGGTCGGCCGGGCACCGGACCAGTCCAGCGGGATCGTGCTCGGGCAGTGGCTCAACGACGAGGCCCGGCGCTGGATCAGCCGCAGTCACCTCAAGTTCGAGCTGCGGGCCGGCACGGTGGTGGTCACCGACGTGAGCACCAACGGCAGCGGGATCCGTCCCGGCGGCTCGATGGCCGAGGCCGAGCGGATCCCGCTGGCACCGCAGCAGTCCCGGGTGATGGACCCGGGGGACATGGTGGAGCTGTACCCGGGGGTGCAGATCGGTCGTCCGGGCGAGTTGCCCGCCGGTGCCCCCTACACCCCCACCTCGGTGATGGCCGAAGCCCCCACCATGGCGATGCGCCTGCCCCGCCCCTAGGCGGAGGCGGCGGGGTCGAGGACGGCGGCGAGCTGGGCCAGCGCGTGGTCGATCTCCTCGGCGGTGATGACCAGGGGCGGGGCCAGTCGGATCGTGGAGCCGTGGGTGTCCTTGGCGAGGACGCCCCGCTCCATCAGCCGCTCGCACGCCTGCCGGCCGGTCATCAGCGCCGGGTCGATGTCCAGGCCGGCCCAGAGACCCCGGCCCCGGACGGCGACCAGGCCCCGGCCGAGCAGCTCCCGCAGTCCGGCGTGCAGCCGCTCGCCCAGCTCGGCGGAGCGCCGCTGGAACTCGCCGGTGGCCAGCAGCCGGACCACCTCGGTGGCGACCGCGCAGGCCAGCGGGTTGCCGCCGAACGTGGAGCCGTGCTGGCCGGGCTTGAGCACGCCCAGCACGTCGGCGTTCGCGGCGACCGCCGAGACCGGCACGATGCCGCCGCCGAGCGCCTTGCCGAGCAGGTACATGTCCGGTACGACGCCCTCGTGGGCGCAGGCGAAGGTCTCCCCGGTGCGGCCCAGGCCGGACTGGATCTCGTCGGCGAGGAAGAGCACGTTGCGCTCGGTGCAGACCCGGCGTACGCCCGGCAGGTAGCCCTCCGGCGGGACGACCACGCCCTGCTCGCCCTGGATGGGCTCGATCAGCACCGCGACCGTGTGGTCGTCGATCGCGGCGGTCAGCGCGTCCAGGTCGCCGTACGGGACCACGGTGAACCCGGGGGTGTACGGACCGAAGTCGTCCCGGGCGTCCGCGTCGGTGGAGAAGCTGACGATGGTGGTCGTCCGGCCGTGGAAGTTGCCCTCGGCGACGACGATGTTCGCCTGCCCGGCCGGCACGCCCTTGACCTGGTAACCCCACTTGCGGGCGACCTTGATCGCGGTCTCCACCGCCTCCGCGCCGGTGTTCATCGGCAGCACCAGCTCCTTGTCGCAGAGCTGGGCCAGCTCGCGGCAGAAGACGGCGAACTGGTCGTGGATGAACGCCCGGCTGGTCAGGGTCAGCCGGTCGAGCTGGTCGTGCGCGGCGGCGATCAGCTGCGGGTGCCGGTGGCCGAAGTTGAGCGCGGAGTAGCCGGCCAGGCAGTCGAGGTAGCGCCGCCCGTCCACGTCGGTGAGCCAGGCGCCCTCGGCGGACGAGATCACCACCGGTAGCGGGTGGTAGTTGTGCGCGGTCCACCGTTCGGCGTCCCGAACCGCGTCCGGCGTCCGCAGCATGTCGTCGACGATCACTTGCCTGCCTTTCCCTGACGGAGTCGCAACGTGCAGCACTTCGGGCCACCGCCGGCCTTGCGCAGCTCGGACAGGTCGACACCGATGGTCTCGTAGCCCCGGTCGCGCAGCTGCGCGGCGAGGGCGGTGGCCTGGGCGGGCAGCACCACGTGCCGGCCGTCGCTGACCGCGTTCAGCCCCAGCACCTCGGCGTCGGCCATGGTCGCGTGCACGGCGTCGGGGAAGAGTCGACGCAGCGCGGCGCGGCTGCCCGGCGAGAACGCCTCGGGAAGATACGCCACGGTCCGCTCGTCGAGCACGGTGAGCGCGGTGTCCAGGTGGTAGAAGCGGGGGTCGACCAGCTGGAGGGTGATCACCGGATAACCGAAGACCTCCTGCAACTGGGCGTGCGAGGCGTGCGCGGTGCGGAACCCGGTGCCGGCGAGCAGCAGGTCACCGGCGAGCAGGATGTCGCCCTCGCCCTCGTTGACGTGCTTCGGGTCGTGCATCTCGAAGCCGGCGGCCTCGAACCAGGCCCGGTAGGCGGGGGCCTCGTCGGCCCGCTGCGGGTCGCGGAACTGCACGGCCATCGCCCGGTCGTCGATCACGGTGCCGCCGTTGGCGGCGAAGACCATGTCGGGCAGACCGGGCACCGGGTTGATCTCCTCGACGGTGTGGCCGAGTTCGCGGTACGTCTGCCGCAGCTGCTCCCACTGCCGGATCGCCAGGTCGGCGTCGACCGGCGCGGTGGGGTCCATCCAGGGGTTGATCGCGTAGTCGACGGCGAAGTACGTCGGCCGGCACATGAGGAAGCGCTGGCTGGTGGCGTCCATCGTCATTGTCCTGCTCCCGAGGGTCGGGCGCGCCCGGCCACTCGCGGCCTGCGGGCTGGCGCCGTTACTCCAACGCTATGCGTCCGGCAGCGGCGGTAACCACCCGTGAGGATTGCGTGAAGCGCACGTTCATTGCGTCTGTATGGCATTGGGCGTGCGATTCGTTGCGCGCCGGAGCGGCGTCGGACGGCCGGTCAGGGCGCCGCCGTCCTCCCGGAGCAGGTCATCCGGGCCCACCGCCCGATGATGCGCGTCGGCAGGCTGCGGGACGTGGAGATTCAGCCGCGGGTGGCTACGCGGACCAGGCCGGCGAGTGCCCGGCGGCTCACCCGCCCGGCATCCGACCCCGGACATGCTTCAGGGGCGGCGAACCGCCGCCCCTGAAAGAGATGTCGCCCCCGCTGGTGAACCACCAGTTTGACCGGGCTCGACCGGTGCACCACCGGTGCCGCCAACAGTGCCCGTCAGAGCCGGTCGACAAACTGTGAGTCAAGCCACTCCCGGAAGCGATTGACAAGGTCGCCGTCAGTGGTCGGCCAGTCGAACTGGCCGGTCATCGCGAGCACGCCGAGCACCACGGCGGCGAGGCCGGCCAGGATGCCGAGCAGCGCGTCGGTCTTGCCGGCGACGTGCCGGCGACGGGTGGCGATCAGGCCGAGGACGGCGAGCACCGCGCCGACCGCGCCGATCGCGATGCCGTACCCGGCGAGGGTGCCGGTGAGCACGAACATCAGACCGGCCACGCCGACGACCAGACCCACGGTGGCGAGCAGGCTGGCCCGGGGCTTCTTCCCGGCCACCACCGCCGGCTCCGGGGCACGCCGGTCCGCGACGACGGGTTCGAGGTCCGGGTGGCGGTCGACCGTACGCTCCTGCGTCGCCCGGTCCAGGTCGATGGTCCGCTCCATGGTGCTGGTGGTCGCGGTGCCGGCGGTCGGCTCGGGGCCAGACCGGACGTGGTCCCGGTCCGGGTCCGCCTCCGCCGGTCGGGTGGCGGCCCGCGCGGTCGCCGCCCGGGCCGCAGCCCGTCGCTCCGCGTCGGCGTCCCGGGGGTCCCGGACCCGGCCGTCCGCCGGCGGTAGGTCCGTCCGCTGGTCACGGCCGTCGACGGTTGCGGCGGCGCTGCGGTACGTCGTCCGGTCGCCGCCCCGGTCGGTGCCCATCGGCTCGGCGACCCGACCGGTGGACGACACGGTCGACGCGTCCCGGTCGGTGGCGTGGACGGTCTCCGGGGCGGCTTCGTTCCCGTCCCGGGTGGCCGGTTCGTTCCGGCTCGACAGCAGGGGAATCCTCACGACGTACACCTCCTGGTCGGTGCGTGGAGACCTCGGACGCGCCGCCGGCTGCCACGCGGTGGTACCCCTGACGTACCCCCGGCCCTCTTCCGGCACACCTGTCCCCTCCGGGGCCCCAACCGGAATTGCAGGTGAACGAGGGGTGGACCGGTTCGTTTCGTGCCGTGGCGGAGGCCGGAGCGGCCGTAGGATCCCGAGCCGTGACCGGTGCGGGCAGAGACGACGAGCGTGTTCCAGGTGCCCGGGGCCGGGTGGTGATGCTGGTCGACAACGCGGTGCACGGCGACTCACGGGTGCAGAAGGCGGCCCGCTCGGCTGCCGCCGCCGGCTGGGACGTGACGCTGCTCGGGCGCTCGCCGGACGGCGCGCCGCACCGGTGGCTGCTCGGCCGCGCCGAGGTCCGGCTGCTGCCGATGGGCGGCCCGACCACCGGAGCGCAGGCGCGCCGGCGGCGGGCGGTGGCGGCGCTCGGCGGTCTGCGCAGGCCGGTGGAACGGGCTTACACCCGGTTCTGGTCGGTGGCCATGCGGGAGCGCGCCTGGCGGCGGCTCGAACCGTCCCTGTGGCAGTACGAGCGGGCGTACGGGCCGGTGGTGGACGCCCTCGACCCGGACCTGATCCACGCCCACGACTTCCGGATGCTCGGAGTGGGCGCGCGGGCCAAACTGCGGGCCTCGGAACGGGGCCGGAACGTCCGGCTGCTCTGGGACGCGCACGAGTTCCTGCCCGGCATCAAGCCGTGGCGGGACAACGTCCGCTGGCTGCCCGCCCACCGGGCGCACGAACGGGAGTACGCCCCGTACGCCGACGCGGTGGTCACCGTCTCCGACGAACTGGCCCGGCTGTTGCAGGCCGAACACGGCCTCGCCGAGCGGCCGGCGGTGGTGCTCAACGCCCCCGACCTGCCCGACGGGGTGACCCCGACGGAGTCCCTGCGCCAGCGGTGCGGGATCGGACCGGAGGTGCCGCTGCTGGTCTACAGCGGGGCGGCGGCCCCGCAACGCGGGCTGGGCGTGCTGGTGGAGGCGCTGCCCCGGCTGCCCGGTACGCACCTCGCGTTCGTGGTGAACCGGCCGGACGGCGACTACGTCCAGGGTCTGGTCGCGCGGGCGACGGAACTCGGCGTGGCCGACCGGCTGCACGTCGGTGGGTACGTCGCCGCCGACGAGGTGGTGTCGCTGCTCGCCGGGGCGGACGTCGGGGTGATCCCGATCGAGCACTGGCCGAACCACGAGATCGCCCTGATCACGAAGTTCTTCGAGTACTCGCACGCCCGGCTGCCGATCGTGGTCAGCGACGTACGGACCATGGCGGAGACGGTCCGGCGTACCGGCCAGGGTGAGGTGTTCCGCGCCGGGGACGTCGCCGACCTGGTCCGCGCGGTGCAGACGGTGCTCACCGATCCGACCCGCCACCGGGCCGCCTACGACGCGCCGGGGCTGCTGGAGTCGTGGTCCTGGCCGGCCCAGGCCGAGGTGCTCGACCGGGTTTATACGTTTCTGCTTCCGCACGGGGATGGCACGATCACGCCATGACCGTGTTCCTGTCCCCGGAACAGATCGCTGACCGGACCGCACGTGCCGTCGACGCGGCTGTCCACGCCGGACGCGGTCTCGGGCTCACCGTGACCGACCCGAAGGTGCTGTACGAGGTGTTCTCGGTGGTCGTCCACCTCGCGCCGTCGCCGGTGGTGGCCCGGGTGCTCACGGTGCTGCCGCACTACGCCGACCTCGACAGCCAGGCGGGCCGGCAGCGGGCGGAACTGGACGTGACCCGGTGGCTCGCCGACCGGGGCGTCCCGGTCATCCCGCCCAGCCCGCTCGTGCCCCCGGAGCCGGTGCAACGCGACGGGTTCTCGATGACGTTCTGGCAGCTCGTCGACGTGGATCCGGACGCCGAGCCCGACTACGTGGCGAATGCCGGCCTCGTCGCCGACCTGCACGTCGCGATGCGCGACTACCCGGGTGACCTGTCGTTCCTGTCGAATGCGGAACCTCGGTTCATCGAGGACAGCCTCGCGCTCCTTGCGGACCACCCCGACCTGCTCGACCCGGCCGACCTGGACCGGGCCCGCCGCGAGTGGCAGATCCTGGAACCCCTCGTGCGGTCCCGCGAGGCGTTCGAGCGCAGGTTTCCCGGCGTCGACCTCCAGCCCATCCACGGCGACTGTCCGGCGGTGAACATCGTCCCCGAGGTGCGCGGGCACCTGTACGCCGACTTCGAGATGGTCATGTCCGGGCCGGTGGAGTGGGACCTCGCCGGCCTCGGCCCCGACTGCGAGGCCGCGTACGACCGCGAAGCGCGGCGCAGGGGCCTGCGGGAGTTGAACAAGGACGTGCTGGGCTTCGTCAACGCGGTGGGAATGCTGCGGGGTGTCGCCTGCCTCGCGCTCGCCCCGCAACTGCCCATGCTGGCCGACGCCACCCGGCCGCTCGTCGAGCAGTGGCGGTCCATGCCGTTCGCGGGTGGGTTGGCTGACTGAGGACCCGGTGGGATGGGTGGAGCGCCAGCCCTGCCTTCCTGCGTTACCTCCTGACGGTTGGTCGCCGTGTCTCGGGACTGGGCGACGTCGACCATGACGGTCGGCGAATATCCTTTGAGCCCGCTCGGGATCCGGCAGTAGCGTCGCCGCAGTGACCTCACCGAACCGACTGATTCGCGTGCCCGCCCTGTCCGACGTGGCCGAGTACGCGTACGCGGCCACGGTCGAGCCGCCGGCCCGGCTCGTCTTCACCGCCGGCTCCTGCCCGCTCGACGCGGAGGGGCGGACCGTCGCGCCGGGTGACCCGGTCGGCCAGGCCCGACAGGTGATGGCCAACCTGGAGACCGCCCTCGCGGCGGCGGGTGCCCGGCTCACCGACGTCGTCAAGACCACCGTCTACGTGGCGTCGTCCCGCCGGGCCGACCTGGTGGCCGTTTGGAGGGTCGTCCGGGACGCGTTCGGAGACCACGACCCGCCGAGCACGCTGCTCGGGGTCGCCGTGCTCGGGTACGACGACCAGCTTGTCGAGGTCGAGGCCGTCGCCGCCGTCCGCGACGGGCGCTGACCTTCGTCGGCCACACCCGTGACCCGGCGCGAACAGGAGACCCGGACCCCGGTTGGCTGGTGGGCGCTTTGGGGGGACGTGGCGACCCCTGTCAGTTCTGCCTTACCCGGTCAGTCAGCCGTGTCCAGCGGTACGCCGTGCCTGCGCTGGCTGGCGCTGCGGGGTGGCCGGTGGCAGCCCGGCCGGTCCGCAGTTCTGGCGTACGGTCGGCAGGGTCGTCGGTCTTCGGGGTGTGGCCGCCCGTTGCTGCACCCGTAGCCCGGCGGGCTGTACGAAGATCGACCGCCGGGCGACCGCGTCGCCCTTCCTGTCGAGCTGGTAGCCGTCCAGCCAGATCCACCCGTCGAAGGTGACCCGGTCGAGCACCCGGATGACCCGGAACATGATCGGCGTGACGAACTGGACGCTGGCCGCGCGGGTCACCAGGACCAGGTCGCCGGCCCCGGGCCGGGGAGTGGTCATCGCCAGCCGAAGACAGCGCGGTGCCGGCGCCACATCCTGATCCGGGCGCGGGCAGCTTCCACCGTCGGGCAGAACCCCGTCTCCGTGCACCTTGGGCAACGGCTGTGGCGGTGGTGGTCCAGGCAGTACCAGGCCGACTGCACCAGGAACGGCACCTCGCGGCGTACCGGGGTCACGGCTCCTCCGGGGGCCAGTGCCCTCGGGTTGATCGTGAGGCGACGGCGGGCGCGGCAGGGTAGTTCCGCCCCGCAGCGGCACAGCCTGCGCCAGCGCCGCCAGCTCCAGACGGGCCCGTGTCGAACGGGGTGCGTCGGTGGGGCGGCTGGTGGGTGGTCGTCGGGGCGGATCCCGTTCATCAGTGCTCTCCGCAGCTTGGTGAATTCGCTGTTAGCCGTCAGGGCGACGGGATCCGCGCCGCCCTGACGGGGCTTGCCTACAGGTTTGCCGAACCAAGGGAAGCCATAAGCAAACTACGTCACTATCTGACGTAGGTAAAGCACACGGCGTGGTTTTCCTGCATCACTTGCTGACGAAGGTTGGCGCGTGGTCAGATGGCAGGGCCGAACCAAGGGGATCAAAGTCATGCCCTCTGCACCTGCCGAATACCGACGCATCGCCGACGAACTGACTGCGAAGATCAAGAGCGGCGAGCTCGGGCCGGGGACGAAGTTGCCCAGCACGAGCGAGCTGGCTGATCAGTTCGCCGTCAGCGTGGCCACCGCGTACCGTGCCGTCTCGCTCCTGCACGATCGGGACCTGGTCGTGGGACAGCCGGGACGAGGTGTGTACGTAGCTGGCAAGGAGTAGCCGCGCGGGTCGAGGTGCAGCTGTCCCCTCCTCCACGCCCGACGAGCGAGCGGATCCCGCCTGGCGGCACGCCCGATCCACCTCCGACTGCCGACAGAGATGCCCACGATCGACTCCGGTTCGGCGAGGTCGGGGTGTCCCGGCCGGGTGTGACCCCCACATTGCCGAAGTCGTGCGGGCCGCCCTGACGGAGGGGCGTGACGGTCGCTGACTACGCTTGGTGGTCGTGCCCGAGGGACATAGCATCCACCGCCTGGCGGCCCGGCACGCCGAGTTGTTCGCCGGGGAGAAGCCGCAGGTCAGCAGCCCTCAGGGTCGCTTCGCCGAAGGGGCGGCGTTGATCTCCGGCACCCTGCTGGAGAGTACCGAGGCGTACGGCAAGCACCTGCTGCACCACTACGCCGCCGAGGTGACCCTCCATATCCACCTCGGGCTCTACGGCAAGTTCACCGACGGGTCGGGGGAGCCGCCCGCGCCGGTCGGGCAGGTGCGACTGCGGATGGTCGGCGACCGCCACTGGTTGGACCTACGCGGCCCCACCGCCTGCGAGCTGCTCACCCCGGGTGAGGTCGAGACGCTGCGCGCCCGGCTCGGCCCGGATCCGCTGCGGACCGACGCCGACCCGGCGCGGGCGTACGCCCGGATCTCCCGTAGCCCGACGCCGCTCGCCGCGCTCCTGCTCGACCAGTCGGTGGTGGCCGGCACCGGGCTGATCTTCGTGACCGAGGCGCTGTTCCGGGCCGGACTGCCGCCGCTGCTGCCCGGCCGGAACCTGACCCCGGCCGGCTGGCAGGCGCTCTGGGCCGACCTGGTCGAGCTGATGACCCTCGCGGTCGAGCGGGGGCGGATCGACACCGTCCGCCCGGCGCACCTGCCCGAGGCGATGGGGCGTGCGCCGCGCGTCGACCGGCACGGCGGCGAGGTGTACGTCTACCGCCGCAACGGCGACCCCTGCCACGTCTGCGGCTCGGCGGTCAGCCGGGGTGAGCTGGGCGGGCGCAACCTCTACTGGTGCGCCGCCTGCCAGGCCGGCTGACCCGCCCGTTGCCCTGCGGCTCAGGCCGGGTCGGCCGCTCGTGGGCCGGTCCGGTGGTCGGGCCGGCCCGCACCGCCGGCCCGACCACCGCGCTCAGACCAGCCGGCGGATGTCGCCGTACGCGCGGTAGAAGCCGCCGATCTTGGCGGGGTGGGTCGTGGGACGGGCTAAGCGATGGCGGCGATGTCGCCGTCGTCGAAGTAGATCGCCTGGTGGAGGCGTCCGCCGAGAGCGGCGGCGTAGCGGGCGACGACGTCCTGGCCAGAGATCTTGCCCTGTTCGATCTGGGAGACACGGCCCTTGGTGACGCCCATGCGTTCGGCGACCTGCTTCTGAGTCAGACCGCGGGCGCGGCGTACCTCGGCGAGGCGGTGTCCGACGATGGTGGTGAGCAGTTCCTGTTTGCCTGCTTCGACGACCTGCTCGCCGCCGGCGCGCTCGATGTGGGCGCTGCGGATGTCACGCCAGCTTACGTAGCTGCTCATGGCTGTCGGCCCTCCTCAGCGCGTTCCTTCAGGTATATCTCGTAGCGTTGCTCGGCCAGGGGGATCGCTTCGGTGTACCACTGCTGCCAACGTCCGGCCTTGTCTCCGGCGACGAGCAGGATGCTGGAGCGCCACGGGTCGAAGGCGAACAGGATGCGGACGGTGCCGGGGCGCAGCTCTTTGAGGTTGGCGATCGATGAACCGTGGATCGTGTCGACCAGCGGCCGGCCGAGCCCTGGTCCGGCCTGGGCGAGCAGGTCGATGGCTTGCACGACACGGGTGTGGGTGAGTGCATCGAGGCTGTCGATCCACTCTTCTACCTCGTGGACGAGGTAGATATCCCACTCGTCGGTCCCCACGCGAAAGAGTATAGCGAAAGCTATACCCGGACGCCTCTACTCGCTATGGGCGGCAGCTGGCGCGGTGGTCGGGCCGGCCCGCACCGCCGGCCCGACCACCGCGCTCAGACCAGCCGGCGGATGTCGCCGTACGCGCGGTAGAAGCCGCCCCGGCCGGACTCGCGGACCTCGGGGACCAGGTAGCGGGCTCCCCGTTCGCGGATGCCCTTGGGGAACTGCACCGACCAGTCCCGGTGGTAGCCGTCGGAGAGCACCTGGATGCGCAGCCGGCCGCGCTCCTCGACGCACTGCACGACCACCCCGCCCTCGGCGTGGTGGACCACCTCGACCGTGGTGGACGGAGCGGTGGCGGCCATCCGGGGCGGTGCCTTGACGTCCACCACCTGCGGGACGCTGCCGCCCTCGGCCGCCCGGATCGCCGGCTCGCTGGCGTCGATGCAGGCCAGGTACCCGCCGGTGGTGACCACGTAGAGGCGGTCCTCGTGGTACTGCATGGAGTACGCCGAACCGCAGCCGGTGCCGAGCTTCCAGAGCCGGTTGCCGGCCTCGTCGAAGCAGTAGATCGAGGAGTGGTTGTCCCCGGCGAAGACGTACCGGCCGTTCTCGGTGGCGGCGCAGGAGAAGACCGGCGCGTCGCAGTGGTACGTCAGGTCGGCCCGGCCGCGCTTGGTCAGCCGGACGACCTGGCGGGTGCCGGTGCCGGCGAAGACGTGGTCGCGCTCCTGCCAGCCGAAGAGGACCGAGCCGGTGCGGGTGTTCCACAGCTCCTGGCCGGTGCGCCAGTCGTAGCCGGTCACCCCCGCCGAGTGGCCGTGGTAGATCGCGTCGTCGTCGCAGCGCACCATCCACGCCGACGTGCCGCGCCCCGGCCGCCGCCAGAGGAACTCGTCCTCGTGGTCGACGGCGGAGATCCCGCCGCCCGCGTCGGAGACGCCGAGCACTCCGTCGTGGATGTCCAGCCAGTAGATGTCGATCTCCGGTGCGATGGTGTACGCCACCCGGGGCACCTTGCCGGAGAGGTCGTAGACGTTGCCGTCGTCGCAGCCGGCGTAGATCCAGGCGTCGTCGGCGACGATGCACTTCACCCCGTCGGGCAGCCGGACCTGGCTGAGCACCTGGGCGTCGTGGCCGAGGGTGGTGATCACCCCGTGCTCGTTGCCCACCATGCAGTGCTGGCCGTCGACGAAGATGCCGAACGCCGGGGCGCCCGAGTGGTACCGCCAGAGCACCGGGGCGGTGCGGGCAGTGGAGCGGGTGCTGACGATCTGGCGACGGCTCACCGCGCGCTTCTGCCGTACGCCGCGCACCGCCGGGGCGTACCCCTTGCGGACCTTCTCCCCGATCTTCTTCGCGGCGGCGGCGCGGGCCTTCGCGTTGTCCGCGAAGCTGCTGGTCTTGACCTGCCCCTGGTCACCGATCCGGCCGTAGCGGACGGTCAGGTCGCAGCCGTCCACGACGGTCTCGTAGAACTTGTGCGCCCCACCATCCGCTTCGGACAGTTCGAGGTACGTCGTCTCCTGTGCCATGGGAAAATCCTCCGGGGGCGGGCGACCGGTGGCGGTCCGACCGGTACGTCGACAGCCCGCACACCGTAACCCGCGCCCCCGACAAGGCCACCGAACGAGGGCTGACCTGCGGCTCAGTCGTCGCCGAGCAGCCAGCGGACCACCTCGACCTGCTGCGGGAAGACCTGCCCCTCGCCGATGCTCCAGGCCAGCGTCTGGCCGACCGCCCAGCCCCGCACCCGCTCCCGGTCCAGCCCCAGCTCGCCGGTGAGCCGGTCCAACCGGTGCCGCACCGCCGCCGGCGAGTGGCCCAGCTCCGCGCCACGCACCATCGGCACCACGCTGAACTCACGCTCGCCCACCAGCGGCTTCGGGTCGATCACCAGCCAGGGCTCGCGGCCGGCGCGCAGCACGTTCCCGGCGTGCAGGTCCTGGTTGACCAGCACCTGTTCGCCCTGGTTCGGGGCCAGGCCGGTGAGCAGGTCGCGGGCGGCGTCGAGCAGCCGTCGCTCGTACGGCCGGCCGGCCCGCTCCCAGTTGCCCGGCAGCCGTTCCACCCAGCCGGCAGCCTCCTCGGCCAGCGACGTGAAGGGGGCATTCGCCGGTCGCCACAGGCGGGGGAGCAGGTCGACGACCACCCCGAGCGCTTCCTCCGGCGGGCGGTGGGAGAGCGGATCCCCGGGGACGCACCGCTCGATCAGCAGGGCTCGCCACGCCGGCTCGTGCGCCAGCAACCGGACCGCGCCGTCGCCGTCCCACCGCGCCAGCGCCGTCGCCTCGTGCTCGCTGTCCCGGTCGGGATACTGGAGCTTGAGCACGGCCGGTGTCCCGTCCGGCAGGTCGGTGGGGAGGGCCAGCGACACCAGCGACCCCGGGTACGCCGGGCCGAGCCGCAGCGACCACCGGTCCACGCAGGCGGCGAGCCGTTCCGGCAGCACCGCCAGCCAGTCGCGTCCGGCGGGCACCCGCCGCATCCAGTCCAGCCGCCGAGGGATCTCCAGTTCCATCGGACCATCCTCGGGCCGGTCCGGCCCGACCGTACAACCGTTTCCGGCCGGAGCCGGTCAACCCTGGAGCGCGTCGACCGCTTTGCGGGCGGCGATGAGCACCGGGTCCCAGACCGGGGCGTACGGCGGCGCGTAGCCGAGGTCGAGGCCGGTCATCGCGTCCACCGTCATGCCGTTCCACAGCGCCACGGCCAGCGTGTCGATCCGTTTGGCCGCCTCGGACCAGCCGACGATCTGCGCGCCGAGCAGCCGGCCACCGGGCTTCTCGGCGATCAGCTTGACCGTCATCGTGCGGGCTCCCGGGTAGTAGCCGGCCCGGTTGGTCGACTCGGTGACCACCGAGACGAACTCGAAGCCGGCGGCGGCGGCGTCGGACTCGCGTAGGCCGGTCCGTCCCACCTCCAGGTCGCAGACCTTGGTCACCGCCGTGCCGATCACGCCGGGGAAGGTCGCGTAGCCGCCACCGATGTTGATCCCGGCGACCCGGCCCTGCTTGTTGGCGTGCGTGCCGAGGGGGATGTTGACCGGCTGTCCGCTGACCCGGTGCAGCGTCTCCACGCAGTCCCCGGCCGCCCACACGCCGTCCATCCCGATCACCCGCATCCGGCGGTCCACCCGGATCCCGCCGGACGGCCCGACGGGCAGGCCGGCGGCCTCGCCGAGCGCGGTGTTCGGGCGCACCCCGAGACCGAGGACGACGACGTCGGCGGGGAACTCGCCGGCGTCCGTGCGGACTCCGGTGACCCGGCCGTCGTGGGTCTCCAGCCCGGTGACCGTCACTCCGGTACGGATGTCGATGCCGAGCCCGCGCATCGCGTCGGCCACCAGCCCGGCCATGTCCGGGTCCACGGTGGACATCGGCTGGTCGGCCTGCTCGACGAGGGTCACCTCCAGCCCTCGCACGATCAGCGCCTCGGCCATCTCCACGCCGATGTAGCCACCGCCGACGACCACCGCGCGCCGGGGAGCCGGGTCGCTTTCCAGCCATTCGCGCAGCGCGTCGCCGTCGTCGAGGGTCTGCACCCCGAAGACTCCGTCCGCGTCGACCCGGGCCCACGGTGGGTGCACCGGGGTCGCGCCGGTGGCGTACATCAGGGTGTCGAACCGTTCGCGGACCTCGCCGCCGCCGGCCAGGTCCCGGGCGACGACCTCACGCCGGTCGAGGTCGATGGCGGTGACCTCGTGCCGGAGCCGGACGTCCACGTGGTACTCGTCCCGGAAGGTGGCCGGGTCCCGGGCGACGAGGTCGTCCCGCTCGTCGACCAGCCCGCTGATCCAGTACGGGATGCCACAGGCCGAGTAGGAGGTGAAGCGCCCCCGGTCGAACGCCACGATCTCCAGGTCCTCCGGACCGCGCCGCCGCCGGGCCTGGGACGCCGCCGCCATGCCGCCGGCGTCGGCGCCCACCACGATCAACCGTTCCGCCACCGGTTCAGTCTTCCACCGTCGGCGTCCCGCCGCGCGTCTGTCGCGCCACGTCCTCGACCACGTCGACGAGGCGACCGGTGCGGGCGTGCACCGCGCGCTGCCGCTCGGCCCCGGTGCCGTGCCGGCGCACCCCGGCGAGCAGGTCGTCGACCTGGTCGGTGTCGCCGTGCCGGTCGAGTTCCGGGCGGACCCGGTCGACCAGGCGGTCCAGCAGCTCCCACGCCGGACCGACCTCGCCGGTGTGCGGGTCGACGGCCTTGCCGGTCAGGCCGTCGTGGGCGGCCCGCCAGTGCGCCCCGACCAGCAGATGGTGGTCGACCCGGGGGGCCGGACGGCCAGCGGCGATCTCCGCCAGCGCCGTGCCGACCAGACCCCGGACCAGCGCGGCCACCAGGATCGTGTCGTCCAGCGACGGGCAGACATCCCCGATGCGGATCTCCACCGTCGGGTACTTCGCCGACAGCCGCGCGTACCAGTAGAGCATCCCCTCGTCCAGCATCACGCCGCTGTCGATGAGCTGCCGGATCAGCCGCTGGTAGTGGCCGTGCGAGTCGAGCCAGGGCGTCGGGGCCACCGAGGGCCAGCGTTCCCACTCGATCGAGCGCCAGCTCGCGTACCCGGTGTCCTCGCCGGCGGAGAACGGGGAGTTGGTGGTGAGCGCGTGCAGGATCGGCAGCCAGGGCCGGACGTGGTTGAGCACCTGCACGCCGGTGTCCGGGTCGGGGATCCCGACGTGCACGTGCATGCCGTTGTTGCCCGGTCCGGGGGCGAGCAGCCGGAACCGCTCGACCATCCGGTCGAAGCGCGGCTTGTCCACCACCGGCGGCACCGGCCCGTCGACCGGGCCGGTGCCGATGGCGAGCAGCCGGACGCCGGCCCGGTCGGCGGCGTCGGCGAGCCCGGCGCGCAGCAGCCCGAGGGAGTGCCGGATCGCCCTGAGGTCCAGTCCGGGCGGGCTGCCGATCTCGATCTGGCTGGTCTGGAACTCCCGCTCCACCTGGCCGCCCAGCTCGGGGGGCACCTGTTCCATCACGAGGTCGACGGCGGGCACGGCCACGCCGGTGTGCGGGTCGACGAGGAGGAACTCCTCCTCGACGCCGACGGTGAGCAGATCGGAACCGTCCGGCGTGCTCGTCACGTCCTGGATCGCCACCTGGCCGGCCACGGCCTTCACCACCTTCTTCCGGTCCGCGTCACTCGCGGGAGATGGACTTAGGGCTACCCAGCCGTACGCGGCCGGAAAACGTTGTCCCGGCGTGTCGGGTCGGCTCGCCGGGGTCGGGAACGTGACAGCGGGTCCTAGGCTGTGCCCGTGCTGGCTCCGCTGTCGGTGGTGATCTGGGCCTGGGCGTACGCGCTGGGTCAGTTCGTCGTGCTCGCCGACCGGCCGGTCGAGGCGCTCGCCGGGGTGGCGGTCGGCGCGGCGCTGCTGCTCGCCACGATGGTGGCCGTCCTGGTCACGGCGGTCGGCGCCGCCGGCCCGCAGGCCGTCCGACGGGCCCGCTCCCTGCGCGAACGCGCCCGTCGCCGTCGGGTGCCCCGGCAGCTCGACCCGGACGCGCCGGGTCGGCCCCGCCCCCGCGCGCCGGGGGTACGCCCCGCGGCCGCGTGACGCGTCGCCGGGCACCTCCGGCACTGCCATCTGCCGACCCGCCAACCACTGGCCCGCATCGTCGGGCCGGCCGGACCGCGCCGTCGACTCCGCGCACGCGGTCGATTCCGCCCGTCCTCCGTCCATCTCGGACATTCGACCGGAATCGCACCAAGGGGTACACCCATGCTCGCCTTCGCGCCACTCGACGCCGCCGTCGGCGTCGCCTCCCATGCCGTCTCCACGCTCGCCGACGCGGTCGCGCCCCTGGCCGGTGGGGCCGCGACCGCCGTCGCCATCGTCGCGTTCACCGTCGCCGTCCGGTTGCTGGTCGTACCGCTCACCGTCGCCCAGGTGCGCGGGGAGCGGCGTCGCACGGCTCTCGCCCCGCAGGTCGCCGAGCTGCGTCGCCGGTACGGCGGCGACCCGGCCCGGTTGCAGCGGGAACTGCTCGACCTGTACGGCACCGCCGGGGCGAGTCCGCTGGCGGGCTGCCTGCCGGCCCTGCTCCAGGCCCCGTTCTTCCTGATCATGTACCGCCTCTTCACCGCCGGTGACCCGGTGCCGCTGGCCGGGGAACTGGCCGGGGTGCCGTTGGGGCGCCACCTGGCCGACGGGCTCGCCGGAGCGGCCGGACCGGTCTGGGGCGTGCTCCTGGCGGCGC
Organism: Micromonospora sp. NBRC 101691; assembly: GCF_030269285.1. NCBI lineage: Bacteria > Bacillati > Actinomycetota > Actinomycetes > Micromonosporales > Micromonosporaceae > Micromonospora > Micromonospora sp. NBRC 101691. The sequence continues at coordinate 136,764 of NZ_BSTB01000007.1, forward strand.
TGCTCGGCCTGGCGTGGCTGGCGTCACGGCGGATGCGCCGGACCATGGCCGCCAACGCGGCGTCGTCCGGCGGGGCGGGGCCGTCGAGCGGTCCGAAGGCGTCGGGCGGGTCGGCGTCGTCCCGGGAGGTGGCGGGGGCCGGTGGGGTGGCCGGGGACGTCGGGGCGGCGGTCGGTCGGATCCTGCCGCTGCTGCCGTACGCGACGGTGCCGGTCGCGCTGGTGGTGCCGTTGGCGGGCGTGCTCTACCTGGTCACCACCACCGCCTTCACCGCCCTGGAGCACACCGTGCTGCGTCGCGAGCGACGGACCTCGCGACCAACTCTGGACAGAAACAGTTAACTTTCTTGATAATTACCGGACCTGTCGACATCCATGGATGCCCGCTCGGGCCTGGAGGGTCCTGTGAAACGTTCCCGATCTCTTGTCCTCTCCCTGGTCGCGGCCGTCGTGGCGACCGTCGGCGCGGCCTGGGTGGCGATGCCCGCCTTCGCCGCCGGAGCCACCGCGACCTTCGTCAAGACCGCCGACTGGGGCACCGGTTGGGAGGGGAAGTACACCATCACCAACGGCGGTGGCAGCACCATCAACGGCTGGAACCTCACCTTCGAGCTCCCCGCCGGCACCACCCTCGGCTCCTACTGGGACGCCCTGCTCACGTCCTCCGGTCAGCGGCACACCTTCACCAACCGCTCCTGGAACGGCAGCATCGCCCCGGGCGCGTCGGTGTCGTTCGGCTTCCTCGCCACCGGCTCCGGCGCGCCGCGCAACTGCACCCTCAACGGTGCCGCCTGCGGGGGCGGCACCCCGCCGACCACCCCGCCGCCCACCACCCCGCCCCCGACGACCCCGCCGCCCACCACACCGCCCCCGACCACGCCGCCGCCCACCACCGGCCTGCCGAAGCACGTGCTCACCGGGTACTGGCACAACTTCGACAACCCGGCGGTCGAGCTGCGGCTCCGTGACGTGCCGAACGAGTACGACGTGGTCGCGGTCGCCTTCGCCGACGCCACGGCCACGCCCGGCGCGGTGTCCTTCACGGTCGACCCGGGCCTGTCCGCGTCGCTGGGCGGCTACACCGACGCCGACTTCCGGGCGGACGTGCAGACGCTCCGCTCCCGGGGCAAGAAGGTGATCATCTCGGTCGGCGGCGAGACCGGGCGGGTGGCGGTCAACGACGCGGCCAGCGCGGTCGCCTTCGCCGACAGCGTGCACGCGCTCATCGGGCGGTACGGCTTCGACGGGGTCGACATCGACCTGGAGAACGGCCTGAACCCGACCTACATGGGCCAGGCGCTGCGGTCGCTGCGGGCGAAGGTCGGGTCCGGCCTGATCATCACGATGGCCCCGCAGACCATCGACATGCAGTCGCCCCAGACCAGCTACTTCAAGCTCGCCCTGGACATCCGGGACATCCTCACCGTCGTGCACACCCAGTACTACAACTCCGGGGCGATGCTCGGCTGTGACCGGAACGCCGCGTACCCGCAGGGCACGGTGAACTTCATCGTGGCGCTCACCTGTATCCAGCTGGAGGCCGGGCTCCGCCCCGACCAGGTGGCGCTCGGGCTGCCCGCCGGTCCGGGCGCGGCCGGTGGCGGCATCGTCCCGCCCAGCGTGGTCAACGCCGCGCTGGACTGCCTGGCGAAGGGCACCAACTGCGGCAGCTTCCGGCCGCCGCGCACCTACCCGGGCCTGCGCGGCGCGATGACCTGGTCGGTCAACTGGGACGTCAGCAACGGCAACGGCTTCGCCCGTACCGTGAAGCCGCACCTGGCGACGCTGCCCTGATCCTGCTCGGCCCGGACGTCGCGCAGTGCACGCGACGTTCGGGCCGCCCCGCCAGACCTCCGCCCTGCCCCACTCGGCCCGTCGATCATGGAGTTGTGGCGCCCGATCAGCGGTTTTTGTATAGATTGTCTGGCACCCAAACTCCATGATCGCGGGTGGTCTGGCACGGGTGGGTCGGCCGTCGCCGGTGGTCAGCGACCGGTGGTCACCGACTGCCGGTCGCGCCGGGCCCGGCGGCGGCGCACCTTCTTCACCGCCCAACTCGCGATCATCAGGGCGAAGATGGCGAGGATGCCGTAGTCGAACCAGCTGCTGTACTTGTCGATCTCCTCCCAGCGCGACCCGAGGGCGTACCCGAGGCCGACGAAGATCGCATTCCAGACGCCACTGCCCAGCGTGGTCAGCAGGCTGAACTCCACCAGCGGCATCCGGTTCGCCCCGGCCGGGATCGACACCAGGCTGCGCACCACCGGCGCCATCCGGCCGAACAGCACCGCCCAACGGCCGTGCCGCTCGAACCAGCGGTCGGCGCGTTCCAGGTCGTCGGTGTCCACCAGGGGGAGCCGGTCCAGCCAGCGCTTGAGCCGGTCCTCGCCGAGCCCCGCGCCGAGCCAGTAGAGCGCGAGCGCGCCGACCAGCGAACCGACGGTGGCGGCCACCCAGACCACCACCACGTTGAACCGGTCCTCGCCGGCCAGGTAGCCGGCCATCGCCAGGACGATCTCGCTGGGAATCGGCGGGATGATGCTCTCCAGGGCGACCAGCAGGGCCACCCCGGGCGCGCCCATCGCCTCGATGACGCCGGCCACCCAACCGGTCAGCCCGCCGAGTTGTGCCGGGTCGACGTTGTCGGCGAGTGCCATGCGTGTCCTTCCGCCGGAAGCCCATCGATCGGATGGTGCTACCCGATTCCGGGGCGGTCACACCTCGTCGTGGCGCCCGCCACCCGAAAGACACCGCAGGCGCGGCATCCGGTCGGCTCAGTCGTGCAGGGCGGCGTCGGCCGGGCCGCGACGCCAGCCGGTGAAGCGTACGGTGAGTCCGCCGCGCGTCGGTGAACAGCAGAACGGACCGGCGGTGGCCACCGCCGTCGGGGCCAGCGGGGCGAGGCGGACCAGTCGCCACGGCTCACCGTCGACCCGGGCGCGGACGGTCAGCGCGTCGCCGGCCCGGCTCGCCCGCACCGTCACCTCCCGGCCGACCCACTCCGGCACCGGGGCGACCGACCAGTCCGAGACGCCCCGGGTGACCACGGCCCCGACCTGCGGCTGGCCGTCGGAGACCTCGACGCCGGCCTTGATCCACTGCTCCTCGTCCACCCGGACCAGCACGCCGGCCTGGTCGAACTGCTCCGTGTAGTCCAGCCGGAAGCTCACCTCGACCGCGCTCCCGGCGGCGAACGGGGCGAGCAGGGCCGGGGCGTCGTCGTGCACGAACCCGTAGCTGGTGTGCCGCCAGAGGTCGCTGGTCGCGGCGGGTTCGACGAGGAGGTCACCGGTCGGGGTCGCCTCGACGCGCACCGGCTGGCGTGACCAGTTCCCCTCGGTCCAGTCGACCGGCTGCGGGCCGTCCTCGTGCTTCATGTCCGGCAGGCTACCGGCCCCGGCGGGTCTGCGTCGGCGGCACCGAGGCGCGCTCGTGTTTGCCGGGACGACCCACGGGAGAAGGTATGGCGGCATGGGTGACAGGTGGTACTCCGAGGCCGTCGTCTACTGCCTCGACATCGACACGTACGCGGACTCCGACGGCGACGGCGTCGGTGACATCCGGGGCCTCATCGGCCGGCTCGACTACCTGGCCCGCCTCGGTGTGACCTGCCTCTGGCTGCATCCGATCCACCCGTCGCCGAACAAGGACGACGGCTACGACGTGACCGACTTCTACAACGTGGACCCGCGCTTCGGCACCCTCGGCGACTTCGCCGAACTGCTGCACCAGGCGGCGAACCGGGGCATCCGGGTGATCATCGACCTGGTGGTGAACCACACCTCCGACGAGCACCCCTGGTTCCAGTCGGCCCGGTCCTCGCCGGACTCGCCGTACCGCGACTGGTACGTCTGGTCCGAGCACGCGCCCGCGGACCGCTACCAGGGCATGGTCTTCCCGGGCGAACAGCACGAGACCTGGACCTACGACCGGACCGCGAAGTCCTGGTACTACCACCGGTTCTACAAGTACCAACCGGACCTGAACATGACCAACCCCGAGGTCCGGAACGAGATCAAGAAGATCATGTCGTTCTGGCTTCAGCTGGGCGTCTCCGGGTTCCGGATGGACGCCGTGCCGTTCATCATCGAGCTGACCGAGCCCGGCAACGCCAACGCGCCCAAGGACTTCGAGTTCCTCACCGAACTGCGCCAGCACGTGCAGTGGCGCCGGGGCGACGCGGTCCTGCTCGCCGAGGCCAACGTGGAGCCGGACGACCTGCCGCAGTTCTTCGGCGACGCCGCCGGCTCGGCCAACCGGGTACACATGCTCTTCGACTTCATGCTCAACGGGCGGCTGATGCTCGCCCTCGCCCGGCAGGACCCGGAGCCGGTCATCGAGGCGCTGCGGGACACCCCGGCGCTGCCGCACGGCGCGCAGTGGGCCACCTTCCTGCGCAACCACGACGAGATCGACCTGTCCCGGCTCACCGCCGAACAGCGCGAGCAGGTGTACGCGCAGTTCGGCCCGGAGAAGGACATGCGCATCTACGACCGGGGCATCCGCCGCCGGTTCGCCCCGATGCTCGGCAACGACCGTCGTCGCATCGAGCTGGCGTACGCCCTCCAGTTCTCCCTGCGCGGCACGCCGGTGCTCCGCTACGGCGAGGAGATCGGGATGGGGGAGGACCTCTCCCTGCCCGGCCGGCACGCGATCCGTACCCCGATGCAGTGGTCGTACCAGCCGAACGCCGGCTTCTCCACCGCGGACCCGGAGAAGCTGGTCCGCCCGGTCGTCGAGAAGGGGGAGTTCGGGTACGAGAAGGTCAACGTCACCGACCAGCGTCGGGACCGCAACTCCCTGCTGGCCTGGTTCGAGCGCATGATCCGGACGCTGCGCGAGGCCCCCGAGATCGGCTCCGGTTCCACCACCCACATCGACGTGCCGATGCCGCCGGGCGTGCTCGCCCACCGGGCCGACGGCGCGACCGGCACGATGCTCTTCCTGCACAACCTCGGCACGCAGGACGCCGTGGTGGACCTCAGCATGCTCCAGCAGGAGGCCGACCTGCCGATCGACGTCCTCACCGACCGGGACTACGGCGGCGTCGGCAAGCTCGACGAACTCCGGATCGCCGGTTACGGCTACCGCTGGATCCGGCTGCGCCGCGCCTGGTCCGCCTGACTCCGTACGGCCGCCGCGCCCTGCCGCCGCGCGGTCCGTGCTCTGCTTCTCTGTGCGCCTGCCGTTGCACTGCAGGGGCCCCTTGTTACCGCTTTTTGGGGAGCAGGGGTCCCCTGCAGGCACCTCACCCCGAGCGGCGTAACCGCCTTGGCGTGCGGCCCGCACCGTCCTTCCCGCGCGGGTCCGCGTGGTGCGGGCCCGGGGGGGTAGGGTGCGGGGGTCGCCTTGTTACTGGGAGGTAGGTATGGCCGGAGGGCAGCGGGTCGCGATCGTCACGGGAGGCGCGCGGGGGATCGGCGCGGCCACCGCCCGCCGGTTGGCCGCCGACGGTCTGGCGGTCGCCGTGGTCGACATCGAGGAGTCGGCGACGGAGGAGACCGTCGCGGCGATCGGCGCGGCCGGCGGCCGGGCGCTCGGCGTCGGCGCGGACGTGTCCGACCGGAGTCAGGTGGCGGCGGCGGTGGAGCGCGTCGCCGCCGAACTGGGGCCGCCGACCGTCCTGGTCAACAACGCCGGGGTGCTCCGCGACAACCTGCTGTTCAAGATGACCGACACCGACTGGGACACGGTCATGGGGGTGCACCTGCGCGGGGCGTTCCTGTTCAGCCAGGCCGCCCAGAAGCACATGGTGGACCAGAAGTGGGGGCGGATCGTCAACCTCTCCAGCACCTCCGCGCTGGGCAACCGGGGGCAGGCGAACTACGCCGCCGCCAAGGCCGGTCTCCAGGGCTTCACCAAGACGCTGGCGATCGAACTCGGCCCGTTCGGGGTGACCGTCAACGCGGTCGCGCCCGGCTTCATCGTCACCGACATGACCGCGGCGACCGCCGCCCGGATGAAGGTGGACTTCGAGGACCTCCAGAAGCACGCCACCGCCGAGATCCCCGTCCGCCGGGTCGGTCGTCCGGAGGACGTGGCGCACACCATCTCGTTCCTGGCCAGCGAGGGGGCCGGTTTCGTCTCCGGCCAGGTCGTCTACGTCGCCGGTGGTCCCCGCGACTGACCACCGCCCGTCGAGCCCGGTCCGTGGCCCGGTGGCTGGTCCACCGGGCCCGCGCGACCCGGGCGTCAGGCGGCCCGTACGACGGGACCGGGGTCAGGCCCGCTCGTGCCGGGTTCGGTAGAGCCAGACCAGACCGAGCACCGGGAGCACCAGCGGGACGTAGCCGTAGCCGCTGCCGAACCCGGACCAGACCGTGTCGTCCGGGAAGAGCGCCGGGTCGACCAGGCTGAGCGCACCCACCCCGAGCACCCCGACCAGCTCGATCGTGCAGCAGACCAGGGCGATGCGGCGACCCGAGCGTCCGCCCCGGGCCAGTCCGACGGTCGCCACGATGTAGATCACCGCGGCCAGCGCGGAGAGCAGGTACGCCAGCGGGGCCTCGTCGAACCTGGTGACGATCTGAAGCCCGGCCCGCGAGGTCGCCGCGATGGCGAAGAGCAGGTAGACGGCGATCAGCAGCCGTCCCGGTCCCTGACCGGTGGCGCGTGCGGATGCCCCGGGCGGGCTCACCGCCGAGGCCCCGGGCCGGTCGGCCGCCGAGGTTTCTGGCGGCTCGGCAGCCGCAGGCATCCCCGGCCGCTCGGCCGCTGAGGTCCCCGGTCGGTCGGTCGACGAGGGCGTCTCCGGTCGGTCAGCCACCGACGACCTCCCAGGTCTGCTGGAGCCGGACCACGACCACCGGGAGGACCAGGCACACCACCCCGATGATCGCCGCGCCCCAGCGGGTGGGTTCCATCCTCGCCAGCACCCCCGCCAACGGCGGCAGGAAGACCAGCGTCACCAGATAGCCGGCGAACGCCCCCGGCTCGCCCGGCCGGTCGCCCCCGCCGAGCGCCACCAGGGCGACCACGGCCAGCGCCAGCAGCGCGACCTCCAGCACGGCGAGGCCCAGCAGGTGGGTGCGGTCCGGGGGCCGGTTGCGCGCCGCCGTCAGCAGGCTCCACGCCGCGAGTACGAGCGACAGCACGATCGTGACGGTCGCGAGGATTCCGTCCACCGGTGAGCCGGCTGCGGCGGCGCTGGTCATCGGGGCCACCCCGTCCCTACCTCGGTCACCCGGACAGCGTACTCAGCGTCCCGTCGGCCTCCGGGACGACCTGCTGCCTGCTGCGTCGGCGCGTCCGGCGGACTAGCGTGGGAGCGCGGACCGGGCGGCTGGCCAGGACCGATCGACGATGGGGGTGCGGGCTTGCTGAGGTTCGGACTGTTCGGCACCGGTCACTGGGCGGCGGAGACGCATGCGGCGGCGCTGTCCGCGCATCCACGCGCCGAGCTGGCCGGGGTCTGGGGACGTAATCCGGAGAAGGCCGCCACGCTGGCGCGGCGACATGGCGTACCCGCCTACGACGAGGCCGACGCGTTGATCGAGGCGGTGGACGCCGTCGCCGTCGCGCTGCCGCCGGACGTGCAGGCGGAGATCGCGGTCCGGGCCGCCACCGCCGGCCGGCACCTGCTGCTGGACAAGCCGTTGGCGCTGGACCTGGCCGCCGCCGACCGGGTGGTCGCCGCCGCCGAACAGTCCGGGGTGGCCTCGGTGGTCTTCTTCACCCAGCGCTTCCACCCGAACGCGGTGGGCTTCCTCGGGGCGACCGCCGCGGCGGGCGGCTGGCACCACGCCCGGGTCACCCTGTTCTCCTCGATCTTCCAGCCGGAGACCCCGTACGCGGACTCGACCTGGCGACGGGAGCACGGCGCGCTCTGGGACATCGGCCCGCACGCGCTGTCGATGGTCCTGCCGGTGCTCGGCCCGGTGAGCCGGGTGTCCGCCACCGACGGGCCGCGCGGGCTGGTGCACCTGCTGCTCACCCACGAGAGCGGGGCCACCAGTTCACTCTCCCTCACCCTGGACGCGCCGCCCGAGGCGCTGACCCGTGACGTCGTCTTCTTCGGCGAGAACGGCGTCGCGGCCGTGCCACCCGGGGACGGCCGGCCGGTCAGCGCCTTCGGCCTCGCCGTCGACCAGCTGCTGGAGGAGATCGACGCGGGCACCCGGGACCACCACTGCGACGTCCGGTTCGGCCGGGAGGTGGTCGCCGTCCTCGCCGCTGCCGAGCGGTCCCGCACCGACTCCCGCTCCCACGCCGTTTCCTGACCGCCCGGCCCCGCCCCACTCCGTCCCTGACCCCGTTCCCACACCACACCCGCTTCCCGCGCCCACCGCCCGGGTGGTAGCAGGGGCCCCCTGCACGTCAAAAAGCGGTAACAGGGGACCCCTGCACGCACGTGGACGCGGGCGGGGCGGGGGCGCGGGCGGTAGGCGTGGCGTCGGGCAGGCGGTTCGGTTGTCAGGCGATGGTGGCCAGGGCGTCGGTCAGCTCGTCGGCGGAGGCGAACTCCTCGACCGGCAGCGACCGGAGGGCCTGGAGCACGCCGGTGCCCGCGCCGACCTCCTGGGCCCGGCGCACCAGGTCCTCCCGGGACACCGGGTAGTCCAGTCCGGCCAGGTACTCCCACCACTGTCCGTCGGTGACCGTCATGGACGTCGGCTACCCGCTGGCGGTCGACGCACACCCGTGGTTTGCCCCGACCCGCCCCGGGTAGCCGCGGACATGCTGGTCCAGCGGCTCGGCGCACCGAGCGACTTCGACCCGTTGCTGGCCCGTGTCGCCGATGCCCGGATCGTCATGCTCGGCGAGGCGACGCACGGCACCTACGACTACTACCGGCTACGGGAACAGCTCACCCGTCGGCTGATCGCCGAGTGCGGCTTCTCCTTCGTGGCGGTGGAGGGGGACTGGCCGGACTGCGACCGGGTGAACCGCTCCGTCACCGCCGTCCCGCGCGGTGCGGCCGACCCGCTGGCCGCGCTGGAACGCTTCGAACGCTGGCCGACCTGGATGTGGGCGAACGCCGAGGTGGCCCGCTTCTGCCGCTGGCTGCGCGCCTGGAACCTGGACCGGCCGCAGGCGGCCCGCGCCGGCTTCCACGGCCTGGACGTCTACAGCCTCTGGGAGTCGATGCAGGCCATCTTCGACTACCTGGGCGAGGAGGACCCTTCGTCGCTGGAGGCCGCACAGGACGCGTACCGCTGCTTCGAGCCGTACGGCAAACGACCCGAGGAGTACGGGCTGGCCAGCCGGTTCGTCTCGGCGCGGTGCGAGGAGGAGGTGGTGCGCCTGTTGGCGCGTACCCGGGAACAGGCCGCCGCCGACGGCGCGGACCGCTTCTCGGCCTGGCAGAACGCGGAGGTGGTGGCCGGCGCGGAGCGGTACTACCGGACCATGGTGAACGGCGGGGACGACTCCTGGAACGTGCGGGACACCCACATGGCGGACACCCTGGACCGCCTGCTGGACCGGTACGGCCCGGACGCCCGGGGGGTGGTCTGGGCGCACAACACCCATGTCGGTGACGCCCGGGCCACCGACATGGCCGGGGGCGGCCTGGTCAACATCGGCCAGCTCGCCCGGGAACGGCACGGCGACGCGGCGGTGGTGCTGGTCGGGTTCGGCAGCTACCGGGGCGGTGTGGTGGCCGCGCCGCGCTGGGGGTCGGCAGCCGAGGCGATGACCAGCCCGCCGGCCCGCCCGGGCTCGCTGGAGCACCGGCTGCACGAACTGCTGCCGGAACGGGCGGTGCTGGTCTTCGACGGCGCGGACCAGCCGGACTGGGTCACCGGCACGGTCGACCACCGGGCGATCGGCGTGGTCTACGACCCGTCCCGGGAGGCGCGGTCCAACTACGTGCCGACCCGACTGGGCGAGCGTTACGACGCCTTCGTCTGGTGCGACGAGACCACCGCCCTGCACCCGCTGCCCGCCCTGACCACCCCCGGCGAGCTGGAGACCTACCCGGCCGGCATGTGAACCGCGCCCGGCTCGCGAGCCGCACCGCATCCGGCTGGGGTGTTTGCAGGGGCCCCCTGCTACCGCTTTTTGCGGTGCAGGGGACCCCTGCTACCACCCCACCCCGGGCGCGCAGCCGGGCGCGCAGTCCGGCGAGCGGTGCCGGGGTGGGGTGGGGTGGGGTGGATCAGCGGACGCCGGCTGCGGCCTTCTCGTCGAGGTGGGCGCGCAGCCCCTCGCCCTCGATGTCGACGTTCGGCAGGGCCCGCTGCAACCAGCGGGGCAGCCACCACGCCTTGTCGCCGAGGAGCGACATCACCGCCGGGACGATGGTCATCCGCACCACGAAGGCGTCGATGGCGACGCCGATCGCGAGCGCGAAGCCCATCGACTTGATGATCGGGTCGTCGAGGAAGACGAAGCCGCCGAAGACCGAGATCATGATCAGCGCGGCGGCGGTGACCACCCGGGCGCCGTGCCCCATGCCGTTGATGGTGGCCTGGGCGGCGGTGTCCCCGTGCACGAAGTCCTCCCGCATCCGGGAGACCAGGAAGACCTCGTAGTCCATGGCCAGCCCGAACAGGATGCCGATGAGCAGGATCGGCAGGAAGCTGACCAGCGGACCGGGGGTGTCCAGCCCGACCAGGTCGGCGAGCGTGCCCTGCTGGAAGATCGCGACGGTGATGCCGAAGGTCGCCGCGACGGTCAGCAGGAAGCCCAGGGCCGCCTTGACCGGCACCAGGATCGACCGGAACACCAGCATCAGCAGCAGGACGGAGAGTCCGACGACGAGCAGCAGGTAGACCGGGAGCGCGTCGGCGAGCTTCTCCGACACGTCGATGCCGATCGCGGTGACGCCGGTGAGCAGCACGTCGACCCCGTCGGTCCCGTCGACCGCGCGGCGGATGTCGTGGACCATGGTCTCCGTGGCCTGGTCGGTCGGCCCGGTCTCCGGGATGACCGCCAGCAGGGCGGTGCGGCCGTCCTGGGCGAGCTGCGGCGGGGCGACCGCGAGCACTCCCTCGGTGCCCTGGATCTCCTGGGTGACCCGGGGCAGCGCGGCGGTGGTCTGCTCAGCGGAGTCACCGGAGACCACCACCACCAGGCGACCGGTGAAGCCCGGCCCGAAGCCCTCGGTGATCAGGTCGTTGGAGGTCCGGGCCGGCGACCCGACCGGGGCGGTGCCGGCGTCCGGCAGGGCCAGCCGCATGTCGGTGGCGGGGACGGCGAGCAGCCCCAGCCCGAGCAGGCCGGCCAGGATGACCGGGATCCGCAGCCGGGTGACCCAACGGGCCCAGCGGAAGCCGAAGCCGGAGCGGTCCTCGGCGACGTCCGCGCCGGCCGGGGTGGTGCCGCCGGTCGGAGTGGTGCCGCCGGTCGGAGTGGTGCCGCCGGTCGGAGTGGTGCCGCCGGTCGGAGTGGTGCCGTCGGTCGTGGCAGTGCTGTTCGTCGTGGCGGTGCCGCGCAGCTTGCGGGGCAGCACCCGCTGGCCGGCGAAGCCGAGCAGCGCCGGCTGGAGCGTGATCGCCACCAGCACCGCCACGGTCACCGTGCCGGCGGCGGCGAGACCCATCACGGTGAGGAACGGGATGTTGACCACGGCGAGCCCGGCGAGCGCGATGACCACGGTCGCCCCGGCGAAGACCACGGCCGAGCCGGCGGTCCCCACCGCGCGTCCCACCGCCTCCTCGGGGGTGAGCCCGGAGAGCAGGTTCTGCCGGTACCGGGAGGTGATGAAGAGGGAGTAGTCGATGCCGACCGCCAGACCGAGCATCAGCGCCAGGATCGGGGCGGTGCTGGTCAGGTCGATGACGGCGCTGAGCGCGAAGAGCCCGGCCATGCCCGCGCCGACGCCGATCAGCGCGTTGAGCATGGTCATTCCCGCCGCGACCAACGAACCGAAGGTCACCACCAGGACGATCAGGGCCACCAGTACGCCGATCGCCTCGGTCGAGCCGACCTCCGGTTCGGCGTTGAGCACCTCACCACCGGGGGCGACCTGGTAACCCTGGCTCTCGGCCCGCGCGCCGATCTCCTCGTACGCCTCGCGCTGCTCGTCGGTGACCTCGTCAGCGCCACCGGAGAACTGCACCTGGATCAGGGCGTACCGCGCGTTCGGCGAGACCGCGCCGGCCTGGAACGGGTCGACTGCGCCGACCGCGCCGGGCAGGCTGCTCGCCTCCTGCACCAGTTCCCGGATCACGGCCTGCCCCTGCGGGGTGCCGAGCTGCCCGTCGGCGGGCGCCTTGACCGCGATGGTGCCGGTGGCGCCGCTGGCCGCCGGGAACTCCTTCGCCAGCAGGTCGAGGGCCTCCTGCGACTCGGTGCCGCGCATGGTGAAGTCGCTCGACGTGGGGCCGCGGAACAGCGCCGCGGCGCCCCCGAGTCCGATGAGTGCGACGAGCCAGAGGGTGATGACGAGTCGCCGTCGCCGTAGCGCGCCCCGGCCGAGCCGGTACAAGAGGGTCGCCATGATGGTTTTCTAGTCCTGTCCTCGGGGTCGTGGATGGGAAACGGACGCAGCGGAGCGGGTCAGTCCAGCGGCCCGAGCGCCCGGCGGGCGACGGCCAGCAGCGCGGCACGCAGCTCGTCGTCGTCCAGATCGGGGAACTCCGCGCACGCGGCGGCGATCCCGGCGAGCACGATCAGCGCGCCCACCCGGGCCTCGGCCCCGGAGGACCCACCGGCCAGGGCGTCGCGGAGCCGGTCGGAGCAGCGCTGGATGTACGCGAAGGCGGGGTGCTGGAGCAGTTCGGGAAACTCGCCGTGCAACAGGGCGATCTCCCGGCGGAAGCGCAGCGCCAGCTCGACGAAGCCCTCGACGGCGTCGCGTTGCGCGGTCTGCCCGGTCGCGTCGAGCAGCCGTTCGTCGAGGGCGAGCAGCATGTCGATCGCCGGGGACATCAGCTCGGTGAGGATGGCCTCCTTGTTGGCGAAGTGGTAGAGCACCGCCGCCTTGGAGCACCCCACGTCCCGGGCGATGTCCTGCAACGACGTGCCCTTGTAACCGGTCACCGCGAACCGCTTCGCGGCTGCGGCGAGAATCTCGTCCCGGGTCTCCGGTACCGACCGAGCCAACCTGGCCACCTCCCACCATCGAGCATGCCTGACCGATCGGTCAGGAGCTGACCGATCGGTCAGAGGAAGGTCGTGGCGTTCGCCACATTCCGCCCGGATCGGGGGAGGTGGGGGTGAAGTGTCACTCCACCCGGTCGCCGGAGAAGTCGGCCAGCCACGGCCCGGACCAGGTGAGCCGGTTCTCCGCGAGGTCGGCGACGAGGCCGTTCACCCAGGCCAGCTCCGCTCGGAGCGCGGCGAGACGGTACTCGTCCTCGACGAGGAAGAGGCGGGGCAGTTCCGCGCCGGCCAGGATCGCCGTACGGTCCCGGATCTGTTCGGCGAGCACCTCGGCCCGTCGGGCGAGCTGCCGGGCGGCCTCCTCCGGCGGCAGGATCGGCAGGAAGGAGAGCGCCGCCGGGAACTCCGGGAACTCCCGTGCCGGGGTGGCCAGGGCGTCGCTGAGCCACTCGTCGAGGGTGCGTCGACCGGCCTCGGTGAGCTGGTAGACCGTCCGCTCCGGGCGGCGCTCGTCGCGGGCGGTGTGGTCGACCCGGACCAGTTCCTCCCGCAGCAGCCGGTCGAGGGTCTGGTAGACGCTGCTGCGCTGCGCGACGTTGACCACGTCCTCCTTGTGCCGCTCCCTGATCACCTGCTGCATCCGGTAGGCGTGCATGGGCTCTTCGGCGAGGAGCGCGAGCAGCATCATCGCCAGCGGCGACCGGCGGGGGGAGCGGGCGGACATGACTTCACTCTAGGTGGCCACTGGTGACCCTTAGTCATTCTATGTATAGTCAGATCATGACTAAAGCTCTGGTCGTCGGGGGCGGGATCGCCGGTCCGGTCGCCGCGGTGGCCCTGCGCCGCGCCGGCATCGACGCGGTCGTCCACGAGGCGTACGAGCGGGACGCCACCGGCGTCGGCGCGATCCTCACCCTGGCGGTGAACGGGGTGGACGCGCTGCGGGCGGTCGACCTCGCGGACGCGGTCACCGGGCTCGGCCATCCGACACCACGGATGGCGCTGATCAACCACCGCGGCCGCCGGCTGGGAGAGTTCGGCACCAGCGGTACGCACACCCGGGGCCTCGGCAGCATCACCCTGCGCCGCGCCGACCTCTACCGGGTGCTCCGTCACGAGGCGGAGCGCCGTGGCGTGCCGTTCGTGCACGGCGCGCGCCTGGTCGCGGCGGAGCCGACCGGCACCGGCGTACGAGCCCGCTTCGCCGACGGTCGCACCGCCGAGGCCGACCTGCTGATCGGGGCGGACGGGCTGCGGTCGGTGACCCGGTCGATCATCGACCCGCAGGCCCCCGGCCCGCGTTACGTGCCGCTGCTCAACGTCGGCGGTGTCGCCCGGGGTCTCCGGCTGCCCGGCGAGCGGGGGCTGATGCACATGATCTTCGGGAAGCGCTGCTTCTTCTGCTGGATCGAGGTCGGCGACGACGAGATCTGGTGGTTCGCCAACCCGCCGCAGCCCACCGAGCTGAGCCCGGCGGAACTCGCCGCGATCGGCTCCGACCAGTGGCGTCGCCGCCTCGACGAACTGGTCGCCGACGACGCGGGGCCGGCACGCGAGATCATCCGGAACACGGTCGAGCTGGACCCCGCCTGGGCCACCTACGACCTGCCACCGGTCCGCCGGTGGCACCGCGACCGGATGGTCATCATCGGCGACGCCGCGCACACCGCCACCCCCTCCTCAGGGCAGGGTGCCTCGCAGGCGATCGAGGACGCCGTCGAGCTGGCCCGCTGCCTGCGGGACCTCCCCGACGTGCCAGCGGCCTTCCGGGCGTACGAGCGGTTGCGGCGTCACCGGGTCGAGCGGGTCGTGACCCAGGGCCGGCGGACCAGCAGCACGAAGGTGGCCGGCCCGCTGGGGCGGCTGCTCCGGGATCTCGCCCTGCCGCTGGTCGCCCGTCAGGTCGCGCGGGACGACGGCGCCCGCCTCTCCTGGCTCTACGACCACCACGTCGAGTGGGACGCCCCGGTCACCGGCTGAGAAACCCCGCCGCCGGGCATACGGTCAGCTCACGCGTGGCGTGCGGCAGGTCGGCCGTTCGGGTTGCGGAGCGACCACGTGACCGGGAGGGTGGGCTGATGGCGGCTGCGGACGAGATGCGGGACGGCGTCCCCCTGACCAACCTGGACCAGCCGCTCGTCGCCGGCTCCGACCTCACCAAGCGGGACCTGGTCGACTACCTCGACGCCGTTCGGGACCGACTTCTTCCGGCCCTCCGGAACCGGCCGCTCTCGGTGGTCCGGGCGCTCCGTGGCCAGGCCCCCTTCATGCAGAAGAACCTGCCCCGCTACACCCCCGACTGGGTACGCCGGGTGACGATCTGGGCGGAGGCGTCCCACCGCGAGGTGTCGTACGCGCTCTGCGACGACCGCCGCACCCTGCTCTGGTTCGCCAACCAGCGCTCGGTGGAGTGCCACCCGACCCTCGCCACCGCCGACGACCCGCAGCGCCCCACCCACCTCGTGCTCGACCTCGACCCGCCCGATCCGGACGCCTTCGGGCTGGCCGTGGCCGCCGCCGGGCTGGTCCGGCAGGCGCTCGCCGACGCGGGTCTCACCGGCGCGGTAAAGACCAGTGGAGCGAAGGGGCTGCACGTCTTCGTACCGGTGGACCCGGGGGTCGATCCGGCGGACACCGCCGCCGCCACCCGGGCCCTCGCCGCCCGCGCCGCCCGGATCGACCCGGCGCTGGCCACCACCGCCTTCATCCGCGAGGACCGGGGCGGCCGCGTCTTCGTCGACTCCACCCGGGCCGGCGGGGCGACGGTGGTCGCCGCGTACAGTCCCCGGCTGCGTCCCGGCGTGCCGGTCTCCTTCCCGGTCGACTGGGCCGACCTCGCCGACGTCACGCCGGCCGACTTCACCCTCCGGACCGTGCCGGCGCTGGTCGCCGCGGACGACCCGTGGTCGGCGCGGATGCCCGCGCCGCAGCGGCTCCCGCCGGACCTGGTGGCCGAGGGGCACACCATCCCGGTGGCCCGGGTCCAGGCCATGCACGAGGGGAAGCGGCGGGCCCGGGCCCGCCGGGCCGCCGGCGCGGACGCCGGCGGGACCGGCTAGTCCAGGACGGCGACGGCCTCGACCTCGACGAGAAGGTCGGGCTCGCCGAGGCTGACGACGCCGATCAGGGTGATCGGCTTGACCAGGTCGACGCCGAGCTGTGCGGTGGCACGCTGGACGCCGGCACCGAGGTCTGCCAGCTTCCCGCCGTCCCAATCCACGACGTACACGGTCAGCTTGACCACGTCGTCGAAGCTGCCACCCACCGCCGCCAACGCCGTGGCGACGTTGAGGTACGCCTGCTCGACCTGGGCGGCGAGATCCCCGGTGCCGACCGGTCGGCCCTCGGCGTCGCGGGCCACCTGTCCGGCCAGGAAGACCATCCGTGCTCCGGAGGCGACCGCCACCTGCCGGTACATGTCGGGCTTCGGTAGGCCGTCGGGGTTCAGCAGTTGCACGGGCATGGGTCCTCCTCCGCCGGAACGCGGCCCCGGACGGGCCGTGCCGTGGACCCGAAGCATAACGTCGCTATGCTTCGAGTGCCATAGCAGTGCTATGTATCATTCGTCGCGTGCCGAGAACTGCCCCAGCGGCTGTCCGCCTGGTCCTCGTGGAGCGCGCGGCGCAGATGCTCGCCCGCCGCGAGCCGGTCACGCTACGCGCGCTCGTCGAAGGGACCGGCGCCTCGACGATGGCGGTGTACACGCACTTCGGAGGCATGCCCGGACTGTGGCGGGCGGTGCGCCAGGAGGGGTTCACCCGCCTGGCCGCGCGTCTGGACCAGGTGCGGCCCACGTCCGACCCGGTACGCGATCTAGCGGCACTCGGCGCCGCCTACGTCGACAACGCGCTGTCCAACCCCGCCCTGTACCGGACGATGTACGACGCGGTGGCCGAACTCGACGATCCGCAGGCCGCAGCGGCGGCCTTCGGTGTCCTCGTCGCCGGTGCCGCCCGGGCTCGCGAGCGGGGGCGCTTCGCCGACGCCGGTGACCCGGAGGCGGTCGCCACGCAGATGTGGGCCGCCGGTCACGGCCTGACCATGCTGGTGATCACCGGGGTCCTGCCCCGGGAGGCGCTCATGGTCCACGCGCCCGCCATCCTGACCGCGTTGTTCGTCGGCGCCGGCGACGACGAGGACCGCTGCCGCCGATCCGTGCGGGCCGGGTGGTCGGCCCGGTTGCGCTCGCCGTGAACCGTGACCCGCTCCCGGCGCGTGCAGGGAGCGTGGCCGACGACGATGACACGGGTACGTGTTCCGCCGCCACCAGGCGACGTCACGGTCGACCGTGACAACGCCGTGCCGATGCGCCACTGTATGAGGAAATTACAAGATCGCCGGTGTCGAGGGGAGGCGAGCCATGGACGTCGCGGTGGCTGACGACGGCGCGCTGTTCCGGGAGGGCCTGCAACTGCTGCTGTCCGCTGCCGGGCACACGGTGGTCGGCTGCGTGGAGGACGGCGACCGGCTGCTGGAGTTGATGGCCCGGACCCCCGTCGACGTGGCCATCATGGACATCCGGATGCCGCCGGGCGCGGACGGCGGACTGGACACCGCCCAGCGCGTACGGGCGAGACACCCCGACGTCGGGTTGCTGCTGCTGTCCCAGCACGCCGAGGCGCACTACCTGTTCCGGCTGCTGGAGATCGGCACCGAGCGGATCGGGTACCGGCTCAAGGACCAGGTGGCCGGCGTGGCCGTGCTCGCCGACACGCTGGTGCGCATCGCGGCCGGTGAGCTCGTGATCGAGCCGGTGCTGGCCGCCAACCTGGTGGACCGGCCGAGCCCTCCGGTGCGGAGCCTGCTGGCGGATCTCACCGAGCAGGAGCGCGCCGTGCTGCGGCTGATGGCGGAAGGACGGTCGAACTCCGGGATCGCGGCCGAGTTGTTCCTGTCCGTCAAGACGGTCGAGAAGCGGATCGCGAGCATCTTCACCAAGCTGGACCTGCCGGCCGAGTCGGCAGCGCACCACCGGCGGGTCCTGGCGGTGCTCGCCTACCTGCGTTCGAACCAGACGGCGGACTAGGACCGTGCTGCGGGCCACCGGCGGCGAGCTGGCGCATCCGTCCCGCCCAGCCGGGCCGTTCGCCGCCCTGGTCCAGCTGGCGTCCTCGGGCGCGCTACCCGCGCCAGGCGGGCCGGAGGACCCGCTGGGCGGATACCGGCCGGTCCTGCGCACGCTGCTGCGGGACCTCGCCCAGGCGCACGCGGTGCGTTACGCGGCGCTGTGGCTGCCGGCGGAGACGGAGACCGGTACCGGCGCACCACCGTGGACGCCCGCCGTCGCGTGGCGGTCCCGGCGCTGGGTACGGGGCGCGCTGCCGATCCCGGCAGTCGACCCGGACCAGCTGCTGGGCGTGCCCGGTGTGGTCGCGACCGCGGACGTGACCGACGGCGGGACCCGGTCCGGGGTGCTGGTGCTGGCACACCCGGAGGATCCCCGGTACGCGCTGGCCGGGGCGGCGTCGCTGGGCGAGACGGCGGTCTGCGTCGGCCTGCTGCTGCGCCAGGCCCGCCACCGCGCGGCGTGCACCGCCGTGCGGGCCCGGGTCGACCGGGCGGTGCAGCGGGTCGGCGCGACCCGGTTGGAGCTGCTCACAGTGCAGGCGGTGGAGCGCGACCGGCTCGCCACCGCGGTCACCGCGACGCCCGGCCGGCAGCTACAGGCGATCCTGGACCGCACCACGGACCTGGAACGGGCACTGCGCGCCGGTTCACCGCAGGCGACGGAGATCGCCGGAGGCATCCGGACCGGGCTGGGCGAGATGATCGAGCAGTTCCGGTCCGTCGTCCGTGGGGTGTACCCGCAGGTACTGCGTAGTACCGGCGTGCGCGCGGCGCTGGAGGAGGTCACCGCGACGCTGCCGGTGCCGGTGGTGTTCAGCGGGGAACTGGGCCGGCGGCAGGGCTGGGAGGTCGAGTCCGGGCTGTACCAGGCGGGCGCGTCCGCGGCGGCGGCGCTGGCCACCAGCGGCGGCGAGCAGCCGGTGACCCTGGAACTGGGCCGGTCCGGCGGGGTGCTGACGATCCGCGCGCAGCGGGCCGGCACCGAGCCGGCGGAGGTCGCCACGGCGCTGCGGGACGACTCCCGACGGCTGGCCGCGCTGGGCGGGCGGCTGCGGGTGGAACGGGACGGTCCGGATGCGCCGACCGTGGTGGACATCCTGCTTCCGGAGCGGCTCGGCGGCGACTGGCCGGAGCCCGCACGTGCCGCCGAGCCGCCATCGGCCGAGGCCGACACCGCCGCACCCGAGCTGTTGGCCGGTATTCCCGTGCGTCGCCTGCTGACCCTGCTCGTGACCAGCCGGGAGGCGCTCACGGAGAGCCCGCCGTTACGGGTCGCGGTCGACCGACAGGACGGTCGGGCCCGGGTGGTGGTGGTCGGAGCCTCGGCGTCCGAGCTGGTGGCGGCGCTGTGCGAGCCGGCCGGCACGCCGGGGGAGAAGCCACCGGCCGGGTTGTCCCCGCCGACCGGCTACCAGTACCAGCCGTACCCGCGGATCACGCTGGACCCGGCTCGCGGGGCACCGCCGTGGCGGCCGGTCCGACTGCCCGACTGGTCCGGCGCCGCGTGGCCGGGCGCGGCGGCCGGGGTGGACCGGATCCTGGTCGAGAGCCCCGTGGACGCGCTGCGCGGGCTGCGGCTGCTGCACCACCGTGACCACGTCGACGCCGACCTCGCGGCCCGGCTGCGCCGCTGGACGGGAACTGCCGACGGGCCCCCCGACGCGGTCGTGCTGGTGCTGTCCGGGCCGGCCAGCGCGGCGGAGTCGGAGTTCCTGGCCGCCCTGCGGTCGCCGTACGGGGAAGGTTTCTCCCCGGTGGTGGTCTGCGCGCTGCCCGCCGCCGCGACGGCCGGAACGCCGCAGCAACTGGGGTCGATGTGCGACGCGGTCGTGAACTGGCGCGCGGCCCCGGACGGCGGCACCGAGATCGAGGCGGCGCTGCGTACCCGGCTACGCGCCCGGACGGGGGTACTGGCCGCCCGGTGGGCGCTGCGCGCGCTGGTGGCCGGCCTGGCCGCCGGGCAGTTGGACGACCGGTTCGCCCGTGCGGTGGAGGCAGCCGTCGCGGGCGCACACGAGGTACCCGAGCTGGACCTGCTACAGGCGTTGCAGGGCGGGCGGATCCGGCTGCCGCGCGGACACGACGAGGCGGTGCGCCTGCTCGGCGCGCACGGCCCGGACTCGCGGTCCCGGCTCGACCTGGCCGGCGACGCCGACCCGGAGGAGGTGACCCGGGCCGCGCGCCGGGCGCTGACGTTCTGGCGGGCCCAGACCATGGTGCCGGACTCCGGACCGGCCGGCCGCAGCGCGTGCGCGCTGCTGGTACGGACGTGCGAGCGGCTGCTCACCGACGGCGTCGACTAGGCGCGGCGCACCGACGCCGCCGCCCGGGGAACGGCGAACGCGACCGGCGACGTCCCTGAGCGGGCTGTCCACACGTGCGGCGGCCCGCCCGACCGGGTCGCCCGGCGGCACCGGCGGGACGGCTCAGAGCGCCACGAACCCGCTGACCCGGGTGCCGGTGGTCGGGCTCGACCGCACCGTCAGCGTGCCGTCGACCGCGGCCAGCCGGGCGGCGAGCTGGCGCAGCGGCATCCGCCCCTCGGTGTCGAAGCCCGGCCCGGTGTCGGCGACCTCGAAGCTCAGGCCCCGGCGGGAGGTGGCCAGCGTCAACGTGACCGTGGCGCCCGGGGCGTGCTTGTGGGCGTTGCTGACCGCCTCCAGGCAGGCCAGGTAGACGGCGGCCTCCACCTCGGGCAGATACCGGTGACCGACCAGTTCCGGGTCGATGTCCAGGGTGACCGTGTCGAGCGCGTCCAGCCGGGCCGTCAACGCGGCCACCAGACCGTGGTCGGCCAACGGCGCCAGCAGGCCGGTCGCGGTGGTGTGCAGCACCTCCTCGGTGCTGGCCAGCAGCTCCCGCAGCCGATCGAGGTGCCGGCCCGCCTCGGCGGCGTCGCCGGCGTCGAGCTGGTGCTCCACCATGGCCAGCGACATCTGCAACGCGACCATGTGGTGCTGGGCGCCGTCGTGCAGGTCGCGCTCCAGTTGGTACCGCTGGTGCTCCATCTCGCCCGCGGCCCGCAGGCGGGTGTCGGCCAGCAGGAGGGCGCTCTGCCCGATCAGCCGCTCGGCGGCGGCGGTGATCAGCTGGGCCTGGATGTCGCTGACCAGCAGGCGGGTCACCGCGTGCAGCTCGGGCCACCGGCGCAGCCGCTCGGCCGCGGCCGGAGGCTCGACCACGAGGTCGGCCAGGACCTGCTCGCCGTCGCGCAGCCGTACCGGCGTCGCGCCGGTGACGGGTGCCGCCGCCTCCGCGTCGGTGGCGGGCCAGCGGTACTCCTCGACGGTGTGGTCGACCGCCGCGTCGACGTCGCCCGCCGGCAGGGGAAGCCACAGCGCGATGGTGACCGTGGTGGCCCCCAGGCACCTGCCCAGCGCCCGGGCCAGGGCCTCGGCCTGCACTCCCGGCAGCGGCCGACCCGGCAGGCCGTGCACCGCGTCGACCACCCGGGCCACGTCGTCCGGCGGGCCCGGCACCGGGGACGGCCGGTCGGCTTGCGGCGTCGAGCGGCGCATGGCCCCCACTGTAGGCGGCTCCGGTCGGGTCGGCTGGCCCGGCTCGGTGGCTCCGACGGCCTTCCGCCACGGCCGCGTCCAGCGGCTCACGCGACGCAGAGCAGGTGGCCCGCCGTCGCCTTGCGGGCCGCCCGCAGCGCGTAGTGCAACCGGCTCTTGACCGTGCCGACCGGCACCCCGAGCGTCGCGCTGATCTCGGCTGCGGTCCGGCCGTTCAGGTACGTCTCCACCAGCGCGGCCCGGTGCTCCGGCCACAGCCCGCCCAGCACCTGCTCGACCAGCAGGGAGTCCACCACGCCGGCCATCGGGTCCGCGGTGGCCACCTCGGCGGCGTTGTCGATGTCCACCTCGGTCGGCCGGGCCTTCCTCATGCGGTACCCGTCCATCACCAGGTTGTGCACCACGCGGCGCAGCCAGCCGATCACCGACCCACGGTCGGCGGTGAGCTGGTCCAGGTGTCGCCACGCCCGCAGGAACGCCTCCTGCACCACGTCCTCGGCGCGTCCGGTGTCGCCGTCGGTGAGCCGCTGCGCGTACCTCAACAGTGGCTGCTGGTAGGTGTCCATCAGTTCGCGCAGGCGGGAGTCGCTCTCCAGCGCGCTGCCGTGTCGCTTGCTCTGTGCCCGTTCGCCCATGCAGATGACAGTGCCGCCGCAGGCCGGTCGCTCGACATGGTGCGATCCCTGCTCCTGCGGGGGCGAACCCGCGAGTCGGAGAGGGTTGTCCCTACGCCCGCCCGGGACCTGCGGCCCACACCGCGCCGGGCGACGGTTCGCGGGTCGACCGGTGAACCCGACGGTGCCCTGATGCCGTGACCCACGTGGACGCCTCGCACCCGGCGGCGGTACGGGCCGGCGGCGACGGCCGTCCGGCACCGCCCCGACGACCGGTACCACGGCCGGGCGGCCGAGCGACGGCGCCGTGGCGCCCCGACCGAAGAGGTGGGCATGGAGACGGACTTCCCGACGGTGGGCATCGGGATCACGACGCACAACCGGGGCCCGGTGCTCCGTACCGCGTTGGAGGCGATCCGCAAGTACGCGCCGAGCGGCGCCGCGATCGTCGTGGTCGACGACGCCAGCGACGAGCCGGTGGAGGAGGCGACGTTCCGCTTCGACCGCAACGTCGGCATCGCCCGGGCCAAGAACAAGTGCCTGGAACTGCTGGTCGAGCAGGGCTGTACGCACCTGTTCCTGTTCGACGACGACTGCTGGCCGATCGTGGACGGATGGGAGCGGCCGTACGTCGAGAGTGCCGAGCCGCATCTGATGTACATGTTCACCGACACCCCGCAGGGCCGGCTGACCGACGCGGTGGAGATCTACCGGGACGCGGAGATCCGGGCGTACACCCATCCGCGTGGCTGCATGCTCTACTTCGACCGGCGGGTGCTGGACCGGGTGGGCGGGTACGACACCCGGTACGGCCGGTGGGGGTACGAGCACCTGGACCTCTCCAACCGGATCTACAACGCCGGGCTGACCTCGTTCCGGTTCGCCGACGTGGTCGGCAGCGGAGACCTCATCTTCAGCTGCGACGAACGCACCCGGGTCGGCTCCAGCGTGTCCGACATCGAGCGCTTTCACCTGGTACGCAACCTCAGGACCCGGTCGGAGGCCAGCTACACCTCGACCGAGTACCGCGAGTTCCGTACCGTCCCGGTCGGTGCGGCGGCGACGGGCAACGTGGTGCTGACCACGTACCTCACCGCGCAGCCGGACCCGCAGCGCGGCGTCACCTGGACGCCGAACTACGCCGACCTGGCCGAGTTGCGCCGCTCCGTCGAGCGGCACGGGCAGCGGTTGGTGGTGCTGCACGACTGCTTCGACGACGAGCCCGACACCGACCTGGTCACGCACGTGCGGGTGACACCGGGCGGGGAAGGCGGCTCGCCGTACTTCCACCGCTGGCTGTCCTGCTGGCGCTACCTGCGTGAGCACCCCGAGATCGAGCAGGTGTGGTGCGTCGACGGCACCGACGTGGAGATGCTGCGCGATCCGTTCCCGGAGATGGAGGACCGGCTGTACGTGGGCGACGAGCCGGCACCGCTGTGCATCCCGTGGATGGTGTACCAGCACGGCGGCAGCCCCAAGCTGTTGCAGTTCCTGTCCGACAACCGGGGTGCCCCGCTGCTCAACTGCGGCGTCATCGGCGGCCGGCGGGAGACGGTGCTGGAGTTCTGCCGGGACCTGTTCGAGTTCTGCGTCACCAACGCCCGGGAGGCCGGCCCCCTCGACATGGGTCCGTTCAACTACGTGGCCCGCACCTGGTACGCGGGAATGGTCGTGCACGGCCGCCAGGTCAGCACGGAGTTCCGTAAGGAGGACCGGGCCAGCACCGAGTCGTGGTGGCGGCACAAGTAGGCGAACCCGGGCCGGGCAGGCGTGAACTCTGTCGGCGTGCCGGGCGTGCCACAGATGAACCCTGGACACGGCGAAGGAGGGCGGTGACCGTGGAGGTGGACACGGACCTGGATGTGGCACCGGAGGTGACACCTGACGACGACCACGACGACGCGCGTGACGCCGAACGTGACGAGTCGATGCACGCGTTGCTGCTGCGGTTGGCCGGCTCGCTGCCGGACCGGGTGCTGACCGACGCGCGGGACGCGCTGGCCGACGGCCGGCGGCTGGACGTCGTACAGGCGGTCGCCTTCGAGGCGGTCTCCCAGCCGCTGCAACTGGACGCCGACGAGATCGCGGCGATGCGCGAGGAACTGGCGCTCAGCGGCGGGGACCTCGACCTCGGGATGGCGCTGGAGGAGTTGCGCGGGGAGCGCCCGCCGGCACCGTGGCAGTTCCTGTCCGACCTGCCGACCACGCAGGAGGAGCTGGCGTCGATGGCGCTCCCGCAGGACCGCACCGCCGACCCGGTCGACCTGCTCGACCCGGTCGACCGGGCGCTGCTGGCCGCGGCGTCGGCGATCCCGACGGTACGCGCGGTGTGGCGGGCGTGGCGGATGCCGTCCACCGCCCGGCCCTGGCAGGACCCGGTACGGGTGGCCGTGGTCAGCGTCGACGACACCGAGGACTCCCTTCCCGCCGCCAGCGCCCGGCTACGACAGGCGATGGTCGAGGCCGGGGACGTCGAGGCCCAGGTCGAGGTCTGCTGGGCCGGGGTGGACGCGCCGTACTACCAGACCCTGGCCCGCGCGTCCGGCACCCTGCTGTGGGCGGCGCGACCGGCCGCGCCGGTGGCCACCGCCCGGCTCTTCGACGGCGTCGACCCGGAACGCGGCCCGTGGTTCGCCACCAACCGGCCGGTGGTCGCCGACGCCACGGAACGCGACGACCTGCTCGCCGCGCTACGCGGTGGGGTGGTCGTCGCGTGGAGCAGCGCCGAGATGCCCGACATCCTGGCCCCGGACCGGGGCGACGTGGTGCCGATGCACCTGCGTACCGACGGGACCTGGCTGTGGAGCGAGGCGGTCGGGTACTACCTGGAGAACTACGGCCTGGCGCCGGATCCGCAGTTGGTCACGCACCTGACCGGGGAGGGGCCCGCCGACCCCCTGGACGAGATCTCCGTACACCGTGCCCTGGTGCACCTGTGCCGGCCCGACGCCGAGGCGGTCGTCTGGCAGGCCCCCGGCCCCGACGACGACCCGGTGGCACCGGCTGACGCCGCCTCGTCCGACATCCCCTCGCCCGATGGTGCGGCGCCGGCGCGCCCGGAGCTGCCGGACGTGACGCCCGAGGCGAGACCGGACGCCGGTACGCGGCCGGTGTCGCCGTGACCGAACTGCTCGCCCTGCGGCAGCGGGCACCCCTGCCGTCGTCCTGGAAGGTGTCGCAGCCGGCCCAGGGCGTACCGGTCGGGAAGCACGTGGCGCGGTACCTGCGACAGGCGTCGCAGGCGGTGGGCGCCGCCGTGGCGCGCATCCTGCCGGACGCCGGTGCACGGGTGCCGGTGCTCGACCCGGGGCCGTGGGAGGCACCGGGCTCGGTCACCCCCGGCCCGGCGGGTTGGTTCGCGCTCGCGGTCGAGGCCGGCCGGTCCGGTTTCCGGCTGGGCGGCCGGCCGGTGGCCGCCGCCGACCTGGCCCAGGCGATCTGGCACTGCCCCCGCTGGCGGGGCCGGCCGGTGCTGCTGGTCACCCAGCGGTCCGCCTCGACCGACCGGGTCGGTCCGGTGCTGCACCAACTCGCGGTCGGCCTGGGGGCGCCGGTCTACGCCTC
Organism: Micromonospora sp. NBRC 101691; assembly: GCF_030269285.1. NCBI lineage: Bacteria > Bacillati > Actinomycetota > Actinomycetes > Micromonosporales > Micromonosporaceae > Micromonospora > Micromonospora sp. NBRC 101691. Next base: position 162,516 of record NZ_BSTB01000007.1, read on the forward strand.
GGACGCCGGGATCCGCTTCACCTTCGGGCGCGCCTCGGCGAACGGGTTGTTCTGGTGCTGGCGTCCGGACGGCGGGGACGAACCGGAGCCGGCGGGCCACGTGCTGCCTCCGCTGGGGCGGGTACGCCTGCGCCCCGCCCCGACCGGCCGCGACCGGCAGCCGCCGGCCCCGGTGCCGTCGCCCGCGACCACCGGTCCGGGGACCGTCCCGTCGCCGGTCGACCCGGCGGACGCCCCGTCGCCCGCTGCGGCACCGGAATCCGGGACCGGTCTGTCCCCGGGGGCGGCGTTCGAGGTGCAGAGCCTGGCGCTTCCGGTGATCGAGCTGCCCCGGCCCGACCTCAGCGTCCAGCGCATGGCGTTGACCGAGTTCGACGTGCCCCGGCTGGAGCTGGACACCTGCCGGCCGCTGATCGCCGACCCGGATGCCGCCGAGCCGGCGACGTCCGCCCTGGCTGCGGTCACCCTGACCGCGTCCGTCCCGGCTGCGGCCACTCTGACAGGTCCGGACACCACGGAGGCTCCGACGGTCGGCCCGGTGACCACGGAGGCTCCGGCGACCGGTCCGGTGACCATCGACGCTCCGGCGAACGGCGTGGGCGTCGGTCCACCGCCGGTGCCACCTGCGAACCGGGGGGCGGCGTGGTTCGGGGTGCGGGCCCGCACCGACGAGGCGGACCGGGAACGGCTCCGTACCGTGCTGGGCTGGAAGTTCCAGGCCCACTCCCGGACGGTGGCCCGGGCGTTGTCGCTGCACCCGGGGCTGCGCAGCGCGGTCGGCGCGCACGACGTGATGGCCGGGCTGGTCACCGTGCTGGCTCTGCTCGACGGGGTGGGCGAGCGGGTCAACGGCGCGCTGCGCGATGGGGGCACGCCCGACGAGGACGTCCGGTTGCTGGCCCGGTGTGCCTGCGCCGGGCTGGAGCAACTGCCGGCCGTCGGGGGACCCGTCTTCGCCGTGCTGCCCGCCGGCCTGGACGTCGCCCGGTACCGCCCCGGGGAACTGCTGGTGGAGCCGGCGTTCACCACCGTGTCGTGCCACGGCGGCACCGAGGGCGATGCGGGCCGGTACGCGATCTGGTCGGCCACCGCGCGCCGGCTGGACCAACTGGGTATCGCGGACGGGGCGGGTGTCCGGGCCGGGCGGGCCATGTTCGCCGCCGGCTCCCGGTTCGCGGTGCTCGGCGTCGACGAGGGGCCGGACGGCGTGCCGTACGTACTGCTGCGGGAGGTCGTCTCCGGGCACCGCGACGTCGGGCTCGACGAGCGGGTGGCCGACAAGCTGCGCGACGCGCTCGCCGCCCAGCCGCACCGCGCGGCGCCCGCGCCGCTGCCCTGGCCGTTGGGCTTCGCGGCCGGCGACCGCCCGTTCGCGCTCGAACCCGGACCGGGCGGCGCGTGATGTACGAGGAGACGGTCCCCGGCCTCCTCCGGTCCGACCCCGGCGGCCCGGCTCGGCCCGGCCCGCCCCACGCCGGCACCATTCCCGGCGGTAACACCCCCGGCGGCGACAGTCAGCAAGGAGCGAACCCGTGACCACCAGCGTGCTGTCGGTGTCGGCCAGGGACACCGGATGCCTCACCGACATCTCCCGGGCGCTGGAGTCGGCGGCGCCCGGCGACACCGTCGCGGTACGCCCCGGCGTGTACCGCGAGGCGCCGCTGTTCCGCCGGAACGTCGTCCTGGTCGCCGAGGACGGACCGGGCACCGTCACCATCGAGGTGCCCACGGGCGGGGCCATCCTGGCCGCCGGGGGCGAGATCCTGATCCAGGACATCGCCATCCGGGGCGGCGACGAGCGGATGCCGCTGCTCCAGGTGGCGGCCGGCCGGGTCCGCCTGGAGGCGTGCACCGTCGACGCCACGGGGGCCGCCGCGATCCACGTGCGCGGGGGCACCGTGGAGATGCGGGGCGGCGCGATCGGCAACTCCGGCGGGGCGGGTGTCGTCCACGAGGCCGGCGCGGGCGAGTACACCCGCGTACGGATGAACGGCATCGCCAAGTGCGCGATCATGACGGCCGGGTCGAGCGCCCCGGTGTTCCGGGACTGCACGTTCACCGGGGTCGCGGAGGCGGCGCTCCTGGCCGTGGGCGCCAGCGCCCCGCGCCTGGAGGACTGCCGCATCGACGACGTCGGCCAGTACGCCGTCGTCGCGCAGCAGGCCGCCCGTCCGTACCTGGTCGGGACCACGGTGTCCGGTGGCGAGGTCGGGCTGCTCGCCAGCGACCGGGCGACCCCGGTGCTGGAGCGCTGCGAGATCCTGGACGCCCGGGTGCACGCCGTGGTGACCATGGGGCAGGCGGCGCCCGCGCTCTCCGACACGCGCGTCACCCGGGCCCGGGGCCACGGCCTCGACTGCCGGGACACCTCCGCGCCGACGTTCACCAACTGCGAGGTGCGCGACTGCGGCGCGGCCGGGGTGGTGGTCAACGGCACGGCGACGCCGCACCTCACCGGCGGTGCCGTGGCGGACTGCGCCGACGCGGGCGTGTTCCTGACCGGCCGGTCGAGGGCGCGGCTGGACGGGGTCGCGGTACGCGACGTCCCCATCGGCGTGGCGATCGAGCAGGAAGCCGAACCGCAACTGCACAGCCTGACCATCGAGGGCGTCCGGTACGGCCTGCACGCGACCGGGGGAGCCGGCCGGTTCTCCAACGGCCAGGTCACCGGGGCGCGGACCGCCGGGGCGAAGCTCGCCGACAGCGCGACCACCGTGCTGTCCAACTCCCGGATCACCGGCTGCCGGGTCGGTGTGGAGGTGGCCGGGAACGCCCGGCCCACACTGTCCTCGATGGCTGTGGAGGAGTCGGGCGGGGCGGGCGTGCTGACCGGCGGCCCCAGCGCGGCCACCCTGTCCCGCAGCCGGATCAGCGCCAGTCGCGGCCCGGGGATCCGGGCCGGTGCCGGCAGCACCGTCACCGCGACGGACTGCGAGATCGTGGGCAACCAGGGCCCGGGTGTCGTGGTCGAGACCGACGCGCCGGTGCGGCTCCACGGCGGGGTGGTGCGCGGCAACGGCGGTGTCGCCGTGGACGCGCCGAGCCCGACCGCCGCCGTCGAGCTGTCCGGGGTGGACACCGGCCACAACGGACGTCCGATCTCCCTTCCGCCGCCGGGGGCCGGGCGGCCGGAAGCACCGACCGTCGACGACGCCCCGACGTCCGCTCCCGCCCCGACCGGGGGCACCGGGGCGGGCGTCCCGCCCGGGACGCCCTCCGGTGCCCGCCCGCCGGGCCCCGCGCCGTCCGACGTCGGGTCACCCGCTCCGGCGGCACCCGTCGGCGGTGGTCCCGGTGCCGGCGGCCCCGGTGCCGGCACGCCGGGCAGCGCGCCGGGCGGCGGGGAGGCGGACGGGCCGGTGGCCGCGCTGCTGCGCGAACTGGACGGACTGGTCGGCCTGGCCGGCGTCAAGCACGAGGTGGCCACCCTGGTCGGGCTCAACCAGATCGCCAAGCGTCGCCGGGAGGCCGGACTGCACGTACCGCCCATGTCCCGGCACCTGGTCTTCGCCGGGCCGCCCGGCACCGGCAAAACCACCGTGGCCCGCATCTTCGCCCGGATCCTGGCCACCCTCGGGGTGCTCTCCAGCGGGCAACTGGTCGAGGTGTCCCGCAGCGACCTGGTCGCCGAGCACGTCGGCGGCACCGCGGTGAAGACCACGGCCCGGTTCGAGGAGGCCCTGGGCGGGGTGCTGTTCATCGACGAGGCGTACACGCTCTCGACCGGCGGGGGCAGCGGCCACGACTTCGGCCGGGAGGCCATCGACACGCTGGTCAAGCTGATGGAGGACCACCGGGACGAGGTGGTCGTGGTGGTCGCCGGCTACACCCCGAACATGCGCACCTTCCTGGCCGCCAACCCGGGCCTGGAGTCCCGCTTCGCCCGCACCATCCAGTTCGACAGCTACTCCGACGACGAACTGGCCGAGATCGTCGAGCGGCTCTGCCGCGCCCACCACTACGCGCTGGAGTACGAGACCCGGCAGGCCCTGGTGCGCCACTTCGGCGACATGCCCCGCAACGAGACCTTCGGCAACGCCCGGGTGGCGCGGCAGGTCTTCGAGGACATGCTGGGCCGTCAGGCGTACCGGCTGTCGAACAACCCGCAGGCCTCGGACCTCGAACTGGCCCGGCTGCTGCCGGAGGACCTGGGCGAGCAGGCGGCCGCGCCGTCGGCGGCGGCCGGGGTGGCGCAGGCCGTCCAGGACCTGCTCGGCAAGCTGAACGCGATGATCGGCCTGGACGCGGTCAAGCGTGAGGTGACCGACGTGATCGACCTGATCGCCTCCACCGAGGCCCGGACCCGGGCCGGCCTGCCCGCTCCGACGATCTCCCGGCACCTGGTCTTCGCCGGGGCGCCCGGCACCGGCAAGACCAGCGTGGCCCGGCTGTACGGGCAGCTGCTCAACGCGATGGGCGTGCTGCGCACCGGGCAGCTCGTCGAGGTCTCCCGAGCCGACCTGGTCGGCGAGTACGTCGGGCACACCGCCGTCAAGACCACCGACGTGTTCAACCGGGCGCGCGGCGGGGTGCTCTTCATCGACGAGGCGTACGCGCTGGCCGGCCAGGGCAACGACTTCGGTCGGGAGGCCATCGACACGCTGGTGAAGCTGATGGAGGACCACCGGGACGACATCGTGGTGATCGCCGCCGGATACACCGGGGACATGCAGCGGTTCCTGGCCAACAACGTGGGGCTGGCCTCCCGGTTCAGCCGGCAGGTCCCGTTCGAGTCGTACACCGCCTCGGAACTGGTGTCCATCGTGCAGACGCTGGCCCGGGACAGCGGCTTCGACTTCAGCAACGACTGCCTCCCGGTGCTGTCGCAGCACTTCGACAGCCTGACCCGGGACGAGAGCTTCGGCAACGGCCGGTACGCCCGTCAGCTGCTCGAACGCACCATCACCAAGCAGGCCAACCGGTTGCGCGGCACGACCGCGCCGACCGTCGACGACATGCGCCAGTTGTTCGCCGCCGACGTGCGGGCAGCCGTCGGGGCCTGACCCGCCGCCCCGGTCACAGAAGGAGGAGTCCGAGAGATGCCGGCAGTGAGTATGAGCGGTACGTGGCAGGTCACGGTGGTGGGGAAGGAGTCCCTCTTCGCGCAGCGGCTGGTCTTCTCCGGCGACGTCCAGAAGATGCTCGAACTGGAGGTCGGGACGTCGGCGTCCGCGAGTGGGCGGCGCTGGCGGCTGCGGTTCGAACACCACCGGGGGGACGGCGTGTGGCGGCCGAACGTCTCGGTGGAGGCGGGTGCCATCGTCCGGTGCGGCAACCAGTTCCAGCGGTTGATCGCGACGAAGGACGTGTTCTGGACCGGTGACCGTGCACACGACGACCTGAAGCTGCTGCTCACCCGGCCGGCGTCGGCGGGTGCCCCGGAGGAGGGCGTGGGCGGGGTGCCCTACGCCGTCGACGTCGACCTGTACGAGCTGCCGGACATGCCGGTGCTCCCGGCGATGGACAGCTCGGAGGCGACGCAGGAGAGGCTGCGGTCGTACCGCCGACCGGGGCCGGCGGGAACGCCCCTGCGGAGACGGTCGTTCTGACCGCCGCCGACCCCGGCCCGCCCCACCCGGCGGACGGGGTCCCCTGGCTCTCGCGGTGCGAAAAGTATCGATCCCGGTACCGGTCAACTCTTTCCGGCTCGCAGCCGTGTAACGGATGTGAGCACCCGACCTTTCCGGCGGCCGGCCCGCCGCAACGGACCCGAGCTACCGCACGGCGAGATCACCCTGCAGGAGCCCCCGGTCGTCCCGGAGGTCCAGCCCGCCGGGTTCCGCTCGCTCGGGATGATCCTGCCGAGCCTGCTGATGACCGGCGGGTTCATGTTCATGATGATGAGCAACTCGCTCAGAGGCCCGATGGGCATGGTCATGCTGGTCATGATGGGCGGCGGCATGCTGGCCATGGCCGTGTTCCAGATGACGATGAACGGCGGCAACCGCAAGCAGCAGATCAACGGCGACCGGCGTGACTACTTCCGCTACCTGTCCCAGACCCGGGGGCAGGTCCGCCAGTACGCGGCGGAGCAGCGGGACGCGCTGGCCTGGCGGCACCCCGACCCGGAGTCGCTGTGGTCGCTGGCGATGACCAGCCGGCTGTGGGAGCGCCGGCCGACGCATCCGGACTTCGGCGAGATCCGGGTCGGCACCGGCGCCCAGCGGCTCGCGGTGCGGATGACCCCGCTGGACACCAAGCCGGTGGAGGACCTGGAACCGGTGTGCGCCAAGGCGTTGCGGCGGTTCATCAAGGCCTACACGACCGTGCCCGACCAGCCCGTCGCGTTGTGTCTGCCCGGCTTCGCACACGTGCGGATCAGTGGCGACCGGGACGTGGCGCGGGGCATGGTGCGCGCCATGCTCGCCCAGTTGGCCACCTTCCACGCCCCGGACGAGCTGCGGCTGGCCCTGTGCGTCGGCGTCGAGCAGGCCGAGCAGTGGGAGTGGGCCAAATGGCTGCCGCACGCCAAGCACGCCACCGATGTCGACGTGGCCGGGCCGGTACGTCTCTTCGGCACCACCCTGGAAGAGGTGGAGCGGCTGCTGGGCGCGGAGTTCGCCGGCCGCTCCCGGTACGACGACGACGCCCAGCCCTCCCGCGAGGAACCGTTCGTCGTGGTGGTCTGCGACGGCGGCGTCATCCCGCCGGGCGCCCGGCTGACCGTCTCCGGGTACCGCAACGCCGTCCTCGTCGACTTCGACGGCAGTGGCCTCGCCGACGGGGACAACGTGCTCAACCTGGAGGTGTCCGGCACCGACGTGGACATGATCGAGAAGGACCACGTGGGCCGGGAGGTGCGCACCCGGCTCGCCGCACCCGACCACCTGGACCTGCCCCGGCTGCGGACGCTGGCCCGGATCATGGCCCGGCACGCCACCAAGGTCACCGGCGAGCAGCCGGCCAGCGGGCTCAGCGCCGTCCTCGACCTGCCCGACCTGCTGGACATCCCCGACCTGGACACCTTCGACCCGCGCGCGCGGTGGGAGTCCCGCTCGCCCGCCGACCGGCTGCGGGTGCCCATCGGGGTGGCCGCCGACGGGTCCCCGATCGAGCTGGACATCAAGGAGTCCGCCGAGGGCGGGATGGGGCCGCACGGCATGCTCATCGGCGCCACCGGGTCGGGCAAGAGCGAACTGCTGCGCACCCTGGTGCTGGCCCTGGCCGCCACCCACTCCTCGGAGACGCTCAACTTCGTGCTGGTGGACTTCAAGGGCGGGGCCACCTTCGTCGGGCTGGACCGGCTGCCGCACGTCTCCGCGCTCATCACCAACCTGGCCGACGAGGCCGCGCTGGTCGACCGGATGCAGACCACCCTCCAGGGGGAACTGGTACGCCGGCAGGAACTGCTGCGCAGCGCCGGCAACTTCACCTCGGCGCGCGACTACGAGAAGGCCCGCGCCCAGGGTGCCGAACTCGACCCGCTGCCCACGCTCTTCGTGGTGGTGGACGAGTTCAGCGAGCTGATCGCGGCCAACCCCGAGTTCATCCAACTGTTCGTGATGATCGGTCGGCTCGGGCGCTCGCTCGCGGTGCACCTGCTGCTGGCCTCGCAGCGCCTGGAGGACGGGCGAATCCACCAGTTGGAGGGCCACCTGTCGTACCGCATCGGGCTGCGGACCTTCTCCGCGATGGAGTCGCGGGCCGTCATCGGCGTACCCGACGCGTACGAGCTGCCGGGTGATCCGGGCAACGGATACCTGCGCTCCAGCGTCACCAGCATCACCCGGTTCCGGGCCGCGTACGTGTCCGGCCCGCACCGGGTGCGCAGCACCGGGCTGCACCGCGAGGTGATCGCCAGCCAGGTGGTCGCGTTCACCGCCGGGGCCGCCGCGCCCGCCGTCCCGGTGCCGCGCCCGTCCTCGGACCCGGCGCCGGACGAGCCGACCGACACCGGCACCACCGTGCTGCACGCGCTGGTGGACCGGCTGGTCGACCAGGGTCCGCCGGCACACCAGGTGTGGATGTCGCCGCTGGAGGACGCGCCGACCCTGGACGACGTGCTGCCGCCGCTGCTGCCCGACCCCGAGCACGGGCTGCGTCCGATCGACGCCGGCCAGCAGGGGTACCTGCGGGTGCCGGTCGGGCTGATCGACAAGCCGTTCGAGCAGATGCGTGACCTGCTCGTGGTGGACCTGGCCGGGGTCGGCGGGCACGTGGGTGTGGCCGGGGGACCGCAGAGCGGCAAGAGCACCCTGCTGCGGTCGCTGGTGTGCGGGCTGGCCCTGACCCACTCGCCGCGACAGGTGCAGTTCTACTGCCTCGACTTCGGCGGCGGGTCGCTGGCCGGGCTGACCGGCCTGCCGCACATCGGCGGGGTCGCCGGTCGGCACGAGCCGGAGCGGGTGGGCCGGACGGTGGCCGAGGTCCGCTCGATCCTCGTCGAGCGGGAACGGCGCTGTGCGGAGCTGGGCATCCACGGCCGGGACGCCTACCGGCAGGCGCAGGCCGACGGGCGCATCCCGGAGGACCGCTTCGGCGACGTGTTCCTGGTCGTGGACGGGTGGTTCGTGCTGCGTCAGGAGTTCGAGCCGGCCGAGGAGATGGCCCGGGACATCGCGGCCCGTGGCCTGAACTACGGGGTGCACGTGATGATCACCATGGGGCGCTGGTCGGAGCTGCACATGTCGATGCGGGACAAGATCGGGACCCGACTGGAGCTGCGCCTGGGCGACCCGGTGGAGTCCGGGATCGACCTGCGTGCGGCGGCCCAGGTGCCCCGCCGCCCCGGGCACGGGCTGACCGAGGCGAAGCTGCACTTCCTCGGCGCGCTGCCGCGCATCGACGGCGTCCAGTCGGCCGAGGGGCTCGCCGCGGCCACCGAGCACCTGGTGTCCGCGGTGGCGGACAACTGGGCCGGGGAACGCGCCGCCGCGGTACGCACCCTGCCGGCCTCGCTGCCGATGGCCGAGCTGCCGGCGCCGCAGGGCGCCCGCATCGCGCTCGGCGTGGACGAGGACCAGCTCGCGCCGGTGTGGCACGACTTCCGGGCGATGCCGCACCTGACCGTGCTGGGCGACACCGAGAGCGGCAAGACGAACCTGCTGCGTCTGATCGTCCACGCGATCGTCGCCAGCCACACCCCGGCCCAGGCGCGCATCATGGCCGTCGACTACCGGCGGCAGCTCTTCGACGACGTACCGGCCGAATACCGGCTCGGCTACTCGGTCTCGCCGGACAGCACCAGGGACACCGCCGCCGAGGCGCTGGCCGGCCTCCGGCCACGGGTTCCCGGCCCCGACATCACCCCGGAGCAGCTCCGCGCCCGCGACTGGTGGTCCGGCCCCGCGCTGTACGTCCTGGTCGACGACTACGAACTGCTCGCCGGGCACGAGAACCCGTTGGCCAACCTGATCCCGTTGCTGCCCCAGGGCGGCGACATCGGCCTGCACGTGGTCGTCGCGCGGGCCGCCGCCGGGGCGATGCGGCTGTCGATGGACCCGCTGCTGCGGCGCATCCAGGAACTGAACACCCCGGACGTGGCGCTGTCCTGCCCGCCGACGGAGGGTCCGTTGCTGGGCAACATCAAGCCGCGTCCGCTGCCCCCGGGTCGGGCGCTGCTGTGCACCCGGCGCGGCGGCCGGCTGATCCAGACGGCACTGGTACCCGCGTCCGTGGTGCCCACCGGGGCCGACCGATGACCCGCACCGCCACCCGCCCGCGCCGTACCCCCACCCCACCGGCCCAGCCCGCCGAGCCGGTCGCGGCGGCCGGGCCGGTCGGGCCCGCCGGACCCGCTGCGGCGTGCGCGGCGGCCGGGCCGGGCGAGCCCGCTGCGAGGTACGCGGCGGCCGAGGAACTGGCGCGGCGGCTGGGAGCCCTGGCCTGCCTGCCCGGACCGTCCGCCGCGCCGACCGCCTGGCCCTGCGACACGGGGCTGCTGGACTGGCTGCGCCGGATGACCTACCCCGCCCTGTACACCTGGGCGGCCGAGGAGAACCTGGCGCGCCGCTGGATCGGCGGCGACGTCTTCGGCTCCCGCCGGCTGTCACCGGTCCCGGATTTCCTCGCCGGCACCGACCTACGCCGGCTCGCCCCGCACCTGGTAGCGCCGCTGTTGCGGCGGGTGAGCATGACGCGTCCGGCCCCGAGCGCCGCCGACCTGGAGCCGGCGGCCCTGGCCGCCGAGGCCGGCCGGGTCAGCACGTTCCGGCGGGACGGGGCCGCCCGACTCTGGGGCCAACCGGAGCACACGCCGCCGCTTTCCGACACCACCGCCATCCCGCACGTCGTGCACGGCATCTGGCTCGGTCGGCCGCTGCCCGAGTCGAACGGCTTCTGGGCCAACTACGGCGCGGCGGCCGACAGCTACGCCGGCCAGGTCGACTTCGTGCTCTGGACGGACATCCCACGGGCCCGCTTCGACGCGGCCCGCGCCACCCCGCCCGCCCCGGCCGGCCGACCCGATCCACTGGCCCCGGTACGCGCGCTGCTGACCTGGGCGGTCACCCACGGCATCCACCTGGTGAACGTGGCCGAGCTGTTCCCCGCGAACGCGCCGATGACCCTGCACAGCCCGTACGCCCTGGAGCTGGGCCGGGGGCTGCCGCAGGGCTTCGCGGCGGCCAGCGACCACCTGCGGGTCGAGGTGGTGCACCGGTTCGGCGGCCTGTACGCCGACGGTGACCTGCACTTCCTTCCCGACGCCGCGCTCGGGCCGGACGAGCGGGCCGGCAGTCCGTCGGGCCGGGGCGCCGAGGACCCGCCGGGCGGCGGGTACCGGCTGTTCCGGGGCCGGTGGCACGGGCCGCCGGAGGCCGACGGGCCGGCCCGGTTGCCGGAGCTGTTCGACCGGGTCGCCGCGTCGACGCACGGGTTCACGCTGCACGCGCTCACCGACGAGATCGTCCTCAACGACGTCGTCCTGGCCCCGGCCGGGCATCCCGCGCTGGCGTTGTGGCTGGAGGGCGCGCGGTACAACTACCTGCGCGACCCGCGCGACCTGTACGCCGCCGACACTCCCCAGCCGGCCGGGTCGGACGCGCCGACCGGATCGGACCCGCCCCCGTCGGACCCGAGGGCCGGGTCCGACCCGCCGGTCGCCGGAGCGTCGGGGTGGCGCGGGGAGCCGGCCTCCTGGACCTGGGCGGTCACCGCCATGCGTACCGGGCGGGTGCACCACTGGCTGCTGGCCCGGCTGGGCATCGGCGCGGCCGACCTGGTCAAGCCGGCGCCGGCGGTACGCGGGCACAGCGAGCTGAGCTGGCTGCCGCCGGTCGACGGCCAACCGCCGGTCGTCTGCCCCGACCCGGACCCGCTGGCGACCCTGGTCGCCTGCGTGGACCTGCTGCGCTGGCAGCACCTGTCGCGCTCCGGGGACCTGTGCCTCACCGCGGTCGCTCCGCTGGTACGCGGACTGCCCGAGCCGGACACCGCGTGGACCGCGCTGCTGCTCGCGTTCGGGCACCTCTCCACCGACCTCGGCCCGGTCACGTCGGTCACCGACCGGCGACGCAACCAGGACCAGACCCTCGACGTCGTGATACTGCCGCCGGAGGCGGAGGCGCTGCTGGACCGCACCGCGACACCGGCGACCTGGTTCGGTTCCGCCCGCTCCGGCGACGTGCCCGGATCCGGACCGGAGGCCACCGTCGGCCGGGAGTGCTGGTTCCTCGGCGAGCGCACGGCCCCGGCCCGGCTGCTGCCCGCCGCCCGGCCGGGCGCGGGCGGGCCGAAGAAATCCGTGAACTCCGGTGACCGCGCAGGCGTGTTCGGGATATGAGCGCCGAGCGCGGGGAACTCTGTCGACTGCTGGTCGTCGGACCGACCAGCCAGGTCGACGTGAGTCTGCCCACCCACATCCCGTTGGCCGACATGATGCCGGCTCTGCTGAGCGCGCTGGGACCGGACCTCGCCGACCGTGGACTGGAGCACAGCGGCTGGATCGTGCAGCGGCTGGGCGGACCGGCCTTCGACGAGTCGCGCACCGTCGGCGATCTCGACCTGCTCGACGGCGAGGTCGTGCACGTACGGCCGCGTACCGACCAGATCCCGCCGCTGGCCTACGACGACCTCGTCGACGGCGTCTCGGCCGGCATCCGGAAGCGGTCCGGGCTGTGGCGTCCGCAGACCACGCGGGTCACCGCCCTGCTGCTGTTGGCCGCCTGGCTGACCGCCTGGCTGGCCACCGCGCGGATCTGGCCGGCCGCGTCCCGGAACCCGGTGCTGCTCGCGGCGATGGCGGTGCTGTGCTTCGTCGCGGGCTTCGCGGTGGTACGCAAGCTGGCCGACCGGGCCACGGCCGGCATCCTGGGGGCCGCCTGTGTGGTCGGTACGGTGGTCGCCGCGCTGGACGCGGTCGCCGGTGTCGCCGTACCCCGGCTGATCCTCGTGGGTGCCACCGCCGGCACGGTCGCCGCGTTGCTGGTGGCCGCGTTCGTCTTCCCCCGCACCGGCTGGCGACAGGTCACCGTCGGCCTGCTGGCGGCCTGGCTGCTGGTCGTCGCCGCGCTCGCACTGCACACCAGGGCGACGCTGGACTGGACCACGATCGCCGCGATCACGGTCGTCGTCACCACGGCGCTGCGCCCGGCGGTACCGTCGGCCGCCTTCAAGCTCGCCGGGTTCGCCCTGCCGGAGATGCCCGTCGAGCCGGCGGACCTCCAGAAGGACATCGACCCGGAACCGGCCGCCGGGGTGCTCACTCGGGCCGCCACCGCCGACCAGTTCATGACCGCCCTGTACGCGGCGCTCGGACTGGTCTCCGGGGCCGCGATGGTGTGGCTGGCGACGGCGCCCGGCTGGGCCGCTCCGCTGGCCGCCTGGCTGGCCGCCGTCGCCCAGATCCTGGTCACCCGCCCGATGACGAGCATCTGGCACCGGGTGGCGCTGGCCGGTCCGGCGTTGGTCGCCCTGGCGACCTGGTGCCTGACCGCGCCCACGGACCGTGGTCCGCTCGCCGCCCAACTGGCCATCGGCTGCTGCCTACTCCTGGCGGTGGCGTGCGGGGTGGCCGCGCGGATACCGGTCGGCCGGCGGTTCAACCCGATCTGGGGCCGGATGGGCGACCTGGCGCACACCGCGATGGTGGCCGCCCTGGGGCCGACCGTCGTGGTCATCACCGGTCTGATCGACGTGGTCCGGGCGCGGGTGGGTTGACATGTCGTCGCGTCGTGACCAGGTGGACGCCCAGCGGTACATGATGACCCGGGTGACCGGTGCGCTGGTGCGGGCCGAGCCGGAGACCGCCGAGTCACCGACCCGCCGGGACCGCACCGGCACGATCGTCGGTCTCGTGCTCGGGATCCTGGTGCTGGGCGTGGTCGCGATCTGGGCACTGATGCCGGGATCGGGCTCGACCAGTTGGCAGCAGCCACGGATGCTGGTGGTGGACTCCGCGACCGGCGCGCGGTACGTGCTGGTCGACGGCCAGCTGCGCCTGGTCAACGACGTGGCGACGGCCACCCTGCTGGCCGGCGGTCGACTCACCCCGGTCACCGTGTCCTCGGCCAAACTCGCCAAGGTGCCGCAGGGCCCGGCGGTGGGTGTCCCGGCCGGGCCGCAGGTGCTGCCGGCGGCCAACCGGGTCAACCAGGGTGTGTGGCGGGCCTGTAGCCGGGACACCGGCCGGGTGGTGCTCGACGTCGACGTGCCGGCGGCCCCCGATCCGCTCGGTGACGGGCAGGCGCTGCCGGTCACCGCGGGCGGTAAGACCTACCTGCTGTGGGGCGGGCGGCGGCTGCTCCTGCCCCAGCCGTGGATGGCCGACGTACTGGGGCTGGGGCTGCTCGCTCCGGTGCCGGTGGCGACCGCGTGGCTGGAGTCGATCCCGCTGCACGGCACGGTCGGCCCGCCGAAGGTGGCTCGGGCCGGCGGCGCCGGGCCGAGGGTGGCCGGTCGGCCGACGTCGATCGGCCAGATGTTCGCCGTCGACCTGGGCAACGGCACGGTCGGCCACTACCTGATGACCGCCGACGGGCTGGCCCCGCTCACCGAGACCGAGTACCGGCTGCAACGGGCCACGCCGGGCACGGCCCGGGAGACCACCATCAGCGCGGCCGATCTGGTCGCCGCCGGCCAACGCAGCCCGGTACGCCCGCTGACCACGCTGCCGGCAACTCCACCGGCCCCACCGTCCATGCCCGAGGACGCCGTGGTCTGCGTGGAGTACGCGGGGCAGGCCGACGAGAAGCCCACCGTCGTCCTGGCCAGCGGGACCGGCATGCCGGCCGGCGGCAGCGGCGGGAAGACCACCGTGACGGTGCGGGTGCCGTCGGGCGGGGGAGCGCTGCTGATGCCCCCGGCGGCCGCGGGGACCGACCGGTGGCGGCAGCAGGGGCTGCTGGTCAACGAGCGGGGGATCGCCTACCCGATCCTGGGCGGCGACGTCACCACCCTGGGCTACTCCCTCAACCAGGCGATGGTCATGCCCACCGCGCTGGTCGCGATGGTGCCCGCCGGGCCGGCACTGGTCCGGCCGGAAGGGAGGTGAGGCCGCGGGGCACCCGAACGTCCCGCCGCCGTGGCCCGCCCCTCCGGACGGACCTGCGGCAGGCGCGAGCACATTTCCCACCTATCGCAACAACACGACCGATAGAGGACAAGGAGAGTCATGCCAGTCAACCAGCAGGGGATCGTCGCTGATGAGGCGACCATCAAGGGCATGGTCATGGCGTTCGGCCAGGCGCAGGCCGAGGCCAAGAACAGCCAGGCCAACGTCACGGCCGCCAGCAGCAACCTGTCCGCCCAGTGGCAGAGCGACTCGGCTGCGCCGCGGTTCCTCCAGGCCGTCCAGCAGTGGCTGAACGGCTTCCAGAAGGTCCAGGCGGGCCTGGACATGCTCAACCAGAACATGCAGCAGTACGCGCAACTGACCACCACGACCGAAGACGACAGCGCCATGCGGGCCGGCGGCTGGGCCGCCGGCTGACCGGCGAGCCCTCACCTGTGAAAGCCGGGCCGACGAGCCCGGACCGACGAACGACAAGGAGGCCGGGAATGGCCAACTACAGCATCAACCCCGCTGCGGTTCAGGCGGTCGCCGACGAGATGGCCAGGGAGACCCGCGAACTCGACCAGTCGCTGGCGAACCTCCAGACCTCGGTGGCGCGGTTCACCGCGGCCAACAACGGTCAGGCGCCGGAGGCCTACAAGGCCGCCCAGGCGCTGTGGAACCAGGGTCAGCAGGAGATGAGGGCGGCCCTGGCCCTGGGGCAGCAGCGCCTTCAGGAGATCAACGTGAACTACCAGCACGGCGACAACCGGGGCGCGGCCATCTTCAGTTAGCACCCCGCCGAACCTGATCTCGCACGAGGTCGGGACGGCAGTTCCGCCGAGCCGCTTCCGGGTCAGACGCACTGGTCCACCGCACCACCGGGTGGACCGGTGCGTCTGACCCACCGCTGTCCACGGACTCGCCCGGACCTCGGCCCCGGCCGGGTGCGGACAGCCGAGTCCCGCTGGCCCGTCCCCATACCGAGAGGAACGCACGATGAAGAACATCGTCATCAACGAGAGCTACCTGCGGAAGCTGCACGGCACCTACACCAAGCAGGTCGACGAGATCGATCTGATGTACGGCAAGGTCTACCCGTACGGCTCCCTGCCGGATTCCACGGTCGACATCACCAAGCAGTTCAAGCTGCGCCTCGGCGGGAAGGGCTTCACCGAGGCGGAGGACCTGACCGGGGCGATCGACGTCGTCCGGGCCGGCATGGCCAACCGGTTCAAGGGCGCGCGGGGCGAGCTCAACAACCTGGAGCACGGCATCAAGTTCCTGCTGGCCGACTCCGACGCCACCGAGCAGGTGAGCACGCTCAGCGCCGAGCAGTTCGAGTACTTCATGCCCAAAACCGGGGGTTAGTCATGGCGAACACCGCGACGTTCGAGGATGCCCTGGCGAGCATTCTGGGGCTGGTGCTGGGCGGTGGAGAGGGCGGGGAGAAGGCTTCCATCAACGACAGCTTCCGACCGCGGACCATCAAGGGGCCCGGTTACTGGCTGATCACCCAGACGAGCACGCTCAAGCACACCGGCGGTTGGATGCCGGAGTACAACAAGGACGCGGTCACCTTCTACCGGTGGAAGCAGAGCGGGGCGACCAAGCACATCACCCGGGTGACGGTGTGGGTGGGCGTGACCAGCCGGGACGACACCCAGGGGCAGAAGGGCAACTCCACCGACCCGGGGAACTCGACCAACGCCGACGGCAACCCGGTCGTCTCGCTCGGCAACGCGTGGGAACGGATGATCAGCGACCTGCCCAAGGTGGCCGGGCCGAACAAGGCGTTCGACCCGGACTCGATCGGGTCGGTCCGCGAGATCCTGGGCAACCTGACCACCCACGCGCTGGGGATCTCGAGCGAGCTGACCGACCAGGTCAAGTCGGTGAACGTCAAGAGCCCGGACTTCAAGGGCTCCGCCGAATCGGCCTGGCGGCACCGGGTGCAGGAGGCGAACAAGTACCTCGCCGACGTCCTGCCCCAGTTCAAGCAGTGGGACACCTCGCTGGCCCAGGTCGAGCAGGCCATGAGGGACTTCATCACGGCGGTGGCCGACACCTTCGAGAAGTGGTCCTCGATCCACCCGGCCGGCACCTGGCAGCACCCGTACCGGGTCATCGCCACCATGTTCAACGAGAGCACCCTCCAGTACGGCGACCTGCACGACGGCCAGTCGAACGCCTGGGACCTGGGTCAGCAGTACGCCGACACCGGGGACCAGGAGGGTACGGAATACCGTGGCACGAAGTTCGGTGGGTCGGACGCGGGTACCGTCATGTGGACGCCGCCCGCGTGGGTGAAGTACCACTCGTTCGACGCCTTCAGCATCCCCGAGTGGAACAAGTTGGACCAGCATCTGCGCCAGATGTGGGCCGACAACGCCCTCAAGACCTTCGAGCCGGCGGTGCTCGCGGCGAAGAACCTGGTGTCGGTGTTCGCCGAGGCGCGCAACCCGATGAGCATCACCGACCCGAAGCCGGTGCCACCGAACCCGATGCCCAACGACGTGGGGATGCCCAACGGCGGGTTCCCCAACAACCCGTTCGGGAACATGGGGAACCCCTTCGCCAACTGGGGCGACCCGTTCGCGAACATGGGCAACCCCTTTGCCAATGTGGGTAACCCCTTCGCGAACATGGGCAATCCCTTCGCCAACGTGGGCAATCCCTTCGCCAACGTGGGTAACCCGTTCGCGAACGTGGGAGCGAACTTCGGCAACCCGTTCCCCAACGGCGGCGGGCTGGGTAATCCGTTCGCCAACGGCACCGGTGGCGGTGCTTTCTTCCCCACCAGCCTGGTGCCCAATGCGGGTGCCGGTGGTGGTGCGGGTAATCCGTTCGCCAATGGCTTGGGTGGTTCCTTTGCTGCCGGTGGCGTGGGGGATCCGTTCGGTGGTGGTGCCGGCGGCGGCCTTCCCACCAGCCTGATACCCAATGCGGGTGCCGGTGGTGGTGCGGGTAATCCGTTCGCCAACGGCTTGGGTGGCTCCTTTGCTGGCGGTGGCCTGGAGAATCCGTTCGGTGGTGGCGCCGGCGGCGACCTACCCGCCGACCTGAAGGTCAGGTCGGGCATGCCGTCCGAGGGTGGTGGCGCGGGCAATCCGTTCGCCAACGGCAGCTTGGATGCTGTGGTTGGCGGCGGTGGCGCGGGCGATCCGTCTGGCGGCGGTGGCGCGAACGGTCTTCCCCCCGTTCCGACCCCCGAACCGGTCGTACCGTCTGCCGGCGGTGGCCTGGAGAATCCGTTCACCGGCGGTGGCGGGGGCAGTTCCCTGCCGACCAACAACTTCGGGATCTCCCGCAAGCCGTCGGGGCCGCAGTCGTTGGGTGACCTGACGCCGTCCCAGTTGCGGCAACTGGACGGGGCCGGGCTGCTGGACGATGTGCCGCTGACCGCTGAGCAGGCTGACTACCTGCGGAAGAACGGTCTGTCGCCGGGGGGTGCGACGAAGCTCGGTCAGCTCAGTCCGGATCAGCTTGACGCGCTGCAACGCGGTGGACTGCTGGACGAGACCCCCCTCACCAGCGACCAGCGGGCGAAGCTCGGCCTGAACGGGCCGCAGTCGTTGGGTGACCTGACGCCGTCCCAGTTGCGGCAACTGGACGGGGCCGGGCTGCTGGACGATGTGCCGCTGACCGCTGAGCAGGCTGACTACCTGCGGAAGAACGGTCTGTCGCCGGGGGGTGCGACGAACCTTGGGCAGCTCAGTCCGGATCAGCTTGACGCGCTGCAACGCGGTGGACTGCTGGACGAGATTCCACTGTCGCCCGCCGAGCGGGCGAAACTCGGGCTGCCGCCCGACCCGTCGGGGAGTTCCGGCGGGGGTGGATCCGTGCCGGGCGTGAACACGGGGAGGTTGCCGTGGCCCGACACCGGCGGGGGTGGATCCGTGCCGGGCGTGAACACGGGCAGGTTGCCGTGGCCCGACACCGGGCCGACGGCGCCGGTGGACCGGAATCCGTTCCCGACCACGGTCGACGGCAAGGACGTGTCGCCGAAGCCGGGTATGACCGGGAATATCACCGCTCCTCCGGCACTCGGCGACGTCACGAGACCCGGTTCGGCCAGCATCCCGCAGGTTCCCGGGGTGCAGGTCGGCACCGGGGGCCTGTCGGCGGTGCCGGGTGTATCCGGCTCGCCCGGAGCGCTGACCCCGGACAAGCTGGGGGTGCCTGTCGGAGGTCCGGTCGGGGCCAACCTGACCCCAGGTCCGGGTGCCGGCCCTGGTCTCCCGCAACCCGGCGCGGGCGGTATGCCGGGCGGTGGGATGCCGTTCATGCCCCCGATGATGCCGGGCATGGGTGGCGCGCCCCACCAAGGGCAGGACCGTGATCGCCAGCGCAGCACCTGGCTGAAGGAGGACGAGAAGGTCTGGGGTACCGACCCCGACTGTGCGCCTGCGGTCATCGGCCGGCGCGGTCGTGACGCCCGGGTCGAGGAGGACGAGTTCGGCATGCCGGTCGACGAGCGCCCTGGCAGCCAGGACGAACGTCGCCGGTACCGGGGCCGTTGAACACGGTTGCACCGACGTGAACCCGGTGCCGCAGATCAGCCGTGGGATAGAAGAGGAGGTAGTCGGGATGAGCATGTTGGGCGACGAGGAACTGTTGGCCGAGATGCGTGCGGCCCTGAAGGACGTCGACGAGGCGGCCGACCGGGTACGCCGGCGCGTGGCCCGGGCGCAGACCACCGTGGAGGACAAGAAGAAGCTGCTGTCGGTGACCGTGGGTGGCCACGGCGAGCTGACCCGGATCACTTTCAACGGGGACGCCTACCGGCGACTCGCGCCAGCCGAGCTGGCCGACCTGATCGTGACGACGGCCCGTACCGCCCGCGAGAAGGCCCAGCGCAAGACGATGGCTGGCACCGCCGAGCTGACGCGTCACCTCACCGGCCTCGACGACGCCGCGCAGTCGGCCGGGAGCATCGAGGAACTTGTCGAGGGCATCGCCAGCATGGTTTCCGGCGGTGCCGACCGGCGGACCGGGCCGGCGGCGTCATGAGCGGGCAACGGATCGAGCACCACGGGGATATTCTGCTCCAGAATGTGCCGGCGGTGCTCCAGTTCAAGGACCACCTGATCAGCACGGTGGACCCGGTGCGCCAGATCGCCGAGTGCCGGTGGGCGGCCGGCGTCCCCGCGGACGACGAACTGAGCCTGCAGGCCGTCGCGGCCGTGCAGCAAGTGCTCGCGGGCATCGTGCTCATGGCGTACGCCAAGCTGGCTCAGGGGGCCGGATTCCAGGGCGAGAAGCTGCACAACGTTTTCCGTGTCGGGGAGAACACCGAGGCCACCATCAACGAAATGGTCCCGGACATGAGCGGTGGCGCGCGGGGTTGATCCGCGGAGACGAGATGGCCGAGGGCCGGGGCGGTGGTCTGCGCCGCTGAGTGATTCGCACTGAGCGACCAGGGGCAGGGAACGGAGGCGTTGCGCGATGGGTGAGGTCGCCGTTCCTTCCGTGGGGCTCAATGAGTCGGCGAAGCAGGCCCTGGAAAATTTCACCGGGATGCGGTTGCACCGGTCGAAGTTGCCAATGTTGGCGTACGACCTGAACTGGTTGGAGGTGCTGGCGGATCGGGCGCGGACCCTGTTGGTTCCGGAGCTGATCCAGGCGATCAAGGCGGTTCGGGCGGCGGGGGAGGGTGAGGTCTACGACCGGTTCGTGGCGCAGACCGCTCCGTTCGTGGAAATGCTGGACCGGGTCGCCGATCTGAAGGTCAACCTGGCCCAGGCGATGCGGGGCTTCCTCAACCAGATGGAGCTCACGGATCGCCAAGCGCTGGTCATGTTCATCTTCATGATGACCGAGTTGGCGGTCGCGTTCGCGATGGCGTTCTTCCTGCCGGTGGAGGCGGCGGCGCACATCGTGAAGGTTCGGACGATCATCCAGACGATCCTGAGGTCGTCGATGGTGCGGGCGGCGGCGAGCAGCACGGCGATCCAGATGTTGTTCATGCCGGGGTCGTCGTTGTTGGCGCAGATCAGCATGCTGGCTGATGGTCTGATGCCGGGGATCGACTGGGCGCAGGTCGGTAAGCAGGCGTTGTACGGGTTGGCGGTGGCGGGTGTCACCACGGCGGCCTCGCCGGCGTTGGCCCGGTTCGCCGGTGCCGTGGGTGGTGGTCTGGCGCACCTCGGGGTGTCGGGTTCCACGCGTGACCTGTTGACCAGTCTGATGATGGTGCCGGTGTCGGAAGTCGGCATGGAGGTGGTCGGCGGTATCGGTGCCAGCTACATCGTCGACGGGCACTACGACACGGGCAGTCTCGGGCCGGACGCGCTGTCCGGGGCGTTGTCGGGGTCGGGTGAGCTGGCCGCGACCGGGGCCGGGATGGGTGCGCGTCGTGGCGCGGTGGGCCTGGGGTTCAATCCGACCCGGCCCCGGTGGCGGATGCCGGCTGGTATCGGCTTCACTGCAGACGGTAGGCCGGTCGCGCCGGTGCCGCCGCCCATCCCGGTGACCCCGGACCCGTCCCTGTACCAGCCGGAGATCGGCGGTCCGGCGGGTGCGGGCTCCGGCGGGCAGGCCCCGGTGCCCGTCCCGCCGGTGCCGGCACCGTCGCTGTCGGCACCGGCGCCAGTGGCACCTGAACCGGTGCCGCCCGTACCGGTGTGGTCGGCGCCGACCCTGTCCGCGCCGTCGTGGTCGACGCCGGACCTGCCGGTTCCGTCGTGGTCCGTGCCGAACTTCTCGGTGCCGGTGGTGCCGGTGCCGGAGTGGGTCGCGGTCGCCGGCGCGCCGGTGGTGGAGCAGTGGCGACGGTTCCAGCAGGAACTGGTGGACCACTACGGTGGGCTGCTCGCCGGGACGGCGCAGGCGCGGCAGTTCCTGGCGGCGCTTCCCGTGCCGGTCGAGCAGGTCTTCACCGAGTGGGCCGACGCGCGGCAGAACGACCCGACCGTCCCCGCCTTCCTGTCCCAGATCGGCCTGCCCGCCACCGCCCTCACCGAGCGGTACCTGTTCGGTGTCCGGGACCAGGCCGTCGCCCGTGTCACCGAAGCCCTCGCGGGGCAGATCCCGGCGGGCGGGCAGATCCCGGCGGCGGTACGCCCGGAGCAGGTCGTCGCCGCGCTGCCGGCGGAGTTCGACCGGCAGGCGTTGCGCTCGGCCGTGCACCTGGCCGCCCAGCACCACGTCGACCAGTACCTCACCACCGACACACCGACGCCCGCCACCCTGCCAGGCGCAGTGGTCCTGCCAGGGGCAGTTCAGGTGCCGGGGGACGCTGGCGTGCCGGGATCGCCTGGCGTGCCGGGTGGCGCTGCCCTGCCGACGGCCGTCGGTACGCCGGGGGCCCCGGGCCTGCCGGGCGGCGCTGGAGTTCCGGGCGGCGCGGGCGTGTCGGGGGCCGCCGGGGCGGCGGCGGTGCCGTCGGACGCCGTGCGCGCCGCGGTCGCGCGTGACGTCCGGGCCCACGTGGACCGGAGCCTCGACGCGATCCTCGGCACCACTCCACTACCCACCGCACCACTCACCGTGCCGCCCGCCGTGCCGTCGGCTGCGGTGGCCGGTCCGGGCGTCGCGCAGGTCAACGCCGTGGCGGACGTGGTCCGGCAGGTGGTCACCGACCTACCCGCCCGCTTCACGGCCGCGGTCATCCCCGACACCACCGGACCGGACACCACCGGGCCGGACACCACCCCAGCCAGCACGGACACCCCGGCGAACCGGCGCCCCGACGCGCCGACGGTGCCGGTGACCCCGGAGCAGCACACCGCAGCAGCGGCCAAACTGGCAGAATCCCAGTTCACCGCCCTGGCCAACCAGTACGGCGTCGAGCCGGCCAACCAGGACACCCTCGCCGGATCCTTCCGGCAGGACTGGGTCGACGGATACCACCAGGTACTCGCCCAGGCCACCGCCACCCCCGGCACGTCGGGTATGCCCGGCGCGGCAGGCACGTCCGGGGTGCCGGCCACCCCCAGCGCGCCGGGTGTGCCGGGCACTCCGGGCACGCCGGATGCGGCCGGCGTCCGCGGTACGGTGCCGGCCGGCGCGGCCCCTCGCACCGACGGCACGCCGAACCACCACGGCGCCAGCGACCGGATATCCGTCACTGAACTCTCCGTCTCCAGCGACGACATCTTCAGCCGCGACAGCAGCTTCAACGACGCCATGACGGTCAGTGACCTCTCCTCGTCGGACGACCTGGCCAGCCGCGACGACGCCATGACGGTCAGCGACCTCTCCTCGCTGGACGAGCCGATCAGCCGCGACCCGGTCAAACGTGACCTCGTCGACGGGGATTCGGTCAGCGGCGTCTCGTCGCTCGACGAGTCGGACCACGGTGAGGCGGCCAGGCGCGAACTCGGGGACACGGACCCGTTCAGGGATGCCTCCTCGCGGGACGGGTTGACCAGCGGCGACCCGGTCGGGCGCGATGTCGGCGGCAGGGATTCGTTCAGTAACGTGTCCTCGCTGGACGAGCCGGTCGGTGGTGACCCGGGCGGACGCCGCGAGCCGGCCAGCACGGCACCGGAGCCGGCGGTCGCGGCAACCGGGCAGCCCGTCGCGGCAATGGGGCAGCCCGTCGAGGCGGCCGAATCCGCGCGGCGGGTCGCCGACTGGGTCGAGCAGACCCCGGTGGGCACCGACAACAGCCGCGACCCATGGTGGTGGTGCGTACAGGCCACCCTCGACACCTTCACCACCGCTTACGGACGGCCCGGCAACCGGGCGGTCCTCGACGACCGGATCATCGGGCCCGACGGCCGACTCGCACCCACCACGGGCTGGCCGCAACTCCTGGACATCCTCGACGCGACACCCGAGCGCGTCGCCCACCCCGACGGAGTCACCCCGGAGGACGTACTCGCCGCGCTGCGGGCGGCACCGGGATCGATGGTCGTGGTCAGGGTCGCACCACCCAACGAACCACAACACGTGTTCGCCCTGCACAGCCAGCCACAACCATCCGGCCCGCCGACCATCAAGGTGCGCGACGGCCTGGTGCCCGGCGCCGAGAACCGACCCGAACCGACCGATCCGCTACGCGATCCCTGGCTCCGGCACCTGTTCGCCTCGAGCACCCGACTCGCCGCGTTCGACAGCACCGGGCGACCCACCACGATCACCGACCTCCTTCCCGACCGCGCCACCGCACCCCCGCAGTCGAGCACCACGACCACCATCGACCCCAGCGCCATCCTGCTCGCCTCCACCACCACGCCACGCGGCCCGTCCCAGGCGATGCAGGCGGACACCACCTCCCCCGAACCGTCCGGCCCCCACGGGCAGCCGTTTGACCCGGCCGAGACCGACGATGCGCCTGGCACCGGCCCGGCGTTCGTCGATCAGGTATTCCATAACCCGGACCCGGATCTGAGCGGGCTGAATCTGAACACACCGCCGGCAGAGCTCCCCATGGACTGGAAGCCGCCGGGGGCTGTCGAACCGGTCGAGTCGGACCTGCTGGCAGGAGGGGAATCACCCACGTCCGAGATGGACGAGGGGACGCCAGGGGGTGCCGACCCGGTCGACCCCTCGGATCCGCTGGCGGGGGTTGATTCGCCGGTATCGGAGTCAGGCGTCGGTTGGCTGGCGGATGCCGACCTGAATAACCCCTGGAGTCCACTGGCGGGGGTGTCCGGCGTCGATTGGCGGACGGAATCCGGCCCGGTCGACCTTTGGGATGCGCTGGCGGAGGTGGATTCGCTGGCATCGGAGTCTGACGTCGATCGGCGGGCGGATGCCGAACCGGTCGAGTCGGACCTGCTGGCAAGGGTCGATTCACCGACGTCCGAGGACGGGGGGACGCCGGGGGGTGCCGACCCGGTGGACCCCTCGGATCCGCTGGCGGGGGTGGATTCGGCGGCATCGGAGCTTGCGACCGGCTGGCTGACGGATGTTGACCTTGACGAGAGCTTGCGGTTGCTGGCAGAGCTGGATTCGGCGATCAGTCTCGGGGCTCTGCCGGAGAACCCCGGACCAATCGGGCTGGACCCGGGGTCGAGTGGGATGCCGGCGGTCGGTGGATCCGGCGGTCTTCCGCGGGGCTGGCAGCAGACGGTGGCTTCGGCGATCACGCAGCTGTCGGCCGTGGGGACCCGTGATGGGGCGGATGGAGTCCGCGATGTCGCGGCGGAGTTCGTGGAGTGGACGCGCGATGTGCTCGGGGTCGATCTCGCGAATCACTCTCCGAAGCCGAACGACTTCTACATCGCGGTGTTGCGTTACTTCGGGGAGCAGTTGACGGACGCGGGGGTCGAGCGCAGCGTTGCTGGACTTCGTGCGTGGGTGGCTCGGCAGTTGGCCGCTGACCTTCGTCGGGGTGGGGAGTCGGAGTTCAGGGAGTTCCTTCCGTATCCGGAGGTCATGTCCGAGCAGCGACGGGAGAACCTGCACCGGCAGTGGCTCAATAAGATTTCGAACCACCAGAACGGCGATTACGACGTTGCGCATGTGGTTCCTCGCGTCATCGCTTCGAGGTTGTCCCGGTCGATGCGGATCCACCACCCGTTCGGTGCTCCCTACGACATCGGCCCGGAGCCCGGTGATGGTGTCATCCCGTATCCGGTCGTCTTCTACAAGGGCGCTTACCGCCTGGGCCAGCTACCTGACCCGGCGGATGTCGGACGCGCTGGCCGTATCGCTGAGGGCTTCCCTCGGACAGAGTTGTCCGAAGCCGAGCAGCAGCGACTCGATCGACTGTTCGACGACGCACTCCATCTGCTGCGGGAGGCGATCGCGGGGGCGGAGAACAATCCCCATCCGACCAACTCCACGCACTGGCCCATCCTGCGGGAGGCCTTCCACCGCCAACTCGCGGTCATCCGGGAGCGCCCCGACTCTCCCTACCACAACAAGGCCGAGGAACTCGCTGAACACCTCCGTTACCTTCGCAGGCTCGTCCGGCCGGGCAAATGGGAGTCCGGGAACCCGCGCAACCTGGAAAACCAGTTCACCCTCCACGTGCCGGTCTCCGTCTTCGCGGCGGGCAGGGAGTACGGGGGCGAATGGCACGTGCGCGTAGGGGGCCGAAAGAAGTCGGCCGACGTTGGTATCGGTCGGATGGCTGTCCCGGGCGATATGATCGCCGTTCATTTCGGGAAGGTCGACGGAGCGGGCGTCGGTATTGCTGAAATCCCGTACACCGCGGTCGACGGCACCGAAATCTATGCTCGCCGAGAATTCAACCACAGGTTCGATGACCTGGAGCTGGTCGAGCTGAGGAAAAGGGCGGCCGGCAGGGTGTGGGCCGTTGACCGCCCGGCGCTGTTGCGCGACTTCTACATGACGACGGTCTTGTATTCAAAGGGGGAACTGGGCCTCGCACTCGGTAAAGCCGAACCCGGCCAGCAGGTCCCGGCGTCGAGGCTCCCGCTGGTCCCGGTGGTCGGCGGACTTCCGCCCGTTCTGACCAGGGAGTTGAAGGAGGTCCGGCTTCTACTCGGCTATGCCCGCGACGGCGGCCGACCGACTGCGGTCGTGGAAGCGCCGGCCGCGAAGAACGTCAAAGGGCTGCCCCTGTACCTGGAATTGTCCAAACCCACCGTCACCCGGTACGACATCGAGCGGCTGCGCAAGAGAGCGTTGTGGGAACCGGAGAATCGGTGGGCTCTTTCCGAGCAGATGTCTTTCGATGTCGTGTTGCAGCGGGGGGAGGGCGCCAGCAACGGGCGATCGTCGACTCGCGCTGCGGCCGGTCCGCTGTCCATCAAGGTCGGTCGGTCCAGGACGTTGGATGGGGCAGAGGTGGAGCTCTCCCCGGGGACGTCGGTCACCCTGTCGGTAGGGAAGTGGCAGGGGGCGAACGGGGCGGATGTCGCCGGTACCGTTCCGGTCGTGGTCCGTGCGCCGTCGGTCGACGGGGCGGGACACGTCTACCGGCTCTTCGACACGGGTGTGGACAACCGGCACTTCGACGACTTGAAACGCGAGATCACCGGGTCCCTGGCGGAAGTGCCGGCAGTCCCGGGGTCGGGTGGGGTCCCGGCGGTCGGTAGGTTAGGCGGTCTTCCGCGGGGCTGGCAGCAGACGGTGGCTTCGGCGATCGCGCAGTTGTCGGCCGTGGGGACCCGTGATGGGGCGGGTGGAGTCCGCGATGTCGCGGCGGAGTTCGTGGAGTGGACGCGCGATGTGCTCGGGGTCGATCTCGCGAATCACTCTCCGAAGCCGAACGACTTCTACGACGCGGTGTTGCATCGCTTCGAGGAGCAGTTGACGGACGCGGGGGTCGAGCTCAGCAGCGCTGGACTTCGTGCGTGGGTGACCCGGCAGTTGGCCGCTGACCTTCGTCGGGGTGGCGAGTCGGAGTTCAGGGAGTTCCTTCCGTATCCGGAGGTCATGTCCGAGCAGCGACGGGAGGACCTGCACCGGCAGTGGTTTACCAAGATCGCGAACCACCAGACCGGTGATTACGACGTTGCGCATGTGGTTCCTCGCGTCATCGCTTCGAGGTTGTCCCGGTCGATGCGGATCCACCACCCGTTCGGTGCTCCGTACGACATCGGTCCGAAGCCCGGTCGTGGTGTCATCCCGTATCCGGTCGCCTTCTACAAGGGCGCTTACCGCCTGGGCCAGCTACCTGACCCGGACGATGCCGCACGCGCTGGCCGTATCGTTGAGGGCTTCCCTCGGACAGAGTTGTCCGAAGCCGAGCAGCAGCGACTCGATCGACTGTTCGACGACGCACGCCATCTGCTGCGGGAGAGAATCGCGGGGGCGGAGAACAATCCCCATCCGACCAATTCCAGGCACTGGCCCATCCTGCGGGAGGCCTTCCACCGCCAACTCGCGGTCATCCGGGAGCGCCCCGACTCTCCCTACCACAAAAAGGCCGAGGAACTCACTGAACACCTCAAATACTACCGCGGCCTCGATGCGGAATACCTGTGGGAGGAAAAACCGACGGATCTCCGTGACCACTTCACGCTCGATCTCAGCGTCGTACGAACAGGAAGAGCTCGGGGCTCGCAGTTGCGCGTGTCGGTGGGCGGCGCCGAGACATCTCTCCTCAGTGTCTACCGGCTGGCCCTGAGAGGCGATCAGGTTCCTGTTCATCTCGGGGTGACCCGCAAAGAAGGCATCGGTTTTGCGGAATTCCGGTACACCGACGCGACCGACGGCACCGACAGGATCCTCTACCGCCGATTCGAACACAAGCTCGGTGACAGTGACCTGCTCGAGTTGAGGAGGAGGGCAGCCGGCCGCGTGTGGAACCTTCACCATCGACCGCTGTCGAGCGACTACTACCAGGCCACGTTGCCTGTACGTCCGGGCGGAAGGTTGGGCGGTTCCTTCGGTGACCGCAGCGCCAGTAACTACGACAGAATGTTCATGGTCCCGCAGGTCCCGGTGGTCGGCGGACTTCCGTCTGTCCTTCCCACCGAGCTGAACGGTCGTCTCCTGCTCGGGTATGCCGAGGACGGTCGACCCACTGCGGTCGTGGTAGCGCCGGCCGAGAAGAACGTCACAGGACTGCCCCTCTACCTGGAGACGGGCAAGCCCGCCCTCGTCGTGGACGACATCAAACGGCTGCGCAAGGAAGCGCTGTGGGAACCGGAGAATCGGTGGGCTCTTTCCGAGCAAGTGTCTTTCGACGTCGTGTTGCAGCCGGGGGCGCGGCGCGGCCGTGGGTCATTGCCGACTCGCGCTGCCGCCGGTCGGCTGTCCATCGAGGTCGGCGGTCGTGGTCCGGCCAGGACGTTGGCCGGGGCGGAGGTGGATCTCTCCCCGGCGACGTCGGTCACCCTGTCCGTAGGGAAGTGGCCGGAGCAGGGGCAGGTCGGGACGGATGTCGCCAGCACCGTTCCGGTCGTGGTCCGTGCGCCGTTGGTCGACGGGGCCGGACACGTCTACCGGCTCTTTGACACGGGTGTGGACAACGGGCACTTCGACGACCTGAAACGCGATATCACCGAGGTGCTGACGAACCCAGGGTCGCTTGCGGCGACGCTGGCCGGGAGGTCCGACGATGCAGCGTCGAACTGGCCGGACGCAGCGGCCTGGGCGATCGAACAGTTGTCGGCCGTGGGTAACCTCGACGAGCAGAATTTCGTGCGATGGGCGCGCGAGGTGTTCGGAATCGATCTCACGCCGGGCGAAGCGAAGCCGGACAACTTCTACGACTCGATGTTCCACATCTTCGAGAAGCGGTTCGCGGATTTGAAAGTCGGCCGCACCGAACTGCACGAATGGATGGCCAGCAGCCTGGCCGCCGACCTCCGGCTGGGTGACGCCTCGGAGTTCAGGAAGTTGCTTCCGTATCCGGAGGTCATGTCCGAGCGGCGACGAGAGGAACTGCACCAGAACTGGATCGACAAGATCGCGAACAGTCGCAGCAGCGATCACGAAGTCGCGCATGTGGAATTCCATATCCTGGCCCGGACGATGTCCCGGCCGATGCGCATCTACCGACCGTTCGGCGCCCCGGAAGACATCGCCCCGAGGTCTGATGTCACCCCGTTGCCAGTCATCTCCTACAAGGGCGCCTACTACCTCGGCCGACCTCTCGACCCAAACGATGCGGACCTTGCCGCCGGCATCGCCAGAGGGCCCGAGCGGACGTCAGTATCGGACAACGAGAAGCAGCGACTGGATCGACTGTTCGACCGGGCACACGGTCTGCTGCTGGAGCGGATCAGCGAGGCGGAACGTAACCCTCATCCGGCTACCAGGCACTGGCCCGCCCTGCGGGAAGCATTCCAGCGTACGCTCGCGGCCATCCGTCGACGCCCCGAATCGCCCCAACAGCAGGCCGACATCCTGACGGAGAGCCGCCGGTACCTCTACAACATCCTCCGGCCCAGCACCTGGAAGGACGAGGATCCAAGGCCCCAGGGAGGTCAGTTCACCCAGTACCTCAACGTCATCTCCGAAGGCACGCAAACAACGCTTACGGCCAGAGTGGGCAACAACCGGCGCCTGCGTCTCCGCAACCTCATCACCGTCTCCGTCCTGGGCGACCGGATCGCTGTCGATTTCGGGATGGACGGCGAAGAGGGCTTCGCTGTTGCCAGAGTCCCGTACATCGCGACCGACGGTACCGAGAGATTCATCTACCGCGAGTTCTCTACCAAACCCACCGCGGCGGATCTGGAAGTTGTGAGGGGTAGGGCGGCGGAGGCCCGATGGCGGAAGGTGCGATCGACGATCGCGCAGCTGTCGGCCAGGGAAACCGGCAGCGAGTTGGCGGCATTCGAGCAGTGGGCGCACGCGGTTTTCCACCTCGATCGTCCGGAGGGCGACGCGGGGCCGCTCGACGTCTTCTACGGGACGGTGTTGAAGGCCTCTGGGGATCTGTTGGCGCAGTCGGGCGTCACCACCGTGGCTGAACTGGGCGTGCTGGTGGCCCGCCAACTGGACGGCGACCTCCGCCGGGGTGAGCAGTCGATGTTCAGCACACTTCTCCCCTATCCGGAGAACATGTCCGAGCAGCGACGGGAGACCCTGCACCAGCACCTGCTCAACAAACTCGTACACCGCCAGCCCGGCTATCCCGACGTCGTGCACGTGGTTCCCCACATCGTGGCCTGGGGGTTGGGTCTGCCGATGGCGATCCACCACCCGTTCGGTGCCCCGTACGTCATCGGTCCGCCAACCGAAGACGGTGAGGTCCCGCAACCAGTCGTCTGGCTGAACGGCGCCTACCACCTCGGCCAGCCTCGTGACCCACACGATGCCCGCATCGCCGAGGGTTTCCCGTCACCGGCAGCCCTCACCGAACTGCGCCGACTGGATGTCGTGTTCGACGAGGCGCTCGAGGTGCTGAAAGCTGAAGTCGACACGGCGGAACAGAACACGGTGAAACGCCACTGGCCGCTCCTGCAGGACACATTCCACCGGAACCTTGCGGCCATCCGTCAACGCCCCATCTCCCCCCGCAGGCACATCGACGTACTCGAGGAACACCGCCGATACGCCGACGCCCTCCGCGAGAGGAGCAATTGGGAAGACGGGAACCGTTGGAACCTGCAAGCCCCGTTCACCCTTCCCATCCTCGTCGAGCACACCGCGGGCCGTCCATCTCTTCGGCTCCGGCTTGACGGCAACGACGTTTCACTCGGATATGTCGATCGAGTCGCCGTCCTGGGCGACAGGGTCGCTGTCGAATTCGGAGAGGTTGATGGCGAAGGTGTCGGTATCGCCAGAATTCCGTACACCGCGCCCGACGGCACCGAGAGGTTCGTCTACCAGGAGATCGACCGCAGGTTCACCGCCAGCGAGCTGGCCGAACTGTGGAGCGTGACAACCGGCCCGGTGTGGGAGACCGTCGACCGGTGGACGTTCGGCAATCTCTACCACACCACGGCGCCGGTGAGCGAGAGCGGAATATTTGACATCACCTTCGGCGGCCAGAGAGTCACGCTCCCACCGGTCGAGGTGGCCGACGGACTTCCGCCGGTCATCGCCGCCGAACTGAGGGAGGGGCGTTTCCGGCTCGGGTACGGCATGGAGGGTCAACCCCTGGCGGTCCTGGAAGCACCGGCCGGAAGGAACAGCACCGGAGCGCCCCTGTACCTGGAGCTGTCCTCGCCGGCCCCCACCGCCCACGACATCGAGCGGCTGCGCTCGATGGCGCTGTGGGAACCAGTCGAGCCAGGGGCGCTTCTCGACGAAGTATCCATCGATCTCG
The DNA here is from genome assembly GCF_030269285.1 of Micromonospora sp. NBRC 101691. Taxonomy (NCBI): domain Bacteria; kingdom Bacillati; phylum Actinomycetota; class Actinomycetes; order Micromonosporales; family Micromonosporaceae; genus Micromonospora; species Micromonospora sp. NBRC 101691. The sequence goes on from NZ_BSTB01000007.1 coordinate 193,538, forward strand.
TCATGCAGGAGGACAGGCGCACGCCCCACCCGCTGCCGCTCACGCTCGGCGATGACAGTTCGGGCAGGACGCTGGACGGGCAGGAGGTGGATCTCTCTCCTGGAACGGAAGTCGCCCTGCGGGTCGGCCGATTTTTCCGACTGGAGGAGTCGAACGTCGTCACGAGCATCTTCGCCGCCGTCAAGGCGCCGTTGGCCGACCAGTCCGGATACGCCTACCGGCTCATCGACACGAACCTGCCGAACGAGTGGTTCGACGAGTTCAAGACGCAGTGGGAGACGACCGGCAGCGGCAAACGTCCGGCCGCGCCGGCATGGCCTGCGGGGCCACTCGAGAAGCGTCCGCGTACCGGGGGCGGGTTACCCGGGGGACCGGCGGCGTACGAGTGGACTGGTGCGTCTTCGGTTGATGCCGGGGCCCTGCCGTCGGGGTGGGCGGCTGGGGTGGAGCCGTCGGTGGAGCAGGTGGACGGTGGTTGGCGTGTGTCGTATCGCAGTGTGGAGGGTTTGCCTTCGTGGGGCGAGATGACGCGGGTGCATTCCGATCGGTTCACGTGGCAGGGTCCGGAGCCGCTGCGGTTCGTGCCGACGCCGGGGGCGGAGCGCCCGTTCCAGGTGGAGACGGCGGGGCAGGACGCGGGGGTACGGGTCCACGTCGACCACTGGGTGCACCGTGAGTCGGGGACGGTGGTGTTCCGTCTCCGGTTGGATCCTGACGCGAACGTGGATCGGGACTCCATCCTGCGCACGCTGGGTGCGGTCGAGCAGTGGGTGGCGCAGACCAACGGGCGGTTGCGGCCGGAGGGTGGGCCGCAGGCGGTGGCGGTGGTGTTCGATCCGGCTGCGGGAACGGGGGTTCGGCTCAGCCGGTACGGCAGTGACCTGCGGGACAGTGATCGTGTCTGGGTCAGCGAGGACGGCTCGGCGGGTCGGATCACCCAGTTGCACTGGCTTGCGGATCTTCCGTCCCGCGCCTACGGGCACGAACTGAAGCACTTCGCCGGGGTGCCGCACGATGGTTCGCCGGGTGATCTGCTCAGGACGTCCAGGACCGTCGGTGACGACCATCTGCACGAGCCGGGGTTCACCGCCTGGGAACTCGACCAGATCCGCGCGACGGCCGCCTCGTACGTCGCTCCCCCGGTCGAGCCCCGGCCGGCTCTGGTCCCGCTCGGCGTGCCCCGCGACGGTCGCGACCTGCTGTCCGCGTTCATCGCCTCCGAACCGGCCCTGGTCCGCACCGCGCTGGACGGGCGGCTGCCGGCGGACCTGCGGGAGTTCCTCTCCGATCCGGCCGGGGTGCGGACTGCTGTTGCCGAATCGGTTCGTACCGGAGTGCCGCAGGGGTCCGAGCTCGGTCGGGTCACCGAGCTGTTGCAGGACCACGTGTCGGACTATCTGGCGGAGAACGCGGGGCGGTTGCCGGCGGACGTGACCGCGCAGCGGTTCGCTTTCCAGTCGCGACACGAGCGGGACGTGGCGGCGCTGAGCCCCGACCAGGCGCTGCGGCGCGTCGGTGAACTCGTGGACGCCGGTCTCCTGGACCCGGACACCGCGTGGGCACGTCTCGACGAGATGCGGGCCAATCCGGCGGACGCCGGCCGTCACCTGTTCGAGGTGTTGACCGACCCCGATCGCCAGCTCGACCCCGGGGAACTGGCCGCGGTGAAGGCTGCCGTGCACGACTGGGCGAACCTGTCGGGCAGCCCCGCCGGCCGGTTCCTGGCACCGTTGCTGGCGCACGCGACCGATGCCCGGATGCAGGTCTCCCGGGTCGCCACGGGCGAGGTGCGGCCGGTGGGCGGGTACGGCCCGGCCGGGGGCGCCCCGGTCAACCTGGCCCGATCGGCCGCCGACCCGGAGCGACCGGGCGTCCACTTCGACGCGCTCGTGCCGGAAACCCCTGCGGCGGTCGAGCCGCCGGCCGTACCCCCGCAGCAGCTCGCGCCGACCCCGCAACCGCCGGCCCCGGCCGCCGAGGACAGTCAACAGCAGGTCGTCCCGCCGGCCGCGTCCCCGGACGCGCCGCTGGTCGTGATGGCCGAGGGACTGCCGGACAACCTGCGGCTCCAGCGCGCGGTGGGCGGTGTCCTGTTGCACGACGGGGACGCCGCACCCGGCCCGATCAGCTCACGGGTGTTGCCCCCGACCGGCCCCGGCCCGGCCATCCTGCTGCACTCCTCGGTGCTCGACCCGGACCGTCTCGGCGCGGCGCTGGCCGGGTTGCGGGCGCAGGACGCCACCATGGCCGTCCTGCACTGGCCGCAGGACCAGCCGGTCACCGTGGCCCGGGCGCTGGAGGTCACCGCACAGGCACTGGGGCCGCAGTCCCTGGCCATGCTGTCGGTGCCCCGGTCGGCGCTGCGGGACCGGCCGACGCCCAGCCCGCAGATCGTGCCGCTGGACGCCAACGGCGAGGTGACCTTCTTCAGCGGGCGGCCCGAGCGGTACCTCTTCCTGCCCGAGGTCACCGGCGCACCGCGCCGGCCCGCCCCGTACGGCCTCCCCGAGCAGTCGCCCGGCCTGTACGGGCTCGGCGACGGCTGGGTGGTCTGGGACGGTGGTAGCCACCTGTGGATCGGGCCGGCGACCGAGTTGGACGGGGCGCGGCGGTTGCTGCCGGACACCGGTGGCTGGCTGGCCGAGCCGGTGGTCTTCCTGGGCTGGAAAGCGACTGCGCTGCCGGTCGAGGTGGGTCACCGGGTCGGCCGGATCTTCGGGGGCATGCCCGCTGCGGCGCCGACGAACCTGATCACCTCCGGGATGGGGCTGGACCGGCGCACTCTCGTCCCGTCGGAGGTGTCCGGCCTGCCGGCCGACGTCCAGTTGAGCCACGTTCCGGGTGGGGTGCTCGCCCACGCCGGTCCACGGCCGCCGGCCGGCGCCACGACCCTGCACTGGTCCGACCTGACCGGCCCGGACCGGCCCCGGCTGGTGGTGGACGAGTCGGTCGGCGACCCGGTCGCCGTCGTGGAGGCCGTCCATCGGGGGCTTCCCTCGGGTGCCGGCCCGCTCCAGGTGTTCGTCGCGCCACCGTCCGCCGGTGCCTCGGCCACGTCACCCGCCGGCCTCCCCGACACGCCGTCCGGTGCGGTGGCCGCTGCCCGGGTGGCGGAGCTGTTGCGGGAGCGGTTCGGCGGGCGGCTGGAGCTGGTGCTGCCGGTCTCCGTGGTGGGCCGGCAACCGGCCGGTGTCGACGAGCTGGTCCCGGTCGACGCCCGGGGGCAGGAGACCTTTCCGGCCGCCGCGCACGCCTGGCGGGTGCCGCTGCGTCCCGCACCGCCTCGGCAGCCGGGGCCGCTGGGCCTGCGACCGGCTGCCACCGACGGATACGAGGTGTACCGGGGTTGGACGGTCCGGGAACAGACCGGGGTCGTCCTGTTCGCGCAGAACGGCACCAGCCCGAACACGCTCTCCCCCGACGCCCTGGCGGCCCCCGCGAGCGGGGTGGCCGTGGTGGTCCAGTCCCGGGGTGGTCCCATCCCGCGCGAGGTGGCCGACACGGTCGCCCGGTTGCTCTCCGGCGTTCCGGAGGCCGACCGGGACGTACGGGTCTTCGGTAACGCGGCCAGCGCCGGACCGGCCGTACCCGATCCCGACGGGTCGTCCGCGTCGGCTCCGGCGCGGCCGGCCACCCCGGACCGGCGGGCGCTGGCGCTCGGCGATCCCAAGGCCAACCTGCCGGACATTGACCGTATCGAGCAGGGACTGCGCGCCGAGGTGGCCCGTCGGGGCGTCACCGTGCGGGACAACGAGTGGGAACAGTTGCGTGAGCGGCTGCTCAACAACTACCCGCAACTGGTCTCCGCGGACGGGCACCTGTTCACGCTGGGTGGCATCGAGGTGCGGGCCCGCCTGCGGCCGGACGACCCGCAGCTGGTGTCGAACCCGGCCGGCTCGTTCGACACGGAGACGTCCGGTCCGTCGCTGGACGACACCGAGGGCCGGACGAGCGAGGACGGCCGTTTCCACGCCAACCAGTTCACCCAGGGTGTCTTCCAGACCGGTGCGCACAGCCAGTCCGACGGCACCACCACGCGGGCGATGCGGTTGCGGGGTGACTTCAACGTCGACGTGCCCCTCGGCCCGATGACCCACTGGGGGCCCCGCTTCAACGCCACCCTGAACAAGGTCGACCAGAAGTCCGCCTACCTGATCGACGCGGAGAAGGGCCGGGTGTTCGACACCCGCGCGGACTCGACGTTCTACTCGTACGAGCCGGGATGGTTGATCGAGGCACGCGGCGACGCGCAGCCGTGGCAGACGGTGGAGGTGCCGGAGCCGCCGGACGGGCAGGAGGCTGCCCGGCTGGTGGTGGCGATCCCCGACCACCTGCTGGAGAGCGCCGGCGAGCAGGTGGTCGCCGACCTGCCCGAGCACCTGCGGGACAACCTGACTCGGGTGCCGGAGCTCTTCTCCGCCAGCAACATCACCGGTCTCAACGAGCTGTACGACCTCGTCATCGACCGGCTGCGCGCCGACGGCTTCGACATGTCCATCGAGAGCCCGATGCGCAACGAGTTGCAACGCAAGCTGTGGAACCTGGAGACGCACTTCGACGAGGCGGTGAACAACCGGCGTACGCCGGAGACGGACGGCGACGCCGGCGCGATGACCCGGGGCTTCGCGTTCACGTTGCACGACGACGGGTACGCGGCGGCCAGCATCCGGGTGTACGGCCGTCGTCTCGGCGGCTCCGTGCAGGTGGGCCTCGGCGGCGGCTCCACCCGGCTGGGCCTCGGCGGCGGCTCCACGCGGGTGGGCGCCAGCAGCGACAAGGCCCACATCGAGCAGGTGCGTACCGGCATCGTGGGGCAGGGCGGCGAGTTCACCCTCGGGCAGTCCGCCGGGGTGTCCTTCGGTGGCGCGGTGGACCTGCCCTTGGCCCGGCGTCTCGACAATCCACAGGCGTACAAGGAGAACACCAAGCTCGGTCTCTCCGCCCGTGCGGGGATGAGCTGGACCAGCAACGACGGTGGTGGCGTCACGGTGGCGTCGCTGAACGTCGTGGTCGGCCGGTACACCGGTCAGACCGTCGGCCACGAGGTGCCCTTCGAGTGGCACGCCGAGGTGTCCACCTCCCGCCGCCCGCGCGAGTGGCCGCATCCGACGCCGGTGGTGAACGGGTCGGCGGTGCTCCGGATGTCCGAGCCGGACTCCTTCGACTACGGGTTCAGCGTCGACGCCGACGCCTTCGCCCCCGATCCCGTCCCCGGTCTGGCGGACGGTGACCTGGCGGTGGTGCCCGCAGGCGGACGACCGCGGTCGGTGCCGCACGACCAGTGGCGGCCGAGGTTGCGCAACACCGGCGTGCACCCGGAGGACACCGGCGGCAACCTGCTGCCCCGGCACGTCATCCAGGGGCGGGGTCTGCTGGGTCAGGCCCTGCCGAGGATCGACAAGCCGGCGGTGCGGCGGCTCCGGGCCGGTCTCATGGAGGTGCTGGCCGGTGAGGGGTTCCTTCCGGCGGACGGGGACCGGCCGTGGGCACACGGGGAGCAGAACCGGCCGGCGACCCCGGATCCCGGTACGCCCCTGGAGGAACGGCCGCTGCTGGGTCGGATGGTCGACGGGGCGCGGGACGCCTACGACGAGGTCGTCCACCGCGACACCGACGCCACGATCGACAATCTGGACCTGTTCCACAAGATGGTGAGCGGCGACGGCCTGGAGTCGCACTTCGACTCGCTCGTCCAGGACGGCGCCGCGCTCGTCGACGACCCGGACGCGCCCGCCCCGGAGGCGGGCATGTCCTTCACCCTGCACAGTTGGCGCAACGCGGTGATGCGTACCGCCGAGGTGACCGTCTTCGCGATCCCCCGGATCACCGCGGACGTGGACGCGGACGGCAACTCGGTGCACTTCGAACGGCTCAGCGACGAGGTGAGCACGGTCACCCTCGGGATGTCGCTCGGCATCGCCGGCCAGGGCGCGAGCGGCAACCAGGGCTGGTCGGTGGAGGGCGGGGTGAACACCGCGCTGCCGCCGAGCGTCAAGGAGCTCCGGTCCGTCGGACTCCTCGGCGGGTCGGTGAGCCGCAACGTCGGCGCCGCCGAGCGGGTGACCCGGGTGGTCAACCGGCCGGAGCTGAAGGAGTACGGCGGCCGGGTGATGTTCGTCAACGCGCCGTACGACCTGGGCTACGTGGTCCGGATCAGCGACCGGGACGCCCCGATCGTCTCGCCGGAGCTGATCCCCGCCAACGTGCACGCCGCGCTGCTGAAGTTCAACTCCGACCCGGCCACCTTCAGCGAGGTGACCCCCGGCGACGTCGCACCGTCGGCGCTCCACCAGGGCATCGTGTACTTCGTCGACGCGCACGGCCTGCGCGCCGCGGCGCAGAACCAGTTGCCGCGGGACCTGACCCTGGCCGGCCGGCCGATGACCGGGCCGGTGGCCAGCCTGACCAACCACGTCACCTTCCAGGCGCGGTTCAAGGAGGCCATGCTCGGCCAGTACGGCGCGACCACCCTGGTCGAGCCCGGCTTCTGGGCGAACACCAACGCCGCGCTCTCGGTCAAGGTGCCCCGGATCCGGAGGGCGCAGTTCGTCGGCGCCACCCCGGACCAGTACGTCACCGGTCTGATCGAGCTGTACCTGGCCGAGACCGTCAACGTCGCCAACCAGTCGTTCACGAAGGCGTTCAACCTGCCCAACATCGGCCTCAGCCGCAAGTTCGGCCCGGTCAACGTCGGCTTCGGCGAGTCGGCGGGCGTGCGGGTCAGCAAGAGCGAGTCGGCGGAGACCAAGCGCGTCGGCGGCCTGGAAATGCTCAAACTGGCCTTCGGCCGGGGGTACGCCTATGTGGCGGAATTCGACGCCAACGTCCGCGCCGGCGTCCGTACGCAGGTCGGGTTCGCCGCCAGCCGGGTCAGCGTGCCACCCGGCGCCGACCTGCGGGGCCGCACGATGCTGTTCATCCTGCCGGAGGCGGAGGCCCTGGCGCAGTACGCGGCCGGGAAGCTGCCGGTCAGCGATTCGCAGCTGGTCGACGCGATGGGCCGGTGGTCCCGCGGTGAGCTGGTGCTCAGCGGCAACACCGTGGCGGGGTTGCTCAACCGGTGGCGTGGCGAGCTGGCCGACCGCGTGGCCGGCGGTCTGCCCGACCTCGGCGCGTACCTGATCCAGCACCGGGTCCAGACGTGGGCGCTGACGCTCGCCGACCGGCACGTGGACCTGCCCCAGCGCGGCGCGGTGCTCGACCCGCGCCGCCGTGAGCAGTTCGCCACCGAATTCGGGATCACCCTGGACCCGAACGCCAACCCGTTCAGCGCGTTGACCATGCCGCCCTACCTGACCCGGACCGGTGACCGGACGCTGGGCCACGCGGGCGTCGACGAGCTGGTGCTGTACACCGGGCCGGCGCCGGCCGACGGCGGGCCGCGCCCCACCACGACCGTGCTGGACGCCGCTCGGGAACTGGTGGACGCCGGCCGGCCCGGGCTGCTCGGAGCCAGCCACGACAACTGGCCGGGGGCGGGGACCAGCTGGGGCGTGCTGATGGTCTCGCCCGACGAGTCGGTGGTCGGCGCGCTGCCCGGCGGCCTCGAAACGCTCCAGTCCACGCTCGCCGGCCAGCGCGCGAACATCGTGTTCGCCGACATGCTGCACCGCTACAACGGCGTGACGTTCTACCTGGTCGACCAGCGCAACCCGGTGGCGGCCCAGATGTTCAAGCTGAAGGTCTCGGGCACCCTGGGCGGCCGACCGCGGTACACCGGCTGGAGGGCCGACTACGGCATCGAGAACTACGAGCACGCCTACGGCGCGACCGCTCGCATCATCGGACAGGCGCTGGGCTGGAACCTGACGCCGGCCCGGTTCGGCTTCTCGGTCGACGGCGTCCCGGTGTCCACCGCCGGGTCGCTGTCGTTCGCGCCGGGCGGAGGGCGCGGCGTCAAGGGTGCCGCGCAGGTCGTCCGGGAACGCACCGTCTACGACTGGACGGGGAACTACGAAGCCGAAGACGACATCGGCCTGACCATGGAGCTCACCCGGGTGCAGATGCACGGCTGGCAGCCGAGCTACCTGGTGAACCACGTGCTGACGGGTCTGAACAACGCGGCGGACTGGGCGTTGCACCGCGCGCCCGCCGGTTTCGCCGACTGGATCTCCCTCGCGCCGGTGGAGCCGGTGCTGACCCGGCACTACGAGGGGCGGATCGACTTCAAGGTGCCCCGGGGTCTGGCCGAGGCCACCCCCGTCCCCCGGTCGCCGCAGCTGGACCTGCGCGCGCTGCCGTCGCTGCCCGGCGACGCCTACGTCAGCGCCGCCCTGGTCGACGACCTCTACCCGGCCGCCCGGCACCTCATGGGCAACGTGCTCGGTCCGCAGGCCAACGCCCCGCTGTACCGGGGCAGCGTGGCGCTCGACGGCCTGCTGTCCCGGCTCAACGTCGACAACCACCTCTCCGAAGGGCTGGGCGACGGCGGGTACCTGCTCGGCTCGCACCTCTTCGTCGCCGGCTCGTCCAACAACCGGGTCGCCATGCGGATGTACGTCAAGCTGCACTCGCTGGAGATCATCAGCGAGCTCGCCACCACCGGCACCGGCCGGTACGCCAAGTTCGCGTTCACCACCTCGGCCACCCAGTCGCGCAACCGGTGGCGGCCCAACTTCGACGCGGAGGCGGCCTACGGCTCGCCGATCGGGAAGACGAACATCGGCCCGCAGGAGGACACGACGGCCGGCGGCCGGATCTCCACCGGCGCGAACCGGACCGCGCCGGCCAGCCACAGCGCCACCTTCGACGACACCAAGCGACTCGAGAACCACCTCAAGATGCAGGGGTTGACGTACCTGGTCCGGATCCGCACCCAGGCGCGTTTCGTCGCGGTCCCGCACCAACACAGCGCGTTCCACCGCGACGCCGGCCTTGCGCCGATCGAGCCGGCGCGGTTCGAGGCCGACGACGCCCCCGGCACCGGTTGGATGAGCGGCGACGGGTTCTACGAGATGTTCGCCGACGAGGTACACGAGCTCCAGCGCGCGCTCTCCGAACGGTACGACTGGAAGGCGAACAACCCGGCCGACTGGCCCGCACCGGCGACCGACGCCCCCACGATCGGTCTGGAGGGCCTGCTGCAACGCGCCACCCCGGCGGGCATGGCCGTCGCCCCGGTGGCCGACCGGGTCATCCAGGCCGGCGACTTCGATCCCGACCAGGCGCCCCAGCATGTGGCCCTGCTGATCCGTGACCAGCTCGGCAACCACTACGACCCGGTCAGCCCGCTCCGGCTCACCGCCAGTGCCGCCGAGCAGACCCGCCGCCGGTACGAGGCGGTACTGGACTGGGCGGTGGGCCACCTCCAGCGGCTCAACGCCACGCAGCAGGCCGCCGCCGACCTAGCCGAGCTGACCGCCTGGAAGAACCGGGTCGGCAAGCTCGCGGTCGGTGCCGTGCTGCCCGCCACCGACGTGCGGCAGTTCGCCGAGCGGATCCCCCGGATCGTCGAGCGGGTACAGGCGGTGCAGCCGCCCGGCACCGCGCCGATCACCCCACCGGAGGAGGTGGAGCTGCTCGCCCAGGACCCGCGCACCGTGGCCCGGGTGGTGGCGTTCGAGCTGAAGACCCACCTCGACCTGACCGTCACCGACGACCAGGGCACGGCCAGCCGGTACCGGATCGACCCGCAGGGCTGGATCGTCGAACTGCGGGAGGCCCCGGACGGCACGTTCGCCCCGGTCACGGCCCCCGAGGTGATCTTCGACCTGGACCGTGACCTGAAGCTGCGGGCCGACGCGGCCGGAATCCGCCTGCGACGGCAGATGGCCCTCTACCACGAGCTGCTGGGCCGTACCCCGGTGCAGATGGACGCCGCTGCGGAGCTGGGTCCGGAGCTGGAGACGTACATCCGGGAGGCCCGCGCCGACGCCGACGACCGGGCCCGTGAGTGGATCACCGAGGGCCTGCCCGCCAAACCCGCGAACCCCCGTGCCGTCCACACCGCCCGGCACGACACCGACACCGCCCAGACCCGGGCCGGTCAGGCGCGACGGCTGCTGGCCCCCGTCCTGCCCCTGGGATGGACCACCACCGGGCCGCTGCCCCAGGCGCCGGACACGCTGCGACCCGGCACCCGACTGTGGATCACCCGCCCCCAGGGTGCCGCCGCGGCACGTGTCGACGCCGACGGCACCCACCGGCTCTACGACCCGTTCGCCCTCGGGACGGCCGAGCGGACCCTCGACGCCGAGCAGTTCCAGGACGTACTCGCCGGGGCGTCGGCCGTCACCCTGGTCGAGCCCGACGTGCTGACGAGCTGGCTGCTCCAGGACGGCAACTGGGCGGCCTCCCGGCAGTTCGCGGAGGACAACCTCGGGGTGCTGCGCGCCGACCCGACCGCGACGCGGCTGACGCAGGACCAGCAGGCGTCGCTCCCGGCCCCGCCGGCCCAGCCCGACACGGTCCAGCCCGACGCGACCCGGCCCGGGACGACCCCGGCACCCGCCGGCGATCCGGTCCTCGACCGGCACCGTGCCCTGCTCGACGCCATCCGGGCCGGACAACTGACCGCCGCGTACGACTACCTCGACGCCGCCGACGCGGCGGCCCGGCACCGCGTGCTCGCGGGCGCGGTGGCTGCGGTGGTACCGACCGACCCGACGGCTCCGCCCGACCCGGCCGCCCCGGCCGGGCTGCGGGCGCTGGCGGACCTCGTCGACGCCGACCCCCGGGTGACCCGGCCCCGGCCGGGGCCGGAGGCCGTCTCCGACGCCGGCATCCTGCGGGCCGTGGCCGACATCCTCGACCCGGCCGTCGGCGCACTGGACACCTTCCGGGCCATCGCCTCCGCCGCGTGGACCATCAACCCCCCGCAGAACTGGCCGGACACCCTGCACGCCCTGACCGAGCTGCCCACGGCAGCCGGCCGCGACGTGGCGACGCTGCGCGACGCGCTCGACGTCGTCGAGCGGATGCGGTACCACGGCGTCGCCGACCTGCTCGACGGCCTGACCCCGGACGACGCCGGTGCGGTCGCCGCCGCGGTGACCGCGTCCGGGACGACCGCGACCGACCTGGCCCACGCGTGGCGGGACGTCTCCACCCCCGCCGACCTGATCCCGGCGCTGCCCCCACCAGCTGACACCTGGGCCGGGACGGCGGACACCCCACTGCCGCCGGCCCACGTCGTGCAGCATCCGATGCCCCCGGTCACCGACGCACTCGACCAGTGGCTCGCCGTCGGCACCTGGGACGACTCCCGCGCCTTCCTCGACCGCCACCGGGCGGACCTGCTCTCCGACCGGGCGCACAGCGCGCTGCAGATCCGCCGCGCGGGACTGCCCCACGACGTCGACCTCGCCGCCCGGGACGCGCTGCTCACCCTGGCCCGCTACGGTCACCTCGACGACGGATACCGGTACCTGCTCGGCCCCACCCCACCGGCAGCGGCCGGGACCCCGAACCCGCTGCCGGGAGCGCCCACCGGGCGGCAGGAGTTGCTGACCAAGCTGCTGGCCCGGCCGGACGTGGCCGACCCGGCCGCCGTGTCGGCCCTCGGCTACCTGGCCGCCACCCTCGACGGTCCGGTCGACGCCGTGGACGCGGCGATCCTGCACCTGACCGCCGACGCGCTCGCCGGCCTGAACGTCCCCGACGCCGCCGTCACCACGGTGGTGCAGGACGCGCGTCAGACCCTCTCCGCGTCGCAGCGGCAACAGTGGGCCGCGACGATCCGCCACCTCGCTGACGACGCCACCGGCACCCGTGGGCCGGCCCTGCGTCACCTCGCCGACCGGCTGTTCACCACGGCCCCGGATCCCGATCCGGCCCCGGACGCTTCGGATGCTTCGGACGCTCCGGATGCCGAGGTGGCCCGGGTACGGCAGGTGACGCGGGAACGCCTCCAGCAGGCCACCCAGGAACTCCAGCGCACCGTCGACGACCTCGACCGGGCCCGCCGGGACGAACGTGACGCCCAGGGTGCCCGGGACGCCGCAGCGACGTCGCTCGACGCCGCCAGGACCGCCGTCACCCGGGCCGAAGGCGAACGGGCCCGGATCGAGGAGAACATCGACCACCTCGACCGGGCGATGCCGGCACTCGAAGCGGAGGTGACGCGACGGGAGAGGCTGGAGTCAGCGGCCCGGCAGACCGTCGACGACCCCGCCACCAGCCAGGACGAGTCACGGCTGGCCGCCGCCCAGGCAGAGCTCGACCAGGCGCGGCGGGAACTGGACGCGGCCCGGACGGCGCTGGAGAAGGCCACCAGCGACCTCCGGGACGCCGGACAGGGTCTCGACCGGGTCCGCGCGGAGCTGCCGGACCTGCGCCGGCAGGTCGAGACCGCGAGCGAGGAGTTCCGGGCCCGCGACGTCTCGGCGCAGGCGCACACCAACACGGTACGGATGCTCGACGAGGCCAGGACGGTCCGAGAGGACGCCCGGGACGCGGCGCAACAGCAGATGGACGCGATGGCGTTGCCGGTCCCGCCGGTCCCGCGCGGCACCCCGGTCGTGGACGTGGACACGGCGCTGGCCGAGATCGCCCGTTCCGGCCACGGCCGGTCCGTCGTCCCGGAACTGGAGCGCGCGGTGCGCGCCGAGCACGGCGGCACGGTCCCGGCGCGCGTGGTGCTGAACACCGACCCGACCCGGCAGGCCGACGACGCCGCGACCGCCCCGGCGGACGAGACCGCCGTGCACGAACTGGACCGGGTGCAACTGGCCCGGGACCTCGCTGTGAGCCTGGCGGTCCCGGTCGAACTGCGGGTCATCGGCGGCACCCGCGCCGAGCCGCCGTACCTCGCCTACCCGGGTGGAGAGGTGGTGCGGCTGGACGTCACCGGCCGCCCGGAGACCCTCGGCGACGCCGTGCGGCGGCTGCCGCAGCGCGTCCAGGACGACCTGGCCGCCCACCGGGACCGGCCCGACGTGAACTCCCGGCTGGAGATCCTGCACGAGGCGGAGATCGAGTCGCGGCAGGACTTCGCCACGGCGGTGACCAGCCTGGTGAAGAACCTGAACCGACACCAGGGATACCTGGCCCACCGGTGGGTCACCCAGGCCGTCCCGCCGGTCGACGCCGCCGGCCTACGAGCCTTGGCCGACGGCCTGGACACCACTGCCTGGCCGGAGCCCACCAGCACGCCGCCGGTCGGACCGGTGGAGACCGGCCGCCCCGACGCCGTGGCCGCCGCCTGGCTGGCGTACATCCCGCAGCACCGCGCCGACATGCTCGTTGACATGCTGGACGCCGTCCCCGGGTTCGGGTTCACCGTGAGCCGGCCGACCCGTGAACTGCCGGCCGACCAGCGCCCCGGTGCCCGGGTGTTGGCCGTGGCCGGGTCCACGGCCGCCGCCGGGGTGGTCCTGCCCACCACGCAACTGCACTGGTACGAACCCGCCCGCGACCAGATCCACACCGGCAGCATGCGGATGCTCGGCACCTGGGCCAACGACCGGGCCGGCCAGGACCCCGGACCGGACGACATCTGGTACATCGTCCTGACACCGAACGGGACCGACCGCCCCCGTGACCCGTCGGCCCTCGCACATCACGTGGACGTGGCAGCGCGGACCACGTCGACGTCGACCCCGCTGGTCGAGCCGGCCCCTCCGGCGGACCGGGCCGGTGCGGTACGCGGTGACGTGTCGCTGCCGGGGGGTGCGGCGGCGATGGAATGGCGCCCCCCGGCCGACTCCGAGGCGGACGGACAGCCGTCCGGCCCAGCGGAAGGTGACCCCTCCGGTCTTGACCCGGAGGGTTTTTCGTTGTGGGACGACCCGCTGGCCGGACTCGACCTGACGACACCGGCGGCCGCGCCGTTGGTCCCTGAACCGAACGCGCCGCCGTCCGAACCCGAATACGCCTTCCGGCTCTTCGCCAGGGATGGGGCGAACCACGACGCTCTCGGGAAGCAGCGCGAAGACCGGCAGACGTTGCCCGACCGGCGCGAAGAGCGAGCTGAGTCGGGAGCTCGGCGGGCCTCGAAGCGTCCGCGCATCCAGGACGGATCGGCGTTGCCCGGCCAGGCGACCCCGCCACACCAGCCGCCACCCCCACCGGATGTGGCTGGTGTGTCGGAGGGCGGGGATGTGCTGCTCCCGAGTCAGCTGTCGCCGGATGAGGTGTCGTTGTGGTTCGACTGGCTGGGCAGCGTGAACCCGGGTCGTGGTGAGGGTTTCGACACGAACTGTGTGTTGGCGGCGATCGGTACGGACATGTCGTTGGCGGATGGGGTGGGGTGGCAGGTGCCGCCCGAGGTGCCGTCGCCGGTGGTGTGGTTGCGGCGGTACGCGGGTCGGCCGTTGGTGGAGGTGGCCGACTACGACGCGGTGGTGGAGGTGATGGCCGGGGCGGAGCCCGGTGCCCGGGGTGTGCTGGTGACGACGGGTGGGGGCGACGAGGTTTCCCATGCCGTGAACGTGGTGCGGACCGATGACGGGAGGGTGGTGTTCCTGGACGGTCAGCGGGGTGGGCTGGCCCGGGGGCCTGCCGAGCCTGGCCGGTTGCGGTTCGTGGCGACCACGGACGGCGTGGGCGTCCCACGACCGCCGTCGCGGGCGGCAGACGCCACGACCGTGACCGTCCCGGAGGAAGCAGATATGGCCGGGGTGGACGCTACCCGCAACCTCGACAACGCCGATTCGGCTCCTGTGCCGTTGCCGTCCCTGCCGGCCGGGCTGCTGCGGTCGGACGCGTGGGATCGGTTGTTCACACAGTTCCTCGACACGACGGGGGATGGGGTCGCGGCGTCGCTGAGTGAGCGGACACCCGACGCCGTCCGCGACCACCTGCGCGACTCGTTCGACTACTTCGTCGACAGAACCAGCGTTCTCGACGAGGGCAGGGCCGGTCTGTCCCCGGACGACAGGGCGTTGTTGCAGCGGGCCCTGGATGCGCGGGGGACGTCGGTTCCCCGCCTCACGGGGGCGCTACCGCACCTGCTGTCCGAGGCGTTCTCCGTCAACGTCACCGTGGCTCCGGCCGGGTCCGGACCTCACGAGAACGAGGGTGTCGCACCCTGGCACGACCGGACCGTCGCACTGGACCTCCCCGCCGCCCACCTGTCGGGTCGTGGGTGGGTGGTGGTGGATCCGGAGGGTGTGGGCGCCGGGGTTGATCTGGCGCGTCTCGCTGCAACGGCGCGGGAGCAGGCGGTGACGGATGCCGAGGCGTGGGCGGCGAGGACGGGGCAGGATCGGCCCGCGGGTGATGCGGTCTGGCGGGTGGTGTTGGCGTTCGAGGACCGTGGGCATGAGGACGTGCTGGCTCTGGCGGAGCGGTTGATTGACGGTGGGTTGGGCGTGGAGGTGCCGGAGGCGGCGGTGATCGAGCTGTCGCCGTACGGTGCTGACCCGTCCGGTGTTCCTGGGGTGCAGCCACGGACGTTGGTCGAGGTCGCGGCGTTGCGGGCAGCGCGTGACGAGTCGGGGGCGGTGGCGATCCTCGGGCGGCATGTGGCGGACGCGGACGCGGGCGTGGGGGTGGTCCCGCCCGGTCTGGTCGCTGTCGATTTCTCGGGCCGGGAGACGTTCCCGGCGTTGTTGTGGGAGGTCCAGGCGCGTCCGATCAACGAGGACGCTGATCTTGACTATCGGGGCCGGCGGAGGCTGGCTGGATTGCCCGTTCACCATGGGCCGTACCTCCTGCCTTTTGATCTGGATTGGGCGCGGTTGAGGCAGCGGGCGTTCTCGCATTTCCGGGACTGGGTGTTCCTCCCGGATGTGCCGTCGGAGCGTGGTTTGCGGGTGACGCAGCTGCGGCAGGCGGAGTTGCTCGCGGGGGAGATCGCGGCGGCGGGTGTGGGGGAGAGTCTGGCGGGGGTGCCGGATGTGGGGCCGGCGGGGTGGGTGCCGGATGGCGCGCGGGCGTTGGTGGTGGGTGTGCCGGGGCCGTATCCGGGCGATCCCAGAGCGGTCATGTCGTCGATTTTCGACATCCTGAACGGCGCGTTGCCGCCGGCGGCGTCGGGGTTGCGGGAGCCGGTGTACGTGGTGGTGCACGGGTTCGGTGGGTGGACGTCGACGGTGGTGTTGACGCATACGGCCGAGGACGACCTGTGGCCGGTGCGGATGGAGGAGTTGGCCACCGGCGAGCCGGCGGGCGGGGGCCTTCGGGAGGCGCGCGATCTGGTCGAGGCGGAGGGGTGGACCCGCGTGTTGGCCGAGGTGGAGGGGGCCGCGGAGGCGGTGGGAGCGCCGGCTCTGAGTCGGGTCGGTTGGGCCGGTGAGCTGAGGGCGGCGCTTCCCGATGCGGTGGGTGGTCCGGCGGCTGTGGACGGGCAGCGCCGGATGGGTGAGCGGTTGGACCATGTGGTGGCGTTGGGTGAGCGGCTGGTCGGGCTCACGCGGGGGTGGACGGGTGAGGGTGCTTTCCCGGTCGGGACGGATCGGCCTGATCTGCGGCTGGAGAGGTGGGCCGGCGACGAGCGCAACCGGCGGCTGGCGGCGGCGTTGGTGGCGACGGACGACGTGGTGGCCGAGGAGGTGATGGAACGGGTCGAGGAGGAGATCGACCGGGTGTGGGACGCGGTGGTGGCACCGGTGTCGACGGCCCGGGAGGACGGGAGGGTACCGGAGGCCGCCTTGGCCGTGTTGCGGGCGGTGTATCTGGGGGCCTGGGTCTTCTACACGGCACCGGGCGGGCCGGTGGTGACCGAAGGACCTGAAGACCCGGACGAGCACCTGCCGGAGGGGGTCCAGAGCGAAAACGGTCGGCGGATCGTCGATCTGTCCGCCGTGTGGGATCTGGGGGTGGCGGACTTCGACCGGTTCCTGACGGAGCATGGCCAGGACGTGGCGTCGTTGTGGTCGGCGGACGGTGCGGTAGCGCAGGTTTCCGAGCTGCGGGCGGCCCTGGGGGTGTCGCCGCCGGTGCCCCACCTGCGTGTGGTGGGGCGGGTGCCGGAGGTGTCCGAGCAGTGGCGGACGGAGTTGTTCTCCGCGGTCAGTGCGTTCGGCCTGGCGCGGCAGTGGTTGGAGGAGCAGGTCTCGTCGTTGCCGGTGGGGACGGCGGTGCCGGGATGGGCCGGGAACGGTGCGGCCGGGTCGGGTGAGCAGGCGGTGTCCGTTTCCGACGTCGGGGTTGCTGCTGTACGTGCGGATCTGATCCGGCGGTGGGGGGCTCTTGCCGGCGGCCACGCGAGGCGTATGGACGCCGCCGACCGGGAGTTGCGGCGGATGACCGTCCCCGGTCAGGACGACAGCCCGGCGCGGTCCACCCTGGCGAGGGTGTCCGACCGGTACCTCCAGGAGATGCAGGGTCTCAGCCGTGCGCGGATGCCGCGCACCGTGGACGCCTACGTCGAGTCGTTGCCCGCGGGCGGCCTCGGGGGGCTGGGGGACCGGCTCGGTCAGGTCGAGGCAGCGGCCGCAGAGCTGGACCAGCACCTCGGACAGGCGCCTGACACGTCTTCGGTGGACGTGGTCGACGGTGTGGAGCTCCGGACGTCGGAGGGCCACACCGGCCCGGTGTGGGCGGTGACGTCGTGGCAGGGGGAGTCGGGCCCGCAGGTGGCCTCCGCCAGCGACGACGGAACGGTGCGGATCTGGGATGCGGTCACCGGTGCGCCGCTCCGCACGTTGCGGGGCCACACCGACGGGGTGGTGACGGTGGCGTCGTGGCAGGCGGGGCCGGACCGGCGGGTGGCCACCGCCGACATGCAGGGGACGGTGTTCATCTGGGACGCGGTCAGCGGTGCGCGGCTCCGGACGTTGCGGGGCCACGCCGGCCCGGTGTGGGCGGTGACGTCGTGGCAGGGGGAGTCGGGCCCACGGGTGGCCTCCGCCAGCGACGACGGGACGGTGCAGGTCTGGGACGCGGTCACCGGTGCGCGGCTCCTGACGTTGGGGGGTCACACCGGCGGTGTCGGGGCGGTGGCGTCGTGGCAGGCGGGGTCGGAGCGGCGGTTGGCCTCCGCCGACTGGGCGGACGGGACGGTGCGGCTCTGGGACGTGGCCAGCGGTGCGCGGCTCCTGACGTTGCGGGGCCACACCGGCGGTGTGGTGGCGATGGCGTCGTGGCAGGCGGGGTCGGACTGGCGGTTGGCCTCCGCCAGTTGGGACGGGACGGTGCGGGTCTGGGACGCGGTCACCGGTGCGCCGCTCCTGGTGTTGCCGGACCACACCGGCGTGGTGTGGGCGGTGACGTCGTGGCAGGCGGGGTCGGACCGGCGGTTGGCCTCCACCAGCGAGGACGGGACGGTGCGGGTCTGGGACGCGGTCACCGGTGCGCCCCTGCTGACGTTGGAGGGCCACAGCGGCGGGGCGGTGACGGTGACGTCGTGGCAGGCGGGGTCGGAGCGGCGGTTGACCACCGCCGATGCGCACGGGACGGTGCGGGTCTGGAACGCGGTCAGCGGTGCGCTGCTCCGGACGTTGGAGGGCCACACCGGCAGGGTGCGGACGGTGACGTCGTTGCAGGGCGAGTCGGGCCGACAGGTGGTGGTCTCCGCCGGTGACGACCACACGGTGCGGTTGTGGTCCCTGCCCGATGATGCTGGCGGGCCGGCGGGACTGCCCGGCGTGCCGGGTGGGCCGGTTGATGCGGGGAACGACTCCGACGCGGACAGGTCGGACTCCTCGGCGGATGTGGCTGGTGGGTCGGAGCGCGGGGATGCGTTGCTTCCGAGTCAGTTGTCGCCGGCTGAGGTGTCGGTCTGGTTTCCGTGGCTGGGTGGGGTGAACCCGTACCGGGGTCGGGGGGAGCAGTTCGCGACGAACTGTGTGTTGGCGGCGGTCGGTACGGACATGTCGTTGGCGGATGGGGTGGGTTGGCAGGTGCCGCCCGAGGTGCCGTTGCCGGTGGTGTGGTTGCAGCAGTATGCGGGTCGGCCGTTGGTGGAGGTGGCCGATTACGACGCGGTGGTGGAGGTGA
This sequence comes from Micromonospora sp. NBRC 101691, assembly GCF_030269285.1. Lineage (NCBI taxonomy): Bacteria > Bacillati > Actinomycetota > Actinomycetes > Micromonosporales > Micromonosporaceae > Micromonospora > Micromonospora sp. NBRC 101691. Next base: position 212,360 of record NZ_BSTB01000007.1, read on the forward strand.
TGGCCGGGGCGGAGCCGGGTGCGCGGGGTGTGCTGGTGACGGCTGGCGAGGGCGACGAGGTTTCGCATGCGGTGAACGTGGTGCGTACCTATGACGGGAAGGTGGTGTTCCTCGACGGTCAGCGGGGTGGTCTGGCTCGGGGGCCGGTGGAGCCTGGCCGGTTGCGGTTCGTGGCGACCACCGATGGTGTGGGCGTCCCGCGCCCGTCGACGGGGGTGGGAGACGCCGCGACCGTGACCGTCCCGGAGCATACGGACCTGGCCGGGACGGACGGGGCCGCCCGGCCCCCGTCGGAGAGTTCCTCGTCCGAGGAACTCCCCGCGCAGGGCTCGACGATCGACTTCCGGAAGGCCAAGGAAGACTGGCACAAGATCGAGTTCCGCATGTCCCGCTACGACAAGCTGTGGAACAACCCCGAACTGAGAGCCGCCTACGAGGACTTCAAGAAGCAGATGAAGCTCGAGCTCCGGCTGAAGGCTGAGGGCCGGACCAACGACCAGATCAACGCCGAGGTCGACAAGCAGTTCGGCTCTGACCGGGTCGCCCCGTTCGCGCAGTTGATGGCGGACAATTACGCCTTCTCGGCCCCGGCCAAGTGGTGGTTCGACCACCAGCACGACAGCGGCTTCGACGACCAGTTCCGGGAAGCCGTCCAGCAGTTCCGGTCGAAGCTCGCCCTCTGGGGCAAGATCGGCCCCGCCGTAGCCGAACGGATCACCGAGCAGAGCGGCAACCGGATGCTCGAGGCGACGCCCGGTGGGCAGATCTTCGACAACATCATGCTCGGCACCGGCAGCTTCTTCAACTACCCGCCCGGCTTCAACCGGATGTGGGAACAGTTCTCCCACCAGCTCGTGGCAGTCACCGACGGGATGATCGACGCCCACGTGTACCGGGGGGTGATGGTACCGAGCGTCCTGCACAACACCGAGGCGAAGATCCTCTTCGAGAAGGTCGACCGACGCGAGATCGAGGGCCTTCGGGTCGTCGCCTGGGAGTTCGTCGCCGACAACAAGATCGAGAAGGCGGGTGAGTACGTCGTCCGTTCCCAGGGGTCCTACAACGAGCGGGTTCCGAAGCTCGAAAAGGGCAAGACCTCGAAGACGTTCGACAAGCGCCAGCAACAGCTCTACGAACAGCTCACCTACCGCCGGGAGGAGTACAACCGGATCGGACTGCAGGACTCGCTTCCCGAGCTCCCGCCGATCGAACGGAAGGACAGCAAGTACATCTTCGTGGTGTCGGACGCGAACCAACCCGATGTCGACGAGAGCCCGGAGAGCCTCACCAGGAAATTGTCGATGGCGCTGGAGAGCCAGACCGCCGACAACCCGTTGGCCCGACTGGACCAGATGTTGGCCGTACTCGAGTACGCGCAGAACAACCAGGAGACCTCGGACAGTGGATCCTCGTTCGTCGATCTCACCACCGGCCTCTCGCGGGCGGACACCGGCACGGCGGCTGGCAGCCTGTCCGGCTCGATCGCCAGCATTCTCGTGCCCCCGACCCGGCGCAACACCGCGCTGGACCCGACCGACGCCGAGCCCGGCCCGTTCCCGGAGGACCCGGATCCGAGCCCGCTCGGATCCGACTACTCGCCCAGGCTGGATGCCGTACCGGAGGAATGGCCCCCGCCGGCCGACCCGGGCAGTCCGGTCGACGCCGAGGGTCGGGCTGCCACGATCGGAGGCGGCGGCACCACGCCCTCCGCGACGGCGGACGCGACGCCGCCCGGGAGCACGCCGAAGGTCGAACGGCCACGGCTGACGAGAACACCCTTGCCGCACCCCCGGCCGAGGCCCAGAACGACGAGCGCGTACCAGCTTGAGGCATCCCCCGGTGGCCCGAGCGTGGGTCAGGTCAGGGCTCCGTCGCGGTCGTACCAGCGGCTGAGCGTCGTCAGCACGAGCTCGGACAGCCAGCTCACCGAGGCGGACTTTCCCGCGCACGTTCCGGCACAACAGGTGGTCACCCACAGACATCCACCGCTGCGGCTGTCCGACGACGGAACGCTCGCCATCAACGGCATCGCCTCGGTCAGGGGCGCCCGCCCGGTGACCGAGGCGACGGAGTTCTACGCGACCGATGAGGTCATCGACGCGGCACGACGCGGGCTGGCGAGGGCCGGGGCCAACGTCAGGCTGACGGTGGACAGTGCCGTCACCGTCACTGTCGACCATGGTGGCCGACCGGTGACGCTCCGCAAGGTGAGCGCGGACTTCGACAACCCCCCGCCGGACGTCTGCGTCGAGTTCGCGGGCGTCGTCCTCGGTGGCGTACCCGACGGGGTGGTGTTCCGAGCCGAGGGCCAGACCCTCCTGGCGGAGACCGACGCCGGCAACGGGCGCGAGTTGCTGGGTGTGCATCATCTCGCCGAGGGGGTGGCTGCCGTCGCTGCCGGCGACCTCCCCCTCGCCGCGGTCGACCCGGGATGGGCGACGGCCAGGATCGCGGCCGACCGGCGGTTGACCGGCGGCGTCACACAACCTCCACTCCCCGGTGCCGAGTACGGTGCCGCGCTCCGGAACGATCCGGCGAGCCGCGCCGAGCACGCCAGACTCAGCCAGGTCGCGAGGCGGATCGGCATCAACGAACATGCCTGGCCCAGGATCGGCGAGGCCTATGCCACGAGCACCATCATGTCTCAGGGTGCCGACGGCGAAGCCTCGATGACGACGGACTTCGCCCGTGGCGGTACGGTCGCCAACGCCTACGGCTACCACTTCGCTGCGGTCGTCGCGCAGAGCGCCGACGGAAAGACCCAGATCACCTTGGAGAACTACGCCCGTCTCGGTGGGCGCAGACGTGCCGTCGACGAGGCGATCGAACGAACACTGGCCGCGTATCGCGGTCGGTTCGACACCGTCAAGGCGACGCTTGCACGTGCGGTGGCGGATGGTGGCGGCGACCCCCAGGCCGTCGACGCGCTGCAACGCAGACTGGACCTGGCGGAGGCACTCTCCGTCGTCGAGAAGTCGGGAACCGAGGCGGCCGGGTCTGACGCGGTGGCGTGGCAGTCCGCTCGTGCCGCGATGGCGAAGTTGATGGATCTGCCGCGGGCGAGCGACATGTGGCATTTCAAGATGTTCAGCCAGCGCCCCGGCGAGACCTTCCACGAGCAGAGGGCGGTGCTCTACGACGCCGCCGTGCCGGCCACGGAATCCAACCCACTCACCACAGTCGTCGTCGGCGGCTCCACCGTTCCCGAGCCGATGCGGATCAGCTTCGATCCAGGGTCCAAGACTCCGGGACCGGTCGAACTCAACAAGCTGCGATCGGTCTCGCGGCAGACCACCAAGGTCGCGGTATGGCGGCACGACAACGGCCTTCCCATGCCCACTGTCGGCGTCACCGGATACGGCAACGGCGCCCGCCTGTGGCCCGGGAGCGCGGTGGCCACCGGGTGGGAACGGGCAAACAGCGTCAGCGACGTCCTCAGTCGGCACCTGGCCCAGGACCTGACCACGCTGCTCGATGGCGGGCGGGACGTGACGGCGGCCGACATCGTGCTCACCTCGGACTCTCAAGGTCGTGACCTGGGTGACACCGTCGTTGACCGAGTCACGGCGGCCGACGACCTCCGCCGGGCCGACGTCGTCGTCCAGGTCCCGTCCCCGCGTCCGGCGTCCGCCGGGTTGGCCGGTCGGGCGACGGAAGACGAGTTGCTGCCGGGTGGGTTGTCGCAGGCCGAGGCGTCGAGTCGGTTCCCGTGGCTGCGCGGGGTGAATCCGCACCGTGGTGGGGACTCCGAGACGAACTGCGTGTTGGCGGCGATCGGCACCGACCTGTCGTTGGCTGATGGGGTTGGGCACCAGGTGCCGCCGGAGAAGGCCAGCCCGGTGGCATGGCTGGAGCGGTACGCGGGTCGGCCGTTGGTGGAGGCGGCCGACTACGCGGCGGTGGTGGAGGTGATGACCGCCGCGGCTCCGGGTGCCCGCGGTGTGCTGGTGACGAGTGGTGAGGGCGACCGGATCTCACACGCGGTCAACGTGGTGCGGACCGACGACGGGAAGGTGGTGTTCCTGGACGGTCAGCGGGGTGGGCTGGCCCAGGGGCCCGCCCGACCCGGCCGGGTGCGGTTCGTGGCGACGACGGACGGGGTGGGGGTTCCGCGTGCGCCCTCGACGGCGGGAGACGACGCGACCGCGACGGTTCCGGCCGAGTGGGACCTGGCCGGTGCCGGCGGAGGAACCGCCCCCGCGTCACCCGTGACGGCCAGCGTCGTCGAGGGCGACGTGGACGCGACGCCGGCCGGGAACACGCCGGAGGTCGAGCGGCTGAACCGGGCACTGGCCGGCATCCGGGACACGACCGCTGCCGTCGAGAGTGACCTCGCCGCAGCGCGGAACGAGCTGTCGTCGGCGCGGGAGGCCGTGGCACGTCAGGTCGACGCCCGCGTGGCCGTGCCACCGGCACCCGTGACGCAGACCCCGACCAGCGCCGCGCAGACCCCGGCCGGCGTCGATGCGACGCCGACCAGCGGTGCAGCGCCGACCGACGCCGATGAGATGCCGCTGGCCAGCGGTGATGTGGGGCAAGCGGCGGAGCGTGCGGCGTGGGATCGGCTCACCATGGCCCAGGACCGGGTCGCCGAGCTGGAACGGCAGCGCGGGACGACGCGACAGCTGCTGGAGCGGACCGTGCGGGCGGCGGACCGGACGCGGCAGGCGCTGGAGCGGGACGCCGCCAGCCGAGAGGCGGACTGGCGGGCGGCGGCACAGCAGTGGACGGAGGGCCTGCAAGCGTTGCAGGCCGGCGGGGCAGCGGCGGCGGACCGGGCGGCGGAACGGAGCCGGCAGCGGGACGCGGCCCGGGTGGCTGCCGAGCAGCGCGCGGACCAGCGGGCCGGCGAGCGGAAGGTGGCCCGGCAGGAGGCAGCCACCCGGGCGGCGCGGCGTCTGGTGGTCGGTCAGGAGGCACGCGAGCGGGCGGCGGCACGCGAACAGGCCCGGCGGGACGAGCAGGCGCGGTGGGACACGTGGCAGGGCGTACAGCGGGCGCTGGCGGCCCGGAAGGCGGTCCGCGACGCCGCGCAGGCGGAGGCCGACCGGCAGGAGCAACGGCGCCGGGAGCAGGAGGCGCGGGCCACGACGGAGGAGGCGCAGCGACAGCTGGCGGACCGGGACCCCGGGCGGCAGCACCTCGCGGCGGAGCGTGCGCAGCAACGGCAGGTCGCCGCTGCGGCAGCGCAGTGGCGCGCACGGGAGCGCGAGCTGGCCGAGGGAGCGGCGAGGACCCGGCAGGACCAGCAGCATGCCGACGACCAGTTGGCCGAACAGGCGCAGAGGCGGTGGGCGGAGGGCCGCCGGCAGGCCGAACTGGCGGAGGCCGAACGGGTGCGCGCGGACGAGGACGCGCGGCGGCAGGAGGACGAGCGGCAGCGGGCCGACCTGCGTGCGGTCGAGGAGGAACGCGAGCGCGTCGAGGCGGAGCGGCAGGACGCCGAGGACGCGGAGCGCCAGGCGGAGACGTGGCGTCAGGCCGAGCTGAGGGACGCGGTCGACGCGGCGGCGCGTACGGCGGAACGGACCCGGTTGGCGCAGCACGTCGCCCACCACCAGGAGCAGCTCGACCGGGCCCGGGATGCGGCGTCCGCCGCGCGTACGGCCTGGGAGCGTGCGGTCGGGGAGCGGGATCGGGCCGACGCGGCCCGGTCCCCGGCAACGGGGATGGCCAGGGACGTCGAGCCGGCGACGCCGTGGTACTTCGCCGCGGGTGCCCTCGGTGAGCTGAGCGTCTCGGCGGTGCGGCACCTGACGCCGCAGCAGGTGACGGAGACCGTCGCGCAGTTGATGGACGACCTGCCGTCCGGGTGGCCGATCGGGGACGTCGCCGACATCGAGATGGGCACGACCGACCGGTTGGACCTGGGCAGCGCCAACCAGGAGGCAGCCATCCGCACACGGGTGTCGGCCGCGCTGCACAGGCTGCTGACGGCACCGGATCCGGCGGACTCCCGTGCCGTCGAGGAACACCGTGAGCGCTGGGAGCAGGTGCTGTTCTCCGGGGAGACGCTCAGCGCGGGCGGGCGACTGGTGTGGATCCGTCCCGTGCCGCACGGTCCGCGACCGGTGCCCGCCGGGAGCTCCGGAGGCGCGCGGGTGTACGGGGTCTCGTTCGGCTCGACCAAGGTCGGCAACGACACCTCCGTGTCCAGCGGGCGGAAGATCGACGGTGGGCTGGAGGAGACCTTCGACATCTCGACCGGGCACGCCTCCAGGTTGATCGCGAACCTCCCCGCTGTCTCGGTCAAGAGCGAGCGCGAGCACGCGATGTCCCGGGAGACCCGGGTCATCTGGGGCCGGAAGATGTTCGTGACCCAGTCGACGTCGTTCACCAGCGGGGTGTCCTTCCAGGTCTTCGTGAACGGCGTCGAGTGGGGACGGGCGTCGGTGCCCGCCGGGACCGGCCTCCTCGACATCTCCCTGCCCACCCTGTACGCCGACGGCAGCGCCGCGCCGAGCCCGGCAGCCCCGCTCGCGCCGTCGCCACCCGGGCCACCGGCACGGTCGACGTCGCAGGCCCGGGACGTGCTCAACGCGATCGACCTGACCCCACTCGTGACCGGCTGGCACCAGGCGCTGACGGCCGCCCTGCCGGCCGACACCGCAGCGGGCGTCGCCGCGAAGGTCACCCGCCAACTGCTCAACGAGCGGACGACCCGCAACCGTAGCCGCTGGGTGCTGTCGAACGGGGACATGACGGACACGATCGAGGAGCGGCTCACGGTCGGCAGGTTCCGCGGCCACGTCGACACGAAGGCGGTCATGCGGGAGTTGCAGCTGGTGGGGATCACCGAGGGCGTCACGGTACGGGACGACCTCGGGGTGATCGCGACCTCGGGCGAGGAGGTGTCGGACACCAGCGGCGCCGGCCTCGACGTGGACGCGGTGGTCCTCGGACTGACCCACACGGCGGCCGACCCGGGTGGTCGGGAGGAGGCCGCCGACCGGACGGCCGGTGTCTTCTCGTTCGGCTTCGGCGGCGGGTCCGAACGCGAGTCCGCGCTGGAGGTGGGCGGCAAGGCCCTGAACCACACGGTGCTGAACCGCAAGGAGGACCAGGCGCGTTACCGGGTGGTGTTCGACCTGACGGTGACCACGCACGGCGATTCTCCGGTGGCGCCGGTGACCCGGCGGGTGGTGGCGGAACTGGGCGTGCCGGTGAGCGAGGCCCAGCAGTTCGAGCGCAGCGTCTTCGGGACGGTCTTCACCCCGGAGTTCGGTGGGCCGGGAACGGGGCGGCCACGGGCGCTGATCACGCCGGCTGCCGCGAGCCCTCCACCGGCTCCGACACCGGCGGACGAGATCGCCGTCCGCCTGTCGCCCCGGGTGCTCCGGGCGCCGCAGGCGCGGCAGCCCTACGTGCCCCCCGCCGGCCCGGCCCCCCGGGAGCCGCTGGCGCTGGCGATGCGGCGCGGCCAGGGGCTGGGGATCGCGGCGAACATGCCCGGGTCGGAACAGGTCGCCGACCTGGTGGAGTCGGTGCTGCGGCAGAAGTCGGGGCACGCCGACATCGGCGCCGTGGCGCGCCGCACCGTCCTGGCGACGGTGGGCCGGGCCGCGATGGAGGCCGATCCGACGCGGACGCTGGCCGGGAGGAAGTTCACCGTGCGGGTCGGCGGCGAGCGGTACCAGATCCTGGTGACCGAGCACCGCAGGGAACTGCTGGACAGCCCGGAGTACCCGATGACGGTCAACGCCCGCGCGTTGACCGGAGCCACCACGTCGGCCTCCCGGTCGACCGAGGGCAGCGTCAGCGGCCGGTTGGGCGGTCGGGTGTCCAACCCGGCGGGCACCATCGAGCAGTCCGACCGGAACGGGCCGAGCCCGGAGACCGGGACGGAACACCAGGGGCGGGTGTTCTTCCCCCGGCTCGGCGTGACGGCGGAGCACACCCGGTCGAAGGAGCACGAGCTCAGCCAGGTGGTGCAGGAGTACCGCCGGACCGAGACCGTCGGCGACGTCGTCGACCACCGCTACCGTACGGCCTTCGAGGTCGCCATCCGTGAGCGGACGGAGAGCGGCTGGGGACCCCGCGAGACCTGGTTGGTCGGTGCCGGGCACGGCGTCGAGGTGACGACCCACATCGCGGTGCCGGTCGAGCATGTGCCGCGTGATCCGCGTACCGGCGAGGAGCGGGCCGTCACGACGGCGCAGCTCGACGGCGCGGGCGTGACCCGCACGAGCCCGCGACCCGACTTCGCGTGGGCACCGGCCGGCCGACCGCCGCACCTGCCGTTGGACGTCCAGGGCAGCGCCGGCCTGTATGCGGCCTTCCGGTACGTGCCCGAGCTACCCGCCACCGCGGCGCGGCTGTACCAGCAGGTGAACGGCCTGCCCGACGAGTGGTTCGACGAGCCGATGAACTGGCCCGACGAGATCTTCGATCTCGGCGCCGGCTCGGAACTGGCCGGTGGGTTCCCGGACGCGGTCGAGGAGCACGGGTGGGAGCTGCAACTGCCCGCCCACGACGGGTACCAGCAGGCCGTCCGGATCCGGGAGCGGTTCTTCGCGGCGGGCCTGACGTACCAGTACAGCAGCGACGGCATCGACAGCGCGGAGGGTGTCGAACTTGAGCAGTACCGGCAGTCGGCGATCAGCCATGCCGCCGGAACGAGCAACGAACTCAGCCTCGGTGGTAAGGCCGGCGTCGGGGGCCAGTACCTCAACCACGCGACCACCGCGACGAAGATCGGCCCGGACAGCGGCGATTCGGACAGCGGTGACGCGGACAAGGCGCGCGAGCGCGGCCGTGTCGGCGGCGGCCTGTACGTCGAGGGTGGGGTGTCGTTCGGCGGCTCGGACGGCAGGGACTACGGCGCCATCGACATCACCCGGGCCACCTACAACGACGTCGTCCACGCCTATCACGGCCGGGTGGTCTTCGAGGTCACCGCCCTGCGTACCCGGGGCGGCGAGACCACGGCCACCGCTCCCGTCCACCTGGACGCCGACGACGCGGTGGATCTCCTGGCGACCGACCGCGCGGCCGAGGACCTGGGGCTGTACCGTCCCCGGACGCAGGCGGCCGACCCGACGCCGTCGCGCGAGATCATCGATCCTGAGCTGTTGCCCGCCGTGGGGCACCCCGAGCGGTTACGGGCCAACGCGGTGCTGGACACGATCCTGCGCCGGCTGCGGCAGCGTGGCCTGTTCGCCTCCGGCGAGAGCATCCCCGACCACCTACGGCGCGCGCTGGTGAAGCGGTTCTCCTCCCGCAACCTGGAGCCGCAGTACCTTCCGCTCTCCGGCCAGGGCGTGTACGGCTGGTTCCCGGTGCCCACGCCCTACCACACCACGCAGTACCTGTGGGTGCGGGTCAGCGCCACCCCGTCGGCCGCGCAGTCGAGCGACCGCCCTCGGGAGCAGGTCAGCCTCACCCTGCGGGGGGAGACACACGACGCCCAGTCCAACACGGAAAGCTACGGATCGTCGTGGGGCGGGCTCGTCAACTTCTCCGGCCGGGGCGCGTGGAACGACGAGGGCAGCGTCCTCGGCGGGCTCGGTGACTACGGGCAGGAGTGGGCGGAGTCCAGTGAACGCGGCACGCAGTCCGAGTCCAAGGACATCTTCCGGACCGGACCCAAGAAGTCGCACGAGGTCGAGTACCCGTTGGACTTCACCATCGACATGACGCTGACCACGGAGATGCCCCAGGCGGTCACGTACGTGCTCGACTCGGTGCGTAACGTGCTGTTCGGGAGCGCCTGGCTCGCCGGCCTCTGGCAGCCGAACCTGGAACGGTCGGTCCGCGACCTCTGGGACAACCTCCCCGGGATCGGCTGGCAGGAGCAGATCCAGGCCACCGGGGACGTCCGGCTCATCGTGCCGCGCTACCTGACCCGGCCGACGGACGAACAGCCGGGGAGTTGGCAGGGACCAGCCCTGGCCCCGGCCCCGACCGGCGGGCCGACACCCCGGTGGGCGCAACCCAGCGCCACCCGGCCCCGGTCGAACGACGAACTGGTCGGTGACCGCAACCTCCATCCGTGGCGGCTGAACCGGGTGGCCCGGGAGTTCGAACGCTGGGCGGCGCTGACCACCCGACCGCCCCGGCTGCGGCAGGGCCTGGACCTGGGCGCCGACGGCGGCTGGCGGGTGCCCGGCGTGCCCGGTGGCAGCGACTTCGACCGCCTGATGGCGCACCACGCGTCCGAGATGATGCTGCGGTCGCGTATCACGCCGCTGCTCGAACACCGCTACCAGGTTCCGGGCGCCGGCGTCACCCTCGGGCTGGACATCCGGCGGGCGGAGTTCTACGTCGACAAGGACGGCCGGCCGCTGGCCTTCGAGCAGAAGGCGCGGCGATACCAGCAGAACGAGGCAGGCCCGATCAACAAGGGTGACTCCTCCTCGGGCTGGGAGTTCTCGTTCGGCCCGCAGGCCGGCGACCCCACCGGCGGCATCAAGAAGCTCGGCTGGAACGGCGACGGCTTCGGCGTCGACCGCGAGGACGGCGAAGCCCACGCGGCCGAGATGAGCGAGGTCAACGAGCGCAACGTCGAGGCGAAGCGGACGTTCCACCAGTACCGCTACGACGTCACGGCGGTCATCTACGGTCCGTACGGGACCCTGCTGATCGACGTGGAGAGGGGCCTCTACGTCATGCGCGAGCAGGCGCCGACGGTCCCGATGACCGCCACCGGTTAGTCGAGCTCACGGATCCACCGTCAACGAGCAGTCATGACCGTGATGTAGCTGGTCGAGAGCGCGGTCGTCGATCCGTTCGGTCCGAGCGTGACGCGCCCCGCCGGCACCTGCTTGGCGAACACGACGAGGCCGGGCTGGTCCTTGTCGGTGGACTTGATGGTCATGCCGGTGCGCGCGAAACCCTGCTGGTTCAACCACGCCGGCCACCAGTTGTCCGCATCCGGGGCGCCACGACTGTCCATGGCGACGTACACGGTGGCGTTGTGCTTGACATCGAAGATCAGGTAGTCCGCCGGCGAGGTCATCTGCTTGTCGTTGCTGGCACCGGGGATCAGCACGCCACCGGAGAGCACGTCGGGAAGGCTGGCGATGGTGAATCCCCGGTCGACGAAGTGTTTGGCACCCACTACCGCCGGGCGAACCGTGGACAGCTTCGACGGTCTGCCCACCTGGACGTCCGTGAGCGCGAGCACCGTCCGGGTGGGCCGTGTGCTCGGGGCGGCGGACCTGGCGGGCGGGCTGGACGGCCGTGGCGTGCTGCTCGGGGCGGTGGTGGCCATCGGGCTCGGGCTCGGGGTCGGTGCCGGCGGCGGGCTGCTCGGAGCGGTGGCGATGGACGTCGCGCTGGGTGACCTCGGCGGGTCGCTCGGGGTGTCGGTCCCGAACACGATCGCCGCGCCCACCAGGCTGAAGACCGCGACCAGCGCGACGACGACGCGCGTGATCGCGAGTCGGGACCACCGTCGCCACGGTGGGGGCGGCGTGGCCGCCGGGGGTTTGGGCCCGGGCGGGCCGCTGACCGGGCTCTCCGGGCTCACCGGCTTGGCCGACGGCTGCGCCCGGTGTTTCGCGCCGCGCCTGGCCCTGGGCGCCAGCACGGCCGTGGCTGCGGCTGCGCCGCTGTCCTGTTCGGCTGTCGTGGGTGGAGTCTCGGTCCGGGCCGGCGCGGCGGCCAGCGCGGCGGGCTCGGGCCGCCGGGGTGCCGGGATCGCACGCGCCGCCGGGCGGGGGGCGGCGCTGAGCATCGCGGCGCCCAACGCGACCGCGTGCTTCGGGTGGGTATTGATCATGATCGGCCGCCGCAGGGTGTCCCGCAGCATCCGGTTGACCAGGGGGATCTGGGACGACCCGCCGACCAGAAGCACGGCGGTGAGGTCCTGGAGGGTGATGCCGGCGGCGGTCAGGGTCCGCCGGAACGTTTCGATGGTGGTCTCCACGGGCGGCGTGATCATCTGCTCGAACGCTTCCCGCGTCACGGTCACGTGCCGGACCGATTCGGGCAGGGGCACCCGGATCTCGGCCTTCTCGTGGGTGGACAGTGCCTCCTTGGCGAGCATGCAGTTGCGCTGGAGAGTGGCCAGGACGGACGTGGTGCCGGGGTCGGTCGGGTCCAGCGCGGTGACCGCTCCGTCCAGTTGCCGGTCGACATGGTCCACGAGCGCCTGGTCGAAGTCGGCGCCGCCGAGCCACTCGATGCCCTCGGGGGTGCCGATGATCTCCAGCCCGTCCCGTCCGTTGCGGACCACCGCACTGTCGAATGTGCCTCCACCCAGGTCGTAGACCGCCAACAGGCCGTCCGGGGGGAGTGGCTGGGTGGAGCAGTAGTACGTGGCGGCGGCGACCGGTTCCGTGGTGGTGACGACGGTCGGGCCGTCCGCACCGGCTGCGGAGCCCGGCTCGTCCTCCGGGCGGGACAGGCCGGCCAGGTGCGGGATCGCGGCGAACTGCTCGCGACGGTACGGGCCCCACACCGCGGGGTGGGTCAGCACGATCCGCTCGGGCGGGCCGCCCTGGGCCTGGCTGACGGTGTCCACCACGGAACGGAGCAGGCCGGCCATCAGAGCGGTGGGGGAGTACGGCGTCCCGTCCAGGATGACCGGGGTGGGGTCACCGAGGCGGCGCTTGAACTCCCGCGCCATCCGGCTGGGGTCCTGGAGGCCGAGGCGGTCGGCCGCCTCACCGGTCAGCAGCGCGCCCTTGTCGTCGAGGAAGGCGACCGACGGGGTGACGAGGGCCTGCCCGGCCAGCGGCACCATGTTCACGGTCCCGGCGGAGGCGGCGGCTGCGGCGGTAAAGCTGGTACCCAGGTCGATACCCACGCTGTACATATTCAGGATCCCCCTCGCCGAGGCCGCTACCACGCGAATGTCATGGTTGGCCGCAACAGCGTCACCACGATACTTCGCTGTGTTGGGGGATAACAAGATCGTCGGCCCGGCCCGACAACCGTTGCCGCTGGCGACGACGCCCACCGTCGCCCACCGGATCCTGGTGCCCCGCGAACTGCAACGACCACGGACCGGTTGGGTTCGTGGTCGTTGCCGTCGCATATTATGCGGTGTTGCCATTGGCGACAACCAGCGTCTCCGATGGCATCGCGCAGTTGTGTGAGGTGCCCCCGGCAGGATTCGAACCTGCGCCCCCGCCTCCGGAGGGCGGTGCTCTATCCCCTGAGCTACGGGGGCTCAGCGACCGGGAAAGAGTAGCAAACGCTTCCCGGAACCGCCGAATCGGTATCGGACGATCCGTCCGCTGGCCGGTGTGTCGTGCCGTCGTAGCTGGTGGAACGCGGTGTCCTGGCGGCCTGCGCCGGCCCGCCGTCGGCGCGTCAGGTGCTTCGGTCCGACAGAAGCTCGCGTCCCCCGGCGGAGGTGGGTCAGGCCGCCGGGCCGAGACGTCCGGGCCGGGTGGCCGTGACGCGTCCGCAGCTCGGCAGCGGGTGCAGCACGATCCGGCGGGGCAGTCGACGGGGCCACTCGTTCCTCGGCCAGGAGCCATCCATGATCACGTGGACGGTGCGCTCCTCCGTGCCGCTGAGCCGGAGCACGAAGTCCCGGGGGAGCGGCGGGTCCACCGACGGTGTGGTGATCATGAAGCGGACCCGCCCCCGGGAGGAGACCGCGGAGACCACGTCCGCCGCCGGCATGGTGCCGCGCAGGCGGACCCGGCCGAGCCAGTAGACCTCCGCCAGGTGTTCCTGGGCGGCCCGGGCGATGGCCGGGTACTCGGTGCGGACCCAGTGCTCCACCGCACCGACGCAGAGCCCGCAGGCCCGTTCCCTCGGTTCCCGGGGGCCCAGCCCCCACGCCCGCAGGTACGCCCCGACCGCCCCGGTGTCCATGGTCGGGTCGTACCGACGCCGGATGAGATCGGTGAGGCTCTGTCGTGTCCACAGCTCCTCGTCCAGGTCGAACTCGTCGGGGTGGACGCCTCGCAGGGCGTCGATCAGGTCGAGTTCCTGTTCGCGGCTGAGCGTTCCCGGCTCGCCCGCCCGCTGTCCGCGACGGACGGCTGCCACCGTCCCGTCACCGCCGATGGTGTGGCGTCGGCACCAACTGGTGACCGAGCGTCGTGCGTCTCTGAGTGCAACCCCCACGTCCTGCGCAACGACCCCGAATCACAACTGGTCACGATATGTGGGTAGAAAAAGCTTGAACTAACCGAATCGGACAAAAGGTTCGCAGTTCGGGCGGTGCCGCCGGGCGGGCCGGTGACCGGACGTCCGCCCCCCGGGTGGCGTTCCCGCCCAGACGACGATCGCCGCCCCGCCAGGCGGCGGGACGGCGATCGTCGGTGCGGGGCGGCTCAGCCGCGCAGCCGCGTCAGCGCGTTCTGCAGGTTGGTGAGGTCCTTCTGCTGGGTGTTCTTCATGGTGCGGGCGCTACGCACGACGTCGGGCTCGTCGGTGACCTTCAGCACCGCGTCGATCATGTGCACCCCGCCGATGTGGTGAGTCGTCATCAGCTCCAGGAAGAGGATGTCGAACTCCCGGCCCTGGGCGGCGCGGAGCCGGGCCATCTCCTCCGGGGTGGCCATGCCGGGCATCAACCCGTTCTGCACCATGTCGGAGCCGTCCGCGACCCAGGACATCTTGGGCTCGGAGCCGGTCGGGTCGAGACCCCAGGACCGCAGCCAGGTCTGCATGGTGCCGATCTCGCCCTGCTGGCCGGTGGCGATGTCGCCGCCGATCTGGCGTACCTCGGGGTCGGCGCCCTGGTCGAACGCGATCAGACCCATCTCCACCGCCTGGGCGTGGTGGGTGGTCATGTCCCGCGCGAAACCGGCCTCCGCCGACGTGTCGCCGGGGCGGGTGATGCGGGGGGTGAGCAGGCCGCCGGTGTACCCGAGGAGGAGCCCGAGCACGACGGCGACGGCGAGTGCGACGGTGCCCCAGCGTCGCGCCGGGGCCGCGCCCGGTCCGCCGTCACCGGCGGCCGGGGCCGTGTTCTCCCTCGTGGTGGCGGTGGTCATCGGCTCAGCCCTGCGTCATCGGGTCGCCGAGGTCGCGCGGAGCGGTGCCGGTCGCGGTGATGCCCTGACCGCAGTTGGCGTTCGGGCCCTCGACCGAGGCGTTGATCCGCAGCGTCTTGATGAACTCGTCGATCCGGCTGTCGTCGGCGTTGTCGACCTTGAGCTGGTAGCCCCACGCCTGGAGCGAGATCGGCTTGTCCAGCCCCTGGAACGGGCTGAGCATGGTCTTCTCCTGGCCGCGCACCCGCTCGGCCAGCTTCTCGACCTGCGCGGCGGGCAGGTCGGGGCGGTAGGTGATCCAGATCGCGCCGTGCTCCAGGCTGTGCACCGCGTGCTCGCTGGCGATCGGCGCGTCGTAGACGTCACCCTGGCAGTTCTGCCAGGCGGCGTTGTGCGGGCCGGCGACCGGCGGGTTGACCGTGTACTGGATGGCACCGGTCTGGTGGTTGCCGCCCTTGACCAGGTCCGGGTCGCTCTCCCGGAAGTTGCTGATGCCCTCGATGGCGGCGGCCCGCTCGTCCCACGGCTTGGCGCCGTTGAAGGCGGCCCAGCCGCCGTAGCCGATGATCGCGGCGGCCAGCACGCCGACCGCGACGAAGAGCGCGATCGGACCCCACGAGCGCCCCTGGCTGACCTTCACCGGGGTGATCGGCTTGCGGGGGCCCTTGCCGCCGCCCCCCGGCCGGGTGGCGCCGGGCTTGCCGGTGGCCGTCTTGCCGGTGGCGGTCTTCCCGCCGGACGCGGGCCTGCCGGCGGCCGGCTTCTTGCCGGTGCTGACCACGGACGGACGGCGCTGGTCGCCGCCCGGGGTGCTGATGCTCATGGTGCCTCGTCAGGTCGGTCGGTCAGGGGAAAGTGGCGGGCCGATGACGTTCAGGGTCGCCCACGAGTGACCGAGTCTACCCCCGATAACATGGATCGGTGACTCCCGCAGAACTCGCCGAGGTCGTCCTATCCGCTGCCCACGCCGTCTTCACCGACCGCGGGCTCGACCGCTCCGCGCTGCCCGAGCGGACGGCGGTGGAACGACCCCGTAACCCGGAGCACGGCGACTACGCCTCCACCCTGGCGCTCCAGCTCGCCAAGAAGGTCGGGCAGCCGCCGCGGGAGCTCGCCGCCGCCCTCGCCGAGCAGCTCGGCCGGGCCCCCGGGGTCAAGTCGGTGGAGATCGCCGGCCCGGGCTTCCTGAACATCCGGCTCGACGCCGCCGCCGCCGGGGTGCTCGCCCGGTCGATCGTCCAGGCCGGTCCGGAGTACGGCCGCAGCGACCGGCTCGCCGGTGAGCGGATCAACCTGGAGTTCGTCTCGGCCAACCCGACCGGCCCGGTGCACATCGGCGGGGTCCGGTGGGCGGCGGTCGGTGACGCGCTGGCCCGGCTGCTGCGCGCCACCGGGGCCGACGTCGGCACCGAGTACTACTTCAACGACGCCGGCTCCCAGATCGACCGCTTCGCCCGGTCGCTGCTCGCCGCGGCCAAGGGCGAGCCGGCCCCGGAGGACGGCTACGGCGGGGCGTACATCGCCGAGATCGCCGCCGAGGTGCTCACCCGGCGGCCGGACACGCTCGACCTCGACGACGCGGCGGCCCAGGAGGTCTTCCGGGTCGAGGGCGTCGAGCTGATGTTCGCCGAGATCAAGTCGTCGCTGCGTGACTTCGGGGTGGAATTCGACACCTACTTCAACGAGAAGTCGCTGCACGACCGGGGCGAGCTGGACCAGGCCCTGACCCGGCTGCGTGAGCAGGGTCACGTCTACGAGACCGAGGGCGCCGTCTGGCTGCGCACCACCGACTTCGGCGACGACAAGGACCGGGTGCTGCGCAAGTCCAACGGCGAGTGGACGTACTTCGCCGCCGACTGCGCGTACTACCTCGACAAGCGGGAGCGCGGCTTCGAGCGGGTCGTGATCATGCTGGGCGCCGACCACCACGGCTACATCGGCCGGATGAAGGCGATGGCGGCCTGCTTCGGCGACGACCCGGCCCGCAACCTGGAGATCCTCATCGGCCAGCTGGTCAACCTGGTTCGCGACGGCGCGCCGGTGCGGATGAGCAAGCGGGCCGGCACCGTGGTCACCCTGGAGGACCTGGTCGACGCGATCGGCGTGGACGCCTCCCGTTACGCGCTGGCCCGCTACTCCTCGGACTCCATGATCGACATCGACGTGGAGCTGTGGACCCGGGCCACCCGGGACAATCCGGTCTACTACGTGCAGTACGTCGCCGCCCGGACGGCAAGCGTCGGCCGCAACGCCGCCGAGGTGGGGCTCACCCGGGGCGACGCCGAGGCGTTCCGCCCCGAGCTGCTCGACCACGAGAAGGAGAACGAGCTGCTCAAGGCGCTCGCCGCGTTCCCCGCCGTGGTGGCCACCGCCGCCGAGCTGCGCGAGCCGCACCGGGTGGCCCGCTACCTGGAGGACCTCTCCGGGGCGTACCACCGTTTCTACGACAGCTGCCGGATCCTGCCGCGCGGTGACGAGGAGGTCACCGACCTGCACCGGGCCCGGCTCTGGCTCAACGACGCCACCCGCACGGTGATCGCCAACGGCCTGCACCTGCTCGGCGTCTCCGCCCCGGAGAGGATGTAACACCCATGCGAGCCCACTCGCCCCGAGGCGGAGATCGATAATGCGGGCCCACGAGGCCGGTGCGCTGCACGGCGACATCGGCAGCCGGGGGCCGGCGTGGCTGCGTACCCCGGTCGACGTCAACGCCCTGGTGCCGCAGCTCTGGCCGCGCAACGTGGCGCGCGGCGCCCACGGCGCGCTGACCGTCGCGGGCCTGGACGTCCGGACGGTCGCGGCCGAGTTCGGCACCCCGGTGTACGTCCTCGACGAGGACGACCTCCGGTCGCGCTGCCGTGACTTCCGCTCCGCCTTCGCCGACGACGACGTGTACTACGCGGGCAAGGCGTTCCTCTGCCGGGCGGTGGTCCGGATGATCGCCGAGGAGGGCCTGTTCCTCGACGTCTGCACCGGTGGTGAGCTGGCGGTCGCGCTGGCCGCCGGCATGCCGCCGGAGCGGATCGGCTTCCACGGCAACAACAAGTCCGTGTCCGAGCTCACCCGGGCGCTGGACGCCGGGGTGGGCCGGATCATCCTCGACTCGTTCGACGAGATCGACCGGCTCACCGCCCTGGCCCGTGAGCGCGGGGTCCGGCCCCGGGTGCTGGTCCGGGTCACCGTCGGCGTGGAGGCGCACACCCACGAGTTCATCGCCACCGCCCACGAGGACCAGAAGTTCGGCTTCTCCCTCGCCGGCGGGGCCGCCGCCCGGGCAGCCCTGCGGATCCTCGACGAGGACGTGCTGGAGTTGCGCGGGCTGCACTCGCACATCGGCTCGCAGATCTTCGACACCGACGGCTTCGAGGTCTCCGCCCGGCGGGTGCTCGGTCTCCAGGCGCAGATCCGCGACGCCCGGGGCGTGGAGCTGCCCGAGCTGGACCTCGGCGGCGGCTTCGGCATCGCGTACACCACCCAGGACGATCCGGCCGCGCCCCAGGAACTGGCCAAGCGGCTGCACCGGATCGTCGAGGCGGAGTGCCTGGTGCAGCGGTTGGCCGTGCCGCACCTGTCGGTCGAGCCGGGCCGGGCGATCGTCGGCCCGGCGGTGTTCACCCTCTACGAGGTCGGCACGGTGAAGGACGTCGACGGGATCCGCACGTACGTCAGCGTCGACGGCGGGATGAGCGACAACATCCGGACCGCCCTCTACGACGCCTCGTACTCGGCGACGGTGGCCTCCCGGGCCTCGTCCGCAGAACCGCTGCTCGCCCGCGTGGTGGGAAAGCACTGTGAGTCCGGGGACATCGTGGTGAAGGATGAATTCCTGCCCGCCGACGTGCAGCCCGGAGATCTTGTCGCGGTGCCCGGCACCGGTGCCTACTGCCGGAGCATGGCCAGCAACTACAACCACGTGCCCCGACCGCCGGTCGTGGCCGTGCGTGACGGCCGCGCCCGGCTGATCGTCCGGCGGGAGACGGAAGCGGACCTGCTCGCATTGGATGTCGAATGACCCCACCCCTGCGCTTGGCGATACTCGGCTGCGGAACCGTCGGTAGCGAGGTGATCCGGCTGCTGCACGAGCAGTCGGCCGACCTCGCGGCCCGGATCGGCGCGCCGCTGGAGATCGCCGGGATCGCCGTCCGCCGGCTCGGCCGGGACCGGGGCGACCTGCCGGTGGCCCCGGAACTCTTCACCACCGACGCGGTCGGCCTGGTCAAGTCCGAGGACGTCGACGTGGTGGTCGAGGTGGTCGGCGGCATCGAGCCGGCCCGGGGCTGGCTGGTCGACGCGCTGCGGGCCGGCAAGAGCGTGGTCACCGCCAACAAGGCGCTGCTCGCCGAGGACGGCGCGGCGCTGCACGACGCGGCGGCCGACGGCGGCGCGGACCTCTACTACGAGGCCGCCGTGGCCGGGGCCATCCCGTTGCTGCGCCCGCTGCGCGAGTCGCTGCACGGCGACCGGATCAACCGGGTCACCGGCATCGTCAACGGCACCACCAACTTCATCCTCTCCGCGATGGACGCCACCGGCGCCGGTTTCGCCGAGGCGCTGGAGGAGGCGACCGAACTCGGGTACGCCGAGGCCGACCCGACCGCCGACGTGGAGGGCTTCGACGCGGCGGCGAAGGCGGCGATCCTGGCCTCGCTGGCCTTCCACACCCGGGTCGGCGCGGCCGACGTGCACCGGGAGGGGATCACCGAGGTCACCGCCGCCGACGTGGCCAGCGCCAAGGCGATGGGCTGCACGATCAAGCTGCTCTGCATCGCGGCCCGGGGCACCGACGCGGCCGGCCGGGAGTCGGTGAGCGTCCGCGTGCACCCGGCGATGATCCCGCTCGGCCACCCGCTGGCCAGCGTCGGTGACGCGTACAACGCGGTCTTCGTCGAGGCGGAGGCGGCCGGGCCGCTGATGTTCTACGGCCGGGGAGCCGGTGGCGCGGCCACCGCGAGCGCCGTCCTCGGCGACGTGGTGGCGGTCTGCCGCAACCGGCTCGCCGGGGTACGCGCGCCCAGTGAGTCCGCCTACGCCGATCTGGCGGTCCGGCCGATGGGGGAGGCGCTCACCCGGTACCACGTCAGCCTGGACGTGGCCGACAAGCCGGGCGTGCTGGCCGCCGTGGCCGGCGTCTTCGCCCGGCACGACGTGTCGATCGCCACGGTCCGGCAGGCGCCGGCCGGCACCGAGCCGGCCGGCCGGGGCGCGGACGCGGTACTGGTGATCGTGACGCACACCGCCCCGGACGCCGCGCTCGCCGCCACCGTCGAGGAACTGCGCGGGCTGGACGCGGTCCGTTCGATCGCCAGCGTGCTGCGGGTCGAGGGCGGTGAGTGAACCCGTAGCGGCCGGCGGACGTGACGGTGGTGTGCGTGGAGGCACCGCCGGCGTCCGGGCGGCACCACCCGGGCCGGCGGTGGGCGGACGGCCGGCACCGGTAGCCGAGCCGGGCTCGGCCCGTCCCGTCAGGTGGTTATTCCCGGGTCCGCCCTCCCGCTGGCCGGGAGACTGGTCCAGGCTGGGCTGGTCCGGCGGGTCGACGCGGAACACGAGGAGAGCGATATGTGGCGGGGTCTGATCGAGGAGTACCGGGAACGACTGCCGGTCACCGACGCCACGCCCGTCGTCACCCTGCACGAGGGCGACACGCCGCTGCTGCCCGCGCCGGTGCTCTCCAGCCGGCTCGGCAGCGACGTCCACCTCAAGGTGGAGGGCGCCAACCCGACCGGCTCGTTCAAGGACCGGGGGATGACCCTCGCCGTCTCCAAGGCGATCGAGGCCGGCAACAAGGCGATCATCTGCGCGTCCACCGGCAACACCAGCGCCTCCGCCGCGGCGTACGCGGCCCGCGCCGGGCTGACCTGCGCGGTGCTCGTGCCGCAGGGCAAGATCGCCCTGGGCAAGCTGGCGCAGGCGCTGGTGCACGGCGCGAAGCTGCTCCAGGTGCAGGGCAACTTCGACGACTGCCTGTCGCTCGCCGCCAAGCTCGCCCAGGACTACCCGGTAGCGCTGGTCAACTCGGTCAACCCCGACCGGCTGCACGGGCAGAAGACCGCGGCCTTCGAGATCGTCGAGGCCCTCGGCGACGCCCCGGACATCCACTGCCTGCCGGTGGGCAACGCCGGCAACATCTCCGCCTACTGGATGGGCTACTCCGAGGAACTGGCCGCCGGCACCACCACCCGCGCCCCGAGGATGTACGGCTTCCAGGCGGCCGGCGCGGCTCCGATCGTCACCGGGCAGGTGGTGCACGAGCCGTCCACCATCGCCACCGCGATCCGGATCGGCAACCCGGCGAGCTGGACGAAGGCGGTCGACGCCCGGGACGAATCGGGCGGACTGATCGCCGCGGTCTCGGACCGGGAGATCCTCAGCGCGTACCGGCTGCTCGCCCGGGAGGTCGGGGTCTTCGTCGAGCTGGGCAGCGCGGCCAGCGTGGCGGGGCTGCTCCAGCAGGCGGCGGCGGGCCGGGTGCCGGCCGGCTCCAGGGTGGTCTGCACCGTCACCGGGCACGGCCTGAAGGACCCGGAGTGGGCGATCTCCACCGCGCCCGCCCCGATCACCATCGCCAACGATTCGCTCGCCGCGGCCCGCTCCCTCGACCTGGCCTGACCCCTTCTCCACCCCGGGGCGGACATTTCGCCGACCCGGGGTGGAGATCCTGTCGACCCAGGGTGGCAAAACTCTGGAAAAGCCCTGGTCACAGTCGGTTTCCTCGCGGTGACCCCGGAGGTGGGAGCGTTACCTCGGTCGGGCAGACTAGCCCTACCGAGCCAACCCATACTCCAGGAGTGAGCCACGCCGATGTCGCTGCTCGCCAGATTGAGCCTCGCCAACCGAGGGCTGGTCGCCCTCATCGCGGTGGTGACCACGGCGTTCGGGTTGTTCGCCGTGCCGTCGCTCAAGCAGCAACTCCTACCGTCGCTGGAGTTCCCGGCCGCCTTCGTGGTCGCGACCTATCCCGGCGCCGGTCCGGAGGTGGTCGAGTCCCAGGTCACCGAACCGATCGAGAACAGTCTTCAGGGCATCCCGGGGGTCGAGGAGATCACCTCCACCTCCCGTGAGGGCGCCGCCACCGTCGTCGTGCAGTACGAGTTCGGCTCGGACGTGGACGACATGGTCAACAAGATGCAGACCGCGGTCAACCGCATCCAGGGCCAGCTCCCCACGGACGTCGAGCCGCAGGTGCTCGCCGGCAGCACGGACGACCTGCCCGCCGTGGTGATCGCCGCCTCCGGCGGGGACGACCCGCGTGCCCTCGCGGACAAGCTGGAGAGCGCGGTCCTGCCCGAACTGAAGGCGGTCGAGGGGGTTCGCACCGTCGACCTGACCGGCACCCGTGACGAACTGCTGGTGATCACGCCGGACCCGGCCAAGCTGGCCGCCGCGCGGTTGCAGCCCACCGCGATCGGCACCGCGTTGCAGACCAACGGGGTCACCCTGCCGGCCGGCGCGGTGGTCGAGGGTGGACGTTCGCTGACCGTCCAGGTCGGCAGGCCGTTGGCCACCCTCGACGACCTGCGTGGCATCGTGCTCGCCCCGGGCGCGACCCCGGTCCGCCTCGGCGACGTGGCCACGGTCACCGAGCAGCTCGCGCCCCCCACCTCGGTCACCCGCACCAACGGGCAGGACAGCCTCGGCATCGCGGTCACCGCCACCCCGGACGGCAACGCCGTGGAGATCTCCCACGAGATCCGGGACCGCCTCGCCGACCTGGAGGAGGCCTCCGGGGCGGAGTTGACCCTCGTCTTCGACCAGGCGCCCTTCGTCGAGAAGTCGATCGAGAGCCTCACCACCGAGGGCCTGCTCGGCCTGGTCATGGCGGTCATCGTCATCCTGGTCTTCCTGGTCTCGGTCCGCTCCACCCTGGTCACCTCGGTCTCCATCCCGCTGTCGGTGCTGGTGGCCCTGCTGGCGCTCTGGAGCGGGGACTACTCGCTCAACCTGCTCACCCTCGGCGCGTTGACCATCGCGGTCGGCCGGGTGGTGGACGACTCGATCGTGGTGCTGGAGAACATCAAGCGCCACCTGGAGTACGGCGAGCCGAAACGTCAGGCGATCCTCACCGCGGTGCGCGAGGTGTCCGGCGCGGTGACCGCCTCGACCCTCACCACGGTCGCGGTGTTCGCCCCGATCGCCCTGGTCGGCGGTTTCGTCGGGCAGCTCTTCGCGCCGTTCGCGATCACCGTGACGGTGGCGCTGCTCGCCTCGCTGCTGGTCTCGCTGACCGTCATCCCGGTGCTGGCGTACTGGTTCCTCAAGCCGGCCGGCGGCTCGGTGGACGTCGAGGCGGTCCGCCGCGAGGCCGAGGAGAAGGAACTTCGCAACCCGCTCCAGCGGGCGTACCTGCCGGTGATCGGGTTCGCCACCCGCCGGCGGTGGGCCACGGTGGCGATCGGCCTGGTGGTGCTCCTGGGCACCTTCGGGTTGGCCACCCGGCTGGAGACCAACTTCATCGACGACTCCGGGCAGGACACCCTCAACATCAGCCAGAAGCTGCCGGTGGGCACCGGACTGGCCGGCACCGACGAGGCGGCCCGCAAGGTCGAGGCGGTGCTGGAGCGGACCGAGGGCGTGGAGACGTACCAGGTCACCATCGGTGGTGGCGGCCTGCCCTGGGAGGGCGGCGGCGGCAACAGCACCGCCAGTTACGTCGTCGCGCTCGGCGGGGACACCGACACCGAGAAGCTCCAGGAGGACCTGCGCCGGGAGTTCGACGCGCTCGGCGAGGGGACCGGCGAGATCAGCTTCGGCGCAGCCCAGGGCGGCGCCTCGGCCAACCAGCTCGCGGTGGTCGTCCAGGCCAGTGACCCGGAGGTGCTCGCCCGCGCCGCCGAGGAGGCCCGGAAGGCCATGGCCGAGCTGGACGGCGTCGAGGACGTCTCGTCCAGCCTGGCCGAGCGGGTGCCCCGGATCGACGTCACCGTCGACCGGGTCGCCGCGGCGCGGGCCGGCCTGACCGAGGCGGCCGTCGGCCAGCTGGTCGGGCAGGCGTTCCGGGGCAGCCCGGTGGGCCGGGTGAACCTCGACAGTGGACAGCGTGACGTGGTGCTCCGGTTCGCCGCCGCCCCGCCGACCACCGTGGAGCAGCTCCGCCAGCTCCGGGTCGGCGCGGTCACCCTGGACGCCATCGCCGACATCGAGCAGGTCGAGGGGCCGCAGCAGGTCACCCGGATCGACGGCGAGCGCAGTGTCACCGTCACCGGCACGGCGACCGGCTCCAACCTCGGCGCGACCACCGCCGAGTTGCAGGAGAAGCTGGACGGGATCGACGTGCCGGGGGCGACCCTGACCATCGGCGGGGTCAGCGCCGACCAGGCGGAGGCCTTCGCCGACCTCGGGCTGGCGGTGCTGGCCGCGATCGCGATCGTCTTCCTGATCATGGTGGCGACGTTCCGCAGCCTGGTGCAGCCGCTGATCCTGCTGGTGTCGATCCCGTTCGCGGCGACCGGCGCGATCGGACTGCTGCTGGTCACCGGCACCCCGATGGGCGTGCCGGCGCTGATCGGTGTGCTGATGCTGGTCGGCATCGTGGTCACCAACGCGATCGTCCTGCTGGATCTGATCAACCAGTACCGGGACCAGGGGATGAGCGTCCGGGAGGCGGTCGTCGAGGGCGGCCGGCGGCGGCTGCGCCCGATCCTGATGACTGCGGTGGCGACCATCTTCGCGCTGCTGCCGATGGCGCTCGGCCTCACCGGCGAGGGCGGCTTCATCTCCCAGCCGCTGGCCATCGTGGTGATCGGTGGCCTGCTCAGCTCGACCCTGCTCACGCTGGTGCTGGTGCCGACGCTCTACACCATGGTGGAGGGCCGCAAGGAACGGAAGCAGGCCCGGCGGGCGGCCGGTGACGGCACCGCCGGCGAGGAGCCGGCGGAGGCCGTCGCGCCCGAGCCGGCCACGGTCGCCGCCGGTCCGGCGTCGGCCACCACGTCCGGGGACGCGCCGGCCCGCCCGACGCCCTCGCCGGCGCTGGTCGACGGTACGGACCAGTTCGAGGTGCTGCGCCTGCCGAAGAGTCGGCACTCCCCGCTGCCTCCGCAGGAGTGAACCCGGTGTCCCCGGTACGGCCCACCGCCGTACCGGGGACACCTCACCGGCCGACGGGTGGCCGGGCCGGCGACCGGTGCCCCACCGGTGTCGGTCCCGGCGGGTAGCGTGTGGGTACGTGGCGTCGACCCTCTCCGTCCTCAGCCGGAACCGGAACTTCCGCATCCTCTTCCTCGCCGAACTGGTGGTCTTCGGCGCGGACTGGTTCGTCATGGTGCCCCTGCTGGTGCTCCTGCCGGAGCTGACCGGCAGCGGGGTGTGGGGCGCGCTGGTGCTCGCCGTCGACACCGGGGTCGTGGCGCTGCTGCTGCCGTACACCGGCACCATCGCCGACCGGTTCGACCGTCGGCGGATCCTGATGGCGGCGAACGGCGCCGCCCTGGTCGGCGCGCTGCTCCTGCTCGCCGTCCGCACCTCCGGCACGGCCTGGCTGGCCATGCTGGCGATCTCGGTGATCGCGGTGGCGAAGGCGTTCTACTCCCCGGCCGCGCAGGCCGCCCTGCCGAACGTCCTCGACCCGGACGAGCTGGCCGCCGGCAACGCCGTCGCCGGCTCCGCCTGGGGCACGATGACCGTGGTCGGGGCGTCCCTGGGCGGTCTGCTCAGCGCGGCCTTCGGCCCGTACGTCTGCTTCTGGGTGGCGGCGGTCGCCCTGGCGCTCGCCGCCGGCCTGACCGCCCTGATCCGCCGGCCGTTGCAGGCCCCCCGCGACCAGGCCGAGCCGGCCCAGCGGACCTGGGCGGCGATCCGCGAGGCGCTGGCCTACATCGGTCACCGCCCCCGGGTGCTCGCCCTGGTGACGGTGAAGTCGGCGGTCGGCCTCGGCAACGGGGTGCTGACCGTCTTCCCCCTGCTGGCCGGTCTGTACGGCGTGGGCGCGGTCGGCACGGGCCTGCTCTTCGCCGTGCGGGGCGCGGGGGCGCTGGTCGGCCCGTTCCTGATGCGCCGGGTGCTGACCAACCGCCGCTGGCTGCTGACCGGCCTGGCGCTGTCCATGTCCGCCTACGGCCTCTCCTACGTCGGTGTCTCGCTGACCGGCTGGTTCCCGCTGGTCCTGGTGCTGGTCTTCGTCGCGCACTTCGCCGGGGGCAGCAACTGGGTGATGTCGAACTTCGCGCTCCAGGGCGAGGTGCCGGACCGGCTGCGCGGGCGGGTCTTCGCCACCGACATGATGCTGGCGACGCTGGCCATCTCGGTCAGTCAGCTGGTGGTGGCCGCCCTGATCGACAACGTCGACGAGCGGATCGTGCTGGCCGGCTGCGGGCTGACCACCCTCGTGTACGCGATCGGCTGGCGGATCGCCACCCGGCGGCTCTCGCTGACCGAACAGGCCCCGACGGTGGATCCGGTCACGTCCCGGTGAACCAGGGCCGTCCCGGCCCCCCACCCGGCCGACGGTCCTTCTAGCATCTAGCCGTGTCCCCGAAATTCGTCTCCGGTCCCGTCCGGGTCCGGGTCCCCGCGACCAGCGCCAACCTGGGGCCGGGCTTCGATTCGCTCGGCCTCGCGCTCGGTCTCCACGACGACGTGGCCGCCGAGGTGACCACCGGCGGTGTCCGGGTGGCGGTGACCGGCCAGGGCGCCGGTGAACTGCCCGACGACGACCGGCACCTGGTGGTGCGCGCCATGCGTGTCGCCTTCGACGCCCTCGGTGGCCAACCCGCCGGGCTGGCCGTGGAGTGCGTCAACCGGATCCCGCAGGCCCGCGGGCTCGGCTCCTCCTCGGCGGCGATCGTCGCCGGGGTGCTGCTCGCCCGTGCGCTGGTCACCGACGGGTCGGAGCGCCTGGATGACGCCGGTGCGCTGCGGCTGGCCGCTGACATCGAGGGCCACCCGGACAACGTGGCGCCCTGCCTGCTCGGCGGCTTCACCGTGGCATGGACCGAGCCGACCGGCGCGCGGGCGGTGTCGCTCGCCCCGGCGGCCGGGGTGAGCCCCACGGTGTTCGTACCGGACGAGCGGGGGCTGACCGCGACGGCGCGGGCCGCGTTGCCGGCGTCGGTGCCGCACGCGGACGCCGCGCTGACCGCCGGCCGGGCCGCGCTGCTGGTGCACGCGCTGACCGCGGAGCCGGCGCTGCTGCTGCCGGCGACCGAGGACCGACTGCACCAGCACTACCGCGCCGAGGGGATGCCGGCAACGTTTGAGCTGGTCACGGCGTTGCGGGAGGCTGGTGTGGCGGCCGTGGTCAGTGGGGCGGGACCGACGGTGCTGGCGTTGACCGATCCCGGCGCGGGCTTCGAGCCGGGAACAGGATGGCACTCCTGGCGGTTACCAGTGGACAGCAGCGGTGCCCAGGTCAGTCGGGGTAGACTGGGACACGCCGAGCGGGACCCTGTTGCCGCAGGTCGTATGAGTTGATTACGCTCTAGACTTAGCACAGCCGCGAAGCATGCGATCTTCCTGCGGGTCGGCGCACCCCCGAAGCTATCGGCGGTCAGCCCGTCTCACCCCTGCCTAGGCCCACGCCGTACCGCAGTTTCCGCAGGTCGCCGCAGACGGCGAGACCTACCCACCGAAGTTGGTGGGTCAGGGAAACCGACCGGCTGCTGTGTCACAGACTCCCGCGGCGCGTCACGCGACACGGGTGCACCGAGGCCGCCCGGCCACCTGAGCTCTTGACTCCGGGCGACCCCGGCCTATCGAGGGAAGGAATCCATTGAGCGACACCACCGACGTGACGTCGGATGTTTCCAACGTCGCTGGCGAAGCCACCACCGCCGCCGCCCCTGCCCGTCGTCGGCGGAGCGGGACCGGTCTGTCAGCGATGCTGCTGCCGGAGCTGCAGAGCCTGGCCGCGTCGCTCGGCATCTCCGGCACCGCACGCATGCGCAAGGTCGAGCTGATCAGCGCCATCACCGAGCGGCAGGGCGGGGCCGCCGCCGGGGCCCCTCGACCGCGTGCCGAGGTGGCGGCCGCAGCCGCCACGCCGGTCCGCGAGGAGGTCCGGGCGGAGGTGCGGGAGACCGCGGAGCCGGCGGCCGCACCGGCCGAGGCCGAGCCCCGGCCGCGCAGCCGGCGTAGCCGGGCCGCCGCGACCGCCGAGCGCGCCGCGGCGACCGCTGCCGCCGCCCCGGCTGCCACCGAGGCGGAGCCGCGCGAGGCCGCCGCCCCGGAGGCCACCGAGCGTCCCGAACGGGCCGAGCGGGGCGACCGCGCCGAGCGTGGTGACCGGGCCGAGCGCGCGGAGCGGGGCGACCGGGCCGAGCGTGGTGACCGGACCGAACGTGGCGACCGGGCCGAGCGCAACGAGCGTGGTGACCGCGGTGAGCGGGCCGAGCGTGGCGAGCGTGGCGAGCGGGCCGAGCGGGGTGACCGTAACGAGCGGGCCGAGCGCGGCGAGCGTGGCGAGCGTAACGAGCGCACGGAGCGGGGCGAGCGGGCCGACCGTAACGAGCGCGGCGAGCGGGCCGAGCGGGGCCAGCGCGGCGACCGTGACCGGGACCGCGACACCGACACCGACGACGACGGCGAGGGCGGCGGCCGGCGCGGCCGGCGGAGCCGGTTCCGGGACCGTCGCCGGGGCCGTGGCGAGCGCAACGAGACCGGCGGCGAGACCGGCGGCGGCGGGCGTGAGCCCCAGGTCAGCGAGGACGACGTGCTCGTCCCGGTGGCCGGCATCATCGACGTGCTGGACAACTACGCCTTCGTCCGGACCACCGGCTACCTGGCCGGCCCGAACGACGTGTACGTCTCGATGTCCCAGGTGAAGAAGTACGGCCTGCGGCGCGGTGACGCCATCACCGGTGCGGTGCGCGCGGCGCGCGACGGCGAGCAGCGGCGGGACAAGTACAACCCGCTGGTGCGGCTGGACTCGGTCAACGGCATGGAGCCGGAGGAGGCCCGCCGCCGTCCGGAGTTCTACAAGCTCACCCCGCTCTACCCGCAGGAGCGACTGCGGCTGGAGACCGAGCCGCACATCCTCACCACCAGGGTCATCGACCTGGTCACGCCGATCGGCAAGGGTCAGCGGGCGCTGATCATGTCGCCGCCCAAGGCCGGTAAGACCATGGTGTTGCAGGCGATCGCCAACGCGATCACCCACAACAACCCGGAGTGCCACCTGATGGTGGTGCTGATCGACGAGCGGCCCGAAGAGGTCACCGACATGCAGCGCTCGGTCAAGGGCGAGGTCGTGGCGGCCACCTTCGACCGTCCGCCGCAGGACCACACCACGGTCGCCGAGCTGGCGATCGAGCGGGCCAAGCGCCTGGTCGAGCTGGGGCACGACGTGGTCGTGCTGCTCGACTCGGTGACCCGGCTCGGCCGGTCGTACAACCTCGCGGCGCCGGCCAGCGGCCGGATCATGTCGGGTGGTATCGACTCGACCGCGCTCTACCCGCCGAAGCGGTTCCTCGGCGCGGCGCGGAACATCGAGAACGGCGGCTCGCTGACCATCCTCGCCACCGCCCTGGTGGAGACCGGGTCCGTCATGGACACGGTCATCTTCGAGGAGTTCAAGGGCACCGGCAACGCGGAGCTCAAGCTGGACCGGAAGATCGCCGACAAGCGGGTCTTCCCGGCCATCGACATCCACACCTCCGGCACCCGTAAGGAGGAGATCCTGCTCGCGCCGGAGGAGTTGGCCATCACGCACAAGCTCCGCAAGGTCCTGCACTCGCTGGACTCGCAGGCGGCGCTGGACCTCCTGCTGGACCGGCTCAAGCAGTCCCGGACCAACATCGAGTTCCTGATGCAGATCGCCAAGTCGACGCCGGGCGAGTAGCCCGTCGCACGACGCGAGAAAAGGGGCACGGCCGTTCGCGGTCGGGCCCCTTTTCGCTGCTCAGAGGCAGAGTGTCGACTGAAGTTTTCCTTCGGTTGGCTAGCAGGGTATTGAAAGTTCTGTTCGTCGCGGGTTGACTGACGGCCATGCGTACCCGATCCGCCCGACTTGCCGGCGTGCTGTTGCTGACGCCGTTGCTCGGCCTGGCCGGTCCGCCTCCGGTCGTCGCCGCGCCGCCCGGGGCCGACACGGCCGCCGAGGACGTCCCCCGCGCCTCCTCCCATCCGACCTCGGTCACCACCCTGGCCGCCACGGGCGTGGCGCCCGCGGACGGCCTGGAGACCGCGAAGACCACCCGCCCGGTCGCCCCCGGGCTCGACCTCACCTCCTTCGACCGCTACGACCAGCAGGGCTGGCTGCGCGCCGACGCCCTCACCGCAGACCTGACCGGCGGCCTGAGCGTCGACTACGTCAACTCCGGCGCGGTCAGCCGGGCCGAGCCGCTGCGCGGCGCGGCGGACGCCTCCCGCGCGGTCGCCGCCGTCAACGGTGACTTCTTCGACATCAACAACTCCGGTGCCGCGCAGGGCATCGGCATCCGGAACGGTGAACTGGTCCAGTCGCCGGTCGCCGGGCACACCAACGCGGTGGCGGTCACCGCCGACGGGCTCGGCCGGGTGATCCAGGTGCACTTCGACGGCACCGCCACCCTGCCCGGCGGGCCGGTCACCCTGACCCAGTTCAACAACATGGTCCAGGGCAACGGCATCGGCGTCTTCACCGCGCTCTGGGGCTCGTACGACCGGGGCCGGGCGGTCGAGGGCGCGGCCCGGGTCACCGAGGTCGCCGTGGTCGACGGCCGGGTCGCCACCGTCACCGACCGGGCCGGCAGCGGCCCGATCCCCGCCGGCACCACCATCCTGCTCGGCCGGGACGCCGGGGCGAACGCCCTTGCCGGCCTGCGACCGGGCGACGCGGTGACCGTCGCCTACCGGCCCAAGCCGTCCGACGGCAGCACCCTGCACGCCGCCGTCGGCGGTGGCAACGTGCTGGTCCGCGACGGTGTGGTGCAGCAGATCGCGGACACCTCGCTCGCGCCGCGCACCTCCGTCGGGTTCACCGCCGACGGGCGCAAGATGATCATGCTTACGGTGGACGGCCGGCAGGTCGACAGCCGGGGCGTCACCCAGACCGAGATGGGCCGGATGATGGCCGAACTCGGCGCGCACCACGCCCTCAACCTCGACGGCGGCGGCTCCTCGACACTGCTCGCCCGGGAACCCGGCGCGGCGACCGTCCAGGTGGAGAACAGCCCCTCCGACGGCACCGAGCGGGCCGTGCCGAACGGCCTGGCCGTCTACGCGCCCGAGGGCAGCGGCCGGCTCACCGGGTACTGGCTGGAGACCGCCGCCGACCCCACCGCCGCGCCCGGCGTCGCGCCGGTCCGGGGCGGTCGGCCGGACCGGGTCTTCCCCGGCCTGACCCGCCGGCTCACCGCCGCCGGCCACGACGAGACGTACGGCCCGGCGGCCGGCACGCCGAAGTGGCGGGCCAACCCGGCGGCCCAGGGCAAGGTCGACGCCGACGGTGTCTTCCGGGCCACCCGCCCCGGCAGGACCACCGTCACGGCCTCGCGCGGCGCCGCCCGCGGCACGCTGGACCTCACCGTGCTCGGGCCGCTGGCCCGGATCGACGGCACCGTGGACCGGGTCGGCCTCGACGGCACCGGGGGCACCGGCACCTTCGGCGTGGTCGGTTACGACGCCGAGGGGAACACCGCGCCGATCGAGCCCGCCGACCTCTCCCTCGACTACGACCGCGACCTGCTGCGGATCACGTCCACCGCCGACGGCAACCTGACCGTCGCCGCTCTCAAGGACAGCGGATCCGCCCTGGTCACCGTCACCGTCGCCGGTCAGCGCACCGTCGTGCCGGTGACCGTCGGCCTCACCGACGTGCCGGTCGCCGGCTTCGACGACGCGGCGAACTGGAAGTTCAGCGCCGCCCGCGCCACCGGCTCGGTCACGCCGGTGCCCGGCCGTACCGGCACCGGCCTGAAGATGTCGTACGACTTCGGCCAGTCCACCGGCACCCGGGCCGCGTACGCCGACCCGCCAGCCTGGATCCAGGTGCCCGGTCAGCCGCAGGCCTTCGGCATGTGGATCAAGGGCAACGGCACGGGGGAGTGGCCCAGCCTGCACCTGCACGACGCGCAGGACACCCAGCACGTGCTGCGCGGGCCGCTGGTCACCTGGACCGACTGGCGGTACGTCGAGTTCGCCGTACCGGCCGGGGTGCAGTACCCGCTGCGGGTCCGCCGGTTCTACGTGGCCGAGACCAACGCCGCCGCGAAGTACACCAGCGAGGTGATCATCGACGACCTGGTGGCGAAGGTGTCGCCCACCGTCGACGTGCCGGCCGAACCGCACCGGACCGATCCGGTGGTGCTGCGCGACGGCACCGTGGCCGGGATGCCGTGGCGCTTCGCGGTCCTCTCCGACGCCCAGTTCGTCGCGGCGAACCCGGACAGCGACCTGGTCGCCCAGGCCCGCCGGACGCTGCGCGAGGTCAAGGCGGCGAAGCCGGACTTCCTCGTCATCAACGGGGACTTCGTGGACACCGCCTACCCGGCGGACTTCGCCCTGGCCAAGCGGATCCTCGACGAGGAGCTCGGCGGCGAACTGCCCTACTACTACGTGCCGGGCAACCACGAGATCATGGGTGCCCCGATCGCCAACTTCGAGGCGGTCTTCGGCGCGCCGTCGCGGGTCTTCGATCACAAGGGAACCCGCTTCGTCACGCTGAACAGCGCCACCGGCACCCTGCGCGGCGGCGGCTTCGACCAGGTCCGCGCCCTGCGGACCGCGCTGGACTCGGCCGCCGGCGACGACCGGATCGGTTCGGTGGTCGTGCTGCACCACCACCCGCCGCGCGACCCCGGCCCGGCCAAGGCCAGCCAGCTCACCGACCGGAAGGAGGCGGCGCTGGTCGAGCAGTGGATGGCCGACTTCCAGCACCGCACCGGCAAGGGCGCGCTCTTCGTCGGCGGGCACGTCGGCACGTTCCACGCCGACCGGGTCGACGGGGTGCCCTTCCTGATCAACGGCAACGCCGGCAAGGGCCCGTCCAGCCCCGCCGACCAGGGCGGATTCACCGGCTGGACGATGGTCGGGGTGGACCCGGTGACCCGGCAGGAGGCCGAGCGGGCCCGCCGTGACCCGCTCGCCGAGGGCCCCAGCTGGGTGGCCGCCGAGTTCCGGGCGCACGTCGACCGGCTCACCCTGGCCGCTCCGGACACCGTCGTGGTCGGCACGCCGGCGAAGGTCACCGCGACGGTCACGCAGCCCGGTGGTCGTACCGTGCCGGTGGCCGCGCCGGTCAGCGCGGACTGGTCGGCCTCGCCGAGCGTCCTCGTCGGCGACGGCGCGGCCAAGCCCTGGCACGTGGCCCGCCTCGACCCGGCCACCGGCACGCTCACCGCGCTGCGGCCGGCCGACTCGGTGGTGCTCGCGGTGACCGTCAACGGCGTCCGGGCCGAGGCGACCGTGTCCCTCACCGCCGCCGCCTCCCCCACGGCCCCCGCCGCCTGAGGTGCATGCAGGGGCCCCCTGTTACCGCTTTTTGAGTAGCAGGGGGCCCCTGCTACCAACCCACCCGCACCGCCTGACCCCGCTTCCGGCCGTTCGCCGGGGCGGGGTCAGGTGCGGTTGGGGCAGAGCAGACCCAGACCACGGCAGGCGGGGTAGCCGGCCCGCGCCAGCGCCTGCGCCTGGGACTCCTCGGTCAGGTACGTCACGAACGACTCCGCCAGCGACGGCTGGCCGGTCGGGTGACGTCGGTGGTAGACGTACTCGACGGTCCAGAACGGGTAGCCGTTGCCGGGGTCGTCCGGGTCGGCGGTCCGCCCGTCGATGGTGACCGACACCAGCTGGTTGCGGACCTTCAGCGCGTCCGGGGTGCCGGCGTACCCGATGGCGCCGGGCAGGCCGCTCACCCGGTCCAGCACGTCCTCGGTGGTGCTGACCTCGCAGAGGGTCGGCTCCCGACTTCCCGGATCGTCCGGCTGGGCGCAGTCGGTGGAGGTCAGCGCCCCCTGGTTCCGGCCGAGCACGTACCGCTCGAAGGCGACCCGGCTGCCCGACTGGCTGCGCCGGCCGACGATCCTGATCGGCAGGTCGGCCAGGCCCGGACGGACCTCGGGCCAGCGCCGCGCCGTACCGCCGAAGATCTTCCGGAGGTCCGCCGCGCTCAGGTCGAGCGCACCGGTGTGCCGGCCGAGGACGGCCGGGTGCACCACGACGCTGAACTGGATCACGGCGAGCGGACGCCCGACGACCAGACCGGGGTCCAGGCCCGGTTCCGGGCCGTCGGAGAAGGCCACCACGTCCCCGTCCGACTTCTGCAACTCCTCCACCCCCTGGCGGCTGCCGGTGAACGAGGACTCGATGGTGGAGTCGGCGCAGAACGCCTCGTACGAGCCGATGGCCTGCGCGGCGGCGGTGGCGAAGGCGCTGGAACCGACCGCACGGAGCGTGCCGTCGACGCAGGTGGTCTCCCCGGCCGGCCCACCGGGCAGGCCGAAGCCCACCGCGGCGAGGGCCCCGACGCAGAGCGAGGCCACCACGGCGGTGCCGGCCCGCCAGTACCGGATGCGGTTCTTCTGTTCGTGCCGGGCGTCGACGACGTCACCACCCTTGAGTACCCCACCGGTCCGGACGGTGCTGTCCGCGCTGTTCCCGCTGAGCAGGATCAGCAGCTTGAACCGGCTGCCCGCGTTGAGGTGCCGGTCGGGGACCACCACGCCGTGCTCGGTCGCCACGATGTGCGGGGCGAAGACCTCCTCCAGTGCCGGTGGCACACCCTCGCTGACGTCGACGGTCCGGACGGTCCGGCTGCCGAAGTCGAACTTGAGTGGCAGCTGGTAGTCGGTCTCCGCGATGTCGTTGGTCCCGGTGTTCGAGATGCGGATGACCACCATGGACGGGTCCGGCACCGGTTCGCCGTTCCGGTCGAGCAGCCGGGTGATCTCCCCGGCGTCCGGCGGGTCGAAGCCCAGCCGGGAGTTGAACGAGACGTGGTAGGAGAGCCGCTTGCGGGCCGCCCGGCGGGCCCGGATCTCCCGCCACACCTGCCACGAGACGGTGAGCAGCAGGACGAGCAGCACGGCGCCCACCGGCGTGTCCCCGCCGACGAGCGCCCAGACCGCCCACTCTCTGATGGAACCGAGCACCGTGAGACCGCCCATCCGTCGTCCGGAACCGTCGACCGGGCAGGGCCCGGCCGGACGCGGGCACGGCGGTCACCCGGCCGGGACCCGTCCGGCCGCGTCACCACCAGAGCGCACCGGGGAGATGAACCGTCGGTTACGGCACGGGTGATCCTCCGATGTGGAGCCGATTAACAAGCGCTCCGTTCCGCCCGGATCCGGTCGATCCCGTCCCCGTCCCGGGGAGGGTGGGCAGGGGCGGCCCGGTTCCGGTCCCGGTTCCGGTCCCGGTTCCGGTTCCGGTCAGAAGTTGCCCTCGGCGACCTGGAAGACGGTCAGACCCAGCTCGCGCCACATCCGGACCACCTGCATGCGGTCGTCGAAGACCCCGGCGACCCGGTACCGGTCGCGCAGCTCGTGTTCGTAGATCTCGCGTTTGACGACGGAGTCCTTCCGGTTGTCGCCCACCGCCCGCATGTGCAACGCCAGGTACGGCACCCGGACGTGCCGGTCCAGCCAGGCCACCGTGTCGGCGCGGGCGGAG
Source organism: Micromonospora sp. NBRC 101691 (assembly GCF_030269285.1). Lineage (NCBI taxonomy): Bacteria > Bacillati > Actinomycetota > Actinomycetes > Micromonosporales > Micromonosporaceae > Micromonospora > Micromonospora sp. NBRC 101691. The sequence continues at coordinate 247,786 of NZ_BSTB01000007.1, forward strand.
GCGTCCCGCCCGGAGCAGAACACCACCCCGTAGCCGGCCCCGTGCATGGCCCGGACCGCCGCGATGACCGCTTCGTTCGGCACGTCCTCACCGACCCGGGTCATGTCGTACGGGCTCCGGGACACGTTCAGGGCGACCGTGCCGTCGATGTCCACCAGGACGACCTCCGTCGGCTCCGGGGCCGGCGGACTCACCCGGGCCGGCCCGCCCGGCGGCACCTCGGGCACCGGCAGCGGCAACGGACGGTCCGCCAGGAAGCGTTCGTGCAGGCGGCGGATGGCCTCCTCGCCGACCCGGTCCTCGGCCGGTCGTGCCGCGTCCCGTCGCAGGCACTCCTCCAGCGGGACGTCGGTGAAGTCGTGCACCTCGAAGCTGGCCCCGTACCGGGCGGCCAGCCGGGCCCACTCCCGCAGGGTGCGGGCGCGCAGGTTGGTGTCGTCCACGCAGACGTCGACCCGGGCCCGCAGCAGGGCCTCGACCTGTGCCCGCTGGGCGGTGGTGACCTGGGCCTCCGCCCACTGGGTGAAGAGCCGGGCACCGTGCAGCATGCGGCGCAGGTCGTCCCGGTTGACCCGGACGACCGACGGCTGGAGCGTCCGGGCGAAGGTGGTCTTGCCGGAGGCCGGCAGCCCCCGGGTGGCGATGAGACGGGTCACCCGGTCACGGTAATGCTCCCGGCCGGGCCGGGAATGCGGGTGGTCCGGACCGTGTTCAGGGAGCTGTGCGGCCCGGTTTCCGGGTCGGCGGAAGCCCATGGCACACTGGTCAATCGGCCACCGGTTCCGGTTCACGCCCGATCCCGCGCAGGCACGACCCGCGCGGACGGCGACCCGGCGACCACCCACGAGAGGACCGAAGGCGACATGAAGCGCAACATCCACCCGGAGTACGTGACCACCGAGGTCACCTGCTCCTGCGGCAACTCCTTCACCACCCGCAGCACCGCCAAGGGCGGCTCGATCCACGTCGAGACGTGCAGCGCCTGCCACCCGTTCTACACGGGCAAGCAGCGGGTGCTCGACACCGCGGGTCGGGTCGCGAAGTTCCAGCAGAAGTACGCCAAGGTTCAGGCGAAGAAGGCCAAGTAGCCGTCCGTTCGACGCCCGCGTCCGGTTCACCACCGGGCGCGGGCGTCGTCCGTCTCTGCCCGATTCGCGCCGACCGCAGGGAGTACGAGCATGAGCAGTGAGCGCCTGGCGACCCTTCTCGACGAGTACGCCGAACTGGAGAAGCGGCTGGCCGACCCGGCCATCCACGCCGACCAGGGCACAGCGCGTCGGGTCGGGCGGCGTTACGCCGAACTGGTGCCGCTGCACAAGGCGGCCGGCGAGCTGGAGCAGGCACGGGCCGACCTGGTCGCCGCCCGGGAACTGGCCGCCGAGGACGCGGCCTTCGCCGCCGAGGCGGAGGCCATCGCGGCGACCCTGCCCGAGCTGGAGGAGCGCCTGGCGGAGCTGCTGATCCCGCGCGACCCGCACGACGCCAAGGACGTGATCGTCGAGATCAAGGCCGGTGAGGGCGGTGAGGAGTCCGCGCTGTTCGCCGGTGACCTGCTGCGCATGTACACCCGGTACGCCGAGCGGCGCGGCTGGCTGACCGAGGTGCTGGACGCGCAGGATTCCGACCTGGGCGGGGTCAAGGACGTCTCGCTGGCGATCAAGACCAAGGGCGTCCCGGAGGGCGGCAACGGGGTCTGGTCCCGGCTCAAGTGGGAGGGCGGCGTGCACCGGGTGCAGCGTGTCCCGGTCACCGAGTCGCAGGGCCGCATCCACACCAGCGCGGCCGGCGTCCTGGTGCTGCCCGAGGCCGAGGAGGTCGACGTCACGATCGACCCGAACGAGCTGCGTATCGACGTCTTCCGCTCGTCCGGCCCGGGTGGCCAGTCGGTCAACACGACCGACTCGGCGGTACGGATCACCCACGTGCCGACCGGGATCGTGGTCTCCTGCCAGAACGAGAAGTCGCAGTTGCAGAACCGGGAGCAGGCGATGCGGATCCTGCGGGCCCGGCTGCTCGCCGCCGCCCAGGAGCAGGCCGACGCCGCCGCCTCGGACGCCCGCAAGGCGCAGGTGCGCACCGTCGACCGGTCCGAGCGGATCCGCACCTACAACTTCCCGCAGAACCGGATCACCGACCACCGGATCGGCTACACCGCGTACAACCTGGACCTGGCCCTCGCCGGTGAGCTGGACGGCGTGCTCGACGCCCTCGCCGAGGCGGACCGGGCGGCCCGACTGGCCGGGGAACCGGAACTCGGTCGTCGCTGAGCGGGCGCGGCGAGCCGCCCGCCCGGGGTGGTAGCAGGGGTCCCCTGTTACCGCTTCTTGCCGAGGAGGGGGCCCCTGCAACCACCCGGCGTCAGCGCCGGCACCCCCTCAGGAGGGGGCGGCGCGTCAGGAGGGGCGGGGGCGGGACTTGGCGCGCAGCATCTGCTGGTCGGCGGCGTCGAAGGCGGCGCGGATGGCGTCCCGGCCCAGTGGCGCGGCCGCGTTGACCTCGGCGAAGCCGATGGTCACCCGGACCGGGGTGCCGGGGACCACGGACTCCCAGTCCTCGGTCCGGATCGCCGCGTCGATCCGGCGGGAGACCTCGGCGGCCTCCTCGATCCCGGTGCCGGCGAGCACCACCACGAACTCGTCCCCGCCGTAGCGGGCCACGAAGTCGCCGCGCCGCATCACCCGGTTGATCACGCCAGCCACCCGTTGCAGCACCAGGTCGCCGGAGTGGTGGCCGTGCCGGGTGTTGACCGCCTTGAAGCCGTCCAGGTCGCAGACGCCGAGGACCAGACGTTCGCCCCGGTTGACCATGCCGGCGATGTGCCGTTCCAGCCGGCGGCGGTTGGGCAGCCCGGTCAGCGGGTCGGTCAGCGCCTCGCCCTCGAACCGGGCGGCCTCCCGCCGCATCTCCTCGTGGTCGATCCGGGCCGCGATGCCGTCGATGTAGACGTCCCGCAGCCGGTCGTTGCGCTGCGCGGCGAGTCGGAACGCCGTCCGGTCGGACCGGTGTGCGCCGGCGTGGTCCCCGGCCGTGGCCAACGCGATGCTGCGCAGCCGGGCCGGTTCGGCCGCACCGAGGGTCTCGGTGGAGACCGAGGCGGTGTCCAGCCGGGTGACCGCCTCGGTCAGCCGGCCGTCGGCGATGGCCAGGCAGACCTGCCCGAGCTGACGGAAGTCGCGGGCGCGGGCGCTGTCCCCACCGAACCCGAGCAGCCGGACCGGGTTGTTCTCGGGGTCGGTCTCCACCCGCTCGCCGAGGGCGGCCCGGCGGGCGACGGTGTAGCCGTACGCGGCGAGACTGCTCGGGCGGAGCCGTCCGGCCCGCCCGGTACGCCGGAAGCGGTCCAGGTCGGCGGCGATGTCCCGGAGCACCCGCAGGCAGCCGTCGCTGTCGCCGTTGTGGTCCAGGGCGACCGCGTTGCGTAGCCGGATGCCGGGTGCGGCGAACGTCTCCTCGGGGATGCCGGCGGCCAGCCCGAGCTGCCGTGCCTTCTCGATGGCGGTCAACGCGTACCCGTGGAAGCTGAGGTAGGAGTACGTCATGGCCAGGTCGTGCCAGCCCCACGCGGTGTCCCGGTCCGGGTCCTCCACCGCGTCGAGCATCCGGGCGGCCCGGACCAGGTGGGTGACGCACCGGTCGAGGGCACCCTGGTGGTGCGCGGCGAGTGCGGCCAGCGCGTGCAGGTGCCCGTGCAGGTACGGCTCGGGGAGGTCCCGGACGGCGGTGGACGCCTCCTCGATGGCCCGGGTGAACTCGGCCGTCCGACCGAGGTTGATCAGCGCGGAGAGGCGCTGGACGCGGGCGTCGGCGCGGGCGAACGGGTCGGTGGTGGTGCGGATCACCTGGTCGAGGAGGACACACGCCTCGGCGGACCGGCTCGCCTCCTGCAGGTCGCGCGCCTTCGTGAGAGCGTCAACCTGGTCGGTGACCCGGTCGAGCCAACCCACCCGCAGCCTCCCGTCCGCGCCGGCTCCGGCGCCGCACCGTGGTCGCCGGTGACACCCTCGGCGAGCCGCGCCCGACCGCCGGTCGACGCCACCGGGGCGTGCCGGAGAAGGACGCGCCACAGTTCGGGGTGACGTGCGCGACGCTTCATGATTATGTCGTGACTGCCACGCCGCAACAGCCGTCCGAAGGGACGAACAACCGATTCTCGTACCCGCCGGTGCTCGCGCGGGTGACCCGGATCCTCGCCGAGGCGGGTGTCGACGCCCCCCGGACCGAGGCGGAACTGCTCGCCGCCCACGTGCTCGGCGTGCCCCGGGGACGGCTGTTGCTGGTCGACGGCTTCCGCCCCGACCAGCTCGACCGGTTGACCGGTCTGGTGACGCGTCGGGCGGCCCGGGAGCCGTTGCAGCACCTGACCGGCACCGCCGGGTTCCGGCACCTGGAGCTGGCGGTCGGCCCCGGTGTCTTCGTCCCCCGGCCGGAGACCGAGCTGCTCGCCGGTTGGGGGATCGACCGGGCCCGGCGGATCGCCGAGCCGCTGGTGGTGGATCTGTGCAGCGGCTCCGGGGCGGTCGCGCTCGCGGTCGCCCAGGAGGTGCCGACGGCCCGGGTGGTGGCGGTCGAGCGGTCGGCGGCGGCCCTGGTGTGGCTGCGCCGCAACGCGGGGGACCGGGCTACGGCCGGGGACCGGCCGGTCGAGGTGGTCGAGGCGGACGTCACCGCTCCCGACCTCCTCGACGCGTTGGTCGGCCGGGTCGACGTGCTGCTCTGCAACCCGCCGTACGTGCCGGCCGGGACCGCCGTACCGCCGGAGGTGGCCGGTCACGACCCGGCGGAGGCGGTCTTCGGCGGGGCGGACGGTCTGGACGTGGTCCGGCCGGTGGTCGTGCGGGCGGCCCGGCTGCTGCGTCCGGGTGGCGCGCTGGCGGTCGAACACGACGACACGCACGGCCGCGCGGTGCCCGATCTGATCACCGCCGACGGCCGGTTCGAGGCGGTCACCGGCCATGCCGACCTCGCCGGTCGTCCCCGCTTCACCACCGCGCTGCGCCGCCCCGGCGACGCGTCGGGCCCGGCGTGGCAGACTGGCTCCTCGTGATGCTCTACGACTGCCGGTCGCTGGCCGATCGGGACCGCGGCATCGCCGCGGCGATCGAGGCCGTCAAGAATGGCGAGCTGGTCGTCCTGCCGACCGACACGGTGTACGGGATCGGCGCGGACGCCTTCACCCCGTTCGCGGTGAAGGCGCTGCTGGACGCGAAGGGTCAGGGTCGGCAGGCGCCGCCGGTGCTGATCGGTTCCCGGCACACCCTGGACGGGCTGGTGTTCACCCTGCCCCGGGCGGCCCGGGACCTGGTCGAGGCGTTCTGGCCGGGGGCGCTGACCATCGTCGTCGAGCACTCGCCCAGCCTCCAGTGGGACCTGGGCGAGACCAACGGCGCGGTGGCCGTGCGGATGCCGCTGCACCCGGTGGCGCTTGAGGTGCTGCGGGAGACCGGCCCGATGGCGGTCTCCTCGGCGAACAAGACCGGCCAGCCGGCGGCGCTCACCGCCGAGCAGGCGCGGGACCAGCTCGGGTACGCGGTCCGCTCCTACCTGGAGGCCGGGCCCTGTCCGGACCCGGTGCCCAGCACGATCGTGGACCTGACCGGGGAGGTGCCGCAGCTGCTGCGGGAGGGGGCCATCTCGTTGACCGAGCTGCGCGACGTGGTGCCCGACATCGAGAGCCGGGTGGCGTAGGTGCCGCCCTTCACCGTCCTGCACGTCTGCATGGGGAACATCTGCCGGTCACCGATGGCCGAGCGACTGCTGGTGCTGGCCGTCCGGGAACGGCTGCGCCGCCGCGAACTCGACCCGGCGCGCGTCGACGACCTGCTGCACAGCCACAGCGCCGGCACCGGCGGCTGGCACGTCGGGTCGGAGATGAACCCACCGGCGGCCCGGCAGGTCGCGGCCCGGGGCGGGGACAGCGTCGGGTTCGCCGCCCGCCGGCTGCGCTCGGACCAGATCGACGCCGCCGACCTGGTGCTCACCGCCACCGCCGACCAGCACGAGTACGTGCTGGCGCTGCGCCCGGACGCCGCCGCGCGGACGTTCGTCACGGGTGAGTTCGGCCGGCTGCTCGGCGGGGTGGACGTCGCCGCCCTGCCCCCGGCCGAGGCGTCCCCGGAGGCCGTGTACGCCCGGGGGACGGCCCTGGTCGCGGCGGTACACGCCGCGCGCGGGGGTGCCGCCGCGCTGCCCGGTGACGACCTGGACGATCCGTGGGGTCGGGGTGACCAGTGCTTCGACCGGGTGGCTGACGAGATCGAGGAGACGGTGCAGCCGCTCGCGGCGGTCCTGTTGCCCTGATTTACACGTATTCTGCCGTGGTTTGCGGCTGTCTGCGAAATATCTGCTGATTTGCCGAAAGGTCGGCTTCTGCCGGTCGGTCCGGGCCATTCTGAACGGGTCCCAGCCCAGCCTCTGCTCCGGGAGAGCTGATGACCCAGGCCCGTCTGCACAAGCTGCTGACCGTCGTGATCGCCGGCACGCTGGCCGGGTTGGTGCTCGCCACGGCGGCCCTGCCCCTCGCGCTGGTGCTGGGGCTCGGCTTCTCCACGCTCGCCGCGCCGTACTCGACGCTGCCCGAGCATCTGGTGACGCCCCCCACCGCGCAGCGTTCCACGCTCTACGCCGCCGACGGCCGCACCATGATCACCTCCTTCTACGAGGAGAACCGGGCCGACGTGCCGTTGACCGAGGTCGCCCCGGTGATGCGGCAGGCGGTCGTCGCCGCCGAGGACTCCCGCTTCTACGAGCACAGCGGCGTCGACCTGCGGGGCATCGCCCGGGCGTTCACCGCCAACCAGGGCGGTCCGGTCCGGCAGGGCGCCTCCACGTTGACCATGCAGTACGTCCGGAACGTGCTGAGCAGCGACCCGACCCTGACCGAGGCGCAGCGGAAGGCCGCCACCGAGATCAGCACCGCCCGCAAGGTCCAGGAGATCCGGTACGCCCTGGCACTCGAACGCCAGCTCGACAAGGACGAGATCCTCGGCCGCTACCTCAACATCGTCTACTTCGGCGCCGGGGCGTACGGCGTCGCGGCGGCCAGCCGGCGCTACTTCTCCAAGGCCCCGGCCGACCTCACCCTGGCCGAGGCGGCGCTGCTCGCCGGGCTGGTCCAGTCACCGCACACCGACGACCCGATCAACGGCGACGCCGACGCGGCGCTGAGCCGGCAGGGGTACGTGCTGGACCGGCTGGTGGAGACCGGCGCGGTCACGTCCGCCGACGCCGACCGGGCCCGTACGGAGGGCCTCACCCTGAAGCCGAGCGTGGAACCCGACGACTGCGCGGCGGTGCCGAAGGACCGCAACGACTGGGCGTTCTTCTGCGACTACTTCACCGACTGGTGGAACGCGCAGCCGGCGTTCGGCACGTCGGCGGACGAGCGGCAGCGCACGTTGCGCCGGGGCGGCTTCCGGATCGTCAGCTCCCTCGACCCGACCGTGCAGCGGGAGACGCAGGAGCGGGTGCTGGAGGTGTACGACGAGAACAGCCCCCACGCGCTGCCCACCGCCGTGGTGCAACCGGGCACCGGACGGGTCCTCGCCATGGCGGTCAACCGCAGGTACGGCCTCGGCCCCAACCCGGCCGGGCAGGAGAACCGCCCGTACACCGTCAACCAGCTCGTCGCCGGGGGCGACGGCATCGTCGGCTACCAGGCCGGCTCGACCTTCAAGATCTTCGCCCTGCTGGCCGCGTTGGAGGCCGGGGCGCCCCTGGACACCCGCTACGACGCGCCGACCCAGATCGTCAGCCAGTGGCCGGCCTCGGGACCGGCGAGCTGTGGCGGGCAGTGGTGCCCGTCGAACGCCAACCCGGCGTGGATGGACGGCGAGCGCACCATGTGGACCGCGTTCGGCCGGTCGGTGAACACGTACTTCGTCTGGCTGGCCGAGCGGGTCGGCGCGGACCGGGTGGTGGAGATGGCCGAGCGGCTCGGCATCGTGCTGCGCGCCGACGACGACGCCAAACTGGCCCGGTACGGTGCCCGTGGCTGGGGGCCGTTCGTGCTGGGCGTCGCGTCCGCCACCCCGCTCGACCTGGCCACCGCCTACGCCACGGTGGCCGCCGAGGGGGTCCGCTGCACGCCGCTGCCGGTGAACACGATCGCCGACCACGCGGGCCGACCCCTCGACGTCGCCCGGCCGGAGTGCCGCCGGGTGCTGGACGTCGACGTGGCCCGCGCGGCGGCCGACGCGGCCCGCTGCCCGGTCGGTGACCAGTCGGCGTTCGGGCGCTGTGACGGCGCCACCGCCAACGGCCTGCGCGAGCGGCTGGGCCGGCCGGTGATCGGCAAGACCGGCAGTTCCGAGGGGTACGGCACCGAGACGGTGGTGGCCGCCACCCCGCAGCTCGTGGTCGCCACGATGGCCACCAACCCGGACGACCCCCGTGATCCGGCCGGCGAGGCGGTGCAGGCCCGGATGGTCGACCAGGTCGCGGACATCATGACTGCCGCCCTGCGGGACCAGCCGGTCCGCGACTTCGCCCCACCGACCGAGGCGATCGCCCGGTGGGGCAACGCCGCACGCGCGGGGAACTAGCAGCGCGGGGAACCAGCTCCCTCGACGCCGCGCCGGCCGACGGGTCACGGGTGGTCCGGTCCGGCGCGGGCGACCTGTTCGGCGCCCCGGGCGATGTTGCGGGCCATGCCGCCGAAGACCACCGCGTGGAACGGGGCGACCGCCGCCCAGTAGGCGTGCCCGGCCAGTCCGCGCGGAAGGAACACGGCGCGTTGGGCGTACCGGCTGCCGCCGTCGTCGGTCGGTTCGACGCGCATCTCCAGCCAGGCCCGGCCGGGCAGGCGCATCTCCGCCCGCAGCCGCAGCAGCTCACCCCGGACGATCTCCTCGACCCGCCAGAAGTCGAGCGCCTCGCCGACGTGGAGCCGGTGCGGGTGACGCCGACCCCGGCGCAGCCCCACCCCGCCGACCAGCCGGTCCATCCAGCCCCGCACCGACCAGGCGAGCGGGAAGGAGTACCACCCGTGGTCGCCGCCGACCCCCTCGACCACCCGCCAGAGCGCGTCCGGTGGCGCGGCGACCCGACGGGACCGCAGGTCGGTGTAGACCGACCCGCCGGACCACTGCGGGTCGCTGGGCAGCGGCTCGGCCGGCGCGTCCGGCCCGCTCGCGGTGGACCAGCGCGTCTCCACCTCGGCGTCGCGGACCCGGGCCAGGGCCAGCCGCACCGCGTCGTCGAAGCCGGTCAGCCCGCCGGGCGGGTCGGGGACGTACCGCGCGATGTCGTGTTCGTGCGCCACCGCCTCGTGGACCAGGCTCTCCACCAGCGGCCGGGCGATCCGGTTCGGCACCGGCGTGACCAGGCCCACCCAGTGCGACGAGAGCGACGGGGTCAGTGGCCGGACCGGCAGGACGATCCGGCGGCGCAGCCCGGCCACGGCGGCGTACCGCTGCATCATCTCGGTGAAGGTGAGCACGTCCGGCCCGCCGACGTCGAAGGCCCGGTCGACCTCCGGCGGCAGGTCGACCGCGGAGACCAGGTAGTGCAGCACGTCCCGGACCGCGATCGGCTGGATCCGGTTGCGCACCCAGCGCGGGGTGACCATGACCGGCAGCCGCTCGGTGAGGTGCCGCAGCATCTCGAACGACGCCGAACCGGACCCGATGATCACCGCCGCCCGGAGCACCGCGGTCGGCACGCCGCTGGCCAGCAGGATCCGTCCCACCTCGCTGCGGGAGCGCAGGTGGGGGGAGGGGCGGGTGTCCGCGGCCGGCTCCGGCCCGCCGAGATACACGATCCGGCGTACGCCCGCCGCGCGGGCCGCCCGGGCGAAGTTGGTCGCCGCCTCCCGGTCGGCGGCCTCGAACCCGGCCTGCCCGAGCGAGTGCACCAGGTGGTAGGCGACGTCGACGTCCGCGAACGCGGCCGGCAGCGTCTCCGGTCGCCGCAGGTCGCCCTCGACCACCTCGACCCGCGCCGCCCACGGCACGTCCCGCAGCCGCCGGGCGGACCGGGCCAGACAGCGTACGGTGTGACCCCGGGCGAGCAGTCGGGGCGCGAGCCGCCCGCCGACGTACCCGGTGGCACCGGTGACCAGGCATCTCATGGGCTCCAGTCTGCGGCCCCATAGACTCTGTCGTTGTGGACAACGCGACGCCCACCTTCTGGGGGCCGGATTTCGACCAGCTCAGGGCCACCGACCCGGAGATCGCGTCGGTGGTGCTCGGCGAGCTGGACCGGCTGCGTGGCGGCCTCCAGCTGATCGCCAGTGAGAACCTCACCTCACCGGCGGTGCTCGCCGCGCTCGGCTCGACGCTGACCAACAAGTACGCCGAGGGCTACCCGGGCCGCCGCTACTACGGCGGCTGTGCCGAGGTGGACCGGGCCGAGGAGATCGGCATCGCCCGGGCACGGGAGCTGTTCGGCGCGGAGCACGCCAACCTCCAGCCGCACTCCGGGGCGAGCGCCAACCTGGCCGCGTACGCCGCCCTGGTCCAGCCCGGCGACACGGTGCTGGCGATGGATCTCCCGCACGGCGGTCACCTGACCCACGGCAGTCGGGTGAACTTCTCCGGCCGGTGGTTCGCCACGGTCGGCTACACCGTCCGCCCGGACAACGAGCTGATCGACTACGACGAGGTGCGGGAACTGGCCCTCGCCCACCGCCCGAAGATGATCATCTGCGGCGCGACGGCGTACCCCCGCCTGATCGACTTCGCCCGCTTCCGGGAGATCGCCGACGAGGTCGGGGCGTACCTCATGGTGGACGCCGCCCACTTCATCGGCCTGGTCGCCGGGCGGGCCGTGCCCTCCCCGGTGCCGTACGCCGACGTGGTCTGCGCGACCACGCACAAGGTGCTGCGCGGCCCGCGCGGCGGCATGATCCTCTGCCGGGAGTCGCTGGCCGCCCGGATCGACAAGGCGGTCTTCCCGTTCACCCAGGGCGGCCCGCTGATGCACGCCGTCGCGGCCAAGGCCGTCGCGCTGCGCGAGGCCGCGCAGCCGGAGTTCCGGGCGTACGCCGAGCAGGTGGTCCGCAACGCGCGGGCGCTCGCCGACGGGCTGGCCGCCGAAGGGATGCGGCCGGTCTCCGGTGGCACCGACACCCACCTCGCCCTGGTCGACCTGCGCCCGATCGGGGTGACCGGGGCCGACGCCGAGGCCCGCTGCGACGCCGCCGGCATCACCCTGAACAAGAACGCCATCCCGTACGACCCGCAGAAGCCGACGGTCGCCTCCGGCATCCGGGTCGGCACGCCCAGCGTGACCACCCAGGGCATGCGCGAGCCGCAGATGCGGCAGATCGCCGCGCTGACCGCCCGTGCGGTACGCACCGACCCCGACGGGCCCGACGGGCCGGCCGAGTTGACCAGGATCGCCGGCGAGGTGGCCGAGCTGGTCCGCGAGTTCCCGGCGTACCCCCGGTGATCCGGCAGCGACTGCGGCACCTGGTCCTGCCGCTGCTCAGTTCCGCGGTGCTGCTGGTGCTCGCCACCGGAGTCGGCTGGCTGGTCGACGGCGGCGCGGGCGCGGCCGGTGGGGCGGCGGGCGTGGCCCTGGTGACCTTCAGCTACGCGCTGTCGAGCCTGGCGGTCGCCTGGGCCGACTCCGTGCACCCGAAGATGGTGATGAGCGTCGGGCTGACCACGTACATCACCAAGTTCCTGTTGTTCGGGGTGGTGATGTTCGGCGTCGTCGACGCCGGCTGGGGCGGGATCCGGATGATGGCCGCCGCCATGATCGTCGCGACCATCGGCTGGGTGTCCGCCCAGGTCTGGTGGACGTTCCGCGACCACCGTCCGCAGGTGAGCACCCCTGGTGACTGAATCCGGCTGTCGGGTTGCCGTCGCCACGCCGGGGATGGAGTTTCGTCAAGCGCGAGACAGGCGTAGCCTATCCGCCAGCCGAGGCTTCCCTGACCCACACGACGAGGTTGTGCGGGGGGTGACTCACAGCCTCGTTCGAGCGGCTGATACCGTTCGCTCCGTCATGGCCGACGACCGATCCGACAAACGTCCCGCACCCCAGGGTGTGGACGCGGGTTGGGCTGCGGTCGGTTACCTGCTCGGCGGCATGGCCGTCTGGGGTGGGGCCGGCTGGCTCGTCGACCGGTGGCTGGATCTTCCGAACGTCGGGTTGCTGATCGGACTGATCGGCGGCACGGCTGCGGGGGTCTACCTGACCATGAAGAGGCTGGGCGCCTGACCATGCCCGACCGACGGAGGGTTCGAGTTGACTGAGCTGCCGACCTATGCCGCCGCGGACATCCGGGCGGCGGAGTTCCCCCCCGGCGTTGACAGCTTCAACTACCGCAGCCTGATTCCCGGCTTCGAGGGGACGGCCTGGGAGCCGGCCTTCACCAAGATCGCCCTGCTGGTCTGGATCGCGGCCGCGATCGCCATTCTCTTCTTCCTGATCAGCTACCGGAACCCGCAGCTGGTCCCGACGAAGCGGCAGTGGATGGCCGAGTCGGTCTACGGCCTGGCCCGGGACAACATCGCCAAGGACATCATCGGGCACCAGGGCGTGCGCTTCGCGCCGTACCTCGCCTCGCTCTTCGTCTTCATCCTGCTGCTGAACATCTGGGGCATCTTCCCGTTCGCGCAGATCTCGCCGAGCTCGCACATCGCCTTCCCGATGGTCCTGGCCGCCTCCAGCTGGCTGGTCTACGTCGGGGTCGGTATCCGCAAGCACGGCTTCTTCGGCTACATCAAGGCCAGCTGCTGGGTCAGCGGCGCGCCGCTCTGGGTCCAGCCGATCCTGGTGCCGATCGAGTTCGTGTCGAACCTGGTGCTGCGCCCGGTCACCCTCGCGGTCCGGTTGTTCGCCAACATGTTCGCCGGCCACATGATCCTGCTGGTCTTCACCCTCGGTGGCGTCGCGCTGCTCAACGCGGAGTCGATCTTCATCAAGCCGGTCGCCCTGCTCAGCTGGGCCATGGCGATCCTGATGACGTTCTTCGAGCTCGGCATCCTGATCCTGCAGGCGTACGTGTTCACCCTGCTGACCGCGACCTACCTGCAGTCCTCGCTCGCCGACGAGCACTGAGGCGTCGACGCGCACCGTTCCATCCCCCCGAGAACGACAACTGAAAAGTTCACCTAGTCGAACGCGTGACGGTCACGCGTTCCCCGCAGGAGGAAACCAACCATGTTCCTGGCCGAGATCTCAGGCAACGTCAACGTCATCGGCTATGGCATCGCGGCGCTCGGCCCGGGCATCGGTGTGGGTCTGGTGTTCGCCGCCTACATCCAGGCGACCGCCCGCCAGCCGGAGAGCGCCGGCCTGACCCGGGTCTACATGTTCATGGGCTTCGCCGTGGTCGAGGCGCTTGCCCTGCTCGGTCTGGTGCTCGCGTTCGCCCTCGGCGGCTGAGACCCAGCCAGCGCTTAGCTGAACCGGCCGGCCCTCGTTGGTCGGCCGCTGGCGAAGGGGAGTGTCCATGTACCTAGCAGCGGAAGAGGGCGGGAACATCCTGCTCCCGCCCCTGGCTGAGATCATCGTCGGTCTCGTCGCGTTCGGTCTCGTCCTCTGGGTCCTGAGCAAGTTCGTCTTCCCCCGCATGGAGGCGATGTACCAGGCCCGGGTCGACGCCATCGAGGGTGGCATCAAGCGTGCCGAGGCCGCCCAGGCCGAGGCGAACCAGCTCCTCGAGCAGTACCGCGCGCAGCTCGCCGAGGCGCGCACCGACGCTGCCAAGATCCGGGACGACGCCCGGGCCGACGCGGAGGGCATCCGGCAGGACGTCCTCGCCAAGGCGCGGGAGGAGTCCGACCGGATCATCGCGGCCGGCAAGGAGCAGCTCGCTGCCGAGCGGGCCACCATCGTGCGCGAGCTGCGCACCGAGGTCGGCACCATCGCGGTCGAGCTGGCCAGCAAGATCGTCGGGGAGTCGCTGGCCGACGAGGCCCGCCGCAAGGGCACCGTCGAGCGGTTCCTCACCGACCTCGAGAGCACGGGGGCCCGCTGATGCAGGCCGCCAGCCGGGAGTCGTACCGGGCCGCCGACGAGCGCCTGGCGACGTACGCGCGCGGCGCGCAGCCGGACGCCGTGGCCGCCACCGCGGACGACCTGCTCGCCGTGGCGGGTCTGCTGCGGCGGGAGCCCCGGCTGCGTCGGGCGCTCTCCGAGCCGGCCCGGTCCGGCGCGGACCGGGCCGGGCTCCTCGGCGACATGCTGCGGGGCAAGGTCGGTGCGGACGCGCTCGACCTGCTGTCCACCCTGGTCTCCGGCCGCTGGTCGGTGCCGTCGGAACTGCTCGACGGCGCCGAGCGGCTCGGGGTTGAGGCGCTGCTCGCCAGCGCCGACGCCGCCGGTGACCTGGGCGAGGTCGAGGACGAGCTGTTCCGCTTCGGTCAGGTGGTCGCCGCCCAGCCGGCGCTCGCCGCAGCGCTGGGCGACGCGACGGCCCCGGTCGAGCAGCGGGCCGCCCTGGCCCGGGACCTGCTCGCCGGCAAGGCCCGTCCGATCACCCTCCGCCTCGTCGAGGTGGCGCTGAGCGGGTTCGGCGGGCGTTCCCTGGCCGGCTCGCTCAGCCGACTGGTCGAGCTGGTCGGCGAGCGTCGCGACCGGCAGATCGCCTACGTGACCGTGGCCGCCCCGTTGACCGAGGACGAGGAGCGCCGACTGGGTGCCCGCCTCGCCGCGATATACGGTCGGGAGGTCTCCGTCAAGCAGACGGTGGACCCCGAGGTCCTCGGTGGGGCGAGCGTGCGGGTCGGCTCCGACCTGTACGACGGCACCGTCCTGCGCCGCCTCAACGAGACCCGCAACGCGCTCGCGAAGCGCTGACCAGCCCAACCGCTCAGCGCCCTGAATGACATACGCCATTCGGACCGGTCGGTACTAGGTATCCCGGGCCCCTGATACTTAAGGAAGCAGAGGATGGCCGAGCTGACCATCTCGACGGAGGAGATCCGCGGCGCCCTGGAGCGCTACGTCTCCTCCTACTCGCCCGACGTCTCCCGCGAGGAGGTCGGCACCGTCGCCGACACCGGTGACGGTATCGCCCACGTCGAGGGCCTCCCCTCGACCATGACCAACGAGCTCCTGGAGTTCGAGGACGGCACGCTCGGCGTGGCGCTGAACCTCGACGTCCGGGAGATCGGTGTCGTCGTCCTCGGCGACTCCGCCAAGCTCGAGGAGGGGCAGCGCGTCAAGCGCACCGGCCGGGTGCTCTCGGTGCCGGTCGGCGACGCCTTCCTCGGCCGCGTGGTCAACGCCCTGGGCCAGCCGATCGACGGCCTCGGCGACATCGCCAACGAGGGCTTCCGTGAGCTGGAGCTCCAGGCCCCGAACGTGATGGCCCGGCAGTCCGTGGAGGAGCCGCTCCAGACCGGCATCAAGGCGGTCGACGCCATGACGCCGATCGGCCGGGGTCAGCGGCAGCTGATCATCGGCGACCGGAAGACCGGCAAGACCACGGTCGCCCTGGACACCATCCTCAACCAGCGGGACAACTGGCGCACCGGCGACCCGAAGAAGCAGGTCCGCTGCATCTACGTCGCCATCGGCCAGAAGGCCTCCACGATCGCCTCGATCAAGGGCATCCTGGAGGAGGCGGGCGCGATGGAGTACACCACCATCGTCGCGTCGCCCGCGTCCGACCCGGCCGGCTTCAAGTACCTCGCCCCGTACACCGGCTCGTCCATCGGCCAGCACTGGATGTACGGCGGCAAGCACGTCCTGATCGTCTTCGACGACCTGAGCAAGCAGGCCGAGGCGTACCGCGCGGTCTCGCTGCTGCTGCTGCGCCGCCCGCCGGGCCGTGAGGCGTACCCGGGTGACGTCTTCTACCTGCACTCGCGGCTGCTGGAGCGCTGCGCGAAGCTCTCCGACGAGCTGGGTGGCGGCTCGATGACCGGTCTGCCGATCATCGAGACGAAGGCCAACGACATCTCGGCCTTCATCCCGACCAACGTCATCTCGATCACCGACGGTCAGATCTTCCTCGAGACCGACCTGTTCAACCAGGGCGTCCGGCCGGCGATCAACGTCGGTACCTCGGTCTCCCGGGTGGGTGGTGCCGCCCAGGTCAAGCCGATGAAGAAGGTCGCCGGCTCGCTGCGGCTCAACCTCGCCCAGTACCGCGAGCTGGAGGCGTTCGCCGCCTTCGCCTCCGACCTGGACAAGGCCTCCCGGGCCCAGCTGGAGCGCGGTGCCCGCCTGGTCGAGCTGCTGAAGCAGCCGAACTACTCGCCGTACGCGGTGCAGGAGCAGGTCGTCTCGGTCTGGGCCGGCACCGAGGGCAAGCTGGACGACGTCCCGGTCGGCGAGATCCGCCGCTTCGAGTCGGAGTTCCTCCAGCACCTGCGGCACCGGCACGAGGGTGTCCTGGCCGGCATCGCCGACAACAAGTGGAACGACG
This sequence comes from Micromonospora sp. NBRC 101691, assembly GCF_030269285.1. Classification (NCBI taxonomy): domain Bacteria; kingdom Bacillati; phylum Actinomycetota; class Actinomycetes; order Micromonosporales; family Micromonosporaceae; genus Micromonospora; species Micromonospora sp. NBRC 101691. The sequence goes on from NZ_BSTB01000007.1 coordinate 264,113, forward strand.
AGATCATCGGTTCGCTCGACGCGGCGATCAGCGAGTTCAAGCAGTCCTTCCTCAGCAAGGCGGACGAGCCCCGGATCAACGAGGCGCCGGCCAAGCCGATGGAGGGTGACGTGGACCGCGAGAAGGTCACCCGCTACAGCGGCGACGACGTCGAGAAGCAGTAGGGCTGACTCATGGCGGCCCAGGTACGCGTTCTTCGTCAACGGATCCGCTCGGCGAAGGGGATGAAGAAGATCACCAAGGCGATGGAGCTCGTGGCGACGAGCCGCATCGCCAAGGCCCAGACCCGGGTGGCGGCATCCCTGCCGTACGCCCAGGCCATCACCGGCGTGCTCACGGCGCTGGCCTCCAACGCGCGGATCGACCACCCGTTGCTCACCCCGCGCGAGCGGGTGCGGCGGGCGGGCGTCCTGCTGGTGACCTCCGACCGGGGCCTGGCCGGGGGTTACAGCTCCAACGCGATCAAGATGGCGGAGTCGCTGGTCGCCCGGTTGCAGGCCGAGGGCAAGGAGCCTGTGCTCTACGTCATCGGTCGCAAGGGCGTCGGCTTCTACCGGTTCCGTAACCGGCCGGTCGAGGCGAGTTGGACGGGCTTCTCGGAGCAGCCGGACTTCGCCTCCGCCCGCGAGGTGGGCGAGACCCTGATCCGGGCGTTCGCGGCCGGTGCGGACGACGTCGACGGCGGGGCCGGACCGGACGGTGTGCGCGGCGTGGACGAGTTGCACATCGTCTACACCGAGTTCAAGTCCCTCATCACCCAGGTCCCGGTGGCGAAGGTCATCGGTCCGATGCAGATCGAGGACCGCCCGCGGTCCGAGGGTCTGCTGCCGGCCTACGAGTTCGAGCCGGATGCGGAGGCGCTGCTCGACGCGCTGCTGCCGAAGTACATCAACACGCGGATCTACGCGGCGTTGCTGGAGTCGGCGGCGAGCGAGTCGGCGGCCCGGCGGCGGGCGATGAAGAGCGCCACCGACAACGCCGAAGAGATGATCGAGAAGTACACGCGGGAGATGAACTCGGCCCGCCAGGCCGGGATCACCCAGGAGATCAGCGAGATCGTCGGCGGCGCGAACGCGCTCGCCGCGTCGGGAAGTGAAGTGTGATGACTGCCCCAGTAGAGACCAAGACGGCCACGGGTCGCGTGGTCCGGGTCATCGGCCCGGTCGTCGACGCCGAGTTCCCGCGCGACACCATGCCGGCCCTGTTCAACGCCCTGCACGTCGACGTGACGCTCTCCGGCGGCGAGAAGACGCTGACCCTGGAGGTCGCCCAGCACCTGGGTGACAACCTGGTCCGCGCGATCTCGATGCAGCCGACCGACGGCCTGGTCCGGGGCGCCGAGGTGCGCGACACCGGCTCGCCGATCAAGGTGCCGGTGGGTGACGCGGTCAAGGGCCACGTCTTCAACGCCATCGGCGAGTGCCTCAACCTGACCGAGGGCGAGACGCTCAACCCGGACGACCACTGGCAGATCCACCGCAAGGCCCCGGCCTTCGCGGACCTGGAGCCGAAGACCGAGATGCTGGAGACCGGCATCAAGGTCATCGACCTCCTCGCCCCGTACGTCAAGGGCGGCAAGATCGGCCTGTTCGGTGGCGCGGGCGTGGGCAAGACGGTGCTCATCCAGGAGATGATCACCCGGGTGGCCCGGAACTTCGGTGGTACGTCGGTCTTCGCCGGCGTGGGTGAGCGGACCCGTGAGGGCAACGACCTCATCGCCGAGATGACCGAGTCCGGCGTCATCGACAAGACCGCGCTGGTCTACGGCCAGATGGACGAGCCGCCGGGCACCCGGCTCCGGGTCGCCCTCTCCGCGCTGACCATGGCGGAGTACTTCCGCGACGTGCAGAAGCAGGAGGTGCTGCTCTTCATCGACAACATCTTCCGCTTCACCCAGGCCGGTTCCGAGGTCTCCACCCTGCTCGGCCGGATGCCGAGCGCGGTGGGCTACCAGCCGACCCTGGCCGACGAGATGGGCGAGCTCCAGGAGCGGATCACCTCCGTCCGGGGCCAGGCCATCACCTCGATGCAGGCGATCTACGTGCCGGCGGACGACTACACCGACCCCGCTCCGGCCACCACCTTCGCCCACCTCGACGCCACCACCAACCTGGAGCGGTCGATCTCCGACAAGGGCATCTACCCGGCGGTGGACCCGCTGGCGTCCTCGTCCCGGATCCTCGCCCCGGAGTTCGTCGGCGCCGAGCACTTCGCGGTCGCGACCGAGGTCAAGCGGATCCTCCAGAAGTACAAGGACCTGCAGGACATCATCGCGATCCTCGGTATCGAGGAGCTCTCCGAGGAGGACAAGCTCACCGTCGGCCGGGCCCGCCGGATCGAGCGCTTCCTGTCGCAGAACACCTACGCCGCCGAGCAGTTCACCGGCGTACCGGGCTCGACGGTCCCGATCAAGGAGACCATCGAGGCGTTCAAGAAGATCGCCGAGGGCGAGTACGACCACTTCCCCGAGCAGGCCTTCTTCATGTGCGGCGGCCTGGAGGACCTGGAGCGCAAGGCTGCGGAGCTGATGAAGGAGGGCTGATCCGCCGATCAGTCTGACTCTCCGGTCAGCTTTGTCCGAGGCCGTCCCGGTTCGCCGGGGCGGCCTCGGTCGTTGCGCGTGTCGGCTCGACGGGCCCACGCCGCTCGATGCGACAGTTGCCGTGCCGGCGAGGTACCGTCGATCCGCAGCACGTGTCGAGCGTTGACTTCCGCAGGGAACAGGTGGCTCGCGCCCGTCTCCTCCTCATGGGCGCTATGAATGGAGATGTACGTGGCTCGGAGCGGTAAGCGGGGCGCGAGGTCGTCCATGTGGGCGGGGGTGCCCCGGTGGGCCCGGTGGTGCACGGTGTTCGGCACCGTGCTGCTGATGCTCAGCGGTGCGGTGCTGGTGGGCTACGAGGCCCTGCTCAGCCGCTACGAGGGCTCGGTCGGCAAGGGCGACCTCTTCGGCGACCAGGCGGCCGGCGCGCAGGAGAAGCGCAAGGAGATCAAGGGCCCGCTCAACATCCTGCTGGTCGGCGTGGACCCGCGCAAGCCGGAGGACCCGCCGCTCGCCGACTCGATCATGGTCATGCACATCCCGGTCGAGATGGACCGGGCGTACCTCTTCTCGATGCCGCGCGACCTGCGTGTGGAGATTCCCGCGTTCGCCAAGTCCGGATTCGACGGGGGCACTGACAAGATCAACGCCGCGATGTCGTACGGCAGCCGGGTCTCCGGCCGGAACCCGGACCCGAACCTCGGCTTCGAGCTGCTCGCCACGACCATCCAGCAGGAGACCGGCATCGCCCGCTTCGACGCCGGGGCGATCATCAACTTCAACGGGTTCAGGAAGATCGTCGACGCGATGGGCGGCGTCGAGATGTACATCGAGCGGGAGGTGCGCTCCGAGCACCGCGAGCCGGACGGCACCCACCGCGAACTCCGGCCGGGCGGCGGGGGCTACCTCGGTCCGCAGGCGGTCTACCCGAAGGGCACCCAGCGGCTGGAGGGGTGGCAGGCGCTGGACTACGTCCGGCAGCGTTACCCGAAGAACGGCGTGCCGGACGGCGACTACGGCCGCCAGCGTCACCAGCAGCAGTTCGTCAAGGCCATGGCGGGTCAGGCGTTCAGCGCGGACGTGGTGACCAACCCGATCAAGCTGGACCGGGTGCTCCGGGCCGCCGGCGAGTCGCTGGTCTTCAGCGGTCGCGGGAACAGCATCGTCGACTTCGCGTTCGCCCTCAAGGACCTGCGGCCGGACGCGATCCAGACGGTCAAGCTGCCGGCGGAGGGCATCGGCACCGGGTCGGCCTACCGGGGGGAACGGTTCCTGCCCGAGGCGGACGAGTTCTTCGCCTCGCTGCGCAACGGGACGGTCGACGCGTTCATGCTCGAACACCCCGATTTCCAGAACAAGGCCAAGTAGGGAGTGTCGCAGCTCTCGGTACCCGCGTTAGTGGGTCAGGGGGCGCGCGACTAGACTTCTGCCAACCGCCCGCCGCAGCAAGGAGACAGCGTGGCACAGCAGCTTCACGTCGAGCTCGTAGCCGTCGAGGAGAAGGTCTGGTCCGGCGAGGCCGAGATGGTCGTCGCCCGGACGACCGAAGGTGAGCTGGGTGTCCTGGCCGGCCACGCGCCACTGCTCGGCCAGCTCGCCGAGCCCGGTCAGGTCCGGATCAAGCTGCCCGGCGGCGGACAGGTCGCCTACGAGGTGGCCGGCGGCTTCCTCTCGGTGTCCCGCGAGGGCGTCACGGTGCTCGCGGAGAGCGCCACCCCGGTCTCCGGCGCGCAGAGCCGCTGAGCCGTACCGCCGATGGAGATCGTGGAAGGGATCGGAATCGGCCTCGCCGTCTTCGTCGTGGCGGTTCTGATCCTCTTCCTCCGGCGGGCCCTGGTGACCCGCACCGGCGGCACCATCCGGCTCCACGTCCGGGTCTCCACCCTGCTCGACGGTCGGGGCTGGTCGCCCGGATTCGGTCGGTTCGCCGGTGACGAGCTCCGGTGGTACCGGATGTTCAGCTTCGCCATCCGCCCCAAGCGGGTGCTCTCCCGGGAGACCCTGGTGGTGCGCCGACGGCGGCTCCCCGAGGGCCAGGAGCGCTTCTCCATGCCCGCCGACTGGGTGATCCTGAACTGTACGAGCCAGCAGACCCCGATCGAGATCGCCATGGAGCGTTCCACGGTCACCGGATTCCTCTCCTGGCTCGAGGCCGCCCCGCCCGGGGCGGCCTCGCCGCGTCTGGCCCACCAGGACTGGCCCGCCGCCTGACCGGGCGCTGGCGCGGGCCGGCGTGACCCGAGCCACGGGGAATCCGGCCGGCCGGTGACGTGTCGGCACCGGGAGCGGTCAGCCCCGGGCGCTGACCCGGAACGTGGGACCGTCGCTGACCACCGTCGAGCCCTCGTAGTTGCGGGGGATCAGGTCGATGTGGCCGGACTCGGCGATGTCCAGGTCGATGTCCCGGCAGTTGCCGTTGCCCAGGTCGTAGTCGCGGTAGACCCAGGAACCACCGTTGACGCGGTAGGCCACCCCCGGATGGTGCCCGTCGGCCCGGGTGTCGCAGACCCAGAGGTGCTCGCCGTACGGGACGAAGCAGGCCAGCGCGCCGCCGTCCCGGGAGTACCCGCCGTGGCAGTCGGGGGCGGTCCCGGTGGTGGCCGTGCCGGTGGCGGACGGGGCGACCGGCCGGGGGAGCGCGGCCGGGGCGGGTGCGCCGACGGCGAGGAGCGCGCCCGCCGTGACGGCGGTCAGGGCGATCCGGACGCCGACCGCCGCGCGGACGGTCCGGACGGCGCGGGCGCCGATCGTGGTGACGGACATGGTCGCTCCTTCGGCAGAACCGGTGCGGCGGACCCGGTGGAGCGGGAACGGTTCCGTCCGGTGACCGGTCGGCCCGGACCCGTCTCCGGTGCGACCACGTGGTCGGACCTGCCGTCCACCAGGGTGTCCGCCGCCTTCTGCCGTCATGAAAGCGCAGGTCAGCGGGGGTGGCAATGCGCATGTCGGCCCCAGGACAGAACAGCCGCGCGGCCGGGGGACGGCCTCACCGCCGGTCGCCGTGAAGGGCGTGCGCCGCGTCCGCTGTCGCCCTGAGGGACGCCACGTCCGGCCGGAGCCGGAGGTTGCCGGTCGGGAACGGCGTGGACCCGGGACGGGCGGATGGGACCGGCCAGGTCGGGTACCCGGACCCCGACGGGATGTGGGTGCCCGACCCGGCCGGGACGTCGGTCAGCGCTTACCGCCGGGAACCCATAGCACATCGCCGTCCGGATTTGCCGTTCTTGCCAGGATGAAGAGCAGATCGGAGAGCCGGTTGAGATACTTTGCCGGAAGAGTGCTGGTTCGTTCGGGATCGTGGCTGACCAGTCCCCATGCCGCCCGCTCTGCGCGCCGGGCCACGGTCCGAGCCACGTGCAGCAACGCCGCGCCGGCGGTTCCGCCGGGAAGAATGAAGGAGTCGAGCTTGCCCAGGCGTGCGTTGAACTCGTCGCACCAGCCCTCCAGACGCTCCACGTACCCCTCGGTCACCCGGAGCGGTGGGTACTCCGGCTCCGGCTCGACCGGGGTGGCCAGGTCGGCGCCGACGTCGAAGAGGTCGTTCTGGATCGAGGCCAGGACCGACCGCAGCTCCTCCGACAGCTGGCCCAGGGCCAGCGCCACCCCGATCGCCGCGTTGGCCTCGTCGACGTCGGCGTACGCCGCGATCCGGGGATCGGTCTTCGCTACCTGTTCGTTGTTGCTCAACCTGGTCGTGCCGGCGTCGCCGGCCCTGGTGTAGATGCGCGTGAGGTGGACGGCCATGACGCACAGCCTACGGATACCTGACCTGACGATGCCGGCCCGACCGGAGCCGGTCGTCCCGACCCGGGTGGGCCCGGGGCCCGGTGACGCGGGCGACCTGGCCCTCCGGGACGTCGACGTGATCCGGGTCCGGGGCGGAGCCCGGCTCGCCGGCACGGTGCACGTCGTCGGGGCGAAGAACTCCGCCCTGAAGCTGATGGCCGCCGCGCTGCTCGCCCCCGGACGAAGCGTGATCACCAACGTTCCCCGGATCACCGACATCGCGATCATGGGGGAGGTGCTGCGCCGGCTCGGCTGCGGCGTCCGGTTCGACGACGACGACCCGGTCGATCCGATGGTCGCGCACGGCGGGGTGGCCCGGTCCCGCTCGGTCACCATCGACGTGCCGGACCAGCCCGGCTCCGAAGCCGACTACGACCTGGTACGCCGCCTGCGCGCCTCCATCTGCGTGCTCGGCCCGCTGCTCGCCCGCCGGGGGTACGTGCGGGTCGCGCACCCGGGCGGGGACGCGATCGGCTCCCGGGGGCTCGACATGCACGTCTCCGGGCTCACCCGGATGGGTGCCGAGATCTCCGGCGAGCACGGGTTCGTCATCGCCTCCGCGCCGGACGGACTGCACGGCGCCGAGATCGTCCTCGACTTCCCCAGCGTCGGCGCGACCGAGAACCTGCTGATGGCCGCGGTGCTCGCCCGGGGCGGGACGGTGATCGAGAACGCCGCCCGGGAGCCGGAGATCGTCGACATCTGCTCGATGCTGATCCGGATGGGCGCGCGGATCTCCGGCGAGGGGACCTCGACCATCGAGATCGAGGGCGTACCGGATCTGGGCCCGGTCCGGCACGCCACGGTGGGGGACCGGATCGTCGCCGGGACGTGGGCGTTCGGCGCGGCGATGACCCGGGGGGACGTCACGGTCACCGGGGTCGACCCGGCCTTCCTGGAGATCGCGCTGGACAAGCTGGTCTCCGCCGGGAGCCTGGTGGAGACCCGGCCGGACGCCTTCCGGGTCCGGACGGACGACCGGCCGGCCGCAGTGGACGTGGTGACCCTGCCGTACCCGGGTTTCGCCACCGACCTGCTGCCGATGGCGATCGGGCTCGCCTCGGTCAGCGACGGGGCGTCCCTGATCACCGAGAACATCTTCGACGGCCGGTTCATGTTCGCCAACGAGATGATGCGGCTCGGCGCGGACATCAAGACCGACGGCCACCACGCGGTGGTCCGGGGCCGGGAACGGCTCTCCGGAGCACCGGTCCGCGCCACCGACATCCGGGCCGGAGCCGGCCTGATCATCGCGGGACTCTGCGCCGACGGCGACACCGAGGTCTCCCACGTGCACCACGTGGACCGGGGCTACCCCGACTTCGTCGCCGACCTGCGGGCCCTCGGGGTCGAGGTGGAACGTGACCGGACCCCGGAGGAGCCCACGCTCACCATCTGACGACCGTCCCGCGACCGGTCGGCCTTAACCTTCGCTAAGGAGCCCCACTAGGGTGCTGGGAGAAGCACTCAACACCAGGCGAGGGAGAGAAGCAGATGGCGGGTCGACTCGCGGTCGTCGGGGCCGGGCTGATGGGTTCGGGCATCGCCCAGGTGGCGGCGCAGGCGGGCTGGCAGGTGACCCTGCGGGACCTGGACGACGCGGCCACCGCACGTGGCGTCGCCGGTATCCGGAAGTCGCTGGAGAAGTTCGCCGAGAAGGGCCGGATCGAGGCGTCGGAGGTCGAGGCGACGCTCGGCCGGATCACCCCGACCACCGACCTGGAGGCCGCCGCCGACGCGGACATCGTCGTCGAGGCGGTCTTCGAGCGGCTGGAGATCAAGCACGAGGTCTTCCGGGCGCTCGACAAGATCTGCAAGGCGGACGCGGTGCTGGCCACCAACACCTCGGCCATCCCGGTGACCCAGATCGCCGCGGTCACCGCGCGGCCGGAGTCGGTGGTCGGGACGCACTTCTTCTCGCCGGTGCCGATGATGCGGCTCTGCGAGCTGGTGCGGGGCTACAAGACCAGCGACGAGACGCTGGCCACCGCGCGGGCGTTCGCCGAGGAGGTCGGCAAGACGGTGGTGGTGGTCAACCGGGACATCGCCGGTTTCGTCACCACCCGGCTGATCGCCGCCCTGGTGGTCGAGGCGGTCAAGCTGGTCGAGTCCGGCGTGGTGTCCGCCGAGGACCTGGACACCGCCTGCCGGCTCGGCTTCGGGCACGCCATGGGGCCGCTCGCCACCACCGACCTGACCGGGGTGGACGTGCTGATGCACGCGGCGAAGAACATCTACACCGACACCGCCGACGAGAAGTTCTTCCCGCCGGAGCTGCTCCAGCGCATGGTCACCGCCGGCGACCTGGGTCGCAAGAGCGGCAAGGGCTTCTACACGTACTGAGGGATGGTCGCGGGCGGGTTGAGTGGTAGCAGGGGTCCCCTCCTCATCGAAAAGCGGTAACAGGGGACCCCTGCTACCACCTCAGCCGTCGCGGCGGGTGGTCCAGCGGAAGGTGCCGAGGCAGAGCAGCAGGCCGATCACGCACCACGCGACGAGCACCAGGGCGACCCGGTCCAGCTCGAAGGAGCCGCCCGGCTCGCGGGCGCCGAAGCTCTCCGGCAGGAAGACCGAGCGCAGTCCCTGGCACATCCACTTGAGCGGGAACAGCGCCGCCACCTGCTGCATCCAGGCCGGCAGGTTGGTGAAGACGAAGAAGACCCCGGAGATGAACTGGAGCACCAGGGCCACCGGGGTCACCACGGCGGAACCGCTGCGGGCGGTGCGGGCCAACGACGAGATGGCGATGCCGCACAGGGTGCAGGCGGTCACCCCGAGCACCGAGACCCAGGCGAAGGTGAGCCACTTGCCGGCGGTGCCCGGCAGGTCCAGGTCGAACAGCGCCACCGAGACGGCGAGCAGCAGCGCGGTCTCGGCGACGCCGATCACCACCACCATGATCACCTTGCCGGCGAAGTAGACCCACTTCGGCATCGGGGTGCCCCGGTACCGCTTGAGCACCCCCCGGTCCCGCTCGATCGGGATCCAGATGCCGAGGTTCTGGAAGCTCACCGTCATCAACCCGGCGGCGATCATGCCGGTGATGAAGTACTGCGTGTAGCTGACGCCCGGGGCGATCTCGTCGTTGAAGATCGACGCGAAGATCAGGATCATGATGATCGGGAAGCCCATCGTGAACACGACCGACTCCCGGCTGCGCAGGAACTGCGTGATCTCCAGCCGGCCCTGCCGCAGGCCGAGGGCGAGCGCTCCGGTCCGCCGGGTCCGGGTCGCGTCGGCGGCGGGCGTGGCCGGCTTCGTCGTGGTGGTCATCGGTGTCCGATCATCCGCAGGTAGACGTCTTCCAGGGTCGGCCGGGTCACGGTGAGACCGGCCACCTCGCCGCCGTACCGCGTGGCCAACTCGGTCACCAGCGCCGTCGGCGTGGCGCTCTCCGCGCTCTCCACCACACCATCGGGGGTACGCCAGGAGACCGTCGCCACGGCCTCCTGGCGGTTGCCCAGCCGGCTCGGCGGAGCCACCTCGACCACCTGGCCGGCGGCGATGACCCCGACCCGGTCGGCGAGCGCCTCCGCCTCGTCCAGGTAGTGCGTGGTCAGCAGGATGGTGGTGCCGGCGGCGTTCAGATCGCGGATCAGCTCCCAGAACTCGCGCCGGGCCTCCGGGTCGAAGCCGGTGGTCGGTTCGTCGAGGAAGAGCAGCTCGGGTCGACCCACGATGCCGAGCGCCACGTCGAGGCGACGCTTCTGTCCGCCGGAGAGGGTGTGCGTACGGGCCTTCGCCTTGCCGGTCAGCCCGACCCGCTCGACGACCTTCGCCGGGTCGTCGGCGTCCGGGTAGAAAGCGGCGAAGTGCCCGACCACCTCGGCGACGGTCAGCTCGTCGAACTCCCCGGTGCCCTGGAGCACCATGCCGACCCGGGACCGCCAGTCCGGGGTCGGGTGCGCCGGGTCGACCCCGAGGACGTTGACCTCGCCCGCGTCCCGCTGCCGGTAGCCCTCCAGGATCTCCACCGTGGTGGTCTTGCCCGCCCCGTTCGGGCCGAGCAGGGCGAACACCTCACCGCGCCGGACGGCCAGGTCCACGCCGGCCACCGCGACGTTGCCGCCGTACGCCTTGCGCAGCCCCCGTACCGAGATCGCCAGCTCGTCATCCATGCCGTCAAGTGTGCGACCTGCGCCGGCGGGGTCGACCGCCGGGGCACGCCCGGTCCGGTGCCGTTCGTGCCCGGTGTCCGGCCGACGCCGCCGCAGCGGGCTGTGTGGTTTTTCACCGGCCCCGTCGGCGAGCCCGACCGGCGACCTCACGACCCGTGACCGGGGCGGCCGACCCGGGCCGGTGGGTGGCTCAGGCCGGGGCGTAGGTCAGACAGTCGGCGCTCTCCTCGCCGACCCGGATCCCCGGGGCGTGGCACTCCAGTTCGGAGTTGTGCCGGCAGTCGGCCCGCTGGCATGCGCCCACCTGGGCGACCAGCATCTCGATGCCACCCCGTACCGGCATCTCCACGAACGTGTGGCAGCGGGCGTGGGCGCTGCTGCCCACCGTGATCGCGAAGGCCCGGCAGCCGTTCTCGTTGTACGAGCACCGGGTGACGGTGCACTCTTCGACGGGGGGCATCTGGACGGCGCTGGTCATCACGGTCTCCTCTGGTCGTTATGACCAGATTTTATGTCTTTGCGACCTCCGGTCAGGCCGGATCGGCGGGACGGGTGCCCCCGAGTACCTCGGAGAGCGGAGCCGGGGTCAGATTGCGTTCGGCCAGCCCGGCGAGGATGTGCGGGAGCGCCTCGTCGGTCATCGCGGCGTTGGCCTCGGTGACGTGCAGGACGATCACCGAACCGGGCTTCACCTGGCTGAGCACGGCCTGAACGATCGGACGCCAGGCGGTGGCGAACGGATCCCCGCTCACCACGTCCCCGTCGACCACGGTCGTGCCCAGCGGCGCGAGCGCGGCCAGCGCCGGGCCGTCGTGGCAGAGCCCGGGAAAGCGGAAGTACCGCGTCTGTCGTCCGCCGTACGCCTCCACGACCTCGAACGTCCGCGCCACGTCCGAGGTCATCTGGGTGGCGGGGATCCGGGGCAGGTTGTAGCAGTCCGACGTGAAGGCCAGGTGCCCGTAACTGTGGTTGGCCAGCTCGAAGCGCGGGTTCCCGGCCAGTCTCCGGGTCACCTCGGGATACCGCTCCACCCACTTGCCGGTGAGGAAGAAGGTGGCCGGCACCTCCTCCCGCTCCAGCAACTCGATGATCCGCATGTTCGCGTACGACCGCACCCGTCCGGTCCGCAACTGGTAGAGCATCGCGTCCGTCATGTCCGCGTCGAAGGTGAGTGCGACCTTGTTGCCCGTGCGGGGTCCGTGGTCGACGACCGGCGGGCGGGTCCCGGGCCGGGTGGCGCCGGGTACCCCCGGGGGTCCGGTCGGGTCTCCCGACCGACCCGGGGCGTCCGGGGTGGGTCGGGAGGCGGGGTCGTCACCCGGGCCGGGCGTCACCGGTGCCCGGGTGACCCAGGCACCCGTCTCGGTGGGCCTCTGACCGCCGTCCCAGGCCAGGATGGCGACACCGACGCCGGCGACCAGAGCTGCGGCGAGCAGGAAGACGTGGATCTTCTTCAGGAGCACCGGAAGATGATCGCAGTGTCGGTTCGGTGCGTCTGCCGCCCGTCCGGCCAGGAATCATGTCCGGTCTGTGCTCGTTCGCGAGGTGTGTCGGGGTGGCCTGGGTCGGGTGGCGGGCGGGGAATGGTGGGGGTGGGCCGGTCGTTGTACCGGGTCGACGGCCGAGGAGCGGCCCTGCTGGTGGGTGGGGTGCGTGGGCCTGGTCGGTGGAATGCCGGCGGGTGGCGGGTCGTTGTACATGGTTCGCCGGCGTGGACGGGCAGCGTGATGGCCTTCCGCTGGTGCGAGAGTTTTCCCCTTGTCTTTTGTTCGGGTGCCGTGACGGTGCTCGTGTGCCCGGTGTCCCCCGTGCCGGGTGTCGATCCCCCGATGGGAGTTCCCCCCATGAACACGAAGCTTCTGCGTAAGAGCGTTCTCGGTGTTGCTGGTCTGGCGTTCGCCGGTGGTGTGGTCGGTGGTCCGGTCGGTGCCGCGCTGGACAGCCCCGCCCACGCGGCGACCCCGGTGGCGGTGGTGCAGGCGGAGAAGCCCGACACGGGCAAGTTGATGCCGCACGGTGAGCCGGGTTCGCAGTCGCGGATCCCGCTGAACGCCGAGCAGACCGCGAACGTGAAGGCCATCGTCGAGGCCACCAAGAAGGCCGGCATGGACGAGCGGGCCGCCGTGGTCGCGATCGCGACGAGCCTGCAGGAGTCGAAGCTGGAGAACCTGGGTCATCTGGGTGACCGCAACGACCACGACTCGCAGGGCCTGTTCCAGCAGCGCCCGTCCAGCGGGTGGGGCACGGTCGAGCAGATCACCGACCCGGAGTACTCGACGACCGCGTTCCTGAAGGGTCTGAAGCAGGTCGACGGCTGGCAGGACATGCCGCTGACCGAGGCCGCGCAGACGGTGCAGGTGTCGGCGTACCCGGACCACTACGCCCAGTGGGAGAAGCAGGCCGCTGACCTGGTCGCCGAGCACTGGAACAGCTGACCTCAGACGTTGTGGGCCGGCACCCCGAACCCGGGGTGCCGGCCCACACGCGTGTCCGCGTCCGTCGCGGCTCCTCCGTCAGAGCGGAACCTGACGTCTCCGGCGACGGTCGGCGCGCCGGCGCAGGAACCAGAAGACGAAGACGACCAGCCCGACCAGGAAGATCAGCACCAGTACCGGTAGGAGGATCGCCACCACGGACATCACCACGCTGGTGGCGTCCTCGGCGGTGCTGGCGACCGGAGCGCCGACGCCGGCCGTGCTGGCGTTGACGATGGGGCGGGCCGCCGACTTCAGCAGGTGCACCCCGAGGGCGATCAGCACGCCCACCACCACCGGCACCCAGTCGCTGGACGAGAAGAACTGGCCGGGATCGCTGACGGTGACCGTCTCCGAACTGGACCCGGCCCCGAACGCGAGCCCACCTGCGGTCGGCCGGACCACCGTCTGGACGACGTCGTTGACGTGGTCGACCACCGGCACCTTGTCCGCGACCACCTCCACGGCCAGCAGGACGACCAGGATCGCGATGACCCAACCGTCGCCGAGCCACTGCCAGCCGGCGGGCAGCGTGATGACGTCGGTGTAGCGCGCCAGCAGCCCCATGGTGAGCAGGGGGATGTAGGCGTTCAGGCCGGCCGAGGCGGCCAGGCCGGAACCGGTGAGGATTTCGAACACCCGTCCAGGATCGCACCGGCACGCCAGCGGTGCTCGGTGGCGACCGCCGGTCGCTCCGCTACCCTCGTCGGGTGCGTCTGGTGATTGCGAAGTGCTCGGTGGACTACGTCGGACGGCTCTCGGCCCATCTGCCGCCGGCCACCCGGCTGCTCATGGTGAAGGCGGACGGGTCGGTCTCCATCCACGCCGACGACCGGGCGTACAAGCCGCTGAACTGGATGAGCCCGCCCTGCCGGCTGGAGGAGGCCCCCGGGGTGTGGCGGGTGGTCAACAAGGCCGGTGAGGAACTGCGGATCACCCTGGAGGAGATCTTCCAGGACACCTCGTACGAGCTGGGCGTCGACCCGGGCCTGCGCAAGGACGGCGTGGAGGCGCACCTCCAGGAACTGCTCGCCGCCAACCCGGAGACCCTGGGGGAGGGGTACACCCTGGTCCGCCGCGAGTACATGACCGCGATCGGTCCGGTCGACCTGCTCTGCCGGGACGCCGACCAGGGCACCGTGGCGGTCGAGGTCAAGCGGCGCGGTGAGATCGACGGGGTCGAGCAGCTCACCCGGTACCTGGAACTGCTCAACCGGGACCCGCTGCTCACTCCGGTGGCCGGTGTCTTCGCCGCCCAGGAGATCAAGCCCCAGGCGCGGGTGCTCGCCACCGACCGGGGCATCCGCTGCGTGGTCGTCGACTACGACAAGCTGCGCGGCATCGAGCGCGACGAGCTGACCCTCTTCTGAACCGACCGGCCGGTTCGCCGGGTGGCGGGCCAGGCCGTGCGGTGACGGGACGCCCGCGCCGGCGGGCTCAGCGGCCGTACATCATCTTCGCCGCCTTGACCATGCGGGCGACGTCCCGCGGGGTCCGCTCGAAGGTCATCGCGGGGAGCAGCGACGGGCCGCGCCGCCGGGTGACCGACTTCGCCCGGCCGAACTCGCGGAGGCCGTCCTCGCCGTGGATCCGGCCGAAGCCGGACTCGCCCACCCCACCGAAGGGCAGGGTGGACATGCCGGCGAAGGAGAGCACCGAGTTCACCGAGGCCATCCCGGACCGCAGCCGCCGCGCGACGGCCACCGCCCGTCGCCGGCCGAAGACCGCGCCACCCAGGCCGTACGGGAGGGCGTTGGCGCGGGCCACCGCCTCGTCGACGTCGGGCACCCGGTTGATGGTCAGGGTCGGACCGAAGGTCTCCTCCCGCACGGCGGCCGAGTCCTCCGGCACGTCCACCAGCACGGTCGGGTGGACGAAGGGCGGCTGGACGGCGTCCGCGCCACCGAGCACGGCCCGGCCGCCCCGGGCCAGCGCGTCGTCGATGTGCCGGCGGATGACGTCGATCTGGGCGGGCATGGTGATCGGGCCGATGTCCGCGCCGTCCGCGCCGACGGTCAGCCGGCCGGCGCGCTCCACCACCTTCGCCACGAAGGTGTCGAAGACCGGCTCGACCGCGTACACCCGCTCGATGCCGATGCAGGTCTGACCCGCGTTCATCATCGCGCCCCAGACGCAGGCCTCGGCCGCCGCGTCCAGGTCGGCGTCACCGTCCACGATCATCGCGTCCTTGCCGCCCGCCTCCAGCAGCACCGGGGTCAGCGACTCGGCGCAGGCCGCCATCACCTTCTTAGCGGTGGCGGCGGAGCCGGTGAAGGCCAGCTTGTCCACCCCGGAACGGCAGAGTGCCGCGCCGACGTCGCCGAACCCGTGCACGGCGGTGAGGACCGACTGCTCGCCGACCGCCTCGGCGAACGTGTCGACCAGCCACTGTCCGACCAGGGGGGTGTACTCGCTGGGCTTGAACACCACGGCGTTCCCGGCCGCCAGGGCGTACGCGATGGAGCCGACCGGGGTGAAGACCGGGTAGTTCCACGGGCCGATGACGCCGACCACGCCGTACGGCTGGTATTCCAGATGGCCGGAGAACTCGGCGAGGATCAGCCGGGACCGGACCCGGCGGGGCCCGAGCACCCGGGCGGCGTTGCGGGCGGCCCAGTCGACGTGCTCGATGGCGGTGACCGCCTCGACGACGGCATCGGCGACCGGCTTGCCGCCCTCGGCGTGCACCAGCTCGGCGAGCTGCTCGACGCGCTGGGCCAGCAGTGTCCGCCAGCGCAGCAACCGGGCACGGCGGCCGGTGAAACCGAGCCCGGCCCAGCGGGCGCCCGCGGCGCGGGCACGCTCCACGGCCCGGCGGACGTCCTCCTCGGTGGCCAGCGGGAGGCGACCCACCTCGACGCCGGTCGCGGGGCTGGTCGAGACGAGTCGGCCGTCGTCGACGAGCGGCGTCCCCGGTGCGTTCGCAACCGTCATGGACGAAGTCTAGACCGGGGGCTTACCGACCGGTAGGGTCACGTTCCGGAGCCGTGGTGACACGTACGGTGTCCGGCTCCGAGTCGTGCCCACTGTGGGGGGTGTCGCCGCGCTCCCCGGTTCCGGCTCACGGTAACGTCGCCGCGTCCCCGACCGCCCGAGGGCGGCCCGGTCGGCCGAATCGGTGAACGTGAGGTGGCCGGCCGTGGCCGGTGAGGTGACCGGCCGGCGGTGGGGCCGACGGCCGTTTGGTGGCAGCCTGTGTCACGGGGTGTGCCGGTGGGGTGGAGGGGCGGATTGTCCATGGAGGATCACCCGGAGCTTCTGCCAGTACTGACGGTGGCTGGTGGGCCGATGCGGGGTGCCCGCTTCCGGCTCCGGCCGGGTCCGCTGGTGATCGGCCGAGCGTCGACCGTGGACATCGTCGTCGACGACCCGCACCTGAGCCGGCGGCACGCCGTGGTGCGGAGCGAGGGCGACATGGTGCTCCTGAACGACCTCGGGTCGACGAACGGCACCTGGCTCAACGACCGACGCATCTTCGACGTGGAGCCGCTCACCGACGGCGACGTCATCCGGCTCGGCCGTACGGAACTGCGTTTCTTCGATCCCGGTGTGGCCCTGACCGACCCGGTGGGGCTGAGCTTCGGCGTGATGCGCCGGCACCAGCGCGCGACGCTGCCGCTGCCGGTCGCCGGTCCGCCGTTCCTGCCGGCCGGTGGACCGCCGGCCCTGCGCGCTGCGGCCGAGGCGGTCGACGGGGGTCGGTGACCGGTCCCACCACGTGTCGCGGACCCGGCGTCACGTGGCAGACTCGCGCGCAGAACCTTAGCGACCGTTCAAGCGGCGGTCCGGGAGCGACGGGAGGCCGGTCGTGGCGCGCGAGTTCACCAGCGTGGGCGTTGTCGGACTGGGCACCATGGGTGCCGGGATCGTCGAGGTCTTCGCCCGTAACGGCATCGACGTCGTGGCGGTGGAGATCGCCGAGGACGCGCTGGAGCGCGGTCGCGCAACGCTGACCCGGTCGACCGACCGGGCGGTGGCCCGGGGGAAGCTCGCCCCGGCCGACCGGGACGCCCTGCTGGGGCGGGTGAACTTCGCCGTCGGGCTGGCCGCCCTGGACTCGGTGGACCTGGTGATCGAGGCCGTCCCCGAGCGTCTCGACCTGAAGCAGCGGCTCTTCGCCGAACTGGACCGGATCTGCCGGCCCGAGGCCGTCCTCGCCACCAACACCTCGTCGCTGAGCGTCACCGACATCGCGGTCGCCACCGGACGCCCCCAGCAGGTCGTCGGCGTCCACTTCTTCAACCCGGCGCCGGTCATGAAGCTGGTCGAGGTGGTCCGGACGGTGGTCACCGCCCCCGAGGTGGTGGCCGACGTCGAGGCGCTCTGCGCCCGGCTGGGCAAGGTCGGCGTCACCATCGGCGACCGGGCCGGCTTCATCGCCAACCACCTGCTCTTCGGCTACCTCAACCAGGCGGTCGGGATGGTCGAGGCGGGCTACGCCACCCGCGAGGACATCGACGCCGCGATGAAGCTCGGCGGTGGACTGCCGATGGGGCCGCTGACGCTGCTGGACCTGATCGGCCTGGACACCGCGTACGAGATCCTGGACACGATGTACCGGCGGGGCGGGCGGGACCGCCGGCACGCGCCGGCCCCGCTGCTCCGGCAGATGGTGACGGCGGGCCTGCTCGGCCGGAAGTCCGGCCGGGGCTTCTACACCTACGAGCGTCCGGGGTCGCCGGTGGTCGTACCGGACGAGCGGACGCCGGTGGTGGCGGAGAGCGCGCTCCTCGACGGCGCGCGGACGGTCGACACGGTCGGCGTGGTCGGCGGTGGGACGACGGCCGGCGGGATCGTCGAGGCCCTGGCCCGCGCCGGCTACCGGGTGGTGTCGGTGGCCCGGGGCGAGGAGGACGCCCGGGTCCGGGAGACGGTCACCACGTCGCTGGCCGAGGAGGTGCACCGGGGCCGGCTCGACGAGGCCGGGCGGGACGCCGCCCTCGGCCGGATCACCTGGTCGGCGGCGCTCGACCACCTCGCCGACGTCGACCTGGTGGTCGAGGCGGTGGCCGGGGACCCGGACGCGAAGAAGGCCCTCTTCGCCGACCTCGACGAGGTCTGCAAGCCGGGCGTGGTGCTGGCCACCACCACCGCCACCCTGCCGGTGATCGACCTGGCGATGGCCACCCGGCGCCCCGCCGACGTGGTGGGGGTGCACGTCTTCGACCCGGTGCCGGCGACGTCGCTGGTGGAGATCGTCCGGACCATCCGCACCTCGCCGGACGCGGTGGCGACCGCCCGCGCCGTCGCCGCCCGGCTCGACAAGACCGCCGTCGTCTGCGGGGACCGCGCGGGCTTCATCGTCGACGCGCTGCTCTTCCCGTACCTCAACGACGCGGTGAAGATGCTGGAGGCCGGTTACTCCACCACCGACGACATCGACCACGCGATGACGCTCGGCTGCGCCTACCCGATCGGTCCGTTCGCGCTGCTCGACCGGGTCGGGCTGGACGTCGCCCTGGCCGTCCAGCGCACGCTCTACCGGGAACTGCGTGACCCCGGTTTCGCGCCCGCGCCGCTGCTGGAACACCTGGTCACCGCCGGTTACCTGGGTCGTGGGAGCGGTCGGGGGTTCCGCGACCACGCGTCGGACTGACCGTCGTCGCCGGGGTCACCGCGCCGGGCCGGGCCGCCACCCGGGCGCCGGTCGTCGCCGTGGCGACCGGCGGTGGCCGAAGCGCCGACGACCCGCGAGCGCCCGTACGCTGGATGGCGTGAGCCCCCGTCGCAACCGCCCCCGCCGGGACGACACCGCCCACCTGGACTCCGAGCGGGCCCGGCACGGCGTCCCCACCGTCGAGCGGTGGCGGGACGGCGAGTGGCAGGTACGCGGCATCAGCGGTGGCGCGTCGAGCAAGACGTACCGCTGCCCCGGATGTGACCAGGAGATCCGTCCGGGGGTGGCGCACCTGGTGGCCTGGCCGGCGGACGGGTGGGGCGACCTGACCGACCGCCGGCACTGGCACAGCGGGTGCTGGCGGGCACGGGACCGGCGGGGCCCGGCCGTCCAGCGCGGTCGCGGCGCCCCGCGACACGGTTGAGCGATCTCGGTCACCCCGAAGCCGCCCCCGGCCGGCGCGCGGACCGCCGAGGCGGGAGACTGGACCGGTGAGCACCCCGATCCGTGCCTCCTCGATCCTGCCCGGGCACCGCGAGGACATCGAACTGCACACCGCGGACGGCCTGACCCTCGTCGGCGAGCTGGCCCGGCCGCTCGACCGCGAGCCGGTGGCCACCCTGGTCTGCCTGCATCCGCTCCCCACCCACGGCGGGATGATGGACAGCCACGTCCTCCGCAAGGCCGCCTGGCGGTTGCCGGCCCTGGCCGACCTGGCCGTGCTCCGCTTCAACACCCGGGGCACCACCAGCGTCCGCGGCACCAGCGGGGGCGAGTTCGACAACGCGGTCGGCGAGCGGTACGACGTCGCCGCCGCCGTCGAGTACGCCGAGTTCGCCGAGTTGCCGAACGTCTGGCTGCTCGGCTGGTCGTTCGGCACCGACCTGGCGCTGAAGCACGGCTGCGACCCGACGGTCACCGGGGCCGTCCTGCTCTCCCCGCCGTTGCGCTACTCCACCCCGGAGGACCTGGCCGTCTGGGCCGACAGCGGCAAGCCCCTGGTCGCGTTGGTGCCCGAGTTCGACGACTACCTCCGTCCCGACGAGGCCCGGCAGCGCTTCGCCGCGATCCCGCAGGCCGAGGTGGTCGGGGTGCCGGGGGCGAAGCACCTCTGGGTCGGTGACGCCGAGACCGTCCTCGACGAGGTGGTCCGCCGGGTGAACCCGGCGGTGCCGGTGCCGCTGCCCACCACCTGGGACGGCCCGATGGAGACCGGGGACGTCAGCGCGTACGCCGATCGGACGGTGGCCTCGTTCGCCGACCGGCCGGTCCCCGGCCCGCCCGCGAACCGCGCCGACCACTGACCTGGCCCGGCGCTTCGTCGAACTTTCCGGGGGCGCCGGAGGTCGGCCCCTGAGCCGACCTTCGATCTGGCCCGACCTCCGCGCCGCCCTGCGCCGCCCTGCGCCGACCCGCGCCGCCCTGCGCCGACCTGCGCCGACCCGCGCCGCCCTGCGCCGACCTGCGCCGGGTCGGTCGGCCGGTGGTCAGCGGCCCAGGGCGTCGAGCGTGACCCGGGCGGCCTCGGCGATCAGCGCGTCGTCGTGTTCCGCGTCCTCGGCGGACCGGCTGGAGAGCACCGCCAGCACGATCGGAGCGCCCTCAGGCGGCCAGAGCACCGCGATGTCGTTGCGGGTGCCGTAGGCCGCCGTGCCCGTCTTGTCGCCGACCGTCCAGCCGGTCGGCACGCCGGCCCGGATCAACGCGTCGCCGGTGGTGTTGCGGCGCAGCCAGTCGGTGAGCAGCGCGCGGTCCCCGGCGTCCAGCGCGTCGCCCAGCACGTACGCCCGCAGGTCGGTGGCGAGCGCCCGGGGCGTGCTGGTGTCCCGTTCGTCCCCCGGCGTGGCCTCGTTGAGGGCGGGCTCGGTGCGTACCGGCTTCGTGGTCCGGTCGCCGAGGGCCCGCAGGTGCCGGGCGAGCCCGGCCGGGCCGCCGAGTTCGGCCAGGATCAGGTTGGCCGCGGTGTTGTCGCTGTACCGCACCGCCGCGTCGGCGAGGTCGCGCAGCGACATCCCGGTCCCGACGTGCTTCCGGGTGACCGGCGCGTGCGCCAGCAGGTCGGCCCGGGTGTAGCGGACGACCCGGTCGAGTTGCGCGGGCGTGGTCGCGTCCAGCAGCGCGGCGGCGACCAGCGCCTTGAACGTGGAGGCGTAGGCGAAGCGCTCGTCGGCGCGGTGGGTGACCGTGGCGCCGGAGCCCGTGTCGACAGCGAAGACACCGAGCCGGGCCGCGAACCGCGCCTCCAGCGCGCCGAAGCTCCGGTCCGCTGCCGAGGGGGCGGCGGCCGTCGGAGCCGACGCGGCAGCGCTGGTCGGAGCGGGAGACGAGGGCTCCCCGGAGCCGCAGGCGCCAACCCGAGGAGCCCGGTCACGACGGCACCAGCCACGGCCCGCCGGACATGTCCCGTCAGAGTCATACCGGTGTCGACTACTCCGAGTCGACGCGAACCTTGGTCGGCTTCGCGCTGCGCTCGTCGGTGGTCGGCTTGGTCGGACGCTTCCCGCCCTCACCGGTGCTGGTGATCTTCGTCGGGGTGGCGCCCCGGCCTCCCGCGCCGGGGACCGCCGCCACCGTCGGTTCCCCGTCGACGCCCGCACTGGCCGCGCCACCGTCCAGGGTGGTGACCGGCTCGGCGACCGGCCGGGTCTTCGGCTTGCCGCCGTCGCCGTCGGCGGTCACCTCGGCCAACCGGCGGGCCTCCGCCTGGGCCAGCGCCACCGACTCGCCGGCCTGCCGGACCGAGGTGTCCGTCTCGTCCAGCCGGGACCGCTCGGCACCGAGCTGCTGGCGGATCTCCTCCAGGGTCCGCTGGAGGTCGTCCGACTCCTGTCGGGACTTCCAGGTCTCCTGCCGCAGGTCGGCGAGTTCCTGCTGGGCCTGGGCGATCTCCGTCATGACCTGGGCCAACTGCTGTCGGCCGGCGGCCACCTCCTGCTGGGTGGCGGCGAGGTGCTGCTGGGTCGTCGCCAGGTGCTGCTGCGTGGTGGCGGCGTACTCCTCGAACTGCCGCCGCGAGGTCGACACGTGCTCGTCGGCCTTGCGCCGCTTCGCGGCAGCCTCCGCCTCGGCCTTGCCCAGCAGCTCCGTGGCCCGCTCCTCGGCCTCCCGGCGAAGCGTCGCCACCTGCTCCTCGGTCTCCCGGCGCAGCGTCGCGACCTCCTGCTCGGTGCTCTGCCGCAGGGTCGCCGCGTCCCGCTCGGCCGCCTCGCGGATCCCGGCGGCACCCTGTTCGATCTCGTCCCGGCGGGCGGTGTACGCCCGCTCCAGTTCGTCCTGCCGGGCGGTGTGCTGCTGCTCCAGTTCCTCACGGCGGCCGGAGAACTCCCGGTCGGCCGTCTCCCGCAGCCGGGTCAGCTCCCGCTCGGCCGCCTCCCGCTGCGCCGCGACCTCCTTCTCCACCCCGGCCCGCCAGGTGCCCAGTTCCTGCTGGGTCTGCGCCCGCGCCTGCTGCACGTACGCCTCGGTCTCGGAGCGCATGCGCTGGACGTACGCCTCGGTCTCGGCCCGGCTGCGCTTGGCCGCCTCGGCCGCCTGCGTGGTGAGCTGGTTCGCCTCCTGCTGGGCCTTGGTCCGGGTGGCCTGCGCCGCCTCGGCCGCCTGGTCGGTCAGCTTCTTGGCGTCCTGCTGTGCCCTGGCGTGTGTCGCCCGGCCCGCCTCGGTGGCCTGGTCGGTCAGGCGCTTCGCCTCCTGCTGCGCCTTGAGGTGCACCTCCTTGGCGGCGTCGCGGAGCTGGGCGGCCTCCTGCTGGGCCTTGGCGTGCGCCTCCCGGGCCGCCTCGCGCAGCTTCGTGGCCTCCTGCTGGGCCCGGTTGTGGATCTCCTTGGCGGCGTCCCGGAGCTGGGTGGCCTCCTGCTGGGCCTTGGCCAGCGCGGTCTGCGCCGCCTCCCGGATCCGGGCGGCCTCCTCCTTGGCGGCGGTGACGGTCGCCGCCGCCTCGGCCCGCCGGGCGGCGCTGTGCCGTTCCTCCTCGGCCCGTCGGGCGGCGAGGGCGAGTTCGAAGTCCTTCAGCGCCTTGGCGGCCTGTTCGCGGGCTTCCTCGATGATGTGCTCGGCCGCCGCGCGGCGCGCCTCGATCTCCTCGCCGGCTGCCGCGAGGATGTCGTCGGCCTGTTCCTCGGCGAGGGTGAGGATCTGCTCCACCCGGGGCCCCAGGTGCCGGAACGAGGCCCGGTCGACCACCGTGCCCTGCTTGCGCACGTGTGCCAGGTCGCGCTGGAGCACCTCCACCTGGCCCGCGAGCTTGTGTATCTGGGTGTACGCCTGTTCCCGTTCGGCTGTCAGCGCCGCGATCTCGTGTTCGGCACGGGCTACGTACCGGTCGACCTGTCGTTTCTCGTACCCCCGCAGGGCGGACTCGAAGCTGGGCTCCGTGGTCACTTCCCCGCCGAGAGCGAACAGTTCCTCGCCGTGCGACATACCCCCATCCTCACACGCGGTCGCCCCCGGTGCGGCGATACGCACGGCGACGATGGGACCCAGTTCACCCGGTGCGGGGGACGCGTCGATCGGCTTCGGTGGGCAGCGTATTGCGCGAGGTGCACCCGTTCAAGGTGACACCCCGCGCGACACGACTCATGCCCCGGACGACGCGCGGGCCGTCAGTTGGACTTCTCCGCGGGAACCCGCTCGGCGGCAGCCTCCTCGGCCTTGGCCGGCGCCGCCGGCTCGGCCTTCTGCTGCGGCACACCCGGCACGATGCCGGCCAGGCCGGAGAGCATCTGCCCGAGCTGCGAAGTGACGGCGTCCTTCTGGCGGGTGAGGTCGTCGACCTCGCGCCGGGCGGCCTGGGTGGTCAGCTCCGCCTCGGTGCGGGCCTCGTTCAGCAGGCGCTGCGACTCGGCCTTGGCCTCGGCGAGCGTCTTCTCGGCCAGCGACTTCGCCTTCTCGACGGTCTCGGTGGCGGTGCGCTCCGACTCGACCCGCCGGGCCTCGGCGCGCTGCTCGATCTCCTTGGCGCGCTCCTGCGCGGCGCGGGCCCGCTGCTCGGCCTCGCCGACCAGCTTCTGGGTCTGCGCGACCTGCGCGGCGTGCCGCTCGGACTCCTCGCGCTCGGCCTTCTCCCGCCGCTCGGCGAGCTGGAGCTCCAGTGCCTGGAGGTCCTTGTCCCGCTTGTCGCGGGCGTCGGTGAGCAGCTTGGTCGCCTCGGCGCGCTTCTCCTCGGCCTCGCGGGCGGCCTTGGCCCGCTGCTGGGTGATCTCCCGCTCGGCGGTGGCCCGCAGGGTCGCCACCTCACGCTCGACAGTCGACTTCAGCTCGGCCACCTCGTGCGCGGTGACCGTGCGGAGCTGCTTGGTCTCCCGCTCGGCGTCGGCCCGCAGCGTGTCGGCCTCCCGCCGGGCCTGCACCCGGACCTCGGCCGCCTCCCGCTCGGCGGTGGTGCGGACGCTGCCCGCCTCGCGCTCCGCGGTGGCCTTCATGGCCGCCGCCTCGGCCCGCGCCTTGTCGGTGATCTCGCGGGCCTCCAGGCGGGCCGCGGAGAGGATGCCCTCGGACTCGCGCTTGGCCTCGTTGCGGTGGTCGTTGGCCTGCTCCTCGGCCAGCCGCAGGATCTGCTCGACCCGGGTGCCGAGACCGGAGAGGGTCGGTCGGCTGTTCTCCTCGAGCTGCTTGTTGGTCTCGGCGAGTTTCTGCTCCAGCGCCGCGAGGCGCTGCTCAGCCTGCCGGAGCCGGCGCTGCGCGTCGTTCATCCGCTGCTCGGCCTCGGCGCGGGCCTGCTCGGACTGGGTCAGCGCGGCGGTCAGCCGCCCGATGAAGTCGTCGACCTGACCGGTGTTGTATCCGCGCAGGCCAACGGTGAAATCCGGCTGGGAGTTCGCGTTATCGAAGAACGCGAGAGGGGAGGACTGCTGCTGGGGCATTGGCCCATACTCGCAGACGCACCGGGGTGCTTCGCAAGAGCGGTGCGGAGCTTTCGTGTCCTCTTTACATGGTCACGTCCGGGGGGCCCGGAGCCCGTCCCGGCAGGCGATCTTGGCAGGTCCGAGCCGGGGCGCGGAGGGTGCCCGCCGGGCCGGAAAAGGACGCCCGCCGGCCCGGCCACCGTTTTCCGGGAGACCGGTGCACATCGATGGATTCGACGTCCGCCGAGCACCGACGAAAGCCAATGCCGGTCGCGGCAATCACGATCCGTCCGGTTGCGACGGGCCGGGGGCCGGGTGTGTGCAGGGGCCCCCTGTTCGGCAAAAAGCGGTAACAGGGGGCCCCTGCTACCACCTCAGGCGGGCTGGACCAGTTCGACGAGGACGCCACCGGCGTCCTTCGGGTGGACGAAGTTGACCCGGGACCCGGCGGTGCCCCGGCGCGGGGTCTCGTAGAGCACCCGCATGCCGCGCTCGCGCAGCGCCGCGCAGGCGGCGTCGATGTCGGTGACGGTGTACGCGACCTGCTGCACCCCCGGGCCGTTGCGGTCCAGGAACTTCGCGATCGTCGACTCGGGCGTGAGCGGGGCGAGCAGTTGCAGGCAGCCGCCCTCGGCGGTCGGGCCGACCGCCAGCATCGCCTCGCGGACACCCTGTTCGGTGTTGGTCTCGGTGTGCACGCAGCGCATGCCGAAGGTGCGCTGGTAGAAGTCGATCGCCGCGTCCAGGTCCGCGACCGCCACGCCGACGTGGTCGATTCGGCGGATACCGATGTCTGTGACGTAGTCCGCAGCGGGCTCGACGGGGGAGTTCTCAGCCATGGCGCTAGTCTGACCGAACAAACGTTAAGGCGTACAGGTTCGGCACCCCTACGGAGGCAGACCATGGCTTCGGTGATCGTCAGCGGCGCGCGGACCCCGATGGGCCGCCTGCTGGGCAACCTCAAGGACCTCTCCGCGACCCAGCTCGGCGGCGTGGCGATCAAGGCGGCCCTGGAGCGCGCCGGGGTCGCCCCGGAACAGGTGCAGTACGTGATCATGGGTCAGGTGCTTCAGGCCGGCGCCGGGCAGATCCCCGCCCGGCAGGCGGCGGTCGAGGCGGGCATCCCGATGTCGGTGCCGGCGCTGACGATCAACAAGGTCTGCCTCTCCGGCCTCGACGCGATCGCCCTGGCCGACCAGCTCATCCGGGCCGGCGAGTTCGACATCGTGGTGGCCGGCGGCATGGAGTCGATGACCAACGCCCCGCACCTGCTGCTCGGCCAGCGCGCCGGCTACAAGTACGGCGACGTGACCGTCAAGGACCACATGGCCCTGGACGGGCTGACCGACGCCTGGGACTGCTGCTCGATGGGCGAGTCCACCGAGCGGCACGGAGTGCGGCACGGCATCACCCGCGAGGAGCAGGACGCGTTCGCCGCGGCCAGCCACACCCGGGCCGCCGCCGCGCAGAAGAACGGCCACTTCGCCGACGAGATCACCCCGGTGCTGATCCCGCAGCGCAAGGGCGACCCGTTGGTGATCGCCGAGGACGAGGGCATCCGGCCGGACACCACCGTCGAGTCGTTGGCCAAGCTCCGTCCGGCGTTCGCCAAGGACGGCACGATCACCGCCGGCAGCGCGTCGCCGATCTCCGACGGGGCCGCCGCCGTCGTGGTGATGAGCAAGGCGAAGGCCAAGGAGCTGGGCCTGACCTGGCTGGCCGAGGTCGGCGCGCACGGCAACGTGGCCGGCCCGGACAACTCCCTGCACTCGCAGCCGTCGAACGCGATCGTGCACGCCCTGAAGAAGGGTGGGCTGAGCATCGAGGATCTCGACCTCATCGAGATCAACGAGGCGTTCGCCGCGGTCGGCATCCAGTCCACCCGCGATCTCGGCGTCGACCCGGCGATCGTCAACCCGAACGGTGGGGCGATCGCGCTCGGCCACCCGATCGGCATGTCCGGCGCCCGACTGGTGCTCACCCTCGCGCTGGAGCTGAAGCGGCGTGGCGGCGGGACCGGAGCGGCGGCGCTCTGCGGTGGCGGCGGCCAGGGCGATGCGCTGATCATCCACGTTCCCGGTGCCGGCGAGAACGCCCAGTGAGCGAGCCGGCCACCGCCGTCGGATCGGTCCGGCGCAGTCGGGACGTACCGATGCTGGTGGAGCGGGCCCGGGCGGGTGACCCCCGTGCGGTGGCCCGGCTGATCACCCTGGTCGAGTCCGGCGACGAGGTGCTGCCGCAGGTCGCGGCGGCCCTCGCGCCGTACGCCGGGCAGGCCCAGGTGGTGGGGTTGACCGGTTCGCCCGGGGTGGGCAAGTCGACCACCACCAACGAACTGGTCCGGGCGCTGCGGGCCCAGGGACGCCGGGTCGGGGTGCTCGCCGTCGACCCGTCCAGCCCGTTCACCGGCGGGGCGATCCTCGGTGACCGGGTCCGGATGCAGGACCACGCCACCGACCCCGGCGTCTACATCCGGTCGATGTCCAGCCGGGGGCACCTCGGCGGGCTCTCGGCAGCCACCCCGCAGGCGGTCCGGGTGCTGGAGGGCGCGGGCTGCGACGTGGTGCTGGTGGAGACGGTCGGGGTCGGGCAGGCCGAGGTCGAGGTGGCCTCGCTCGCCGACACCACGCTGGTGCTGCTCGCCCCCGGCATGGGCGACGCGATCCAGGCGGTCAAGGCCGGCATCCTGGAGATCGCCGACGTCTTTGTGGTCAACAAGGCCGACCGGGACGGCGCCGACGCCACGGTCCGCGACATCAACGGCATGATCGCGTTGGGCGAGCGCGGACCGGGCGAGTGGCGGCCCCAGGTGGTGCGCTCGATCGCCGCGCGCGGCGAGGGGATCGACGACATCGTCGCCGCGATCGACAAGCACCGGAGCTGGCTGGTCGAGCACGACGAGCTGCGTCGCCGCCGGGAGGCGCGGGCCGCCGCCGAGATCGAGGCGATCGCGCTCGGCGTGCTCCGCGCCCGGATCGGTTCGCTGCGCGACGGTACGGAACTGCCGTCGCTCGCCGCCCGGGTGGCCGAGGGGGCGCTGGACCCGTACGCGGCGGCGGACGAGTTGCTGTCCCAGCTCGGCGCCTGAGGGCCCACCGGACCCGTCCGGCCTAGTGCCTCGTCATGCAGCCTTGAACGGGTAATCCGGGTGGCGGATCTTGGAGTTGGTCGCGAACCCGGTTTTCGGTCGGGTGTGTTGGTTGCGCCATCGGATGTAGGCGCCGATGGCGGCGTCCT